>NZ_JBHUMM010000003.1:0-1361 GCF_042685085.1 Marinicrinis sediminis
GAGTCTGTAAACTAGATTGTGTAAACTCCTAAATCTATTAAAATAGAGGTAGGAGAAAGGTTGGGATCTACACATGGGATTATGGACGAAAGAGCAGCTTCGCGCATTCATCAAAGAAAATAAGTTGGTATCTGCTCAGGATGCACAAAACGCCCTGAAGGAGTTGTTTGCTGAAACCTTACAGGAGATGCTGGAAGCCGAAATGGACGAGCATTTGGGCTATGAGAAACATGATGCAAAGAGCAAACAAACCACAAACAGCCGCAATGGTAAAAGTAAAAAGAAGATCACCAGTGAATATGGCGAGCAGGAGATTGCAGTCCCTCGGGATCGTCAAAGTGAATTTGATCCCATGGTGGTGAAGAAACATCAGTCGAATGTATCTGGAATCGAAGATCAAATCATCGCCTTGTATGCCAAAGGAGTCAGCACCCGCGAGATTCAGGATCATTTGCAGCAATTGTACGGTGTAGAAGTCTCTCCCACCTTCATTTCCAACGTCACGAACAAAATCCTGCCGCTAGTGAAAGAATGGCAGAACCGGCCACTCCAGGGCATCTATGCAGTGGTCTATTTAGATGCCATTCACTTTAAAGTGAAGCAAGATGGCGCGATCATCAACAAAGCAGCTTACATGGTCATCGGGATCGATCTCGATGGGATCAAGGACGTACTAGGCATGTGGATTGGCGAAAATGAATCGGCAAAGTTTTGGCTGAGCGTACTGAATGATTTGAAGAACCGAGGCGTACAGGATATTCTGATCACTTGTGTGGATAATCTAACTGGATTCTCAGAAGCCATCACCGCCTGCTATCCAAAGACAGAGATCCAAAAGTGCATCATCCACCAGATTCGCAATTCGACCCGTTATGTTTCCTACAAGGATTTGAAAAAGGTCACAGCGGATCTGAAGCCCATTTATAAAGCTGCGACAGAAGAAATGGCTTTGATGGAACTGGATCGGTTTGAAGAAACCTGGGGCAGCAAGTATCCCCTCATCCTCCGCTCCTGGCGCAACAACTGGGAGGAGCTTGCCACCTTCTTCAAGTATCCACCGGAGATTCGAAAGCTGATTTACACCACCAACATCATCGAAAGCTATCATCGTCAATTACGGAAGGTGACCAAGGGAAAGAGCATCTTCCCGACAGATGACGCTCTCCTAAAGATGCTTTATCTCATCACCATGAATGTCACACGAAAATGGACAGGCCGTGTTCAGAACTGGGGACAAATCCTTCTCCAGCTATCCGTTTTCTATCCAGAGCGTATTGGTCAGCATTTACCCTGAATCATCAGGTCAATCTCCCTTATGGGAGATTCCTTATAAATGAGTTTACACAAAATTATTGACAGAC
>NZ_JBHUMM010000004.1:0-29649 GCF_042685085.1 Marinicrinis sediminis
TGTATTTCTCTACAGCTTCCATTTTCTTGTCATAACTGATTCGTCTTCTTCCCATAAAAAAGCTCCCCTTTGAGTAGTCCTGAATTTTGTTATTTCAGGTGTCTACTCAAAGGGGAGCATATCATATATTCCTCAGCAGACTCTCTATTTTATTGATTTCATGTCTCGTATCTGATCTCTCATAAATCGTATATCAAATCAAGAATGTTGAATCTCAGTATATTTCTCAAATTCCATGTCTCAAATCCCAATTCTCATTTCTCATATTTCGTATAAACGTATCGTTCTATTAAGAACGACGTCTCTGTACGCTTCTTAAAATAAGCACTCCCGACCACACACAGGTGAAACGGGATACCGGGACCTACTGAGACCTAAAAAGATGGGCTGAGATCACTTCAAATTTGAAAATCCTCGAAAAAGCTCCGTAAGACCCGCTAAGACCCGCTAAGACCCGCTAAGACCCGCTAAGACCCGCTAAGACCCGCTAAGACCCGCTAAGACCCAAAAATAGCTCGTTATAAACCGTAAATGTCCGTCAAGACCTCGTACTGCGAAGAGTTAGGACTTGCCGGTTTCCGTTTCCGGCTTCGCGTGATCTGGTTGTCTACGCTTGAATGGCCACCAGTTGGCATTGCCAAACAATCGAACCATAACCGGGATGAAGAAAGGGAGATAAAGCAGGGAATACAGAGACAGTCCCGCCAGAACAATGGTGGCAATCTGCATGAGAGACAGAACACCTGATGGAATCATGGCTGCAAAGGTTCCGCCCAGGATGACTGCCGCAGACAGGATGACCGTTCCCATTCGCTTCATCGCATGAATCAGGGCATCGTGCACCGATTCATCCCGGTATTCATTGAATCGATCCATCAGGAAGATGCTGTAATCGACCCCGAGCGCAATGAGAATGACAAAGGCGAAGAACGGCACTGCCCAACTGATGCCATCATAGCCAAGCGCATGGATGAAGATGAGTTCGGACACGCCCATCGCCGTATAGAAGGTCAGGACGAGAGATCCGATGACGTACAGAGTCATGACAATCGACCGGAACAAGATAATGAGAATAATCGCGATGCCGATCAGCATCAAAATGGAAGTGCGCGTATAGTCATCGGATGAGATCTGATTCAGATCCGCATAAATACTCGTGACCCCACCGATGGCATATTCGGCTTCTGCCGCGACCGTGTTCGGGAGTGTCTGATCGATCATCGCTTTGATTTCCTTGATGGATGCCAGCGCTTCTTCCGAGTACGGATTTGGCTTCAAAATGATATCGAGGGATACCATCATCCGGTCCTGAGACATATAGGTGTCCAGAATTTGCTGAAACTCAGGTGAAGTAAAGAGATCGGGCGGTGTAATGCCTCCGCCAGTATCTTCCGTCTGGCTATCATTTGCTGCTTCCGTCGCTTGCTGTTGGCCTTCCATCGCGGCCTGCAGCTGAGGAAGGAGTTCACCCGTTGGTCTGCTGACGGATCTTACCGTGCTGACTTCTTCGAGCGAGAGGATAGCCTGGCTCAATGTCTCGATGGAGACAAGGCCTTCCATGCTCGCTAGTGGCTCGTCATGCTTGAGGATCAGCTGAGTTGGCAATGCTTCGCCGGCACTGAATCCATCCGAGATGAGATTAAAGGCCTTGACCGAATTGTAGCCGTCTCCGATCTCGTCCAGTGAATTATAGGACAAGGTCCCTTTATACGTAATCAAGAAAGGGGATGAAAGGATCGCGACTGCCAGAAAGGCTAGTAGTGGTCTTTTCAGCGAGCTTTTGCCCGCCCATTCCCAGAGCTTGCTGTGACCATGATCGAGATTGCGGTTGACCGGCCAGAAGATTGACTTGCCCAGCACCGCCATGAAAAACGGTACAATCGTAACCAGTGCCAGCATAAGGAACGCTACGCCTACTGCAACCGCCACTGCGGATTTATACAAAGAGAAGGTCGAAAAGCCGATAGAAGCAAATCCGATCATCACCGCGATACCGGAGAACAAGACCGTTTTGCCCGCTGTCCGGTAGGTGGTCACGATGGCCTGGATTTTGTCTCCCTTCGCCAGTTCTTCCTTGAATCGGCTAATCAGCAGGATACAGTAGTCTGTACCGATCCCGAACATGACCGCGACCATGAATATTTGTGTAAAATTGGATAACGGAAAATCGATCCCGTCTACCAGGAACGCCACGACCGATTGAGCGGTGATATAGCTGATGCCTACCGTCAGAAGCGGAATAAATGGTGCAATGGCAGAGCGGAACACGACAAACAGAATGAGGAGGATAAACACGACCGTAATATATTCGGTCTTCTTCAATCCTTCCTGCGAGCTTTCAATCACATCTTCATCGATGAGCCAGCTTCCGGTATAGTAATGATCGACCGGGATGTCCTGAACCGCTTTGTACAAATCGTCCCGAATTTCGGCATTTGTCCGATCCAGATCGGCGACAGACAGCAGTGTCAGCATCGTAGTACCATCGGGGGAAATCATTTGCTCCTCGAGCTGCGGTTCTCCGAGCGGTGCAACCAGTTTAGTGATGCCATATGTAGGGGAGCTGCTTTCGGTTTGCATCAGAGCAGACAGTCCTTCGCCAATCGCCTGATAGTCTTCCGGCTGCAATCCATTTTCATTATGAAAAACAAGCACAGCCTGCATTTCACTCATCGCATCAGAATCGGAAGCATCTGAAGTCCCCGAAGCCTCCGTAGCTTCTCCGTTCATTTCTTTCAGAAAATCTTCGGCGAGACTGGACGAATAGCCATCAGGCACCCCAACTTGCCCTTTCTCGCGAACGAGCGTTTCCATACTCGGTGCCTGGATCGTCAAACCAACAGCAGCGGCTATCCACAGGACGAGGATGAGCCATTTGAATTTAAGGATGGTTTTCATTCGGAATGTGATCTCCTTTCATTGTCGAGCAGCTGAGCCAGCTTTTCATAGGTATTGATAAAATTCAGCACTTCTTCCGGTTCAAAATGATTGATATACGTCGAGAGCAACTGGGCAATGCGTTCTTCGATAGCGCGGCAGATTTCCACACCTTTTTCCGTTAATGCGAGCAGGATCACTCTTCGGTCATGCTCATCTTCCTTGCGTATGAGCAGCCCCTTGTCGACAAGCCTCGTTACGAGAGCGGTGATAGAGCTTTTTCCAACACAGAGCACTTCGGACAGCTCCGTGGAGGTGCTGGCACCCTGGGAATCAATATAACGAATGACCGAGAATTGATCCAGCGTCACCTCTTCTTGCAGCTGATCCCGCATCAGCGCATTGATTCGACGGTTGACCATATAGGAGATGGATTGATATCGATCCACCAGTTCCTTGATATTGACCATGAATAGGCTTCCTCTCCTTATAAATTTGATCAGGCTAAACCTTCATCATTCGTGATGCCAAACCTTCACCCCTGAAACCATTCACCCATGAAATAGTTCGACAATAAAACTATATCGATTCACCGTAAAAAAATCAAGTCATGTGATCAACTTCATGGCATTTTTACAAACCAAACGCCCGTAGCCTCTATGAAGAAGCATACGAGCGTATAGGGAGGATCATGCCACAATCGGCATATCGATCGGTTTATGATGTTTTACCGGCTGCAGCTGAGCCACTTCGTTTGCTTGTATAGGCCGTTACTTTATTTTTGCCGGACGTTTTGGACGCGTACATGGCTTCATCGGATTGTTGAAGGAAGGCTTCTGCAGTGATTGGACCTTTGCGTTTCGTATAACCGACACTGATGGTCACCCCGACTTCTTCTTCCACCCGTTTGCGTACCCGCTCGGCAATGATCGCGGGATTAGACTTCTGGTTGACGATCAGCATGAGCAGTTCTTCCCCGCCATATCGGCCCGCGATGCCAATCTGCTCCGCTTCCTGCTTCAGAATTTCCGACACCCCCTTGAGCGCTTCGTCTCCGGCCTGGTGCCCTTTGGTGTCATTGAGTTTTTTGAAGTTATCGATATCCGTGAAGATCAGGGATACCTTCAAATCTTTCTTGAGGCATTTTTCAATCTGATTCACAAAAAAAGCCCGATTGTACAGCCCTGTCAGCCCGTCCGTAATCGAGGATCGATAGACCGATTGCAGCAGCTCAATGACCCGATCCAGGACGTAGAGAAAGACGATGCTGTAAAAGACAATCGGCAGAAAATATTCGAACACCTTCAGCAGTTGATGATCGTTCTCAAACACATACTGATTGGAGACGTAAGAGAGATGGAAGATAAAGTAGATGGTGACGGCGGCATGATATTTTCCCCGCTGTCCGACATAAGGAGCCACCATATAGAAGCACAGAAAGATCAAGATAAACAAATAGAGATCCATAAAGGAATATTGCAGCAGCAGCTGCTGATCGTTCATCGAAGTGGTCACAGCCTGATAGTAATAATATCCGGCAATGAGCAGGGCTGCGGTGATAAATCCATAGAACAGCAGCTGTGTCTTCATGCGGGAACGATTGTACAGCTGATAGATCCCCATATTAATCATAATAAAGGAAAGAACCTGCAATAATTGCAGCAAATATTGCGTTTGCGCCAGATTCGGGTCATTCCTTAACTGCAAGTTAATCATCATCATATACTGAATAATGACCAGCAGGATCGATACACTGATCGAGCGATAGCCTCTCTTTTTTCGATCCCGATACAAGCGATAGGAAATGATAAGCATCAGGACCAAAATGACGAGAATACTGCTTGCAGAGACGAGTGGAGCGATCGGTCCATAGAGCAGATCTGAGCTGTCAATATGATTGGAATGGAACAATAACTTCACCTGCCCACATTCAGATTCATTCTTTTTCCATTATAGCTTTGTTTTTAGGCTTGTCACAAGGTACAATAAATAGGAACACAGATTCTCGTTTCGCTCGTTTGACAGAGATAGATCATAACGGGAGGTAGATTATGAAGATTTTACAGGCACTTTTCTTCCCGCCGGAACAGCCGGGCGGGGTATCCTCGATGGTTCCATACATACAGGAGCAGTTCAAGCAAACAGGCTGGGAAATGGAGCTTTTTTTCTTGCCGAAACGAATTCGGGGAAAAGGCAACGAATCTCCGGTCTTTCATACTTTTGATGCCGAAGCATTCTGTGATCATCCCATTGTGGACAAATATATGCAGACGCTGAAAGACTACTTTTGGTGGACGAAGCTGAGGCTGAATGATGAATATGATGTCATCCATGCTCACCATCCCATTACCGCACTGGTGATGAAAGAGGTTTTTCCGAATACGCCGGTTTGGGTGACGATCCATTCCAGCTATGAAAATGAACTGCTGTTGAATGGCAGATTAAAAAAAGAAGAATCAGCCTACACGTTTCTCACTTCCCTTTACCGGGAAATAGAAAGTCGCGTAGATGGCATCATTGCCGTCTCGCAGGCGTTCAAGCAATATTTGGCACCGTTTCTGGATACCCCCGAAAAGGTTCGGGTCATCTACAACGGATTCGATCAACGACGGTTCAAGCCGATCGAGCACAACAACCCGACACCGCAACTGGTCACGCTCTGCCGACTGGTTCCGGCCAAAGGACTGGATGTCCTGCTGGAAGCCTGCGGCATTCTCAAACAGAGAGGACATGAATTCGTGCTGCACATGATCGGGGATGGACCGATTCGTAAGCAGCTTGAACAGCAGGCCATTGCAGAAGGGGTATATGACGAGATTATCTTCTACGGTTATACGTTGCATCCAGAGCAGTTCATGCCCTTCTTCGATGTGTTTGTTCTCCCTTCTCGCGCAGAGGCTTTCGGCAGTGTATTCGCAGAGGCGGCCTTGTGCTGGCTGGCCCTGATTGGCACGGACATTGGCGGGATTCGGGAACAAATTGAACACGGCAGCAACGGGCTGCTGGTACAGGTAGATGATGCAGCCGCACTGGCAGACGCAATGGAACAGGTCATTACACAGCCAGAGCTGCGATCGCAAATGGCCAAAGCTGCCTGGGAAAAAGCCAAGCAGGAGTATTCACTGGAAAGAGCGATCGATCAGCTGAAAGAACTTTACTTGCAATATCCGACCCGTTTGGCTGCCCGCAGCAAACAGAGTCAGGGTTGATCCGATGAAGGCCTTTTCATTTTTGCATGCGGCAGACCTTCATCTGGACAGTCCGTTCAAGGGATTGCAGCTCGAAAAGTCCCGGCTGAGACAGCGGTTGATCACAGCTTCCTTCGAGAGTCTGAATCGACTCGTGGAAACGGCGATTGCGAAGCAGGTATCCTTTGTCCTGCTTGCCGGTGATGTGTTTGATTTGGAAGACCGTTCTCTGCGCGCACAGCATGCGTTGTACCAGGCCTGTGCGAGGCTAGGGGACGCTGGTATTTCAGTTTATGCGATCCATGGCAATCACGATCCGCAGGACGGGGCCTGGCTGAATTTGGATTGGCCGGAGACCGTTCATTTTTTTTCTGCGAAACAAGTGGAACAGGTTGAGATCAAGGATCGTCATGGAGATCCGATCGCTGCGGTCAGCGGTATATCCTATCCGACCCGGCATGTGCTGGACAATCTGTCCAGCCTCTTTCCTGTGAAGGACGAGCAGGAGAGACGTCTGTACCAGATTGCGCTGCTGCATGCCCAGGTCGGTACCAGTGCGGATCATGAGCCGTACAGTCCTTGCCAGCTGACAGATTTGACCTCCAAGGGCTATCATTACTGGGCACTTGGCCATATCCATGCCCGACAGGTGCTGCACGAAGACCCGTATGTCGTCTACCCGGGAAATATACAAGGACGACACAGAAAGGAAAAAGACGAGAAAGGCTGTTATGTCGTCCACGTGGACACCGACCAGTCCACAAGGCTTGAATTTGTGCCATTGCACGCCGTGCAATTCGGGGAAATGCGGGTGGAAGTGGCCGGAACCCCCCGGCTGCATGAGTTGTCGGAACAGATTCAGGAACAGTTGGAAACGTCCTGGCAGAATCAGCAGCGATCTCTGCTTCTTCGGCTTGTCTTCACGGGCGATGGAGACCTTGCATGCCTGGGGGCGGATGAAGAAGATGTGCGGCTGTGGCTTCAGGATGTCTTCGAGCCGTTTGAGAAAGGTCTGCACAGCGGTCAACATGATAGATTCCTTGCACTGGAAAGCTGGGTGGATGAGACGCAATCCGTCGTTTTCGAACACGATTTGCCGGACAGCGAATTCCTTCGACACATCTGGCAGGAAGGAGCGGACTGGCTGAATGAGCTCCGTACAGACAGTCCCTCTGCCATCGAAGAGGTGCTCGAACCGATCCATGCCAATCGCAAAGCCGTCAAGTATATGCCGAAATGGTCTGCCGCCGAGTGGGCAGAGCTGGTGGAAAAAGCGAGACAGGAAGCGATCCGTACCCTACTGAAACAGGAGAGTGGCGTAACTGATGCGAATTGAAGAAATCCACATCGAGCAATACGGGACGCTACGGCAGCGGCATATCACGCTTGCGCAGGGACTGACCCTGGTCCATGGTGCCAATGAAGCAGGTAAAAGCACGCTGCTCTCCTGGATTCGAACAGCCCTGTTTGGTTCTGCCAGGAAAGGGGAAGCGGTCCGCAAAATGCTGGCGGCCAATGAAGGTGGAAGGCTGCTAATCTCTCACGATGAATGGCAACAGAAGATATGGCTGGATCGAATGCTCGGATCAACAGATACGCAGTTGAGATGGGAGGACGGTACATCTGTGCCTGGCTCCCTGTTGTCGCAGATGCTGCACGGCATGAGCTATGAGATGTACCGGAATTTATTCGCTTTTAGTCTCACGGAACTGGAGCAGATTCGTTCTCTTCAGTCTGATGAAATCAATGCCTTCCTGTTTGCTACTGGGACGGGTCTGTCGCCTGCCGCGATCACGAAGACTGACAGAAAGCTGCAACTGGAGCTGGATGAGCTGTACCGGCCCAGAGGGCAAGTTCGAGCCATGAATCAAACGCTGCATCTGCTGGAAGAACATGCCCAAAAGCTTCGCCGCATCAAGGAAAGATCCGGCAAATTCAACGAGCTCACGATGCAGTGTGAGCAGTTGGAGGCGGAAATCGAACAATTGGAGCAGCAACGGGAAATGAAGGCGCAAAAGAGTGCCTGGCTGGAACGTTGTGCGCAGGCCGCGCCGAAATGGGTTCGTTTGCAAGAACTTCAGCACCAGCTGAATGCATACGAGCAGGATGTTCCTTTTCCCGAGCATGGTCTGATGCGTTACGAGCGATTGCTGGCAGAGGCAAGCTCGGCAGGAGATGAGCGAATGCATCTGGAGAAGCTGCAAGCCGATTTGAAGGAGCGATTGTCCAGTCTGGATATCCGTGAAGAATGGCTGGCGGCGCGTCCAGAGATTGAGCGGCTGCTGGAGCAGCTTCCAGTCATGCAGGAGCAGGACAGACAGGCAGAACAGCTGGACGAAGAGTATCGCCAGTGGTTTGAGCGGTGGAAGGAAGCACAGCAAGATTTGGCTCTGTCTGATGGAACGGAAGAACCGAGACTGCCCTGGATCGTCAAGCAGGAACTAGAGGAGTTAAGCAGACAGATTCAGGACCAGCTTGTGAAGGTGCAGCGTCACAAAGAGGAAGTGGAGCAGGTTGAAATGCGTGTGCTGCGAGAGAAGCAATTTCATCAAAGACAGCAAGACGCACGGGAGCAGTTGCAGGACAAGTGGAGGCAGCGAATTCCGGAGTCCTTGCGCGCGCCTTCTCTTCAGGAATTGAAGCAGAAACGGGAGACGTTGCTGATGTGGCATCAGCGCTGGCAGTTGCATCAGGTTCAAGATGAGACGCTTCGTACCCCGTCACGTCAGGGACAGACGTCCAAGCTGGCCAGGCGGTCATGGGTTCGATGGATCGCAACGGGTGGACTAATCGCCGTACCGATATATGTATCGATGCAGGATGAACCGGTGTTAGGTTGGATGTCCTGGGGGCTGTGGCTCTGTTTTGCCGGATGGCAGGTCAAGGAGGCCTTCTCTGTGAAATCAGCCGCAGGGCAGCGGCATTCAGCGGCTAAGCTTGACAAGCAGAGAGGTTCTGCTACGGAGCCTGCAGCAGTGTCTGCAAGGGAACTGGGATTGGAAATGGCAAAGGCCTGGTCGGAACTGCGCGGTGCCACGGTAGATCCGGCGGTCGTGGTGGCCCATCATGCAGGTTGGCTCCAGGAATTGGATCAGCTGATTGCACGCAGAGAAGAAACGGAGCAGGAAATCGCGCTTTATTCCCGGCGATTGCATGAAATCAGGCTGGAGATGGAGCTGGCTGAAGAACAGCATGCCTTGACCCGTGAACACTGGGAATCAGAGCGTGCGATGTTGGATCAGCTGCAAGCGCAATGGCAGCAGGAATTGCACAAGCATGGCTTGCCTGATCATCTCTCTCCACAGCACTGGACGGACTGGCTGCGCCGTTTTGAAGAACAGCAGCAGCTTCGCCAGCAGGTGGACAAGCTTCAGGTCAGACGGGAACAGCTTCGCCAGCAGCGTTTCGCCTATGAGCAGGCCGCATCAGGCTGGATGGAAGCAGCCGCCGCTGGTATGCAACAGGATGGACAGCCGGATCAGAACGGAGAAATGGATATCGAGACGGGTATGCAAGGGGTGAAGAAAACCCTCCACTTGCAGCTGGAACAACGGGCACAACAGACCAAACTGGAAGCGCGGATGGGTGAGATCCAGGAACAGCTGGAGGCCGTGCATGCGAAGATCGCCAGAATGGATCACGATCTGACCGCATTGCACCAGCATGCAGGCGTGCAAGATGAAGAAGGATTCCGCAGAAGAGCGACGGAAGAGAAGCAGCGTTCGCAGCTGCTTGAAGAGACGAGACAGCTTGAAGCTGCCCTTTACTCGCTCATCCCGGAGGAGGAACGGGGACGCTTAGGCGAGACGCTGCGTCTATATCGGGCACAGGAGCTGATGGAACAGGCTGAGGCGCTTCAGGAACAGCTGGCTGCAGATCGGCAGCAGGCGCGAGACAAACAGGCATACAAAGGCCGCCTGCAACTGGAGATTGAACAGCTGATGGATGGGGAAGAGCATACCCAACTGCAATGGGAGCTGGAACGACTGAAAGAGCAATATGAACAGCAACTGAAGACGTGGGTGGTGAAAGCGGGTGCGCAGCGTCTCATTCAGTCCGCGAAAGTGAAATATGAGCGAGAGCGACAGCCTGAGGTTATCCGGCATGCGGCGCAATATTTCCGGCATCTGACCGCAGGACGATACGAGAAGCTATTTGCACCGCTCGGTGAACAGAGGCTGATCGTAGAGCGGGAGGACGGGGTTCAGTTTGAACCTGCGCAACTCAGCAGAGGGACGGCCGAGCAGCTTTATCTGTCCCTGCGCTTTGCCATGATTCGTGCCTTTCGCAGTAAAGCGAATCTGCCGATTATCCTCGATGATATTATGGTCAATTTCGATCCAGAGCGCATTCGTTTGACCTGCCAGCTCATTGCCTCTTTCAGTCAGGAGCAACAGGTGTTGTTCCTAACCTGTCATCCTCATCTCAGCCAGTCGTTTCAGCAGGTCACAGAGGAGACTCGACAGGAACTGAGCTGGATTTCACTTTCCGGGTTGTCTAACCCCGCATCTTGAATTACAATCGAAACAGATCCATGAAAGCGTTTGACAGCAATTTGAAAGGGAGCGTGTAGCATGAGCGAAAGTGAACAGCAAGTTGGATATTTTGGGGAATTCGGGGGCAGCTTTGTGCCGCCAGAACTGCAAGAGGTACTCAGCTATTTGGCTGATCAATTTGAAACGTTCAAGGAAGACGAGGAATTCAATGAAGAATTCAAATATTATTTAAGAGAATATGTGGGGCGGGAAAATCCGCTTACGTTCGCGAAGCATCTGACAGAGAAGCTTGGCGGAGCGAAAATCTACCTTAAGCGCGAGGATCTGAACCATACAGGGTCTCACAAGATTAACAATGTGCTCGGTCAGATCCTGCTCGCGAAACGAATGGGTGCGAAGCGCATCATCGCCGAAACGGGAGCGGGACAGCATGGGGTGGCTACGGCGACCGTATGTGCGATGTTCGGGATGGACTGCGTCATTTATATGGGAGCAGAAGATACGCGGCGTCAGGCGCTGAATGTGTTCCGGATGGAACTGCTTGGGGCGAAGGTCGTAGCGGTAGACAAAGGACAGGGAAGATTGAAGGATGCGGTAGACGAAGCGCTGAATGACTTGGTGCAAAACTACCAGAATACCTTCTATTTGCTCGGTTCCGCGGTGGGCCCGCATCCGTTTCCAACGATGGTCAAGCATTTTCAGTCGATCATCAGTGAAGAGTCCAAGAAGCAGATCATGGAGAAGGAAGGCAAGCTTCCGACCGCGGTTGTCGCCTGTGCCGGAGGAGGCAGCAATGCGATTGGCTCCTTCGCCCATTATATCGACGAGCCTTCCGTACGCTTGATCGGGGTAGAACCGGATCAGGCCCCAACGCTGACAGAAGGGGTGCCAGGTGTCCTGCATGGTTTTAAATGTCTCGTGCTGCTGGATGAGGAAGGCAACCCGAAACCGACGTATTCGATTGCGGCCGGACTGGATTATCCAGGAATTGGACCGGAGCACAGCTATCTGAAGCAATCCGGACGAGGCGAGTATGTAACGGTTAGCAACGAGGAGGTTCTGGAAGCCTTCCAGGAACTGTCCAAAACCGAAGGCATTATCCCGGCACTGGAAAGCGCACACGCCGTCGCGCATGTGCTGAAGCTGGCGCCGACCATGAAGCCGGATGATCTGATTATCATCAATCTGTCCGGACGAGGGGATAAGGATGTGGAGCAAGTATTCCGGATGCTTAAAGAGTCCTGATCACATACACAAAAAAGTTGGGCAGAAAACCTCGCGTTTTCTCGCCCAACTTTTTTTTTGGACTTTTTGGATATCCCTATTAGGTATTCATGCATAGATCATTTTAACGGGTCATGCCACCGTCGATGACGAGGTTTTGTCCGGTCATAAAGGAACTGGTGTCCTCGGCCAGGAACAGGCATGCTTCTGCAATATCCTGGGGCTTGCCTACTCTTCCGACCGGATGCTGTTCCCGATCTGCACGGGAATGCTCGGGTACAGTCGCCTGTGCCGCAGCTTTCCAGTCAGCGGTCTCGATCCAGCCGGGACTGATTGCATTGACCCGGATGCCGTAGCGGCCGAGGCTGATCGCCATGGCATGGGTGAGCGCAAGGATGCCCCCTTTGGATGCGGAATATGCTTCCGTATCGGCTTCAGACATCAAGGCACGGGTGGAAGCGAGATGAATGATCGATCCCTTCTGATAAAGCTCCATCCATTTGGCGGCTAGCTGTGAACAGTGAAAGGTTCCTCTCAGGTTGACCTGCATGACCCGATCGAACGAGGACAGGGGCAAGTCCAGCATGGAACCATTCATGCTGATTCCTGCGTTGTTGATGAACACGTCCAGCTGCTCCATTTCCTCTCTGGCAATGCGGAACCAGCGCTTCACATCTTCGTCATTCGCGACATCACCGGGAATGAACTGGGCTTTCCCGCCTTCCCGCCGAATCCAGCGAATGAGTTCAATCCCTGCTTCCCGATTGGGATCAAGAATGGAGACAACATATCCTTTATTGGCAAAATGGAGCGCAGTGGCCCGACCGATCCCTTCCGCGCCACCGGTGATCATCACGGTTTTCATCCTGTATCCCTTCCTTTCCCAATATCGCGTTGGATATCTCTCATTCAACACAAATTGGTAGGGAAAATCAAGTTTCAAGTTCTTTTCAATATGAGCGCTGTCAGCCAAAACGAACTGAGCATGCCGAATAATGGGTATAGGAACGCGACCAGGGAACTGAACCCCACCTGACTGATGGCGTAACATCCTGCCAGCAGAATTACGAGCAATGTCTGTCTGCCCCAGGGCACTTTGGTCTCGAGCTGGGTCATCAATCCGAATAAATCTGCAATGAACGTGGTGAAGATTTCACTGAAAATGATCAGAATGAACAGAAGCTGGACGGTGTGTACGACCTGGGTGGCCATTTGTCCCATCGGGATTTCATACGAGGCAATGTCCGGCATTTTACTGGATAGCGACATATGCAAGGCCAGCAGCATCAGACCTACGCCAATCCCGCCAATGATGCCACCCCCGCGAATGACCGCAGCATCTTCCATCTTGCCTCCGATCGGGACCAGTACAGCTTGGGCAAGCGCAAGATTAAAGGCGGCATACAGAAAAGGAGACATCCAGATGCGAAAAGGGGAAGCGTCGGAATCCAGAGTCAGCCAATTGCCCGCTGTGGGAGAGTGAGAGACCTGTACGACAATGATGATCAGATAGAGCAGCATACAGGGCACTACGATCGAATTGACAGCGAAGATGGCCTGCATGCCTCTGGAGAGGATGAGGAAGCCAAGCAGCAAGGTCAATCCGAGGCCTGCCTGGTACGGCCATCCGAAATGCTCTTCGAATACGGAGCCTGCCCCGGCCAGCATGACTGAACTGATGCCAAACAGCACTAGCATGAGCAGCAAACTGACAATCCGACCGACCGATGGGCCGAATAGCATCCGGTTTAAATCCGCATATGAATGGGCTTTCATCGTTTGAGCGGTGAGCATGAGTTTCGTGCCCAGCCATATGAACAGCCACGTGGACAGGAGAATGGTGATGGAGCCATATTTGCCATAGCGCGTGAAGAATTGCAGAATTTCCTGCCCGGTCGCAAATCCTGCGCCCACAATGGTTCCGATATATGTACAGGCTATTTGCAGCATGATGCCCAACCGCTTCAACGATATTCCCCCGTTCATGGATGCGGCTTGGCGCGCATCACATTTGCTTGTACCACATTGAAATGACGTACTGTCGGATGGTGTTCTATACAAGCCTATGTGAGCAATCGGTCAAGCATGACGGGTGTGCACGTATGCACATGAAAAAACTCTTGCCGGCGCGAGACAAGCTGCGTCAGCAAGAGCCTATTTAAGATCGTCCATTTGAAAACAAACGCGATCTGCTGATGACTAAACCATCAGGCAAAAGGAAAAAGCAAAAAGATGAGGCAAAAAGATTAGGAAGAAGGCGATTCTTCGTCTGCAAACAATTTGATGGAAGAAATCGTCTGATGGACCGGATCGACATCGATTTTAAGGACAATTCCGTTGGAAATGTAATTCATCACGAATTCGGTCTGCACGGAAGGTTCCCCGTAAAAGCGAATCATCTCCCGTACTTCATCTCCCAGTGCTACCCCATTGAGACCAGGGTGTGCTTCGGACGTCGATACTTCGATAAAGATGATCTGATTGTTCTCATCTGCTCCGATACGGAAACCGGGATATTCCAGCACGTTCAATTGGCTCGCATCTGCTCCCATTGTATAGGTTTTCAGCGGATTTCCGTAAATGGCCTTCGCCTGATCCGTGGATTCCTGGATTTTCAATCCCATCAGTCTCGGCTGGGTCGGATGATAATGCTCAATCGTCGCAGAAGCCGGTTTCTCAGGGCTTCCAATTACGCCACCCGTTCCCTTGTCATTGTTAGAAGTGGCAGGCTCTGAGGCAGGCGGATTTGGGGCAGGTTTGTCGGTCCCTGCATCTGATTCCGGGCTGTTGGCTGGCTTTTTCACGGATTCATCGGGCTGTTCCGGTGAAGAGATAACGGCATCATGCTTCTTTTTATCCGTTTCTTCCGACTTGGTGTTGTCTGTTTGGGTGTTGGCTGGTTTGGTCTGTTTTTCGGGTTCAACTTGTGACGGTATTGTCGAAGAGCGCGCTTCCTGAAGAGGATCGGGTTCTTTTTGGTTTGCGCAACCGGAAGAAACCCCTACAACAACAAGCAAAAGCAAGCCGGCAAACGTCCAGAACTTCAATCGCTTCATACGTTCTCATCACCTTTGATTTGTTTTTCTCGTTCATCTTCATTCCAATAATGAATATAATCTGAATAACCTGTCATCCTCAAAGCTGTTTTTTGACAAAAAGCGTTCGAATCGATCCGGTTAGACCGATTTGTGAATAAGGGCACCCTGTTCTCATGGCAACAATCAATCTTTCGCGCGATTATGTGTTTTTTTACTCTCTATGTATAGAACGAGTCAAAGGACGAAAAAGTTTCGCCATATTTGCAATGAATTCCGGCCAAAGACAATAATTGACCAAATTCGTTCTTATTGCCTATGAAATGATTCGCAGCCACATCCAATTCCTTGTCCGTATGAATAAATTCATGGATCGGTTGTTTTAACCTGACGAAATTTATGTTAATTTATATATGATAGCGAGGGTATGGAGGGAATCGGATGGAATCATTGAAAAATCAAATATTGGAGGAAGGCGTTGTCCTTTCTGATCAAGTGCTGAAATTGGACTCAATACTCAATCATCAGGTAGATCCTGTGCTGATTAGCAGCCTGGGCAAGGAATTCGCCAAACGATTTGAGGGAGAGTCGATCACGAAGGTATTGACGCTGGAATCGTCAGGCATTTCCATTGCCTATGCGACGGCCTATGAAATGGGTGTACCGATGGTCTTTGCCAGAAGAAAGAAATCAATCACGACAGACGAAGATGCTTATTGTGAGCGGGTTCCGTCCTTCACAAAGGGAATTGTAACAGATATCGTCGTTTCCAAATCATTCCTGTCTGCGGACGACCGTATTCTGATCATCGACGACATTATTGCAAATGGAGATGCGGTAAGAGGTCTGATGCAGATTATTCAGCGATCCGGTGCGAAGCTGTCGGGACTGGGCATTGTGGTGGAGAAGAGTTTCCAGGCAGGTGCTCGTACGATTCGTGAAGCCGGGGTTCGGGTGGAGTCGTTAGCCAAAATCTCATCCCTCGCAAACGGAAAGATTGAATTCGAAGCATAGTCAGCGGTTAACTACTAATTGTTTCCAAGCAGAGAGCGCTTTATTCATCTCCTGATTTATCCTATAATAAGGGTAGATGGCAGGGGAAAAGTGGCCATGTAGACAAAGTGAGCATAATCTAACAATTGGGGGAGGAAGAACTATGGAAAAAAAACAACTGTCGGAAGCATTCTTCCTGGAAAAAATGCAGGCTGCCAAAATCCACTTTGAGCGGGCTTTGGAATGCAAGCATACGGAATTTGACGACTTGTACCCCTATATGATCGAGCATCCTCAATTCTTTTGGTATAAACGATATGTGGCTTGGTCAGAACTGTTGACCCTTGTTGGCTTGTGTGAAGAGCTCTCCATGGAATGGAAGGATTCCTTCACGGATCAGCAGGTCAGCTATATCGAGCAGCGTGTCATGTCCAGCAAGGTGCTTGATGAATGGTTTGAAAAAGAACACGTCAGCTAAAGAATCGGATTCATCGCAACAAGTCGATGATCATTCCGTTCATTAGATCGGGGACCCGGGCACACTCTACCAATCGGAGTGTGCCTTTTTGTTTGCCGGGACAAGCTAGATCACGAGGGACAAGACAAGGAGTGAACAAATCATGATGACAGAAGACAGATTGAATGACTTTCGATTAGCGGCCACGAAAGTCCGTGTCGTACGCGATGCAGATCCGGCCAATGATGTGGTCGGAATCGTGGTAGCCTGGGACGATGAGCATGTGTTGATTCGCAGACAAAACCGGAGAGTGCGCAAGCTTTCCAGGGATTATTTGATTCAGCCATTTGATCAGCCGCGAGAGGATCTCCTCCAGCCCTGAAAGGGTACAGGCTGTCCTTCTAACCTGTTCAGAAACAGTCCATCCGTTCAGGTTAAGTTCAGGGTGGAGTGGTTATACTGCTTATGGAAAGCATCCACGTGAACGGAAGGAGAGGGCGGCTATGGCAGCCTCTGGGAAAGACCTGATCAAATATGTGACCGAGCAATTCGTTCGGTATCTGGAAACGCCGGTCGATCAGCGCAAGGCGCAACGAAGGCTTCGCAAGGAACGGGAGACCTGGTCCTCCCGCTGGTTTGGCATGATGCCAATTTCCGTTAAAATGGCCGTCCCACGAAAACGTAGAAAAGTAAAACGAAAAACTTCCCGAAGCCACGTTCAGAATACCCGTAATGAAAGCGGGGAAGCCCACTCCGTTACCTATGAGGATGGATAGAAGCTTCCCTTTTCCTGCAAGGCTCTCGCCGGTACATATCGCATTCCCCCGTGATCTACAGCCCAATAACGAATCTCTGGCGCCTCTGTATCATGGGCATCCTGCCACACATGGATACCGCAAACGGTCGCCACGAGCAAAATATGATCCTGGACAATACGTTGTGTATAAGTCAATGGTTGCTTTGTTAGCCATGTCTCCAGTTCTCCGGCTTCCGTCTCTTGGATCGGCTGTTCCGCTACCCATGGTGTATGATCAAACGGATCAGAGCAAGTCTGGTTCGAACCGCGAAGTATCTTCATTTCCCTGGAAATAAGGGCTGCCTCCACAGTGGCTTCCATGCCCGGTATCCCGGCAGATTCTCCCCCATTCAGCATACCGGCGAGCTTTTCCTCCGAGACGTCATAATATTCCCCACTATAGGCATCAAACAGTCCGGTTCGTTTTCGTTTTGTTGCAGTATCCTCCGTCTCTACCATTTCTACTAGCTCTACCATCCATAATGCTTCCAGCGGACGCATATACAGGCGAGTCCAGACTCCCTGTTTCCCGTCAAAGCCATGTGCGTTGGCATACGGTTGTGTCAATCTGGTATCGAACAAGGTGTAAGGTCCGAGGCCGTATTCGAGCAAGCGATAGTCACCTGCCTGGTCGGCACCTACAATAAGATAGCCGACAGCCTGTCCATCTGATTCCGCCTTCACTTCCACCAGCCAGCTGTGCATACCTGCACCGAGAGAGTCAGAGGTCCAGGTTGCGTCCTGCCAGGCTTCGAATCCGGCTTGTTTAGCAATTTGCTGTATCCAATGTGCAACATGATCCTCGTATTGCGAGTTTGCCGCAGGTACGAACGCTCGGTTGGGAGCCGAGTGTGCCACGGTCTGTTCGAGACGGGAAACGCCGGTCAATGAATTCCCCCCTCCATGGACGGTGAGGAACAGCATGCCGGCAATGATCATCATTAAGGGCCACTTCATCTTTATCACAGCCTTTTATCATTTTTATTATGAACCGTTTTCAAGGGGACAAGCGGGTGATGATTTCTATTGTAGCGGGGAAGCATCAGAAAGAGTGTTGCAACGTGTCAGACGGTTTGCTCATTTTTCATTCTTTTTTTGACTATTGTTCCCGACAAACGTCAATTCCTCGTCAGGGGATCAGACAGGAGATGAAAATAACCGCAATTCATGACGGAGACTTCAATGCGGGGCTCATGCTGCCACCGAATTTCTGATTTCCGATTTTCATACTGGGCTTCTGCTTCGGCCTTCTCCTCATCCTCCAGACTGTCGATCATCTCCATATAGTAGCTGTCAATACGCTGCAGTTCGTCTTGCAGTCGCTCTCTCGCAGCTTCTGCCCAACTGTGGTTATAGGATGAAATTTCTTGCCGCAAATAGTGATGAAGGTCTTCCGCTGCTCTCGAAACGGAGAGGCCGTCCTTGATGTGCGTGTGTACGGGCAGTTTAGGCGTTAAATCCAGCTGTTGGACAAACGCATGAAACTCTTCGGCAATGGCTCCGGTTGAGAGACAGATGCCGAGCGAGTGCAGTTCATCACGTTTCTGGTCACAGAGAAATTCCACCCGGTAGTTGACACCGAGCCATGTTTCGTAGCTGCGGGGAGAGGGAATAGCGGTTGTGTTACGCCCTGGCGACAAGGGCTGCGGGGATTCGTACATGCTGACGAAACGTCCGTTTTCTTTGACACAGTTGAAAATTTGCTGCAATCTGCTTGCGCCATAATGGACATGTTCTTCAGGGACACGACGGACATGCTGGCTGAGATCGGTGCCGAAGTAACGGGCCAGAATCGAATCGCTGCTTGCAGCTTGTTCCGCTTTTTGCAGCTGCTTCTTCTCTTGCTGCTGTTCCCACTGCTTGTATTTGTCTGGACGAAAAATGAACGTGAAGGTCATCGTTTCCGGGGTTGCACCCGTACGCTCGACAAAGCTCCAGTAGTAGGGGCGGTTCGTGAGTGCCTTGTCTGCCTGTGGAGACAGCTTGACGGTGACATGGGAAGGCGCTTTCTCCATGATGCGGCTTCCGGTGACTTCGAGAAAGTTCATGACAAATTGTTCAATTTCCGTTGACTGCATGCTGTCCCCTCCGCTTTTCACGCTCGATCTGCTGCTTGACTTCAGCAAACGAATTGCCGAGTTGCTCGATTTCGGCTCTAGCAGCCTCATCTGATTCTGCTTGCAGCATAATGCGGGTCAACTGTTTTTCCAGCGACTGCTGCTGCTCCAGTCGCTCCAGAATCATATCCAGCTCCCCGATGACCAGTTCGAACATGTTGATCTTCTCATGCAGCAGATGAAGGATATGCTCCTCAATGGTATGTCTGGTAGAGAGATTGTAGATGTAGACGTCTCTTTGCTGACCGAGTCTGTGAATACGGCCGATTCGCTGCTCGACTCGCATCGGGTTCCAGGGCAAGTCAAAGTTGATGATGCGGTTGCAAAATTGTAGATTTATCCCTTCTCCGCCTGCTTCTGTGGCGACCATGACCTGGGCGCGGGTGCGAAACAGATCCATCATCCAGTCCTTCTTGCCTCTGTTCATCCCTCCCCGGTACGGCACGGCTGTAAAATCATGCGCCTTCAAATATTGCAGCAAATATTCTTGCGAGGCCCGATATTCGGTGAAGATGATCACCTTTTCCTCGGTATTGCGAATAATATTCATGACCTGTTCGGCTTTCGTATTCGCCTCAATGGCCTTGATCTGATGAACCAGGTCCCAGATCGCTTGGCGCAAGGGAGAATCTTCTGCTGTTTTTTTGAACAGATTGACCAGGGTGAGAAAGACGGCATCTCGACTGCTGCACACTTCCCGCTGTAACGTGACCAGCGACAGCATGCTGGTCGTATCGGTGTGAGTCTGGACCGTTTCCTTAACGAAGCGGGTAACTCCCCGGTACAGCTCCATCTCAGCAGGGGAGAGCTCGAGCAGGATGTTGCGCACATGCCGTTTGGTGAAGGAAAGGTTGCCCTCGCTTCGTCGGTTGCGAATCATGACCTGACTGAGCTGCTCTTTTAGCAAATCATGGTTTTTGGGAATGCGCTTCTGCTGGACATAGTTGGTCTGGAAGTTGCCCTGTCCGCCCAGCTGTCCGGGCTTGAGTAGGGATATGAGATTGAACAGCTCTTTCAGATCATTCTGGACCGGGGTCGCGGTTAACAACAGGCAGTATTTCTTTTTCATTTGATTGATAAATTTATAGTTGGTGGTCTGCTTGTTTTTCAGTTTGTGCGCTTCATCGATAATGAGCATGTCGTACTCGATTTGATGGATGATCTCGCGATGAGGATCACGCTTGGCGGTATCCATCGAGGCGACGACGATATCATGCTGATCCCACATATATGCTTTCTTCTGGGCTACGGCAGAAATGCCGAATTTCTGATTAAGCTCACGCACCCATTGCAGCACGAGCGAGGCGGGAACGAGCACCAACACCTTGCGTACAAGCCCCCTAATCATATATTCTTTTAATATCAATCCGGCTTCGATGGTTTTACCGAGTCCGACTTCATCAGCGAGAATGGCCCGGCCCCGCATTTCGTTCAAGACTTTTTTGGCGGTGTCCATTTGATGCGGCAGCGGAGTCAGATCGGTGAGGTGTCTCATGCATTGCAGCTCATCGAAGCTGGAGATGAGGGATGATTGTTCGGCCTGATAGGCCATCTGATAAAATGCCCATGCATCCCAAGGCCCATTCTGATCACTGCGCTGGACGAGCTCCTGAATCCACTCTTTGTTCATATGCATATGGACATGCGCGTTGATCGGTACGACAGCAGGTTCAGTCTGGCAGTTTTTCATGGTATGTCCCTCCTTGGGTCGGAAATGCGTAGGATTGGCAGTAGGGTGAACCTTGGCATTAGTATGGACGAATGACGAGGCTTTCATAACTGAACTTCGTTTGCTATCCATATCGAACAACAGCCTGATATGAAGGAGGAGGATGTGAACAGATGGAAAAAGAATGGCGATTTATAGATACCGGGGCACAGTCCCCTGCAATGAATATGGCAATTGATGAAGCGATTTTGACCGCCCACGCGGAAGGAAAGGTACCACCGACACTGCGCTTTTATGGATGGAATCCAGCGACGCTGTCAATTGGCTATTTTCAAAAAGCCGAGGAAGAGGTCGATTTCTCGGAAGTGGAGCGTCAGGGCATCGGCTTCGTCAGAAGGGCGACGGGAGGACGAGCTGTTCTTCACGACCAGGAGCTGACGTACAGTATCATTGTGTCCGAGAAAGCGCCAGGCATTCCGAAAACGGTCAACGAGGCTTATCGGGTATTGAGCATGGGCCTGCTTCATGGCTTTCGGTTGTTGCAGCTTGATGCAGAAATGGTGAACCTGAGCAGTTCGGATGATAAAGGAAAATACGCAGCCGCCAGTTCCGCCGCTTGCTTCGACTCGCCTTCGTGGTATGAGCTGGTGGTGGAAGGGCGCAAGATTGCCGGAAGTGCCCAGACCAGACAAAAGGGTGTCGTGCTCCAGCACGGTTCGATCCTGCTCGATATGGATGTAGACCAACTGTTTTCGCTGCTGAAATTCCCGAGCGAACGGGTGAAAGAACGTCTGATGCGCTCTTTCAATTCCAAGGCTGTAGCTATTAACGATATCAAAAGTCAAATCGGGCAGCCTCCAGCCACGATGGCGGAGTTGCGCACCGCGTTTCGCCGTGGCTATGAAGAAGGGATGGGCCTGCAGCTCACGCCATCAGAGCTCACGCCGTACGAGATGGAACTGGCGGAACAGCTTGCAAGTGAGAAGTATGGGAGCACGGAGTGGAATAGGAAACGGTAATGCTCCGGCAGATCCCCACGCCCTCTTCTTGCAAAAGGCGCAAATGTCGGGTGACCGGCTTCGTCAGATTTCCACGCCCTCTTCTTGCAAAGAGCGCAAATGTCGGGCTTAGGAAATCTGCTTGCGCCTGGGTTGGGTCGGGGTGAGAAAGTAGGCTTCGTCAGATCCTCACGCCCTCTTCTTGCAAAAAACGCAAATGTCGGGCTTAGGGGATCTGCCTCCGCTGGAAATTGAGAGGGACGAGAAAGTGGGCTTCGTCAGATCCTCGCGCCCTCTTCTTGCAGAAAGCGCAAATGTCGGGCTTAGGGGATCTCCCTCCGCCTGGAATTTGAGATTGAGAGGGACGAGAAAGTAGGCTTCGGCAGATCCCCATGCCCTCTTCTTGCAGAAAGCGCAAATGTCGGGCTTAGGGGATCTCCCTCCGCTGGGAAATTGAGATTGAGAGGGACGAGAAAGTAGGCTCCGGCAGGTTCCCACGCCCTCTTCTTGCAAAGAACGCAAATGTCGGGCTTAGGGGATCTCCCTCCGCCTGGATTGGGTTTGAAGTGAAGGGAGAGGGCGTTGGCAGGTCTTCATGCCCTCTTCTTGGGAAAAGTGCAATAGTGGGACTGGGGTTGTCTGAGCGGGATTGGTCGGGGTTTCTACTATATATTGTTAGATAAGGTTGACTTCGATAGTTTTGACATAGAATTTAACATCGAGATAGAGGAAGGAAATCAGACAGAAGAGGCTGTTTTTGTGATTCGTCACAGTACAGCCTCTTCTTATGGGTTTAGGGTAGGTTTTTTTCGAAGGCTTGCTGGAGTAATTGAGTCTGAGGTCCTGTTTTCCCATCCCTGATCGGTTTGCCGTCAATATGGGTGACTGGCATGATTTCAACGGTGGTGCCTGTCAGGAAGACTTCATCGGCTTGCATCATCTCCTCCAGGGTAAAGGCGGTTTCAGATACAGGTATGTTCAGTTCTTGCGCCAATCTCAAGGCGACGGCTCTCGTGATTCCTGGCAGAATGAGATGGTTGGCCGGATGGGTACGCAGGGTGCCGTTCTGGATCATCATAATATTGGATGCGCTGCATTCGGTGACGATGCCGTCCCGATGCTGGATGGCTTCCTCTGCCTCTTGTTCTTTGGCCTGTTGCTTCGCCATGGTATTGGGCAGCAGGTTCAGCGATTTGATGTCGCAGCGCAGCCAGCGGATGTCTGGTACGGTGATGGCCTGAACGCCCTTTTTGAGCTTTTCCAACGGCCTTTCTAATCGACTGGTAAACCCGAGCAGAGTCGGTTTGGGTTGGGGAGAGGGAAAAGGATGATTGCGTGGTGCGGCTCCCCGTGTGACCTGTAGGTATACGGTCCCATTTTGCAGCCGATTGAATCGAATGAGTCGATCGACCATTCCATCGAGTTGTTTCAGGGAATAAGGTAAAGATAACTGGATCGCTTTTGCGCTTTGCTCCAGCCGCTGAAGATGCGCCTCCATTTCATAAACCTGATGATCATACACACGAAAGACTTCATAGACGCCATCACCGAAGTGGAAGCCTCGATCCTGGTACGAAATGGATACGGACTTTTCATTGACGAAGGCTCCATTAAACAATAACATGAGTAATGCCCCCTTTTTCAAACAGATATTTTCAGGTTAAGAATAGGGAGTAAAGATGTATATTCAGTTTACAATCCCTTCATATCTCCGTCAAAAGATTTGGTGAATCTTACCTAATTCTGTCGCTTCATCAGAAAATCAAGCTTCAAAAAAATGAGATACACGGAGCAATTTAAAGAAAAATACACAATCTAAAGATGTATATGAGGGATTCGGAAAAAATATCGTTAGATACACAACATGTGGTGGTGTATAATGGTTCAAGCATACAAGATGTAGTGCTTGCTACATACATGTTGAAGAAGGATGATACAAGATATGGTTGTTTTCTTGAAAATCATCGAAAACGGAAGTTATTGCGGGAATTTGAGCTTTTTTCGATTTTATCCGCAAGAGTAAACAATGGGAGGGTGTTCTTTTGAAAACGATGCAGTCAAAACGTTTAGAAGGACTAAGTGAGAAAATTTTCTTGGACCGTTACGCCATGAAGGACGCGGATACGAAAAATACAAAAGTGGGCGACTATGTACTGGTCCTCACCAAGGATGATCCGAAATTCCCTACAAAGGAAGTGGGCGAGGTCATTGCCCGCGAAGGGAAAAAGGTCAAGGTACAGCTCCGCAGTGGCGGTATCGTGGAATCCAATATCGATCAGTTGACTTTGACTGTAGAAAAGACACCTGATGAAATGTGGGACCGTCTTGCAAAGGCGATGGCTTCTGTAGAAGCACCTGAAAAACAACAGGAATGGACTGAAAAGTTCCGTTATATATTAGATGACTGGAAGCTGGTACCGGGTGGACGGATTGCCGCCGGAGCGGGTGCCAGTGATGAATTGACGCTTTTCAACTGTTATGTTATTCCGTCTCCGCATGACAGCCGTGGCGGCATAATGGAAACACTCAGTGAAATGACCGAAATTATGTCGCGTGGAGGCGGAGTCGGGATCAACCTGTCTTCCTTGCGTCCACGAAGAGCAATCGTACGCGGGGTAAACGGGACATCGAGCGGTGCGGTTTCCTGGGGCGGATTGTTCAGCTACACAACCGGACTGATCGAACAGGGCGGCAGTCGCAGAGGCGCGCTCATGCTGATGATCAACGACTGGCATCCGGATCTGATGCGTTTCATTACCGTCAAGCAAACGATGGGCGAGATTACGAATGCGAATCTGTCCGTCTGTGTCAGCAATGACTTTATGAAAGCTGTCAAGGAAGATCTCGACTGGGAGCTTGTATTCCCGGATACGAAGGACCCGGACTACAATGATAAATGGAACGGCAATATGGATGAGTGGAAGGCCATGGGCAAATCCGTGATTCATTATGATACGGTTCGTGCGCGCGATGTATGGCATACGATCATTGAATCCGCATGGAAATCTGCTGAGCCAGGCGTCGTGTTTATGGAATACTACAACCAGATGTCCAACAGCTGGTACTTTAATCCGATTATCTGTACGAACCCTTGTGGAGAGCAGGGCTTGCCGGCATGGGGCGTGTGTAACCTGTCTGCCATCAACCTCTCCAAGTTCTATGATGAAGAGAAGCACGATGTGGCGTGGGATGAATTGGCGACAACGGTTCGCTATTCGGTTCGCTTCCTGGACAATGTCATTGATCGTACTCCTTATCATTTTGAGGAAAACCAGGAAAACCAGCAGGCTGAGCGTCGGGTGGGTCTCGGTACCATGGGACTGGCCGAGCTGATGATTCGCCTGGGCATTCGCTACGGCAGCCCGGAATCCCTCGAGTTCCTGGACAAAATCTACGGATTTATGGCGAAGGAAGCTTATCTGTCTTCCTCAGACATCGCAGATGAAAAAGGTTCCTTCAAGCAATTTGATGCTGAGAAATTCTTGCAGAGCGGTTTCATGAAGAACATGACAGAAGCGTTCCCTGAAGTGGGTGTATCGGTTGCGGAAAAAGGGATGCGCAACGTTACGGTCATTACTCAGGCGCCGACAGGCAGCACCGGAACGATGGTGGGCACGTCCACGGGTATTGAGCCATATTTCGCGTTTGAATATTACCGTCAAAGCCGACTTGGCTATGACAAGCAGTATGTGCCGATTGCACAGGAGTGGAAGGACCAGCATCCGGGTGAGCCATTGCCTGCACACTTTGCGACTTCCATGGATTTGTCTGCGGAGGATCATATTCGCGTTCAGGCCGCTATTCAGCGCTGGGTAGACAGCTCCATTTCCAAAACGGCAAACTGTCCGGCCGACTTTACGGTTGAGGAGACGAAGGCCCTTTATGAGCTCGCATTCGATCTGGGCTGTAAAGGGGTGACCATCTACCGTGATGGCAGCCGTGATACACAAGTGTTGTCCACGAAGGACAAAAATGAAGACAAGAAGGAAGAAGCTCCGGCCGCTGAAGAAGCCGTCAAGGCCGAAGTGAAAGAAGAAGAAGCACCTGCGAAGCAGGAGCAAGCACAGATGACTCAAATCACGGAGTCTCTGAAAGTCGATGTAGACAAATCGACGGAGAAAATCTTCGACAAGCAATATAAGCGCCGTCCGCAAGTGCTGAGCGGAGCGACGTATAAATATAATACGCCATTCGGGATGGCCTATATTACGATTAACGATCTAGACGGTTATCCAAGTGAAATCTTCATGAATGTAGGCAAGGCTGGATCGGATGTGTTCGCAATGTCCGAAGCCCTCGGCCGTGTCTGCTCCCTGTTCCTGCGTTATGGTGAGCATGGACAGAAAGAACGTTTGCTGATCAAGCATCTGAAAGGCATTGGCGGCTCCGGCGGAATCGGATTTGGACCGAATCGTGTGGAATCTATTGCAGATGCCGTTGCAAAAGCGCTGGAAGTGCATATGGACACCATTGAAGAGCAGGGTAGCGTTGCACCGGCTGTCAGCCCGTCAGCTCCACAGCAGGCTCAAACACAAGCACCTTCTGCACCAGCCGTTTCAGAGCACCAAGTCCCGGCTGCACAGGAAGAAGAGGATGATCTGACCGCAGGTCCAGGATCTCTCGATCTCTGTACCGCTTGCGGATCGGCTTCCCTCGTGAATATGGAAGGATGCAAAACCTGTACCAATTGCGGCTACAGCAAGTGTTCATAAGTTGTGATAATAAATAAAAGATATAAAAAGATTCCATCTTGTGTTAGTAAAACAACGAGGTCAGACATTGTGTCTGGCCTCGTTGTTTTTTGGGTTAAATAGAATCATTTTTAGCAACTCATCATGAGCAAGGTAAGGGTATCCGGAATCCGGAATGTACAATCTGAAGAATTCTTCAGGGAAGTCATGAAAAACGTATACGTACTAACATGATATATTGAACCTCGAGAGAGCATGATTCACACGGCTGGAAAGGTTTAAACAACAATGTTAGCAATTAAAGAACAAGGTACGGATCGAGAAGTTTCTATAGTTAAAGGACTGTGATATATTGATCATAATGAAGATACTAAAAGATATAATAAAATTAGTAATTTCATTCTTTTTTTATTGAACCAAAAAATGTTGTTAATAAAGAAGGCTATAAATTACACAAAATTACGTACAGAATCTTGATTATTTTTATTTTGATTATTTCAGTAATATCTTCTTTAATAATAAGAACTTATTAATGGTTTTTTTATCCAAATTACAAAATTTTTGACGTAAATGTACTGTGCCAATTTCCAGAAAATCTATGAAAACCGGACAAGGGAATGGGTTCAGGTGCGAGCGATGCGTGGCTCCATGCTTTTGCCCATTCTTTTTTGTGGTTTTAAACCAAAGTCAAGTTTGCCAGCCAAGAGATAGACCATTGCGATCATATTCTTACTTGTAATAGTAGGAATCAATGCACTAGTAGGAGCTCCAGCACTATTAACATTCGAGCAAGTATTGCCGTTGGAGATAGGGTGTAAATGATCTGAAAAATAAACGGTTTCATGAAAAGGTTGGAATATAGAAATGAATTTGTTTTATGATCACCTTTCGTTACCTATCTATTTAATTATCGCAATAGGGATTTCGTCACTGGTAATTTACTATTTCATCAAAACCAAAGAAAACTATCCAATTCCAGTGGTATTAGGCATTATCCTGTTGTGTTTTGCATCAATTTTCTCTGGAATATCTAGATTGACAGCACACTTGGATTTATTATCTGAAGATCATCCCATATTCAGCTATCTGATCTTTCCTTCATTGTTAATCGGATTCGTCATGCTGTTTATTGGCGTATATCTGAAAGTAAGACACGATCCTGTAAAAAGAAAACAAATCATTCTGTATTCGATTATACTTTTAGTCACCCTGTTATATGTTGGATTTCTTGCTATCATGAATGCCTTAGGAAAACTGTAATATGAGTATTTTTAGACCACAAGGGGCTTAATGGCTTGTTATGTTTTTCCATGTCATTGAACATAGCCATTACTATGCATAATTGCAAACGATGAAGAAGTTAACTTAAGGTTTGATGATATGTAGCACTATGTAGTTTTAGTATTGAGGCAAGAGATGTTCAATTGGATTGAAAGCGTATAGCCAATTTTCAGAGAACGAGCTTATCAAAGGAACACGGACTAATGGCATATTCATCTGAATGTATAGAAATATACGAATATACTTTTATGAATTGAGGGAATTCAGTGAAAAATGTTCATACTGCACTTATTCTCCTCTTATTGCTTGTTTTGGCAACAGGATGCAACTTAGCGGAAGATGATGAACACAAACTGGTGACTGATACGAGTCAAGATATGGATATATCCAATTATAATCTAGCATTCTATGACGAACAGACGGGTTGGTTATACGGTCAGAATGGGACGGAGTTACATAAGTTCAATCTACTTAAAACCTCAAATAAAGGGAAAGATTGGGTAAATGCGATGCCAATGGGGGAGGATTTTCATTTTGCTCATAGTGAAGGAGACGTTCTTCACCACACCAATGTCTTTTTCCTTTCTTCAGAGGTATTCTGGATCATTCAGTCAACGCCAAATGAGATTACGGTATTTAAAACAAGCGATGGCGGTCAGTCCTGGGAGAATGGGGAGACTTGGAATCCCAAAACCGCAGGCTTGCTCACAGACATCTACTTTGTCAATGAGACGAAAGGATGGCTCATGATCGATGTAAAACAGGGAGCAGATTATGTTCTCAGGGAATGTTACATTACGGAAGATGGTGGAAGTCATTGGGAGCTCATATCAAGCTATCAAGATCATTCATTCCCATCTGATCATTTGCAAGCTTCCTCTGTGTTTATCGACAATCAAACTGGATTTATACCCGTCATAAACACCGAACAACCTATGTTTTATCAAACGGTAAACGGCGGAGCAGATTGGTCCAAGGTCGAGCTCCCGTACCCTGCAAATGATTCCAACATGAGATTTAATATTGAATCAATTCGATTCTTCGATACTGACACCGGAATCGTATTGCTATCAACGGTTAAATCAGATAACATCATGAAGTATGATTACTATGTCACCAAGGATAAGGGTGTGACATGGACACTCCATGAAGGCGTACAGATCAAAAGAGCAAGTCAAGATTCGAATATTGGGTCAAAGATTGTAACTCCGAATTATGCGTGGACGATAGATGACAGAGTATTATATAGATATAATATCCTTTCTTCGGAACAATTCAAAACAATACAAATTAAGAATATTACAGGTAATGATGATCCTGGTCAAAAAATAACCGGGTATTCATTTGTAGATGAAAGTGTAGGATGGGTAATCGTCTACGATAATGGCAAGTCCACAATCTACAAAACCGTGGATAGTGGAGATGAATGGACTGATTTTCAAATCAAGTTCGCTTCCTAAAATGGGCATAATCATTGAAAACACCTTCAAGGGTGTTTTTTCTTTACTTTCCTCCATACCGATGATTCTATTAAACCCTCTAAATATATGGTATGATTTGCTATGTTTTCGGAACTTTCCGAAAAAGCATTATTGCTATGGGAGATCCGCTTATACCGCAAGAATCGGATGGAGTTTATCGGAAGATGATGCTATTGACCTCTTCACTTTAGCATCTTATGTACTTAAATGCATAGAAAAAACGGATTAACCCCCGAAAATTGGACAGAATCACTTTCAAACTAAGCCTGTCTGTCATTTTTAAAGTCTGACTTCCTTTGTGGTAACTTCGCCTAGCTGTTTACGTTTGTAAAAGTCCGCAGGAGCG
>NZ_JBHUMM010000005.1:0-193222 GCF_042685085.1 Marinicrinis sediminis
AAAATGTCTCCGATGACGTACCGCCAAATGCTCGCAAATGCAGCATAAAATGGACTCCGTGATTGACGGAGCCCAATGAATACAGTTTTATTATTTTATCTGTCTACTTGACGGGGAGCAGTTCACTAAGCCCGGCATCGACGGTCAGATTTTCTTCCCCTGCTCCGAGTGTAATGACATCACTGCAGCCACTGCCTGCATGTCCGCTCGCCAGATCAGCACCTCTATTTGCATCGGAATCCATCGCAGTATCATTTCCCTGCATGAAGCCGGTCATTTCGTAGCCGCCTGGGGCAGTGAAACAAACTCGATAATTCCCTGCTCTCAAATCTTCAAACAAGTAATAGCCTGGTTTGCCATCCTTATCCGCAGTTTGCATGTCTGCAACCTTCACATAGGTACCTGTGCCATTTTCCTTGTACAACTCGACCGTTGCCCCGTTAATCCCTTTTACTTCTGGTTCGTCCTGAATGCCATTTTTATTCTCATCGACCCACACGTAGTTCCCAATGCTTCCCAGCACTAAACCGGCGTCAATCGTCAAATTTTCTTCTCCAGCACCCAACGTGATCTCACCACTGCAACCTGTTCCGGTTCTTCCCGCAACCAGACTTTCTGATGCATCCGCGTCTGAATCAAGCGCGGTATCGCTGCCTTGCAGCTCACCCGTAAGCGCATAGCCTGCTGGTGCCTCGAAGCAAACCCTGTAATTGCCCGCTCTAAGATCATCAAACAAATAATAGCCCGGCTTGCCATCTTTATCTGTTGTTCGCATATCCGCCACTTTTACATAGGTACCTGTGCTATTTTCTTTATACAACTCGACCGTTGCCCCGTTAACCCCATTTTCCTCAGTCTCGTCCTGGATACCGTTCTTGTTCGAATCAACCCATACATAATTACCCAGACTTCCAAGGAGAGGATCATTGGCAACCGTTATTTCTTTATCGGGATTAGATGCATCCAGTGTAATCACTTGCTCATTATGGACACTTAACTCATAGCCTGCCGGTGCTTGTTCCTCTACAAGCTTGTAATCTGTGAACAATAAATGGTCAAAGGTTACTTCACCATTTGCATCCGTGGTCGCTATCTGGATCAGCTGTCCATTGGATTGGAAGTACAGCGAGAATACTGCCCCCTGGAGCACTTCCGATGGATCATCGACATCCACCTTCGTCACCGTTAAGCTTCCTACTGTCCCGCTTCCAGACCCCGATCCTCCCGACAGTTGAATCTGATAATTTTTGTTGGAATTCGTCGTGCCAGATAAGATGCCTGTTCCTCTAAAATCCACTTCATTGCTTACTGTTTCACCGTGAGAGGCTTGAATAAAGGATTGATATTCCAGTATATACGGTTGATCAAAAGCTTGAGTAAATACGATTTCAAAGGACCGACTTCCGTTGCCATCATCGATCATCTGCAGCGTATAGTCCGTATCCTTCACCAGCTCGTTACTGCTGTTCTTCGTCACATTTCCATGAATATCAACGTTTGTTTCATACACATGAAAAGTGTCATCCAGTAATATTTGATTGGTGCTTGGCGTATCTATGATCTTCATCCCGGCAGGCAGAGAGGATTGTCCACGATTGATCCAAACCTCCCAATCCATTTTCAGTCCATCCTGACTGCCGTCTTTGTAAACATATTCCGTTCCGTGATTTACCGGCACAGAAGCGGTCCACGAAGCCTCTTCAGCAGCCCCGTCAAACAATTTTGCCGTATTGGCATAATTGCCGTCTACCAGCTGATTGGCTAATGTTGTCTTGTACGTCACCCAATATGGACGGTGAATCGCATTGTCAAAGGTGATTTCAAAGCCCGGGTTCCCTAGTCCATCGTTTATTGTGTCGTTTAATGTGAAGCCGCTTGTGATCTCATTTCCTTTTTGAACGCCATTGGCTCCGCCGGTAAGATTCATTTCATATACTTGAATAGAGCCCGGTACCCGTTCCTGCCCTTGTAAGATAAAATCTTCTACGGAAGCATTCGAATAAGCATTCAGATTGTAGTTTAATCCGATATCCCATGTTATTTCCTTGGTAACGGCGTTATACGAACCATACTTGAATCCGTTATTTTGGGTGTATCCGTCTGGATTGAAGACAGCTTGAATCGTTTTGGTTGTTTGCGCTATGCTGCTTTCTTCCCATGCTATTTCCGCTCGATTGCTGAAGCCTTGACCCGAATGATTTCGTGCTTCCGGATCAAAAGACGTGGTGTAAGTGATCGAGTGCATATTTGAAATCGTGTTTAAAAATGTAATCTCGAAACCGCCGTACACATGATCCGTTACCGTATAGTCCGCACCAACCGTGAGTGGATGATTTCCTTCATCTGTAATCGATAGCGATCCTGGGACCAACGCCATTCCGGCATTAGGATACGTATCTGTGATGACTACATTCTCCATGCTATAGTCATCACGGTTAAATGTCAGGTTCCAATTCGCTGTTTTATTGGCATAGTCAATGGATTGATTGCTTTTTTCCAGTATGCCTTGTCTGATATTGCGGTTAGCAGATTTTGTTATGGCTTCGCTCGTCATCGTGACTTCATTTGTCATTTGCTGATCGTCATATACTTTATCCGTCATCTTTGTTTGGTACACGATCTTATATGGTTTTTGGACAGCTTGGTTAAACTGGAAGATGAAGCCGTCTCCTGTGCCGTATTCGGTGATCGTGTATTGTGAAGCATTGACTAAGGATTGACCGGTTTCATTTCCGTTGCCTGGATCTAATGTTACTTCATATACCTCAAACGAAGGCACTAGCAGATCCACCGCTAACCCTTGCGAAGTAGAGAAGGTATCCTCTAGCTTTGCATCCGTCTGACTAATAGACTTGGAATTATAATTGTATTGTATTTCCCATTCGACCGTTTGGGTGCTGCGTTCATAGCCGCTGCTCCGCTTATTCAACGGTTCTCCACGACTGATCGACACGCTGCTGGTTGCATTCCTTTGAATACCGCCATCTGCCGTAATCGTTGCCGTATTGGAGAATAGCCTGTTTCCGTCCCAGTCCGCGGTAATATCGCTCGTAAACTTCACCCGATAGGCTTTATCGATTTTGCCAAGACTCAAGTCGAGCGCACTGCTTGTGGAATGATCCGTGTATGCACCAGCATTCACCAGCGCACCTTGTGTCACGGTTCCATCCAGTTCAACATGTAATTCATAGATTTCAATAGAACCTGTATCGAGCTCCAGGCCGCTTTCTAGTACATCACTCAGATTCGCGTTCTGGATAACGTCCAGCCTTTTGTTCACATCTATGGTCCAGACTATCTCTGTTCCATTGTATCCACTATTCGGCACTCCGCTTTTCTCAATCAAACTGCCGCTCTCCGGCTTGAGCTTGATTGGGATTATTTTGCCTACACCTGCTATGTCCGGAAATACAAGATTTCTATCTGTGCTCCCTGTAAGATCTTCCCTGATGACACTCCAAACCTTCAACTCGCCGCCAATGTTTGATAAAATTTCAATATTATGATTGAATGTCATCATAACAAGGTTGTTGCTTTTCAAAACGGTAAATGTACCTACATCTCCGTTAGGAGTAGACAAAGGCAACGGCGAAATATCGTTATATAATTCAAATTCCGAAGGCAATGTAAACTCAAACGTATCTCCGGCTGTCGCGCCATGACCATTTGGAAGCTCCCAATTGTAGTGCAGCACCGTTTGAGTTTCCAGCGGGTATCGATTTTCTGGATGATATACGGCATCGATGACCGTAATCTCGTCGGTTTCCGTCAATTTTACGTCCGTTAGGTTTACAGGCGCTGCCGCTGCCTCAGCTATTGGCATCCCAAATGGCACAAACATATGTATGATAAGCATACCTATCAATATAGCTGTCAATGATTGCTGCCACATTTGTCTGTTTCCTTGTTTCTGGCGTCTGCGTTCATCCATTCTGTTCATCATACATCACTCTCTCTTCCTTCTTCCATTCTAATCATGTCTTTGTTTTCTTTGTTTCCCTTGTTTTCGTTTAACTCATGGATGCTGGATACGTGTACCAATGATGCCTTCACAATCAGTCTGTGGGTGGGGTTTTTCATCGGCTCACACGTAATTAACGTCAATTCCTGTTTGCCTGGATCTTGATCTAGGACATGAAGACCGTCAGGTTCCACCAGGAAAGTAGATTCCACTTCATACATGTAGTCCTCATCCATCGTCTCCAGCGTGATCCGATCCCCTTGCATCAGTTCATCCAAACGGCTGAATTGTTCACCATGCGTCCAGCTTCGATGTCCTGCCAGAACAAAATTCCCGTGTTCGCCTGGCTGAACATCCGGCAGTACGGACCCTACCCCTAACTGAAGCGTCTTCTTCGTTGCACCTTCCAGAACCGGTTCCAGCAAGTCAATGGCCTCAATCGAAATCTTGCCGATCAACGCTTGTCCTTCGAATGCCAGAAGCTCATTGCGCTTTCCTGCATCCTCTTCTGCCTCCTCCTCTGTTCGCCCTTCTAATACACTTGCCAAGTTTCTGATCACTGCCGCATCATACGATGGATCAGGAACAGGGGCCTGAGCTGACTTAACGTTCGCATTTCGTACTTCATCCCAATTCGCCAGCAGTGCTTGTTGCTGCCTTTCTTGCATATATTGATTCCACCACGGATACAAGATGAGCACGACGCCTGCGGCAAACAGCATCAACCCCATGAATTTCCGGATTGTAATCGGAACGCGGCTCTTCGTATCACGATTAGATGTCCAAGGAAACCTCTTCAATGTCTTGCACACCTCCTTGCAACAAATGATTATCTATGCAGCTTCTTGTTGAAATTTGCAAAATACAGCATCTTGATCAGTATACTGGAGTGCGCTGACCAACCACTGACCAATACAAATACGAAAAAAAAAAAAGACGTGACTGGTTGCGCCGCCGCTACATTCCGGCTTCCAGTACACGTCTTATACGAATGGTCAGAGATTGCTTGTAGCGGACCGGCATCGTACCGCCCCTATTCCCGATGGCTGCTTGTCCAGTCCTCATACCATTTCATCATCTCAGGGTCTGGCACAGCATCCATTTCTTGCTCCAAAACACTTGCCATATGTAAAAACTGCGAGACAGCCGATCTCCGGTCATTCATGTCGACATAAATGCGGATCATCGCCCAGTGCGCCTGCTCCAGCATAGGATCCAACCTCACCATTCGGGCATATACGGCTAGTGCAACGAGGGGTTGTCCTTCTTGTACATAATAAGCTGCCAATTGATGGGCCTGGTGCTGCCACATCATCTTCAGTCGCTGGCGTTCCGATTCCGCCCAGAGAAATCCGTCTTCTCCGAAGTAATCTCCCTCATATGCTTCAAACAGGCGTTGATAATCCTCCACAGTATGTTCGGATATGATTGGCAATGCTGTCAGTTCTGCCTCCCATTGCTCCGCGTCCAAAGCCATATGATTCATTTCCAGCATATAGCCATACTGCACATAGCTTATGACACATGCATCCTGTAAGCCATGCTCCTTCAAAAGGCTGCGAATCCGGTAAATACTCGTTTGCAAATTAACGAGACCGGCCTTCTCTTCCACCTCCGGCCACAGCAATTCAATGAGCGTATCCCTGCTGATTACTTGCCCCCTGCAATGAAGCAAATAAGCAAACAGCTCTTTAATTTTCATGGTTCGCCACTTTAGTTGTATTAGCTCTTGCCGTGCATTGACCAGTTGCAAACTTCCCAAGCATTTCATGCAAATTACGATTGGGGTGTCTACTTCGGACAGAGCAACGTGGGGCTGCAGAGCCAATCGTTGCGCAATGCGCTCGCGGATACGTTCCATCGTTACATTTAACCGCTCCATAGAGACCGGTTTCAGCAGATAATCCAACGCGTACAAGCGAAAGGCTTCCACTGCGTAATGATCATAGGCGGTAACAAATACGACCTCTGTATCCGCCGAGATTTCCTTTATTTCCGCAGCAACATCCAGTCCGCTGACTTCCGGCATTTGAATATCCAACAATACCACATCAGGGCGCAGATTTGCCATTTCTTTTAACGCTTCAGCAGCATGGATATACGAATGAATACCTTCAATTTTATTCACACCGCTTAGCAACTGTTCCATTCTGAGCAACGCCAATCTCTCATCATCGATGATCATGACTCTCATCTACTTCACCCGCTTCTATATTCCAATAACATTTCTACAGGCATTCTCCCTGTTCAGCTTAATTTTGTCAATGAAATCCTGGTGTAAAAAACAGAAACATTCTCTCCAACATGGTGGCATCTCCATTAGCAACAAAAAAGACCTTGAATGGTTCAATGATAAACCAGTCAAGGTCAAAACGATTCCTACTTATCTCCACTGCAAAATTTGACGTGTCCAGCGGTTAGGGGGGGCATCGCCCTGCATCGGGAAATCCACCGTGTCCAGTCGGTTCAGCGTATACGCGTGGCTGGGGGTAAGGGTGGAGAGGCCGACCTGTGTCGTCAGGGCCATCTGGAAGCGATGCTTGCGTAACAGCTCGATCATGGACGCATTGTAACCGCCATACGGGTAGCACATCACCCAGGAAGAGCGGCTCACACCCACTTCCTGCAAAAAGGCCATCGTGCCCGCCACTTCCTTCTCCTGTTCCTCTACAGACAGTGCATCCAGCCAGCAGTGCTGATCGCCGTGCCCGCCAATATACATGCCGTTTCTGGCCATACATCTGATCTGATCCATGCTCATATACAGCTCGGTGGCCAGGATGGATTCATCGGTCGAGACATATCGCTGGAACAGTTCATCTACGATCGGCTCCCTCACCTGAACGGGCAGCTCTTTTTGCAGCATTCGCTTCAGGAAAATGACTTCCTTGCTGTCCAGTCGATTGGCCACCGCCAAACGCCGGACATAGGATGCGTTACTGTCCAGCGCATAGTTCTCCCGATGTTGATCCAGCAGGTCAAACAGATCGCGGATGACTGGTTCCAGGCGAGTAGCCGATTCCAAAATAAAATGAATCTTGTTCACCTGCAGCACTTTCTTTTCGCGAATCGGCTTCGCAGCCGGGAAGAAGCTGCCCTGAATGCCGCGCTCATGCAACAGAGGAAACACATTTGTATAATGGTCCAAATAACCGTCATCGAAGGTCAGCAGGAGCGCGCGAGCTGGCAGATCCTGCCCGGAATTGAGGGCAGCGATACACGCCTCCATGGTCACAAACGTATAATAACGGGCAAAATAGTCCAGCTGTGCTCTGAACTGGGAAGTGAGCAGTCCCTTAATACCCGGGTACCGCATATAGGGCAGGTCTCGCACATAGTGATACATCACAATGGTCAGTGTCTGCATCCCGTCTCACCTGCCGATCTGATTGGGACGATCCTGATCAGAATCACCCTTGAAGAGGTAATAGGGTCTGTCTGAGGATTGTTTATAGGCGAATTCAAGTTCAACATTCTCTTGACTGAACGGTTCGAAGTAATTGGGAATGATGACCGAACGATCTCCATCCCGCTTCTGAAAACCAGCTTGCCTGATGATCTGCTCTTGCATGCCGTGCTGATAGAAATCTACATATTCCGCTCCGCTATCCAGCAAGAGTTGCTGCAAGCAGGGGCCGAGTCCGATCCACGCTTCCTCCCTGCCGATATAGTCCACAATCCGAATCGCCCGACTGGTCTGATGCTTTGCGGTTCGCATCACAATAAAGCCTTGAGGGGCTTCTTCCCTCACAATGGCATACGTATCATACCGATAGGAAGGATGGCGAAAATAGCGCTGGCGGAAATAGGTCCTCGTCTTATGCGGTATCGCACCGGTTGTCGCGACAAGACCATGGTCCACACCGGACAGGAAGCTCGATTCCTCACAGCGGATCAATTGAACACGTTCCTGGCTCGATTCATTCTGCATACTCCTTCGATCCTCGTCGCTGATCCCGCTGGCAAGCTGGAACGAACGGAGATTCGGATGAAGCATGTAGAAATGACGAAGCTTTCCAGTCGTATAGCCCATCAGCCGATAGATCGATCGCGCCACTTCACTGATGCCAAGCGCCGCAATCGACCTTGGATTCACCTCTGACATGAGATAGGACAAGAGCTGCATGCCAAGTCCTGCAGACCGACTGCCTTCCTTCACCTTCCAGATCGACAGCCATATATCCGGGTTCACGGTCAGGGAAGGGTCAAACTGGCTCGTCGGAATGAAGCCCAGCACGCCTTCAAGCTCTCCACTCGGCTGAACAGCAACGACAAAATGATCGTGGCCTGCCTGCTCATTCCGGTATTGCCAATCCATCAGCGCCGGATCGAGAACCAGCGGATGATCCGCCTTCCAGTGTTCGTGAATGAACCGGGTAAGCCTGCCTCGTTCTTCCAGACGGCTAAAGCGAATATCCAATGCCTCTTCCCCCTCTCATGAAGATCCCGGCTTTCTCATTTTTTTGAAACGTGTACTGTGCAGCGGCTCCTCTGTGACCGTGATTCTCACCGGAATCTTGAATGCCTCCAGCTGCTGTCGGCAATGCGTGCGTACCTGTCTCATCCAGTATGAACGGGATTCCTTCTCGGACAGCGGGCGAAGCGGCCGGATAACCGCGCAGACGATCTGTCCGGTCAAGGCATGTGCCTCCCCGTAAACGAGAACCTCGGCGATTCCCTCCATCGCTTCGATCACCTGCTCCACTTCAGCCGGATAAACCTTCTCCCCGCCCACATTAATCATCTCGGATTTGCGCCCCCGGATGCGCACATACTCGCCATCTACCTCAACCGCATCGCCCGTCATGAACCAGCCATCGGTCGTAAATGGGCTGGGTGCGTTCAGGTAGCCCAACATGGCAGATTCGGCCTTGATTTGCAGCATGCCGTCCACAACTCTCGTTTCATAGCCTTCCCCGCCGATCTTCACCCACAGGGAATCGGAGGATCTGGACTTCGAACGAAGCGTCCCTACCTCTGTCGTGCCATATTTCTGCAGCAGCTTCACCTGCGGGAACAGCGCATTCAGCTTCTTCAGCGTCGCTTCCGGCATCACTTCCGTGCCGTACGTAATGTATTTGAGTGAGCTCAGGTCATAGCGCTCATACGCTTCACTGAGCAGGAACAGCTTCAAGAAGGTAGGGGAAACCGGCAGCACCTCCGCCCGAAACGTCTCTATGGCCTGACAGACAGCATCCGGACTTCGATCACGAATCGTAATGAGGCAGCTTCCGTTGGATAGAGCGTACAGCAGAGTGTCCAGTCCGCCAATATGGTCAAATAGCAAAAACGAAATGGTGCGATAATTATGGCGTTGCTGTCTATATTTCTTCATCAGTTTCGTCACATCGTGCACCGCCGCTTTGCTCGTACCTGTCGTCCCGGAGGAAAACAGCACGAGTCCGGCATGATTCAGCTTTCGCAGCTGGGCGTAAAACGGATGGACCGCCTGAACAGGCCGGCGGAAGGCCTCGACCTGATCCTGCGCATCAAAACGGATTCGCCACTCTGTCTGCGAAATGTCCCGCCAGCTTTCCTTCTTGCTCGCCACCTGGTGAGAGACCGGTACGAGCATGCAGTTCCGCTCGAGCAGCACCAGCAGCATGGAGACCGCCCGTGGAGAGAAATCCGCTTCCAGCATGACCACCGAGCCCGGCTCGATCTGCCTCTGCGCCAGCCATTGCCGATCTGCTGCCATCTGCTCGAGCAGCCAGGCGTATGTCACCACCTGACCCTGCCAGCCGATCGCCTCCTGCTCCCCACAGGCCGCAAAACGCTCGAGCAGCGGGCCAACCGTCATGACACACCACCCAGATATACAATCTGTCCGGTCACAAAGTCACTGTCTTCCCGAATAAAGAAATCAATCACATTGGAAATGTCTCGAAATTCCCCAAACCGTTTGACCGCCTGTCGATCAATCAATGCATCCATCTTGGCTTGCGGGACAGAACGAATCAGATCGGTCTTCACCGGGGTGGGTCCTACCGCATTGACCGTAATGCGAAAAGGGGCCAGTTCTCGCGCCATCACTTCGGTCAAGCTCGAAACCGCCGCCTTGGAAGCAGCATAGACCGCCTCTCCCTCCAGCCTGAGCGGAGTGGCCACCGTGGCAAAATTCACGATTCTCCCGTAACGAGACTTGCGCATCAGCTTTGCCGCTTCCCGGCAAAACAGAAAGGTGCCAAACACATTGGTGCTGAAAATATTCTCGACCGTCTGCAGCGGCGTCAGCAGCAGATGATTCATCGAGGCAATGCCCGCATTGTTCACTAGCACATCTACATGCCCGTGCTTGCCTGCAATATCTGCAAACATCGCTTTTACCTTCGGTTCATCTGCGACGTCGAGGCAATAGTGATGATAATGCCGGATCTCTTCTTCTGCTGCCCCCCTGCTGCAACCGATCACTTCATAGCCCCGCTCCGTATAATACTCGACCAGATACCGTCCGATCCCTTTTCTGGTTCCGGTAATGAGCATGACTTTCCGGTTCGTCATTCCGCTCCCTCCAGTGTATCTGCAATATAATCGATCAGTGTCCCTATCGAGCGAAAAGGACTGTTGCGCAGTGACATCGCCTTCTCGTCCGCCAGCGTAATCGTCTGCTGCGTCTCCTCTTCCACCTTCATCTCAACGGTCACAATCAGATGAACCAGCTCCAGTGAGTCCAGCCCCTCATTGCCCCCAAACAGGACAGTATCGCGTGTGCAGGCCAGCTTTTTCTCGTCTGGCCACTGTGCATTCAACTCCTCGATTGCCGCGTATACCAGCTCCGAAATGTTTGCTTTACGATCCATCGTCGTTCATCTCCCTTTCCTGTCCAGATTCATGGATTTCCTTTTCACGTGCCACCTCAGCAGCTTGCTCACGAACAGACGCATACGACACCATGCTGCTAATAATGTATGTACGAGCAAACCCAATCGTCCTAGATGAATGTGCAACCCGTTCAAAATGGTTCGCTCACCTATGCCAACCTATCCCGAGCAGACATACGTTATATAAGGACATCCGACAGCGAGGCTCGAATCCCATGTTGTTAAGGAGTGGAAGGAATGAATCCAGCCTTTTACCACGCGCTAATGCGAACCGCATCATTCTTCAAATATTACGGACATATTCGCTATCGTTCTGTGCCGGTCGCCAGAGCGATGTTTTACGCGTTCCACCGCAAGGAAATGAAACGACTGTCCAAAAGACGTCTTCGCGCCTATCCAAATATGAAAGCACGCAAACGAAAACTGTATACCCAGCTCATCCGAACAGAGCCGCTGCGCCGCCTGCCTTATCGTCCCCATCCGAGACTGCCGGGCAAAATCATCTACAGCCCCCATGCCGTTCAGGGAATATCTGTTCATCCGCGAACCAGCATCGTATGCGGTCAGCTGCGGTCCGATCGCAAAATGTTGGGCCGTTCCCAAGTTCCCTTCTGCATCCCCGCACAGATGAGGCCCTTGAACAAAAAAAGCTACCGCATTCTACTCCGGCACATTCGCCGTACGATGCGGAACAAACGTGTGCCCAGTTACTTGAGAACCCGCTCCTTCTACCGATGGATGGCAGCCCAGCTCGTGGACGTCATGCGGATTATCGACGGAACCGAGAGGCTCATGCGCAAAAACCGGATCAAGGGCGTCGTGCAGCATTCCACTGTCCACCCGCTCGGCTATATCCTGATGCACATGGCCAAGCAGCGGGGCATCCGCACCATCAACCTCCAGCACGGTCTGAACGATGACTATCAGCTGATGTCCAGCTACGTACACTACTATGTCGCCTGGGGGAGCATGCACAAAAAGCGATTGACGCTGCTGGGCGTCCCGGCCCGAAAAATCGCCTTGATCGGCAGTCCACGGTTTGACGTCATCTATCGCCGCAAATGGCTCCATAAAGCACAGCTGGCACGCAAGCTGAAATATTCCGCCAAAAAATTCGTATTCGTCTATCCCGAACAACCTTTAAATATCCGCAAAAACCGGGCGGCACTCAGATTGATCGTCCGCTCACTGACCCCCTATCGAAGAAAAGTCATTCTCATTGTGAAAAAACATCCCCGCCAGCGAAAATCGACTCTGTCTAGGCACACCTTGCGCAAGCTGCGCTACATTCGACAGATCACCCATCGCCACCTTCATCTGTATCATCTATTGAAAGGATCCAATGCGGTCATTGTTCAATTCTCCACCGCTGGCATTGAAGCGATGCTGTTTCGCAGACCTACCATAGCACTGGCCATGTATAAAAATACGCTGAAGCACGAATTTTCCTATTATGCAAGCAGCAGATGGATCACTTCCGCACGCGGTCAAAGACAAATGAATGCCATTACCAGGAAGATGATATCCAGCAAGCGTTATCGCAATGCCGTCCTGCGCAAGCAAAACCGTTACCTGCGAAGCGCCTACCGCGTCAAGGTAGCCGGACCAGTCGTCAAGAAATATATACGGGCCAGAACGGGACGATAAGCATGACAAATCGAAAACCTGGCAATCAGCTACAAACCGGGACGACGCAGCAAAAAGTCATCGGCATCATCGGTACGGGTGGCCACGCCAAGATCGTCACGGATATATTCCAACTCGTTGAACCGCAGACACAGCTCCTGTTCGTCAGTGCCCATCCCGAGCAAGCCGGTGCATACTTTAATCCTTACCGCATCTACCCAGATCAGGCAGGCGAGCTGGCCCGGCTCCAGGCACAGTGCAACAAGTGGCACGTCGCTATCGGCCATATCCCCACCCGCCGACAAAAGCTTGCACAGCTGCGAAGGCTCAGCGCCACGATCACCAGCGCCATACACCCGAGCAGCATCTGTGCAGACTCCAGTACGGTCGGCACAGGCAGCACCATCTGTGCTTCGGTCGTAGTGGGTGCGGACACGCATCTTGGAGAAGGCACCATCGCCAACACAGCCTGCACCCTTGATCATGACGGACAGATTGGCTCCTGGGTGAATATCGGCCCTGGCTGTCATCTGGCCGGTCATGTCACGGTCGGAGAGGGGTCAGAGCTCGGAGCAGGAGCGATCGTCATTCCGCATGTGAAGATCGGCAAGGGATGTATCATCGGGGCTGGCGCCGTCGTGATCCGAGATATACCGGATGACGCTGTAGCCGTCGGCGTTCCGGCAAAAATCATCACAAAAAAAAGGAAAAGCGAAGACTGACAGCTGCTTCGTCTTTCCTTTTTTCGCTGTGATTACATCTGCTTCATCCGCAGTTGTGGATGGTGGATCATTTGTTTCAACGATGCCAGCATGACGTTTTCAGGTGAACCGGTCAGATCATACGGGTTGTGGCTTTCCGAGTCTCGCATGGACAGGCTCAGCGCTTTGCGAATCGCTTGCTGGATCGCGTCGGCATCGGCCTCACAATCGATCACATTGTCACCCCTCGTACGGTTTCGCTGCCGATGGCCAATATGAACAAACGGGAGCTGAAAGAACGGCGCTTCGATAATCCCGCTGCTGCTGTTTCCAATTAACACATCCACTGCTGACAGAAGGAACAAGTAATCGTGGGCCGGTATGGACGGATAGTAACGGGCACGGGGATGCTCCCGGACATAGGCCATCAGTTCGCGGTTAAACTGCCGGCCGCCCGCATCGCTGTTCGCTCCAATACAGATGATGCTGCCCTGCCTCGCTTCCTCCAGTTGCCTGAGCGCCGCCAGCACGGGGGTAATCTGAGCGGCAAATGCCGTGGAATCCTTGGAATCCGGATGCATGACCAGCAGCATCTTCTTCTGATCTCCCTGCAAGCCATACTGCTCAACCAGCTCCGCCTTTCGCTGGGCGGGCATTTGGCGAACCTCATGGAGATCTTTTTTGCGCAGAGAGCCGATCGGGAAAATGCGCCACTCTTCCTCCCCTAGCTGAACAAGTCGGTGCCTGGCTTCCAGGCTCGATACATAATGCAGATGGGCAAAGGCCGAGATCGCCTGTCGAACACCATCGTCTGCAGAACCGCTTTTTTCACCGCCATGAAGATGAACAATCCCGATATTCTGATAATGAGCTGCAATCGCCGCCGCCAGCATCTCCCCCCGATCGCCCAACACCAGGATCAGATCAGGCGCTTGATCCGCAAATAGATCTGCGAAATGAAGCAGGCACAGAGCCAGTGACTTACTCATGCCAGCCAGGGCATCCCCTTGCATAATGGTCAGCGGCCTTGACAGGATCGCAAGCCCGTCCTGCTCAATCGCCTTCACGGTATGCCCATACTCCTGCAGCACATGCATCCCTGTTGCCACGATGTGCAGGTCGATAGAAGCATCCTGCTGCATCGCGAGCAACAGGGGGCGATAGATGCCGTAATCCGCCCTTGTTCCAGTTATACACAATATCCGAATCATGTTCTCCCCTCGCTTAAATCCGTCCAGCTGAGCGGACTTTGTGCAGACAGGGAACGTTGAAGGGTGCGCCCTGTAACACGCGGGTATGCCGATGCCGGGACATCGGTTTCCGGCCTCAGACAGAGCAGATCTGCTTCCTGGAGGACCGTGCCCGCCTTCAGCTCCCGTCTGGCATAAATGCCTCTGCGTACCTTGTTGCGCGTTTCCTGCTCGGAGGGTCTGCATTGCTTGCGCGTGCTGCCGAGCGCCTGTTCAATATGCCGGATTCCCTGTACCATTCTTTTTAACTCGGCAGGTTCAATGGAGGCAGCATGATCGGGTCCTGCCAAATTTCGATCCAGCGTCACGTGTTTTTCGATCACGCGATACCCCATCGCCACAGCCGCGAACGGGATTTCGATGCCCAAGGAATGATCCGAGTAGCCAACCGGGTGACCGAAGGCCGAACGCATCGTCTCAATCGCAGACAGATGAAGGTCGTGATAGGGAGCCGGGTAAGCGGATGTACAGTGAAGAAGTACGATCGGTGTATCAGCAGGCAGTGTATGCAGGGCATCTTCAATGTCTCCCAGTCCGCACATGCCCGTAGAGAGCAGCATCGGTTTGCCGTACTGTCCAATTTGCTTGAGCAGCGGATAATGGGTGATATCCCCACTCCCGATCTTGAATGCCTGTACGCCCATGTTGTGCAGCGCTTCGGCACTTTGCTGGTCGAACGGGGTAGCCAGGAAGAGGATGCCGGAGGCATCGCAATATTGCTTGAGTTCTTCAAATTGGGTTCGGTTCAGCTGATATTGCTGCAACATCTGCTTCTGATTGTCATAGGTCGTCCGTTCCTGCTGATAACCGGTCAGGCCAGCCGTATCCGAGACCAGCTGATCGCTCTCATACATCTGGAATTTGACAGCATCTGCCCCGGCTTCACGCGCATGATCCACCAGCTTCTTCGCCATCTCCAAAGACCCGTTGTGATTGACGCCCACCTCCGCAATGATCCAGGTACGTTCTCCCTTCCACATTTGATCCATCTGCTCGGCATACATACTCATGGCATCTCCCTCCTGACCGCAGTATCCAGCTGCTCCACGACATATTCCTGCTCTTCGGAAGTAATGAGCGAATAAAACGGAATGGCCAGCGTCTGTTCGGACATCTGCTCACAGACTGGAAAATCATCAGGCTGGTAGCCGAATCGTTTCTGATAGGCAGGCTGCAAATGAATGGAAGGAAAATACGGCTTGCTCTGTATCCCGTTGTCCTGCAGCTGCCGGATAACCCGACTGCGGTTGATGGAAGGGGGCAGGACGACCACAAAAACAAACCAGCTCATCTTGCATGACGGCAAAACCCGAATCAGCTGAACCGGTACCTGTTTGGCCTGAATGAGCTGTATATAGCGAAGGGCGGCCGCTTCCCGTTTGGCGAGTATCTCGTCCAATCGCTCCATCTGCGCAAGTCCGACCGCCGCCTGCAAATCCGACATACGGTAGTTATAGCCCACCCGATCGTGGGTCAGCCATTCGCTGTTCACATTTCGGCCCTGATTGCGGTAGCTTGAAGCTGCTTCATATCCTTGCTGTTCCCTCGTAATCAGCATGCCGCCCTCTCCGGTTGTAATCTGCTTGTTCGGATAAAAGGCAAATACACTCATATCCCCAAGTGTGCCTGCTGGCTGACCCTGCCACTGCGCACCGATCGCTTCACAGGCATCCTCAATGATCTTCAGATGATGCAGATCCGCCACACGCTGCACTTCATCCATCTGGCACGGCTGTCCGAATACATGAACCGCCAGAATCGCCTTCGTTCTGCTCGTCACCGCGGCTTCCAGCAAGGAGACGTCCATATTCATCGTGCCGGGTTCAATATCAATAAAAATAGGCTTGACGCCTTCATAAATCAGGCAATTGCTGGAGGCGATAAAGCTGTAAGGCGTCGTGATGACTTCATCGCCTGGCCTCAGTCCCAATGCTTTGACCGCGACATGCAGCGCACTCGTTCCGCTGTTCATCGCCAGAGCATAAGGCACCTTCAGCAGCTTGCGAAAGCTGTCCTCAAAGCCTCTCAGCTTATCTCCAAAGCTGAGCTGGCCCGAACGCAGCGCCTCCAGTACGTATTTCTCCTCCAGTGAGGTAATGTCTGGCTTCGCCAATGGCACAATCATGGAGAATCGATCCTCTCTCATGGAATTTTTCAAGATGATGGACCTCTACTATCTTATTAGTTCGCCCGATGATTTGCGCCATAGACAGATGCACCTTTTTTGAGCGAAGCCCCGACAGCGTCAGTGAAAACAGTACCTTCTAAGGGTCAGCGAAGCCCCGACAGCGTTAGCGAAGCCTTGTCAGCGCAGCAAAGCCTTGTCAGCGCAGCAAAGCCTTGTCAGCGCAGCGAAGCCTCGCTAGCGCTAGCGCTTTCACACGGAGCCGAGAGAGAAGAAAGCGCATTACAGACAGAAAAAGCGTTCCGCTTCCCGGTGCTCGTGGAATCAGAACGCTTGAACTAGGGTGGCTGGACGAGACAATCAGGCTTTCTCGCCAATGGCAATCCAGTGCAGCATGCCTTTTGCAATCAGACTGTAGCGCGCCCGAATCACCTGCAGGACGGCACGATCTGCCTGCACTTCCTTGATGACGGCATAGCAGGCTGGATGATTAGTCATACCTACCACAGTCACCGTTTCATGCTGATAGGGGGCGTCAAAGGCAATGACAATCTCGACATGCTCATCCTTGGCAAACAATTCGAACGGAACCAGACCGAATTGCTGCATCGGCTGCGAGATCGCGGTCTGCATTTGTACGGGCTTGAAATTGAGCTGATTGCAGGACACCGCTTGATCCGCGATCTTCTCATGCGTCACAGCCTGATCAGCCAGTTGGGCGGCAGATACGGTTCCGTCCTGCAACTTCTCACCGGAAATCGATTGTGGCTGGATATGCTCAGATGCAATGATGCCTGCTTGCAAGTGTGCCGCTTCGATCGCCTGCGGCTGAATATGCGTGCCATCTACGGAGCCGGTCTGCAAATGAACGCCTTCGATACTCGCAGCGCTTAATTTGCTTCCGGTGACAGCTGCATCCTGCAGCTTTTCTTCCGACACCGCCTGATCCTGTAACTGCTCTGTTCCCACACTGGACACATCGAGATGGGCATCCGTGATACTGTTCACATCAATATGGTGTGAGGTGATCGCATGTTCCGCAATGCTGTCACCGGTGACTGACTTCGATTGCAACGCCCGGTTCGACACCGAATCAGAGGCCAGGTGACCCTCATGAACGGCTTCCGCAGCCAGATGCCGGGACTCAATCGCCGCCTCGCCGAGATGAATGGCGCCAACATGCCCCGGGGCGATCTTATCCTTCGTCACCGCGGACGGCGATAGGTGGGATTCCTTGACGGCTTCTGCCTGTAATTCATCACCACCCACGCTGCCGCTCGCCAGTTCATCCTGCGTGATCGACTTGGGTTCCAGATGATAGGGCTTCACGCTCGCAGGCATGAGATGATAGCTCTGTATGGATTTGGCCCCGATATGCGTATCCCCGACGCTGTCTGCGCTGATCTTCTCAGCTGTAACGGCTCCGTCGGCGATCTTCGCGGTTGTGACCGCCTCATCCATTAGCTTCGCTTCCGATACCGCTCCCTGACCGAGCTTAGACTCTGTGACGCATTCGTCCTGAAGCTTCTCGGTATGCACGGCATCCTGACCGAGCAGACTGCTCGTAATCGCCCCGGCCTGCACATGCCGGCCACTAATCGCCTGCTCAGCAATGTGTTCGCCCAGCACCGCCTTTTCCGCAATCTTCTCGGCTGAGATGGCATGCTTTTCAAGATGCTGTGCCTGCACAGAGGCGATGGACAGATGACGACTGTAGATGCTGTAAGTCTGAATATGACTGGCATTGACGCTTTTCTTGGCCAGCTTTTCCTCGCCAACAGACTGCGGGTATATATGTCTGGCCAATACGGCCCCTTCCTGAATTTTGGAAGCGTCGATGCTGCTCTCCTGCAGATGTTCATTCTGAATAATCTGCTCTTCGAGATGCTGGCTCTGAACATTGCGCTGGGCAATATGACGGCTATGCACGGACTCGGCATGCAGATGCTGACTGTGAATGGCATCCTGAGCCAGCTTCTTGCCCGTAATGCTGCCATCCTCGATTTTCACACCGGATACCGACTGATCCTTCAGCTTGCTCTCGGAGACGCTGCCGTCACGCAGGTGAGACTCTGCAATGGAGTCATCAGCGAGATGAATGCCTCGAATGGCATATTCCTTCAGGTGAACGGCATCGATGCTTTTCTTGGCCAGCTTGCGGGAGGTGACCGCGTCATCCCTGAGCTTGTCGGAGCTGATGGACTCATCCTGCACATGCTCATTGGAGACGGCATCCACGGCCAGATGCTCATGATGGACACTCTGCGGGCTGATTTTCTCGCGGATCACAGCGCCGTCCTGCAACGCTTGAGACTGCACGGCCTGCGCATGCAGGTGATGAGGTCGAATCGCACCGCTCTGCACATGTCTCTCGGATACCGCATCCACATCCAGCGCATGCTCGGTGATCGTATTTTCATCGAGGTGATACCCCTGAATACTGCCTTCGCGAAGATGTCGGCCTTCAATGCTGCCTGCGATCACATGCTTGCCGCTGATCGAATCCTTCATCAGCTTATCTGCATGGATGGACTCATCCGAGAGCTTGCTGCTGGTGATGGAACCGTCCTTCAGCTTCTTGCCGGAAATCATGTCATCATGAAGATGTTCTTCTGCCACTGTTTTGGGGGCGAGATGCTCTCCCTTGACAGCCTGAGGGCCGATTGCATGAGAGGTGACTGAACCTTCTGCCAAATGGCCGCTCTCGACGGATTTCTCGGCGAGATGCAGACTGTTGACGCTGTTTTCCTTCAGCTTCTCTGCGGAAATGGCATGGTCTTGGAGCTTGTCGGTGGACACGCTGCTCGGTGACAGATGAGCAGCACGGACGCTATGTTCACTTAGATGATCCGACCCGATCGCTTCCGCCTGAATGTGCTCGCCCGTAATCGCAGCCAGGCGCAGTTTCTCTGAGGTGACCGACTGATCCTGCAGCTTACTCGTAGAGATCGAGTCGGCCTGCAAGTGGTCACTCTGAATAGCGCCGGTCTGAATGTGATGCGTCTGCACCGAAGCATCGGAGATTTTCTTGGCGCTGACAGCTCCATTTACGAGATGATCATTGCGGACTGAAGCTTTGGCCAGCTTCTGCGAGGTAATGGCCCCATCCAGCAATTTATCGGTGTTGATCTGCGCATCCATGAGGTGATAGCCGGTAATGACATTTGCCGCGATTTTCCGTCCATCGACCGCGTAATCCTGAATGTGCTTGCTTTTCACGATGGCATGAGCAAGGTGGATATCAAATACGGATTGCAGTGCCAGTTTCTCGGCATTGACGGAACGATCCTTCAGCTTGTCGGTTCCGATCTCCTCTTCCTTGATATGATCAGCACGGATGGCATTGGCTGTAATATGTTCGGCATGAACCGCATGCGGGGCCAGCTTGGTTTCCGTGACCGCTCCGTTCATGAGATGCTCGCTCATAACTGCCCTGTTTGCAATTTTTTCAGAGACGACCGCCTCATGCTTTAATTTATCTGATGTCACGGCGCCATCCTGCAGCTTCGCCGCGTCGATGCTCTCATTTTCCAAATGCTCAGTTTGGACGGTTCCGATCATGATTTTGTCAGAGGTGATCGCACGATCCTGAATCAGTTCGCCGGTGATGGACTGGTGGTGCAAGTGCTTGGTTTCAATCGAGCCTTCTGCAATTTTCATCGCATCAATCGTCTTGTCGGCGAGCTTATCTGACGTTACGCTGTTTGGAGCGAGCTTGTCACCGGTAATCGAGCGCTCCAGAATCTTCTCCCCTGTAATGGCTCCCTTGGAAATATGCTTGCCGTCTACGGCGCCATCGGCAATCTTGTTTCCGATTACACTTTGGTTGGCGAGCTTCGTATGGTCTACGGCATAATCCTTGAGTGCGAGCTTTCCGATCGTTCCCGGGATGATATTGAGTTCATCGATTGAGCGTTTGGCAATTTTGCGGTTGGTGACCGCTTCATCTACAATATCATCGGTATAAATGACGGCCTGCTTTTTCTCTGTTTTACGCTGCATGACCGTGGACAGATCGAGATCATCTCTGTTCTTCTCCTTGTCCAACATTTTTTTATGTCTTTTTACCAGCTCGATCAGGTCATTTTCGATATCCTGTTTTTTGGCAGCACTGAACGACTCCTGTCCCTCTGGTCTGACAGGCTGTTTTTTCTTCTGCTGGACCTGCTGGACAGGGGGCTGCTGCTCCTCCTGTTTACCGCCCTCCTGCTTGGGATGCTGCTCCTCCTCTTCTTCTTCCAGATCTTCCTCTGACAGCTCCTCTTCGTTCAACTCATCATCCTCTGACTCATCAAACACGATGAAGTCACTGTCATCGTCCTCCAGATCCTGAATCAGACTCAGCTCATTAAATTCTTCATTGTAGACTTTTCTCTTTTTCTTTTTTCGGATGGGAGTCCTCTTCTTCATCAACAAGCTCCTTTCTGCTTGCATATATGCTGTAACATATGCACAAATCCAATATCGAGTTACTTGCACATGAAAAGTTAGGTTCTTACCTAACCGCACCCGTCCACACCAGTTGGAATTTCTGGACGTATTTTAAAGGAGCACCCTGAGAGGAGAGTGAACACATGGAGTCCCCGCACATCGGCATACTGTTAAACTCCTCTATGTTTCGTCAGATTCCTTCGGGAAAGACCAAACATGAGAAAATTGAATTTTATGAAGAAGCGGGACAGCAGCATCAGGTCACACTCTGTTATTTCAGACTGAGAGACGTAGATTTCAAACACAAACAGGTACTGGCCTGGATCAAAATAAACAATCGCTATACCCAGCGAAAAATACCCATCCCGCGCGTCATTCACAATCGCGGCATGTATTTCAAGCGAACGTCCTTCCAGAAAATCAGTCAACTCATTCAGCAGGGTCACATCGTGTTCAACCGCCATACCCGCTACACCAAGCTGCAAATCCATCGATTGCTGCTCAAGCATGCCGACCTGCACCCTCACCTGCCGGAAACAAGCCTGCTCACTCACGCCAGCCTGCGGCAATTTCTCGCCAAATATGGTTCTGTGATCATCAAGCCTAACAGCGGCAGCATCGGGATTGGCATTTCCAAGATCGAACGCAGAGGCAGAAAGTGGTGGATTACGCATACCTCCAAACGCCCGCGCAGAAAAGCCATTCGCGGCAAGCTCTACTCGACACCACAGGTGTACAGATTGTTTGCCAGACGAATCCGCTCCCACAAGTTCGTTGTCCAGCAGACACTGCCACTCGCGTTGTATCAGGGCCGACCGTTTGATCTTCGGGTATCTGTACAGCGGGACGCCACGGGAAAATGGATCATGACAGGACTGGTCGGGAAGGCGGCAGCCAAAGAAAAATTCGTGACCAATGTCGCACAAGGCGGCACGGTCTATGCACTGGAAGAGCTGCTGCGTGATCTGCCAGAGCTGAAGGAATCCGAGGTGCGCGAGCGTATTCAAGCCTTCTCGTTGAAAATCGCGGAGTGTTTAAGTACCCACCTGCCTGGTCTGGCGGACATCGGGCTGGATATCGGCATCAATGCCCAAGGGCTCCCTCTGTTTATTGAATGCAATGGGAGAGATTTGCGATACAGTTTTTTGAAAGGAAATATGATGGAGGAATGGAAGGCCACCTACGCGAACCCGATTGCCTATAGCCGTTATCTGGTGGATACCCTGTCTTCCGAGAAACCGTCATCTTGACCCATGGGGCGTCAGCCCCTTTTGCCTCTTGCGATTCGTCCTCCAATACAAGTCTGCCTACACATAATAGAAAGCGCCTGCTGCTGGCAGACGCTTTCTACTTTCGCTTACTATTCTTTGCGCTCTAGTGTTGGTCGAGCCACCCTTTTTGGGCTCTATTCTCTACTTCCCTTTCTTATCCATCTTTTTTCTTATCCATCGTTTTCAGTCGATGGCTGGACTCCGTCGTTCTCGCATTGCTGGAAGAAGAAGCATCCAGGGAATCCTTTTGATTGAGATGGGCCAGTTCGTTATAGCTGGGACGCAGCCGGACAACTTTTTTTCTCGCACTTCTTTTGCGTTTCATAGGGGCTCCTTTCTTCGTACGCTTTTAGTGCTAATGTATTCCTGTGCGGATCACATCGTACCCGTATCCCGACAATTCCCGCATCTGCCTACCCTTTTACAGAACAGGTTTTCATAGATCATTCATCGATCATTCATAGACATAAAAGATTTTTGTAAAGAATCATTACAGAAGCTTCAAATGTGTTAAAATAGTCATATCCATCTTCAAGAAGGAGGAATAGCATGTCTGTCAATTGTGCTGTTACTCAAGTGACGAGCGAAACCAATCAGATACGGCGTTTCCTGAATGATCGACAGTTCGAGAAACTGGAAACGATTATGACACAAGTCCACTACAAAGAAGGCTCGCGACTGTTCTGGGAAGATGAGCCCGCCGATAAATTATTTTATATTGCCAAAGGTCATGTAAAAGTGACGAAAATGACCGATGAGGGGCGGGAAATGATCCTTTATTTCCTGCAGGAAGGTGACATGTTCGGTGAGATCGGGGGGCTGAGCGAGGTTAATTTCAGCTTCTCTGGTGAAGCACTGGTGGATTCCGTCGTGGAGGTCATTACGCTGACCGATCTCGAACAGATGATCAGCGGGGACGGTGAATTTGCCGTTCAGTTCATCAAATGGATGGGCGTACTGCAGCGCACAACCGAGTCAAAATTCCGTGACTTGCTGTTGTTCGGGAAGACCGGCGCACTGGCCTCGACCTTGATTCGCCTCTGCAACTCTTACGGGAAAATGACCGAAGAGGGTATTGAAATTGAACTGAAACTTACGAATACCGACCTGGCCAACATTATTGGAACGGCCCGGGAAAGCGTTAATCGGTTGCTGAAGGAATACAAGGACAAGGGCGTCATGACCATCGATCATGGCAAAATCATCGTACACGACCTCGCCTACTTGCGAGAGATCGTTCATTGTCCGAATTGCCCGGATGAAATTTGTCGCATGTAAGATTGTTTTCGCTAGACCGCAGCATCTGGTTTGCCAGGTGCTGTTTTTGTATGAAAGGAAAGTTTCAGGAGAACGATGATTGTGACAGACATGTACGCGGAGAGGCGCACAGAGCGGAGAGACACAGAGAGAAATGAGCAACAGATGCCTTTGTTTTGGCGCCCGCCATAACGGGTAAAAGATATGTCATACGTATGTACAAAAACTGGATCTATACATAAAAGGAGCTGCCAATATGTCCAAGCTGGATATTTCTCAATTTGAAAAAAAGATGGTTATCCGAACGATTCAGGCCGAAGATATCGATGATATTCTGGCCCTTCAGCAAATCTGCTTTCCCGGCATGGTTCCCTGGAAACGCGAACACTTGCTCAGCCATATTGACATTTTTCCGGAGGGACAATTTTGTGTGGAGTATGATGGCAAAATCATCGGCTCCTGTGCCAGTCTGATTGTCAATTTCGATGAATATGATGATCACCATACGTGGGATGACATCACGGACGGGGGCTATATAACGAATCATAATCCCGATGGATACAACCTGTACGGCATCGAGGTCATGGTCGATCCGGAATATCGCAGAATGAAGATCGGTCGAAGGCTGTATGAAGCGCGCAAGGATCTGGCACGTGAGATGAATCTGAAAAGCATCATCATTGGAGGGCGTATCCCGAATTTTCACAAGTACAGTGAAACCATGTCTCCGCGTGAATATGTAGAGGAAGTATCGCACCATAATATCTATGATCCCGTTCTGACATTTCAGCTGATGAACGGATTTACGCTGATGCGGATCAATCCCAACTATTTACCTGACGATGCGGCCTCACAGCAATATGCTACCTTGATGGAATGGAACAACATTGACTTTCAGGCCCAGACCAAGCGCCATCTTCGAACCGCGCTTCCCGTACGCATCTGTGTCATTCAGTACATGATGAAAAGTATTGCTTCGTTCGATGAATTTGCCAAGCAGGTTGAATATTATACCAGCGTCGCTTCAGACAACCAGTCTGATTTTGCTGTCTTTCCGGAAATCTTCACCACCCAACTAATGTCCTTTCATGAAGAGAAAACCCCAAGCCGTGCGATCCGCAGGCTGACCGAATATACCGAAGACTATATTCAGCTGTTCACTCATTTGGCATTGAAATACAATGTGAATATCATTGGCGGCTCTCACTTTGTGGAGGAAGATGACCGCATTTATAATATTGCCTATCTGTTCCGCAGAGACGGAACCATTGAGAAGCAGTACAAGATTCATATTACGCCAAATGAACGCAAATACTGGGGGATCAGTCCTGGTGATGAGGTAAAAGTATTTGACACAGATTGTGGGAAAATCAATATTCAAATTTGCTATGACGTGGAATTTCCTGAAATCTCCCGGATCGCGGTAGACAAGGGAGCGAAGATCATCTTCACGCCTTTCTGCACCGATGACCGTCAAGGATATTTGAGGGTTCGTTACTGCGCACAGGCCAGAGCGATCGAGAATCAAGTATACACTGTCATTGCGGGAACGGTGGGCAACCTGTCCCAGGTTGTCAATATGGACATCCAATATGCTCAATCCGGCATTTTTACGCCGTCTGACTTTGAATTTGCCCGTGACGGAATTGTTGGGGAATGTCATCCGAATATCGAGACGGTGGTCGTCGGTGACGTCGATCTGGAAAAAATTAGTCGTCAGCGCAAATCGGGTACGGTTCGCCAGCTAAGAGATCGTCGCAGGGACCTGTACCGCATTCACTACCGTTTGTAAAAACAGAGCTGATGGCAATAACACATTTGTTTATAAAAGCAGAGCCTGTCTCTTGCAACTAAATAGGCTATCACCCCAATCCTGCTCTGTGCGAGATGCATGGAGCAGGATAAGGCCATCTTGTGGAGCACCCCCGCCATTCTCCATGGCAGCGGGTGCTCTATCTGCTGGGCTGAATCGTTTTCTTCAACGAGGCCAGATCCTCGTCGAGCATCGTCATTCTTTCCAGCATCAGTTTGCCTGCATCATGAATAGCCTGATTATACACATACGGCGTCAGCAGCTTGAGCATGAAATCCATCCATTGTTCCGCTGCCAAATCCCCGATGGTTTCTCCTCTTTCCCTATCAAAAAATTCCTTCACTTCTTCTACGATCATCTCTTTTTGTTCTCTTGTCAGCGATGGTTGCATGTTGCTCTCCTCCATTCGACTTATTCAGATTTTTCCAGGTCCTCAGTTGCGGGAAGCGTATGCTTTTTCTCCATATGTACAAACTGTAGACGAGCCGTCACCACTTCCTCGGACACCTGCTTGTAATTCAGTTTCTCGTAGAGATAGATATTTTTGTGATTATGCTTTCCTGTGAACAGTTTCAGCTTATATCCTGCTGGACAAGTCTGTTCAATAGCCCGCATCAGTCTCTGTCCAAGCCCCTCATTTTGTATGGACGGATCTACGATCAATTTCGCGATGACGTACGTCTCGTCCTGAACCGAGGCCCTTACAGAACCCACTATACGTCCCTCCTTGCATGCCACGATACACAGGCTGGTCTTCATCTCCCGTTCAAGCTCTTCCAAGCTCTGCGTCATGGGCTGAATCGTGTTATCCTGCAAGAAATCCGCCTCTATCTGAAAGGCTGTTCGCTGTAGCGCCAGAATCGATGGATAGTCCGTATAAATCGCTTCTCGGAGTGTAATCAACTACCTTCCCCTCTCAATCCCATCTAGATGCAAACGATTCGTTGCTTCATGCCTGTCTGATGCCGATACCACATTATACCAGACCTCTTGAACAGGCCCAACCCTCTACAATCAACAAAAATATTGTACAATCATTATACATACACTTGACAAAGTATATTACAACTCGGTATAGTAAGAATGGAATTGCGGCATAATGAGTCAGATAAGTAGGTTGCAGTTCAAAGAACGTCCAAAAAAAACAGGAAAGAAGGTTGAAGAAAAAATGTTCAAAAGATTACTAGTATTCGCACTTGTCCTGATGATGGTTGTTCCGGTGACTTCTGCTTTTGCAGAGGGAGAAGAAGCAATGGTCAGAGTCGTTCATGCTTCACCAGATGCACCTGAGGTGGATGTTTATGTGGATGGTAATGCCGTGTTGACCAAGGTTCCTTACAAAACAGCAAGCCAATACTTAGCCTTGCCTGCTGGTTCTCATGAAGTGAAAGTCTACGCTTCTTCAGCGAATGGTTCCGGTGATCCGGTTATCGCCGCTACACTGGATCTGGCTGCAGGACAAAAATATACAGTAGCTGCTGTCGGAAAGCTGGCAGAGATTGCGCCAGTCGTTCTGAATGATGCTACTTCCGTTTCCAACGGAAAAGCAAAAGTACGTTTCGTCCATGCATCTCCAGATGCCCCTGCCGTTGATGTCGCCCTTAAAGGCGGAGACGCGGTATTCGCCAATGCTTCCTTCAAAGATGCTGCCGACTATATGGAACTGGATCCAGGCACGCTGGATCTTGAAGTAAGACCTGCCGGAGACAGCAGCACTGTCGTTCTCCCGCTTCCAGGTGTCACGTTTGAAGCCAATACCGCCTATACGGTCATGGCAATTGGTCTAGCCAACGGAACACCATCTCTGGAAGCATGGCCGCTTGTCGATGTGATGGCTGAAATGCCTGATGCCATGCCTAAAACGGGAATGGGTGGTGCTAGTCCAGTCGCAGAGGAACAAAATGGCGTTTCTGTGTGGGCATGGGCAGCTGGTCTGATCCTGGTCTCTTCGGCCATGGTACTGTACACCGTTCGTCGTCGCGTATCTCAACAACGCTAAGATCATGGCTTCCAACCATAAACTAGGCTATTTTATCGGGATTACAGGGCTGCTCATTGGTGCAGCCCTCCTCCTGTTTTCACTGGCTTCACGGGCGGGAGAAGTGCAAGGTCCTGTTCAGTCATCCGAATCGCCACCGGTGGAAAGACAACAGGGGACCGGTCAGAGAGAGATGACTGAGATGATAGACTCTACAGACTCGGCAGAGTTGGGAGAGTTAGGAGAAAAGGGGCAGGAACCTGCTCTGCCAGAAACGTCTGTGTCTCCATCTGCCCCGCGAAATACGAAGCGTACCCAGCCTGTCGCCTTGCAAGGGATCGAGCCGACCAGGCTGTCTATTCCCGCCATTGAGGTCGATACCGATATCGTTCCGGTGGGCATTAACGACAAAGGGGAAATGGATGTCCCCCCAACGAGTGAACAGGTCGGATGGTTTGAATATGGAGCGAAGCCTGGAGAGAGCGGAAGTGCCGTGCTTGATGGTCACGTGGATCACAAAGACGGTCCGGCCGTATTCTTTGACTTGAAGAAACTGGAGGCAGGAGACGAAATTTTTGTCTATGACGCATCGGGTCAGTCCAGATCGTTTGTTGTCGATCGGGTGGTTGCCTATCCGTATGATGAAGCACCGCTCGAGGAAATTTTCGGATGGAGCAGCCAATCCCGTCTCCATCTCATTACTTGTACGGGCACGTACAGCAAAAAAACCGACAATCACGACCAGCGACTTGTCGTCTATGCCACACTGAAATCATGATCTATTCGCTTATACACCGAAAAAGCCATCTCAACCGGACTACTGCAATCTTGACTGCAATGACGTCCTGTTAGATGGCTTTTTTATATCTGAATTGAATGCAATCCAATGATACATGATTGAGTGAAGCTTTGATCAAAGAAACGATCAAGCTATTTCGTCATATCCTCAAACAAGCCGTGAGAGAAGAAGGAGAAGTGGATATAGCTGAGCCCGAATTTGATCTGGAAGTTATGTATCTATCTAGCTCATAACGATATGGTTGCTTATGTAATCAGATTTGATAGTTCCATACATATTTGAGCTATGAGGCATGTAGAACCTTTCATCTATTCCACTCGGAATCGGAATGAGGAACATAAATAACGTCAGTTTTCGCAATGCGGTCATGCAAGCAACGTTGATCTTCTCCAAAAATCATCAAGATGTTGATGATTGCATAGAAAGGGACATAACCAAGCAAGACTTGGGCAACGATAACTCGCAGGAATACGACTCTGTAAAAGCCGATTTTGTCATCGTCGTATTGACTGACCACCTGGATACCCAGACACAACTTTCCGATCGTCTGCCCCCTTGTAGAAGACAAATAGATCTGAACGATCACAAACATCAACACCCAGCTAATAATGACCGTCAAAAATAACTCTTCACTCCACCGACTCCCTATCATAACTATTAAAAAAAATGAGACAATATAAAAAGCGGCATCGAGCAAGTGCGCTAAGAGCCTCCTTGATTTGGAGGATAATAGCTTATCCTTTCCTTCCACATACTTGACATATTTATTGCTCAGTTCTGTAACACGATCTGGCTCCATCTCGTACACGGTATACACACATCCCTTATCATGATTTGAAAGTATAAATTCATCTTTATTTCACAATACTTATTAACTTTTGTAGAGTGTGTATGTTTTTTTCTTTTTTTATTCCATTTTACTGATCCGATCCTGACGACAAAAAGCTGAACTCAAGTAGTGGCTACTCAAGTTCAGCTCTTGGTGAATGTGTATTGGCTTTCCCTCTACTCTTGCTGTGAAGGCAGGGTGTGATGACGTTCTGCTTCAATAATTGCATAGGCTCGTTCCACAGACGCTTTGGAAGGTGGCTCCACATCGTGCAGGGTATAAGGTCTGCCTAGCTGCTCCCATTTATACACGCCCATTTGATGATAAGGCAGCAGTTCCACTTTTTCGACATGCTTCAGTGAGCCGATAAAAGCCCCTAAATGTCGTAAATGTTCTTCATCATCGGTCCAGCCTGGCACCAGAACGTGTCGAATCCACATGGGATTTCCCTGATCGGATGCGAAACGGGCAAAGCGGTGGATGCGTTCATTGCTCTGGGACGTAATATCTACGTGACGCTCTGCATCCATGTGCTTGATATCCAACAGAATCAGATCGGTGACGCTCAACAATTCCTTGGCATGCTCCGGTTCGCAAAATCCTGAGCTGTCTAGCGCAGTATGCAAACCGAAACGCTCCTTACAGGCCTGAAACAGCTGCGCCACAAATGGCGCTTGCAACGTTGGCTCTCCGCCAGTTACCGTGATGCCACCGCCTGAAAACTTGTAATAGTCTACGTATGGTTCAATCTCTGCGAGCACTTCCTCTACTGTCATTTGCTTGCCACAACTGGTATCCCAGGTGTCCGGATTATGACAATATCGGCATTGAAGTGCGCAGCCTTGCAGGAATAGCACAAAGCGGATGCCAGGACCATCAAGTGTGCCAAAGGTTTCCATGGAGTGTATACGGCCTTTCATGTGTGCTCATCCCCTTTTTTCCTGTCTCTCCCTAACTTCTATACCCTATCTATGCATCCCTGTCTCTCAAACTCACTTTTTTGATTCTATGCTTTATGTTTGACTCTCTATCTTTTTAATATCATATTCTAATGTCTGTCTGTCCATCTTTGTCTTCACTCTGGGCTTATTGCTTGCCTTTTACAGCTTTTATATCCTTGCTCAAGCAACCGTTCCATTCCCCTTTAACATCTCTCTCTATCTGCATACAGATTCGATGTAAGTCATGATGCTGTTGCCTGTCTGTGTACATCTCTCAACCTCTGCCGAATGACGTTTAACCTTCATCCAGGACATTAAAAAATGGGGACTGACGTATTTCACAAAAAGAGTTCATTGCAATGCGGATGGGAAGGAGTAGCACGCAGTCCCCAATTTCATATTTTTACCGAACTCTTCCGCCCTTCCCGGCGGAGAGAGAATGGAATCAGGCGACATTTGCGATCCACAGCAAGAGGAGCCTGAGCCTTTCTCTCGCACTCCCACCGCACTCCCTGGGAGAGAGAATGGAGTCAGGCGACATTTGCGCCTCACAGCAAGAAGAGTCTGAGCCTTTCTCTCGGGCTCCCCACCCTCCCCGGCGGAGAGAGAATGGAATCAGGCGACATTTGCGATCCACAGCAAGAGGAGCCTGAGCCTTTCTCTCGGACTCCCACCGCACTCCCCGGCGGAGAGAGAAAGGAGTCAGGCGACATTTACGCTCCACAGCAAGAGGAGCCTGGGTCTTTGGCGGAGAGAGAAAGGAGTCAGGCGACATTTACGCTCCACAGCAAGAGGAGCCTGGGTCTTTCTCTCGGGCTCCCCACCCTCCCCGGCGGAGAGAGAATGGAATCAGGCGACATTTGCGCTTCACAGCAAGAGAAGCCTGAGCCTTTCTCTCGGAGCCTTACATGTTCCCGTGGAACGTCCGGTTTATGACATCAAGTTGCTGTTCACGGGTAAGCTTGATGAAGTTTACCGCATATCCGGATACGCGAACCGTCAATTGCGGATAATTTTCCGGATGATTCATGGCATCGATCAGTTGATCGCGGTCAAACACATTGACGTTCAGGTGATGTCCCTGGTGTCTGGCATAGCCGTCCAGCATTGCCACCAGGTTATCTACCCGGTTGTCTTCGTCTCGTCCGAGTGCCTTCGGAATGATCGAGAAGGTGTTGGAGATGCCGTCCAGACTGTGCTCATACGGCAGTTTGGCAACGGAGTTCAGGGAAGCGAGTGCACCCTTCTTGTCTCGGCCATGCATCGGGTTCGCACCTGGCGCAAACGGCTCTCCTGCCTTGCGTCCGTCTGGTGTCGTACCGGTTTTCTTGCCGTACACCACATTTGACGTAATCGTCAGAATGGACATGGTCGGCAAGGCATTGCGGTACGTTTTGTGCTTGCGCAGCTTGTTCATGAAGCTTTCCACGATGTCCTTGGCGATCTGGTCAACCCGATCATCGTTGTTGCCGTATTGCGGGAAGTCTCCTTCGATTTCGAAATCAACCGCGATCCCTTGTTCATTGCGAATCGGCTTCACTTTCGCGTATTTGATGGCACTGAGGGAATCCGCGACGACGGACAATCCGGCGATACCGCAAGCCATCGTACGAAGCACTTCCTTGTCATGCAGAGCCATTTCAATCCGCTCGTAAGAATATTTATCATGCATAAAGTGAATGACATTCAGCGTGTTCATGTAAAGCTGGGCCAGCCACTCCATCATATCGTCAAAACGGGCCATGACTTCCTTGTATTCCAGCACATCTGCCTTGATCGGTACAAATGTCGGACCGACCTGGGCGCCTGACTTCTCATCGACCCCACCGTTGATCGCATAGAGCAGCGCCTTGGCGAGATTCGCACGGGCACCGAAGAACTGCATCTGCTTGCCGATACGCATCGCGGATACACAGCAGGCAATGCCGTAGTCATCCCCGTAATGCGGACGCATCAGATCATCGTTCTCATACTGAATGGAGCTGGTTTCAATCGATACCTTCGCACAGAAGCGCTTGAATCCTTCCGGCAGCTGATTGGACCACAGCACCGTGAGATTCGGTTCTGGCGCCGGACCGAGATTTTGAAGCGTGTGCAGGAAACGGAAGGAGTTCTTCGTTACGCGCGTTTGACCATTCAGGGCCATACCGCCGATGGACTCCGTTACCCAGGTCGGGTCGCCGCTGAACAGCTCATTGTAGTCTGGTGTGCGCAGGAATTTGACAATGCGCAGCTTCATTACAAAATGATCAACCAGTTCTTGCGCTTCTTCCTCTGTCAGCGTCCCTTCTGCCACATCCCGTTCAATATAAATGTCCAAGAAGCTGGATACACGACCCAAGCTCATCGCGGCACCGTTTTGCTCCTTGATCGCAGCGAGATAGGAGAAATACAACCACTGGAACGCTTCCTTCGCTGTTTCCGCAGGACGGGAAATGTCATAGCCATATTCAGCCGCCATTTGCTTTAGTTCATTCAGCGCACGAATCTGTTCCGAGATTTCTTCGCGGTCCCGAATGACTTCTTCACTCATCGAGCCGACTTCAAGCAGCTTGAGATCTGCTTTCTTGGCTTTCACCAAATAATCCAGTCCGTACAAGGCGGTGCGGCGGTAGTCCCCGATAATCCGGCCGCGACCGTAAGCATCTGGCAGACCGGTAATAATGCCTGCTTTTCTTGCGGCTCTCATCTCTGTGGTATAAGCGTCAAATACACCCTGGTTATGCGTTTTGCGAACATCGGTGAACAGGCGAATCATTTCCTCTGGCAATTCAAATCCATAGGCTTTACACGCATCAACCATCATGCGAATGCCGCCAAATGGTTGAATCGACCGCTTGAACGGCTCATCGGTCTGCAATCCCACGACCTGCTCCAAATCTTTTTCAATATAGCCTGCCTTGTGCGACACGATCGTTGAAACGGTATCGACATCGACATCCAGAACGCCGCCGTTGGCTCTCTCCAGCTTGGATAGTTCGGAAATGCGCTCCCACAGCTTTTTCGTCGCTTCGGTTGCCCCGGCAAGAAATTGATCGTCACCCTCATATGGGCTGATGTTTCGGTCTAGAAAATCCTTCACATCGACCTGATTCATCCATTTTCCGAATGCAAAACCTCTCCAAGGATCTCTGCTCTCACTTTGACGTTTGACTTCACTTTCCACCACTGACATGAAAAAGCACCTCCACTCAAGGTTCAAGATAGAGCGGGGAAGCCTGCCATTCAGGCCGTTGCACCCTCTCTAAGCTTGTTCATACTGATTTCTTCCTGTTCATCCTGTTGCTGTTGTTCTGTCTATGGTTTCAAAACTAGATAACGCTTCTGATAAAAGGGGGGCTTTCGGAAACAAAGTTTCCGAAAGCCTGATCCGGTCAACCTATTGCATCTTGATGATTAAAACTTTCCATAGAAAGCATTGCGGTACACATCAGCCAGCTCTGTGACAAGCGGCAATCTTGGGTTGGCCGTTGTACATTGATCCTCAAATGCACGGTCAGCCAGGTAATCGACTTTTCCTTCAAATTCTTTGGCATCGAATCCAAGATCCTGGAATTTCTCTTCAATACCCAGTGCCTTGTTCAGCTTGCGAATCGCATCAATCAGGCTGTTAACCCCTTCTTCGGTTGTCTTGGCTGGAAGTCCAAGAACGCGAGCGATTTCGGCATAGCGCTTGTCGGCCACGAAATGGTCATATTTCGGGAACGAAGCGAACTTCGTAGGCTTGGAAGAGTTATAGCGAATGACATGCGGCATCAGGATCGCGTTGGTGCGTCCATGTGCAGTATGGTATTCAGCTCCCCATTTATGCGCCAAGCTGTGGTTGATTCCGAGGAATGCATTGGCGAAGGCCATCCCCGCAATCGTGGAAGCATTATGCATTTTCTCACGGGACAACGCGCTGCCTGTCTTGTAAGATTCTTCGAGATATTCGAATACGAGCTGGATGGCTTTCATCGCCAAACCGTCGGTGTAATCATTCGCCATGACGGAAACATAAGCTTCAATGGCATGGGTCAATACGTCCATACCGGTATCAGCTACTGCACGCTGTGGCAAGCTCAATACGTAATCCGGATCGATGATTGCCACATCTGGTGTCAACTCATAGTCAGCCAGCGGATACTTGGTGTTTCCAACGGTTTTGTCTGTAATAACAGCGAAGGAAGTCACTTCGGAACCTGTACCGGAAGTCGTTGGAATCGCAACGAATTTCGCTTTTTGTCCGAGTCGCGGATATTTGTATACCCGTTTACGGATATCCAGGAACTTTTGCTTCAGGTCTTGGAAGTTGGTATCCGGATATTCATAGAACAACCACATGGCTTTCGCAGCATCCATCGGAGATCCGCCACCAATGGTGATAATGCAATCCGGCTGGAACTGGCGCATCATTTCGGTTCCGCGTTCCACGGTCGTCACAGATGGATCCGGCTCTACATCGCTGAAGACTTCAATCGCAACTGGATTCTGACGCTTGCGCAGATAGTATTCGACTCTCTCTACATAGCCCAGTTTTACCATCATCGGATCGGTTACGATCATGACACGAGTGATGTCCGGCATTTTGGCGAGATATTGGGTAGATCCTTTTTCAAAGTAGACTTTGTTCGGAATTTTGAACCATTGCATGTTCACTGTACGATACGCTACGCGTTTCACGTTAATGAGATTCACCGCCGTTACGTTGGATGTTGTGGAATTGTGACCATAAGAACCGCAGCCCAGTGTCAGGGAAGGCAAGTTCGTGTTGTAGATGTCACCAATTGCACCGTGCGTAGACGGGGAGTTAATGATAATACGTCCAGTTTGCAGACGCTTGGAGAAGGCATCGATGACAGCCTGATCGTTGGAGTGGATAACCGAAGAGTGACCCATTCCGCCAAACTGTACGATTTCAGCGGCCCGCTCGATTCCCTGCTCTGCGGTCTTCACTTTATAGCAAGCCAGTACCGGGCTCAGTTTCTCTGCAGACAACGGGAATTTCTCACCCACGCCCTGCAATTCCGCAATTAGCACTTTTGTCGTTTCCGGAACCTTTACGCCAGCCATTTCTGCGATTTTATGCGCCGGCTGACCCACAATCACGCCATTGACGGCACAGGAATCTTTCTTGATAACCAGACCGCTTACTTTTTCTGTTTCCTCTTTGTTCAGGAAGTAGCAGCCATGCTCTTGCAGCAATTTCTTCGCCTGATTGTAAATTGGCTCTTCCAGAATGACTGCCTGCTCAGATGCACAGATCATCCCGTTGTCAAACGTTTTGGACAGTACCAGATCGGTTGTAGCCTGTTCAATGTTGGCTGTCTTTTCAATGAAGCATGGTACGTTACCAGGACCAACACCGAGAGCCGGCTTACCTGTGCTGTATGCGGATTTCACCATGCCTGATCCACCTGTTGCCAGAACCAGTGCAGTATCGGCATGATTCATCAAGTATTGCGTCGCTTCCAGGGAAGGAACCTCTACCCATTGAATGATATGTTCTGGCGCTCCTGCTTTCACTGCTGCTTCATAAACCGTTTTTGCGGCTTCAGCGCTACATTTTTGAGCAGATGGATGGAAAGCAAAGATAATCGGGTTTCTTGTTTTTGCAGAGATCAGGGATTTAAACATCGTGGTCGATGTCGGGTTCGTTACCGGCGTTACCCCTGCAACGATCCCAACTGGCTCCGCAACCTGCTTGTAGTTCTCATATGGATTGTCAGCAATGACGCCAACGGTTTTGTCATATTTAATGCTGTGGTAAATATATTCTGTAGCAAAGATGTTTTTGGTGATCTTGTCTTCATAAACGCCGCGACCCGTTTCGGTAACAGCCATTTTGGCCAGTTCCATGTGACGATCAAGACCTGCGAGCGCCATTTGTTTGACGATCTCGTCAACCTGCTCCTGATCCAGCTTCATGAATTCTTCCAGGGCCTTCTTTGCATTATTCATCAACACATCGACTTGCTTCTGAGCTGTTTGTTGCTCGTTTGCTTTTTTCTCTGTCACATTCATGTTCTCCGCCTCCTATTGGATAATCGAACGCTCACATCATGGTGCGTGTTCTTTATGACTCTATCTTAGTTTTTTTTCGATGGACTCACTATGACAATTGTCACAACGCCTGAACGCAAACGCGTGATTGTGTGTCTTTTTTGTGAAAACTTTCACAAAGTATGGGAGGTCTTTCCCTTACTGCTGCACCTTGATCACGATTTGTCATTTCATTTTATGATATGAACATCCGAAACTTTGTTAATTGTAATCCTCCAGGCCGGGAAACACTGTGAGCTGACTCACATGAACTGAGAACGAAACGTGACGACTGGTAGACATCCGCTGATTTTGTCGATATAATGGTAACGAAATCTTCAAAAGGTGCATATCACCATATACGATACATGCGGGGGTGCTGGAATTGGCCGGCTGAGAATCGTGTCCCTTTAAGACACATACCCTTCACCTGATCTGGGTAATGCCAGCGTAGGGAGCGAAGCCTGTTATTAATCATGACTGTTTTCAAACACAATCGTGAGGCGCTTCCTGCGGGAGGCGTCTTTTTTGTATGGTGATCTATGTGTTTTTCGTGTCAAGATTTTATGTATGCATACCTATATAGATAAAGGAGAGAATTCAACTAATGAACATGATGACAAAACGATCCGGTATTCTAATGCTGATTGCGGTCCTGATGCTGTCCCTGCTCGCCGCATGCGGACAAGGCAACAACGAGAATGGAGAGGCAACCAATACGCAGTCTGAGAACCAGAACGAGGCCGCGGCTAATGGCCATAACGATGAAGAAAACACTGACTCCGCCACAGATTCAAATGAGAAGAAAGAGAAACAAAAGGTAACCGTTGTCCTCGACTGGACACCGAATACGAATCATACCGGTCTCTATGTCGCGCAAGCGAATGAATATTATGAAGAAGCCGGACTCGAGGTTGAGATCATCCAGCCTGGCGATGCTGGTGCTGCGAATCTTGTAGCGGCCGGTCAGGCAGATTTCGGTGTCAGCTACCAGGAGGAAGTCACCTATGCACGGACAGGAAGCGAGCTGCCAATCGTATCGATTGCCGCTGTTATTCAGCACAACACTTCCGGCTTTGCCGCTCCGGTAGAGAAAAATATCAAATCACCAAAAGACTTTGAAGGCAAAACCTACGGAGGCTGGGGCAGTCCAGTTGAAGAACAGGTAATGGATTCCCTCATGCGCACAGAAGGTGCGGATGTAAGCAAGGTAGATTTCATTTCACTTGGCGACAGCGACTTTTTCGCTGCCACGGAGCGCGATATTGATTTTGCATGGATTTTCTATGCTTGGACGGGCATTGAGGCCGAACTTCGCGGCAAATCCATTGACATGATTTATTTGCAGGACTATGCAGAAGAACTGGATTATTATACGCCAGTGCTGATCACCAACGAAAATCTCATTGCCGAGCAACCTGAACTGGTCCAATCTTTCATGAACGCAACAACCGAAGGCTATGAGTTCGCCATGCGTGAACCGGACAAAGCCGCTGAGATTCTGATTGAAGCTGAACCTGAGCTGAACGCAGAGCTTGTCAAAGCCAGTCAAGAGTGGCTCGCAGATCAATACCAGGCGGACGCACCGCGCTGGGGTGAACAGAAAGAATCCGTTTGGAACAACTATACTCAGTGGATGCTAGACAATGAACTGCTGGAAAAGCCGATGGATATCAGCAAAGCGTATACCAACGACTTTTTGCCTGCACAGGGTGAATAACGAGAGGAGCATGTCACCATGGCTAACGCACTTGTAAGTATTCAGATTATCCCGAAAACGAAGGATGGCGAGGATGTCATCCCCTATGTAGACAGAGCGATCGAAATCATCCATCAGTCCGGTATTAAATATGAAGTCCACCCGCTGGAAACGACGATGGAAGGTGAGCTTTCAGATTGTATGAACATTATCCAGCGCATGAACGAAGCGATGATTGAAATGGGATCGCCGAACGTGATTTCCCAGGTCAAGATTTATTACAATCCTGAAGGAGCATCCATGGATGTGCTGACGGAGAAATATCGATGAAGAAATGGAAAAAGGGATTGCAAAAAGGATGGCCAGCATGCACAGCGGCCATCCTTCTCCTTATGTGCTGGGAATGGGGCATTCGGCTCGACTGGATTTCTGTTCCTTCCTATATACTGCCTATGCCCAGTGAAATCGGGGTCACATTTGTTCAGGATTTTGGCACGCTCATGGAGAAGACAGGAAACACTGTGAAGCGGGTGCTGATCGGGTTTGCCATTGGCTCAGGGATCGGCATCACGACCGCGGTGCTGATGCATCTGATTCCGTTTACCCATCGGCTGCTATACCCGTACCTGATTGTATCGCAGAATATTCCCATCATCGCGCTGGCCCCGCTGCTGGCCATCTGGTTCGGATTCAATCAGGCACCCCATCTCATTATTATTACGCTGGTCTGTTTTTTTCCGGTCGCGATTTCCGGCCTGAGCGGATTTGCCCAAACGGATCGCATGATGCTGTCGTATATGCGCATGTCTGGCGCCAGTCGCTGGCAATTCTTCACCAAGCTCGAATTCCCATACGGTCTGCCCAGTCTCTTCTCCGGACTTAAAATCTCTTCTACGTACAGTGTAATGGGCGCCGTATTTGCTGAATGGTCTGCAGCAGGCAGACAGCAGGGAATCGCCGCCTACATGAAAATCTCCCAGTCGGGCTTTCAGGTCGATCGTGTGTTTGTCTGTTTCTTCATTATTGTATTGCTCAGCCTGCTGATGATTAGCCTGATCAAGGGAATCGAAGCGGTCACGCTGAAATGGAAGCATTCTGAGCCGAATGTATAGCCTCTTCGTCCGACGACTTATAAAGGAAGTGAACTCCGATGACTGAATCTGACTCCCATGCCCTCTTACGCATCGGGCAGCTCTCCCATCAATTTCAAATGGATCGGGAAAACACACCTGTACTGCAAGACATTCAACTTCACATTCAGAAGGGTGAATTCATTACCCTGCTCGGTCCTTCCGGCTGCGGAAAAAGTACGCTCTTTCAAATCATCGGCGGATTGATTCGTCCCGTCACGGGCGAGGTAATGATTCAAGGAGAGGCCTCCACTGGCAAGAGCGGTCATATCAGCTATATGCCTCAGCAGCCCGCTTTGCTGCCCTGGCGATCGGTGCTGGACAATGTACTGCTTGCGGCAGAAATTTCTGGTACAGCCGGCAGTGAGGCGCGTTCGCGAGCCAGTGAATGGCTGAAACAGGCCGGACTCGCCGAATATGAGCAGCACTATCCCCATCAACTCTCCGGTGGAATGCAACAGCGGGTTGCCTTTGTCAGAGCCTTGATGAGCCCGCAGGAATTGATGCTGCTGGACGAACCGTTCTCCGCGCTTGACGCGATGACCCGTCAGGAGATGCAGCAATGGCTGATCCGTATCTGGGAAGTCCATCGCAGAACGATACTCTTCATTACTCACAGTATAGATGAAGCCCTGTTTCTCTCTGATCGTATCTATGTCATGTCAGCAAGACCTGGCCGAATCATCGAAGAGCTGAAGGTGCCTTTCTCCAGACCGAGAACCGACGAACTGGTTCTGGACCCTGATTTTGCTGCCCACAAACATCGTCTCTATCAACGCCTGAAAGGAGAACCGACCGCATGAAAGCCAAAGTCATTGACAGCCACGTCCATCTGGATATGTACACAGATGATGAACTCGACCGCATCCTGAAAGAAGGCAAAGCAGAACAGGTGGATGCCTGGATCACGGTCTCCAAGGATATGGAAAGCTGCAAACGCAATCTTGCGATTGCACAGGCTCACCCTGATCTCGTTTTTCCGTGCTTTGGGCTGCATCCCGAGCAGTCGCTTCCTGGCGACGAGGCGCAGTCGGACCTGCTGCAATGGATGCGTGAGCATCAGCATGTCGCAGCCGCCATCGGAGAGGTAGGCCTTCCCTACTTTCTTCGCATGGAGAAGCAGGGCCGGGGAGAAGCCTTTAGCGAAGAGCCCTATCTGGAATGGCTGGAAGCGTGTATCCGTCTGGCCGCTGAATGCCAGCTGCCACTGGCGCTGCATGCCGTATACGAAGATGCTGACCAAGTCTGTGACCTGCTGGAGAAGCACTCCATTCAGCGTGCACATTTTCACTGGTACAAGGGCAGTAAGAAAACGACGGAACGCATGCTGCAAAATGGCTATATGATCTCCTTCAATCCGGAGGTTTGCTATGAAGACAGCGCAGCAAGCAGTGTTCGGGCCTATTCGCCGGATCACCTCATGCTGGAGACGGATGGTCCATGGCCTTTTGAACAAGCTTTCGCGGGACATATGACGGCTCCCTGGATGCTTCATGCAGCCATAGATACCGGAGCAGAAATACTAGGCATGCACAAGCAAGAATTGTACAAAAAACTGCATTTCAACACACGTCAATTTTACTTGTCATCGCGATCAAAGTGGATGACATCGACACGGTCTTGTGATAACATGTTGCCATAGTGCAACACCCAATTTGTTCTATACTTGGGAAAGGCAAATCCTTCGAAAGATGGAGACGCAAAGCCACGGGTCTAATACGAGCACATTCCTTCGTAATGATCGCCGGGTTGCCTCGCCGAACTTGACATCATCTTATACCTTCATCATTGTTGTGTGCGCTTTGCATCCAAACCTTGAGCTACACCTTAAAAATCGTGAAAAAGGAGTATGCAGCAATGAGCAAGAAGCAAGTATCGTTGTCAAATGAGGAAGTTCTATCCTGTATCCATGCATGCAGTTATTGTGTGGGCATCCATAAGGAACACAAGCAGACGCCCATCCAGTGCACCAAATACTCAGGCTCCCAATTTCCGATCTATGTCAATGTGAAGACCTGCTTCACCTGCTCGGAATTTGAATGGGTCATCGAACAGGTACGCACTGCTCCTGCATGTCCTTCGCTCCAGAAGGAAACCGGATAGCCCGATATGAGCAGGCTTGCCTTACCAGGCGTTATTGTGTTTTTCAGGCATCTGTGGCAAGATAAGCGAATAGAACTTTCTTTCAAGCCAGGAGTGAATATGAGGCATGAAACCCGTGTTTAAGCTATTGACCGAGCTATCCTCTCGCAAATGGATCTCGCAATTGACCGGCAAATTCGCCAAATCCAGCTTTAGCAAACGCCTGATTCCGCGATTTGCTAAAAGCTACGGCATCAACATCGAGGAAGCGGAAAAATCCATGGATCAATATGCCAGTTTAAACGACTTCTTCACCAGACGCCTCAAGCCAGGCAGCCGTCCGATCCACCCCGATCCAGCATCGCTGATCAGTCCGGTGGATGCGATCGTCACTGGCAAAGGAGTCATCCAGGAGGGTCAACTGTTCAACATTAAGGGACAGGATTATGACCTGGAGGAGCTTCTTAACCATTCCCCGCGCATGATCAATTACATTCACGGCTATTTTTACGTCTTATATTTAAGTCCAACCGACTACCACCGCATTCATGCGCCTGTCGAAGGGACCATCCTTGAAAAAGACCGAATTAAAGGTAAAGTCTATCCGGTACATGATTTCAGTCTGACCCACATGAACAAGGTTCTCAGTCGAAACGAGAGGGTCGTTACCTACATGCAGCATGCCTGCGGAGAGGTAGCCGTCGTCAAGGTGGGCGCTCTGAATGTGGCAAGTATTCAATATACCGATCATTTGCAGCCTCAGGTTGAACGAGGCGGTGAGCTGGCTTATTTCGAATTCGGCTCCACCGTCGTCTTGTTGACAGAAAACGGCACGCTACAGCCCGATGACAATATCCAGGTTGGCGACAAGGTGAAGCTGGGAACCCATTTGGGCACCCTGCATGCCAAATAAGGGATTTGTGATTTGGCTGTTTTCATCATAGTGAAGACACCGAATACCCTGCAAGGATGAATGACAGAATCTTTCTGGAAGGATGAATCGAATGAATCCGCTTGCTCAACAACTGAATGAATCCGTTCAAAAGGAAGACCCGAACGTTTATGCCATGCTGTCTACTCTCGGGAAGCAAATTTATTTCCCGAAAGAAGGCATCATCAGTCAATCTGCCGAAGCGGCTCAAAAGGCAAAAACCTTCAACGCCACGATCGGTATTGCACTGGAAAACAAGAAACCCATGCATCTGGAAGTGATCCAGGAATCACTGTCTGCGTTTGAACCGAAGGACTTGTATCCTTATGCACCACCGGCAGGAAAGCCTGAACTGAGAAGCTTGTGGAAAGAAAAAATGCTGAAGGAAACCCCCTCGCTTGCCGGGAAGAGCTTCAGTAATCCAATCGCAACCAACGCGCTGACACATGGGTTGAGCATCGTGGCTGACCTGTTTGTAGATCAAGGGGATGCCGTTATCATCCCCGATAAAAATTGGGAAAACTATGAGCTGACTTTCCAGATTAGACGCGGAGCAGAGATGGTCTATTATCCGCTATACAATGAGGAGCGCGCGTTCCATGCAGAAGCCCTCAAGGAAGCCATCCTCAGTCAGAAAGATAAAGGAAAAGCGATTGTTGTCCTTAACTTCCCGAACAATCCGACCGGGTATACACCTGGGCAGAAGGAAGCCGACAGCATTATCCAAGCGCTGCTCGCAGGAGCCGAAGCTGGCATTCGAACCGTTGTCGTAACTGACGATGCTTATTTCTCCCTTTTCTTCGAGGAGGACTCTCTGCACGAATCGATCTTCGGGAAGCTGGCCAATCTGCATCCGAATGTGCTTGCTATCAAGATCGACGGCGCGACCAAGGAAGAGTATGTATGGGGTTTCCGCGTAGGCTTTATTACGTATGCCCATGAGAATCCAACCGTTCTTCATGTGTTAGAGCAAAAGACGATGGGGATTGTTCGTGCAACCATCTCTAGCGGTCCGCATCCATCCCAGACCTTTGTGCTGAAAGCGCTGCAGGATCCTCGTTTTGAAGCACAAAAGCAGGAAAAATATGACATCATGAAAAAACGCGCCAATCGCACGAAGGAAGTGCTGGATAGCGGGAAATTTGATGACGCCTGGGATTACTATCCGTTTAACTCCGGCTATTTCATGTGTCTCAAATTGAAAACCGTCCATCCCGAAACCTTGCGTACGCATCTGCTCGAACAATACGGCATCGGCACCATCGCGCTGGGAGATACCGATCTGCGTGTTGCCTTTTCCTGTATCGAAGAACAGGATCTGGCGCAACTGTTTGAAACGATCTACCAGGGTGTACAGGATCTGGAGCAGGTCGCAGCGAAATAAGCACTTATATTCATGATTGATAGACTCACCCACCTTTTCCCTGGATGGCAGGCTTCTGTATCAGCCTTCCCTTCCAGGCCGAAAAGGTTTTTTTCATTTATCGTGCTGCAGGCCTCGATTCGAATCTGACGGATTTGTTTATACTTTTGTAAGGTTTCATCTGTATACTACGGGGAGTACCCATTCCGATACCCGATACCAAATTACGCAGCCCGGAATGACCGGAATTCGAATGCTAAAAACAGACAAACCGTGAGGTGAGAAGCATGTCCCGTTTGAGTAAAACCGTTCTCTTCGTCAGCTTGCCCGTGATCGTGCTGGCCGGTCTGATTTACTTCTTCTATGATCGATACCAGCAGCAAGAGGTCCAGGCCGCACAGAATCTGATCTCCCAAATTGCAGACCAGACTGGTGTAGAGTTGACCACAGCCACCTTTGCAGGCGGATGCTTTTGGTGCATGGAGCCCCCGTTTGAGAAGCTGGACGGAGTCTATCACGTCATTTCGGGCTATACAGGTGGAGAGGAAGCAGATCCAACCTATGAGCAGGTATCCAGTGGAACAACCGGACATCTGGAAGCCGTGCAGGTTCATTACAACCCGGAACAGATTCACTATTCCGATCTTCTCCAGGTGTTCTGGCGACAGATCAATCCGACTGATGACGGTGGCCAATTCGTTGATCGGGGCGAATCGTACCGCAGCGCAATCTTCTATCAGGATATGGAGCAAAAGCAGCTCGCCATCGATTCACGTGACCAATTGCAAGATTCCGGCAGATTCCAGGCCCCTATCGTAACTGAAATTGTGGAGGCCGGCATCTTCTACCCCGCGGAAGAATACCATCAGGATTACTACAAGAAGAACGCCCTGCGCTATTCGTATTACCGAGATGGATCTGGAAGAGATGATTATCTGGAGCAGACTTGGGGGGATGAACGCGAGTATGAGCCACAAATCTCACTGGATGATTCCCTTATCCCCTCCTTCAACAAAGCGGAAAGACTGAAAGAGCTTACTGATCTTCAATACGAAGTTACCCAGGAAGATGGTACAGAAAGAGCTTACGAGAATGAATACTGGGATCTGAAAGAACCCGGCATCTATGTCGATATCGTTTCCGGCGAAGCCTTGTTCAGCTCAACGGACAAGTATGATTCCCATACAGGTTGGCCGAGTTTCACCAAGCCCCTTGAACCCAACCATATCGTGTATGAGGAAGACCGCAGTCTGATCGCTGTTCGAATAGAGGTCCGCAGCCGGTATGCTGATTCCCATCTCGGTCACGTATTTGAAGACGGTCCTGAGCCTACCGGACTTCGATACTGTATCAATTCCGCAGCCTTGCGCTTTATTCCAGCCTCTGAATTGGAAGCGAAAGGATATGGGGCCTATGCCCCGCTGTTCGAAACCGGAAACGGAACCGAAACCGGAACTAAAACCGAATAAACCAAGCAACGAATACGTCAAAAAAACAACCAACACATCCTTTGTCTGTCATGTGACCAGACATCCAGACGTGTTGGTTGGTTGTGTTTAATCATATCTCAGGAGCTGAAAATCAGGAAATGGCCAATATATCAGGTCTGCTCTGCCCACAATATCGTCTGCAGGAATGAATCCAATTTCTCTGCTGTCCTTGCTATATGGACGATTATCCCCCATGACAAAATACTGGTCTTCCGGTACCGTCTTCAAGGGATCATTGGAATAATTGTATTGACGACCCTGCTCGATTTCCCTTCGCACGGCTTCTTCCAGATAAGGTTCTTCGAGTTTCTCTCCGTTAATCAGCACGTCGTCGCCCTTGACTTCAATCGTTTCGCCCGGCAGAGCAATAATCCGTTTGATAAAATCTCTGCCGTCGGGTGAATGAAGCACGATGACTTCTCCACGTTTAGGTTCCCGAAAATCATAGATAATCTTGTTCACAATAATGCGTTCCCCATCATAAAAATTGGGCTCCATGGACTGTCCTTCCACCTGATAATTGCCCAACAAAAACGTCTTTATAAGTAAAACAAGCACGAGTGCAATGGCAATCGTCTTGATCCAGTCCAACAGTTCTCTGATCATCGGTCTTCTTCCATCTCCCTGTAGATAGCGTTTCTGGTTGTCACACGCAATCATTCTTTTCTAGCATAACAGAGTAGTCAAGAAAAAACAAAGCCTTCTGTCCGCCTATATCCTCTCCTGCTCTTTGCTTAGCTTTCGTCTCAGTACCCCTATAAAGTACAAACGTGACAACACGAGCGCTGCGAAAACCAAGATGACACTCCAGATACTCCAGGCAAGCACGAGCAGCCAAATGCCGATCCAGATGGCCCCTACCGCATACAGCCAAAAGGATACGCTGCTGGCTGCTGCCACGGGCTCCTCGGGAGATATGGCATAAGAGTGCCAAATACGCTTGTCTGTCATGCGTCTGGCGTACACCGTCAGCTGAACGGCAGTTACGTACCATCCAGCTGCTGCAAACAGCAGGGTAACCACCGTTGTTGAACTGACCCCCATCAACAGGGCCACAACGAGCCATTGCCTCAATATAATGCCAGCTTCTTCCCCTCTGATGAACAGCTTGCTATTCAGATGATGAAATTTCCACTCTGAACGAAAGGGAAGCCATTTTGTCCGGTGTCCCAGCCAGAGCGCAACACGAGAGACCCGCTTCGTATCAGCTTGCAGGAACGGTACATCCACAAATAACTGGAGTGTGCGATAAACACGGGCCCGATCCCGTTTCTCAGACTGGATAAGGTACTCCCATGGTAGAGGGTGACGCGGCAAAAAGACAGCTGCCAACAACACGATTACCACAAACAATACCAGCACGAGCAGTGCTTCCACCGTTCCGCGGGCAAAAAATAAAAACAGGATCAAAAACATGGCTATTCTGCGAACCTGCAGTAGTAATACACGTTGCACAGTGGCAACGAGACTCACTTCTATCCATCTTCCCCACACATTTAGCAGCTGCAGGACCAGAAGCCCGGCATACACCCAGACGAATAGCAGAAGCGACAAGTCAGCTTCATCTATCCACAGCCGATAGAGCGGCCACAGCAAAAACCAGGGCAACAAGATCAGGACCGATTTCAACAACCAGGCTCTGCGCATGATCATGCCCATATACGGAGACATCGGAATCGGATTGGCCATCAAAAAAACAAGATCGGCCTCCTGCAGGTACGTACGCAGCGGGGTGATCAGCACAAATGGCAGCAAAACCAGTACAGCTACCCAGACAAAAGGGAAATCTGCCGGAAACGCATCGAGCAGCTTTTGATAGTAATAGATAAACACGCTTCCGCAGGCACCGGCAAAAAACAAAAACCCGCTGCTCAGCACATATCGCAGAAACGGTAGTACCTTGCCCCAAAATTGCTGTCTTCGCTGCTTGTACAAAGCATCCATATTCATGTTACCCGACCATCCAGTACACGCAATTCAAAAATCCGATCCAATCCCGCTTTCGGCTCTCCGCACAGGGTTCTCAGCTCGCTTAGTGTCCCACTCGCATTGACACGCCCTTGATCCAGAATAATGAACTGGTCCCCATACTTCTCGATCGTAGACAAAATATGAGAGCTCATTAAGATGCCCGCTCCTTCTTTTCGCTCCTTGTCCAGCTTCTCCAGTAGGGAACGCATTGCAAGCGGGTCCAGTCCGAGAAACGGCTCGTCTATGATATATACATCCGGTTTGGCTAAAAACGCATTCATGATCATCAGCTTCTGCTTCATTCCTTTGGATAAATAGGCAGACAATTTCTTCTGATGCTTCGTCATCTGGAAGCGCTCCAGCAGCTCCTCCGTCTGTTTCTGAAAGTCAGCCCGGGACAAATTGCGAGACATCGCGGTCATCTCCATATGCTCCAGCACCGTGAGTTCTTCATAAATGAGTGGAGATTCGGGTACATACGCATAGGTTTGCCGGTAGGCCATGGGATCTTCATCCAGTCTCTTGCCATGCAAGGTCACGCTCCCCGAGTGGGGCTTCATCATGCCCAATATATGCTTGATGGTGGTACTTTTGCCTGCTCCGTTCAATCCGATCAATCCGACCATTTGCCCTGCGGACACTTGCAGATTAACCTCATGCAGCACCGGCTTGTTGATGCTGTATCCACCTGTCAAATTCTCTACTTTCAGTAAGGTCATGCTTTATCTCTCCTCCTGCCAATCCAACTGCCTCTCCTGTGTATGATGTACAAGGATGTTTCTTTTCTCCAATTATATCGAATGCCTCGTATGAATGCGAATTGTCAATAATGAAGCGGAAGAAGAAAACTATGAGATCATTTATGTAAGCAGCACCGAGATATTTGAGGGTGATGCTATTTCCTTTATTGGGGTTCCCACCATTCATTCCGGTTTTGATAATGTGGGTGGCGGTTTTACCAATAGCATTATCGTCGTAGGCAGCTATGTAGAAATCGTTGAAGAATAGCCTGTATAGGAAATGACAAACAAAGAATCGTCACCTATATTAACGAATCATGACCCTATTGAAAAGGGGAGCCGCAACTGGGCTCCCCTTTCGTATTGGCATCCGATCCTGGTCAATAGCAGGTTCGATCTTCTCTAACCTTGCTGTCTATCTCTTCATCGCGTGATGAATAGCTTTACAGAATCGTAATATGATGAACAGTCTGCTGGCTGCCTTTCAATGAGATGGACTGGTTTTCTATCAACTTGCTTGCATCTCCGTGAATGGATACTTGCTTGCCAACCGGATAGATGCTGATCTGGCTGTCCGCGTCCAATTCATCTCGAATCAGAATGGTTGCAAGTTCTCCTTCGCTATTCAGCGTATAGCCTTGCAGATACCCACTTACCTCGAATTGCTCCTGCTGGGCACGATAAATGACATGGAGCTGACGAACTTGCTGGTCGTGAACGCTGGCCAGGACGATATCGCCAGCTTGCAGATCTTCAAGCCCGATCTTTTCCCCTTCCATCTTCACGCTTACTTCACTGTGCAAGGTGTAGGACTGTTTCTTCCCATCGACCATCAGCATGATCTGGTCATTGTCATAGACAGACCCGGTTACTGTTCCCAGGACAAAGGCCGCTTCGTCATCATCCTTGTCCCCTTCTTCACCGTCTTCATTTTCATCATCGTCCCGATCTTCATCGTGCTCTTCATCACGATCCTCATCTTCGTCTTCCCCATGCTCGTCCTGCTCATCCGCGTTCAGTACCTCGACAAATACAATGACACCATTGTACAGGTGGATAAACAGGTCATCGCCCATTTCAAGGTCCTCTGCGCTCACCTTTTCCCCATCACGAAATACAAATGCGTTCGGGTCCAGGGATAACTCCAGAGCGTCTCCGTCTTTGGTCGCGATCACAAGCACCCCGTCCTCAGACTGGGCTGCGAGCGTGCCTCTTTGCGTCATGTTGTCTCCAAAGTCCGGAAGCTGGCGACTGGCACGATCGAGGAAAGCCGCAATTTCCGCACGATTTACTGGTTTGTTCGGCTGAAATTTCCCGTTCGGGTATCCATAAATGATGCCATTCTCCACCGCAACTGCCACATACCCTCTTGCACCAGCCGGAATATCATCCTCATCTTTGAAATCAAGCGGATCATTCATGCTTGCCTTCGCTTCTTCCTCCAGCCCCATGGCCTTCACGAGCAAAATCGTGGTCCATAGTCGATTGGCGGGCTTTTCAAGATGCAGTTTATCCTCCGTTTCAATAAACAGATCATTTTCCAGTGCTGTCGCGATGTAGCCTACGGCATTCGGATATTTGCGGTACACCTGATTGGCATCCTTGAAATTCAGTTCAGTTTTCATCGCTTCTTCTGATTCGGCTTCTTCCCGCAGTCCCATCAATCTTACTGCGGTCACGATGGCTTCCAGACGGGAAACAGAGCGTTCCGGTTTGAAGGTGCCATCTTCATATCCGTCAAATATACGCTGGGAAGCAAGGCTGGCAATATTATGCTGGGCCCATGGAAAACGCTCCAGATCCGAGAAGGTAATCTTCACTTCCACTTTCTGTTTTCCCTTAAAAGAAAATTCATGCTTGATCTTCTCATGTCCCTTGCCTTTACCGTGTGCCAATGCGCCGGATGTTCCTCCTGCGATCATGGCCAGTGACAATCCGCCTACCAGTAAGTTCTTCATCCATTTGTTCTGTGTCACACAAACACGCTCCTCGCTTATTATTCAGGCTGATCCCGTTATGGCATACATGCTTGGCTGCATGCTCGGCTTTCCTGCCTGACATACTTGCATGGCATGCTTTACGGACAATCACCTATGTACAACTAAGCATTCGGAGCGTGTCGTTTTCATTTGGGGGGTGACCAATTGACTAGATTAGCAAGATCCTATCATCAAGGACGCCCTTGGTTTCCTTTTTCCTTGAGCCAGCGTGGAGCCCCCTTGCTTTTCTGATCCCGATGGCGACCTTCTTTTTTGGAAACTTGGGTCTTTGAGACTGGTTTTTTACGGGATTTCGCCTGCGACCGATTACCGGATTTGAGCTGTTTAGCCTGCTCCGGACTCAGCCACTTCCCTTCATAATAAGCCTGCTCCACAAGCTCAATCTCCAGTCTGTTCCCCATCCGAACCAGTTCCGCCACTTCCCGCGACGTCGCAAACGTCATGACACGACCAGCAGTCCCCATCCGTCCGGTGCGTCCTGCACGGTGAACGTATTGATCCGTTGTCAATGCTGGATCAAACTGAATGACGGCTTCGATCTGTTCAATGTCCAGGCCTCTCGAACCCAGGTCGGTCGTAACCAAAAACGGCACTTTCCCTGAGCGGAACTGCTGAATAATGTGGGCCCGCTCCACCTGTTCCTGATCGCCATAGATCGCCGCGACCTTCAGTCGGTGGAAGGTCAGCTTCTGCACGATACCGGCAATCTGATCCATTTCATTGGTGAAGATAATCGCCCGGTTCAGCTTCATGGAACGCAGCAGCTTCCTGAGCATGTCGATCTTCTCTCTCTGCTCACACACGACATAGCCATGCGCAATAGTCGGTGGCAGCTTGTCTTCATGCGGCACATAGACAAACCGGACGGCAGAGCTCCATGTGTTCAAATAATCCCGCACCGCTTGATTGATGGTCGCCGATACCGCAACCAATTGCCGCTCCTTTAAGGTAGACTGGATGATTTTGCTCAATTCATTCTGCTGCTTCAGCGCCAGCATTTGATCCACTTCATCCATGACGATGGCTTGTACCTGATGCATCTTCAGCTTTTTGAGCTCAATCAGTTCCACGATGCGGCTGGTGGTTCCAACGACGATTTGCGGATGCTTCTTCAGGTTTTCAATTTGCCGCTGAATATTGACACCCCCGATAAGCGGAATGGCCGCAAGTCCTGTAACAGATTGCAGATCCCGGATGACGTTCACGATCTGCATCGCCAATTCACGCGTAGGAACGACAATGACCGCTTGCGGTGTTTTGATGTCTGGCTGTTTCGCAATTCGGGTCATCAGAGGCAGCAAGTAGGCCAGTGTTTTCCCTGATCCGGTATGAGACTGGATGATTGTGTCCTCTTCACCCTGTATCGTAGCCCATGCAGCCGCCTGAATGGCAGTGGGGGCTGTTTTACCTTCGTTTATCATGAACTCTGACCACTCACTGGGCAGTTGGAGTTCATTCCATGACTCACTCATTTTCAACACCTCATCGATTCATTTCTATCGGTTGACAGCCTCTATTTTCGATTGACCATTCTGGACATCCAGCGGTCGAAGAAACGAGGAAATAAGAGGGCAAATTTTGCAGCCCAGCCTGAATAAAACGGCAAATTCAATTCCAGACGATTGGAGCCGATGATGGCGACCACCCGCTGGGCGACTTTTTCCGGTTTGAGCAGCATCCACTTCGGCAGATTATTGACATACGTCCCATCCGGGTCCGCAATATGAAAGAACGGTGTCTCAATCGGACCTGGGTTGACCAGAGACACGCGAATTCCGGAACCTCTTAATTCCTGCCGCAAAGCGGAAGAAAAGCCGATCACCGCATGCTTGGTAGCGGCATAACCCGCTGATTTGGCAGTGCCTACTTTGCCCGCCAGGGATGCAATATTGATAACATGTCCTTTTCCGCGGCTTCTCATTGCAGGGAGAACGGCTTTCGTACAGCGTACCAAACCGGTATAGTTCACATTCATCATCGACTGGATCTCTTCCATCGTCGTTTCCTCCACCGATTTGAACACACCGAAGCCTGCGTTATTGATACATACGTCAATGCACTTCCAATCCGTCATGATTTGCTGAACGACTCTGGTCACATCCTCTTCCTGTGTGACATCCATCTGGTATACACCACTAGGGCCAGGGATGGAACGGGCAATCTGCTGCAGGGCAGGCAGAGAACGGGCAGTGAGAATGGGAATGTGACCTCGCTTAGCCACCTCCCGTGCCATTTCAGCGCCGATACCGCTGGACGCCCCTGTAATCCATACAATGCTAGACTCCATACTTCTTCTCCGTCCCTTCCCCATGCCGTTTTCATGATCAAATCTCTCGTTAATATACCTTGTTTTCATGAAAATTCCAAGAAAAATACGGGTTTTCTTTCTTATTGAACCTGACTTCGCTATAATGAAGGACAGGATAGACAGATAAACAAAATAAATACGCTTTTCAATCATGATAAAATTCATCTATATATGCATGGGGGAGTGCATATGAACGTCAATCAATTGGAGACCTTAATTGCAGTCTCTCAAACGAAAAGTTTTCGCAAGGCCGGGGAAGTGCTGAATTTAACGCAGCCTGCGGTGTCCGCACAAATCAAGAGTCTGGAGGACGAGTTCCAGACGGTTCTGCTGAACCGCAATCATCCTGTTACCTTAACCGAAAGCGGCAAAATTTTTCTTGAACAAGCTTCAAAAATCCTGGGTCAGGTAGAAGAACTGAAGCAGCGCCTTTCTGACCTGCACCAGCTGCCACAGGGAAACATACAGCTTGGCACGACTACCTCCATTGCGATTCAGGTGCTGCCGCGCGTGTTGTCCTATTTCCAGGATCAGTTTCCAATGATCAAGACGACGATTCATTCCATGACCTCGTCCCAGGTCATTTCCAGTGTGGAGAATGGCAGTATCGATTTGGGGATTTCGTTTATGTTTGACCAAAATCCCCAGCTTGAATCATCGATCTTGTATTACGACAGCTTTGAGCTGGTTGTGGCACCTGAGCATCCACTGGCGGAAAAAAGCCATGCCTCGATTCATTGTTTGAAGGATTTGCCCATGATTATGCTGTCACCAGAAACAGCGGGCCGCAAGTTTCTGGATCGATTGCTGCTGCAATTCCATATTCAGCCCCAGGTCGTCATGGAGCTGTCCAGCAGTGAAGAAGTCAAACGGATGGTCGAGATCAATCTGGGAGCGGCGATTATATCCCGATCTGCGATTACCCAGGAATTGAAAAGGGGCACACTAAAACGCATTCAACTGCATGAGCTGAGTATCGCCCAGCCTGTCAGTGTTTTTTATCGGTCAGGACGTTATCTGAATGCAGCCATACGCCAGTTTTTGAATGATTTGAAAGGCATGCCGGAATCCCAGTTTCTAGGCTCTGAATAAGCGTAGACAAGGAGGAAACCATGAAATTCGATTTGCATACGCATCATGATCGCTGCGGCCATGCAGAAGGAAGTATCCGTCACTATGTCGAGGCTGCGATGAAGGAAGGTTTGTCGGTTATCGGCATCTCCGATCATTCTCCCTATTTTGCCAAGAAGGAGGATCAGGCCTTCCCACACATTGCGATGGCAAAAAGTGCGTTCACACCGTACATCCAGGAAGTGCTTGCCCTGAAGCAAGAATATGCGGATCGGATCGAAGTGCTGCTTGGCCTGGAGTCGGACTATTTTCCCGACGTGCTGGATGCCTATCAGGCGGCCTATCGGCAGGTTCCCTTTGATTATGTCATCGGCTCCGTCCATTACGTGAACGGCATCAGTATTTTCAATCGCAATCGCTGGAAAAAACTGAGCGAGGCGCAGAAGGTGGACGTGAAGGAACAATATTATGATCTTATTGAACAATCGGCCCGCAGTGGCATGTTTGACATTCTGGGTCATATCGATGCCATGAAAGGATTTTATCCGGAGTTTTCTGACATTGAAACAAACCGGATTGAAACTACTCTCCAAGTGATTGCCGAAAACGATGTGGTGATTGAGATCAACACTTCAGGCAAAACAAAGGATGTTGGTGGCTGGTATCCATCGGATGACATCCTGGAAAAGGCGCTTTATTATGGCGTGAAGGTGACATTCGGTTCGGATGCCCACGTTCCCTCACGCGTAGGCGATGAGTTCGAAATGGTGGCAACCAGACTAAAGGAGATCGGATTCAAGGAATGGGCCTGCTTTCGCGCACGTGAGCGGTATATGGTGGGGATATGAAAAACAGAGAGAGGAACGGGCTCCTATTGCTGTGAAACGCAAATGTCGCCCTTTTCCTCTCTCTGTTTTTTTGTGGAGTGAATGGTGAGACAGGAACGGGCTCCTATTGCTGTGAAGCGCAAATGTCGCCCTTTTCCTCTCTCTGTTTTTTGTTGAAATTAGATTCCGAAGGTGTTTCCGCCGTTTACGGTGATGGATTGGCCGGTTATGAAGGAAGAATCGTCGGAGGCGAGAAAGAGGACGGCTTGCGCAATGTCCATAGGGACGCCCATTCTTTGCATCGGAACGTGCTGCCGATAATCCTCAATCGCTTGCTCGCCAACGTCTTCATGACGTTCGACTGGAATAAACCCCGGATTTAGCAGATTTACCCGAATGCCATGCTGACCCAGTTCCTGCGCCCAGGAGCGAGTCATCCCGAGCATGGCGGACTTGGCTGTGGCATAATGGGCAAAATGGGCCGGCCCATTATGAATGACCTCACTACCGATATGGATGATACTCCCTCTTCCCTTTTCCTTCATAGAAGGCCATACAGCCTGCAAAATGTAAAGTGGTCCCTTCACTGAAAAGTTCAACTGCTGCAAGTAGTCTTCCCATGTCGATTGCGCCATCGATTTTGTCGGCTGGGCACCTGTCGCATTATTAATAACTATATCAATCGAACTACCTGCAAGCTTCTCTGCCTGTTCAATCAATTGGTATACGCTTGATTCATTTGTAACATCAGCTTGGCACGCGGCAGCCTGTCCGTTCCGGGATTGAATGTCTCGTACAACCTGTTCGGCTGCTTCTGGCTGATGTGCATAATTTACAATGACATAGGCGCCCTCACTGGCGAGCACTTGACTCATCACTTTTCCAAGTCCTCTGGAACCTCCAGTAACAAGGGCCACTTTTCCCTTTAATCTCACCTGCTCACTCCTTCGTCATGCTGCTCTGCATGGATAAGCTTGAATATGTTTATATCGTGAAGACCTCTATCATAAAAAGACAAATAACATGAAGACAAAAAAAATGGACCTGCCTCGCTGGCAGGTCTTCCATACTCTATTTATTAAAGGGGGTCTTGCTTATTATAATACCCAACGAACGTTATCGTACCATAACAGGAATATTACAGTTGTGTAACAAAAGTCTCTTTTTATTTAAGAAGCCGACGATTTTTTCAATTTGTTCAATACCCGCTCCCGATAGCGGCTGAAAACCACTGACAAGATCCCATACATTGCAAAGGTGAACAACACACTATTCAAAAATGAACCCACCATAAAGCTCTTGCCCAGCTTGTGAAAGGTATTCACAATCGGTTGCAAATAATGAGCTGTATTGTATTCGATATCCGGCAGCGCAGCCTGGGCAGGTGGATCGGGTAGGAACAAGGAACCTGTCTGATAATTCAAGTAAAAGAGAACCGGCCAAAGGAAGGAACCGATCGCAGCGGCAAATACGGCAGCTACAATATTGCCTTTCGCAATCTTTGTGATGGCAATGGACAGGAAAGGCCCGATGCCAAAGGTGGGAAACCAGCATGGAAAAAATCCGAGGATCAGACCCAGCGAGATTTGATGATTACTGTTCTTCATACGAAACAGGCGAATTAAATAATACTTTAGATTTCTGCGGGATTTCAACGACCATTTTACTAACCAATTCATAATTGGAATTCATCCTCATGTCTTAGGCTCCGTGCAATCCTCATTATAACAAATCACCTCTCGTTGTTCCATGGTGATCTGCCATTCACGCACAAAAAAGGAAGGAAGCCAACCTTGCATCCATTCCTCCTCATTTCATCGATATGTCATTATAATTATACGGATGGATTGCCTGGCTCCCCGCCAATCGGCCCCATATTCTCATCTCGTTCCGAAAGTAGCCATCCTGATCCCGTTTCCTTCTCTTTCTGAATCGATTCGTAAAAAAGCGCTTGCGTCGTATATAAATAAGGCAATACCCACAAAAAACCGATCCCGCAACTTAGAACGCAAAGGATATACCAACCCAGGAAGCTCAGATTCAGCTTGAAGTAGCGCATTTTGTTTCCTTCCATGAGCCTCGTGCTTTCCCGAATCGCCTCCATCGGCTTCAATTCAGGATGATCAATCATCAGATAATAAGCCATTGAATATTTCAACCAAGCGATGATGCCCGGCACAATCAGTAACATTGTCCATAATAAGGTGAGTACCGTTTGCATGACGTATAGCAAGAAGGATTTCAAAGGTTGCTCGAAGCCTTTAAACAACTGGGAATAAGCGGTATCTTTCCCCCTTGCAAAGGACAAGAAAAATAAGCTTAATCCATAAAATAATGGACCTGTCAAGAAAATACTCAAGACAATGGAGATAGGATCATCAATATTCGGTATGTAATTCGGTATACTGACTAGTAATCCGTATACCAATCCAGCCAGCACAGCCTTCGTCCACATCCCTTTCAGTCGATGCTGCGCCATTTCCCTGTAATTCTCGCTGTTTGGTATCCCCCTCTTATCCCCATTTTGCCGGAAATGATTTTTTTCATGATGGTCTCTGTTATGTTCTTCTCTGTCGTCCATACGTGTTCGTGATCCCCTTTCACTTTTTCCTTGTATTTATTCAAGATATGACAAGGAGGTCATGATGTATGTCTGTCAAAATATGTGGTGTTTTGTCACATCAATCCTAGTATAACACAGTACTCTGAATATTCATTGTATAGCGTATGAAAAAAAGCAGGTAGATGGGGTGCATCTCCTGCTTTTTCGTATCATGCCTATCGGCTTCCCTGCATTTTTTCATAGAGGGTCGCCTTGTATTAGTTCATGAACCATTTCTTGAACATCTGCTTGGTGGTATCCTTGTTGATCGCGGCAATGGAAGTAGTTAAAGGTATGCCCTTTGGACAGGCTTGCACGCAGTTCTGTGAGTTCCCGCAGCCCTCAATACCGCCATCTTCCATCAACGTATCCAAACGCTCTTCCTTGTTCATCTCACCTGTTGGATGGGCATTGAACAAGCGTACTTGGGAAATCGGAGCCGGTCCGATAAAACTTGTTTTGTCATTCACATTCGGGCACGCTTCCAGACAGACTCCGCAGGTCATGCATTTGGACAGCTCATACGCCCATTGACGCTTGGTCTCTGCCATACGCGGTCCTGGGCCAAGATCATAAGTGCCATCAATCGGAATCCATGCCTTCACACGCTTCAATGAGTCAAACATGCTGCCACGATCGATCACGACATCACGAATGACCGGGAAGGTCTTCATCGGTTCAATGCGAATCGGCTGCTCCAGTTTGTCTACGAGTGCCGTACAGGCCTGTCTCGGCTTGCCATTGATCACCATCGAGCAAGCACCGCACACTTCCTCCAGACAGTTGGATTCCCAGCATACCGGAGAGGTTTTCTTACCTTCCACGTCTACCGGATTTCGCTGAATCTCCATCAGTGCACTGATGACATTCATGTTGGAACGATACGGGATCTCGAATTCTTCCTTATAAGACTTGGAAGTCGGATCATCCTGACGGGTGACAATGAGGCGAATGGTACGGTTTGCAGTCGTTTGTTCGGCCACGATTATTTGCCCCCTTTCTTCTGCTTATCTGTGGTATAGTCACGCTTGCGCGGCTCAATGAGCGAGACATCCACTTCTTCATAAGAGATTTCAGGACCGTTTGCCGTGTGCTTGGCTTTGGTAGTCTTCAGGAATTTCTCATCATCCCGCTCCGGGAATTCTGGTTTATAGTGTGCACCACGGCTCTCATCCCGTTTGAGTGCGCCAAGCGTAACCACTCTCGCCAGCTCAAGCATATTCCACAGCTGACGTGTAAAGGAAGCTCCCTGGTTGCTCCACCCTTGTGTATCGTTGATGTTGATGTTTTTATAGCGCTGCATCAATTCCTGGATTTTCTCATCCGTTTGTTGCAGATTCTTATTGTAGCGAACGACGGTGACGTTATTGGTCATCCATTCACCCAGTTCCTTATGAAGGACATACGCATTTTCCGTGCCGTTCATAGCGAGAATGCCTTCATACTGCTGAGTTTGCTTCTTCGCTTCCCGTTCCAGCACGGAAGACGGGATGTCTTCCACTGTTTTCTCCAGGCCTTTAATATATTCCACGGCTTTCGGACCGGCTACCATACCGCCATAGATGGAAGAGAGCAGGGAATTGGCGCCGAGACGATTTCCGCCATGATACTGGTAATCCACTTCTCCCGCTGCGAACAAGCCCGGGATATTGGTCATCTGATTGTAATCGACCCACAGTCCTCCCATGGAGTAATGAACGGCAGGGAAGATTTTCATCGGAATCTTGCGCGGGTCATCGCCCATGAATTTCTCATAAATCTCAATAATCCCGCCAAGCTTCACATCCAGCTCCTTCGGATCTTTATGGGACAGGTCGAGGTAGACCATGTTCTCTCCATTGACTCCGAGCTTCTGATTGACACAGACGTCGAAGATTTCACGAGTGGCAATGTCACGAGGCACGAGATTTCCGTATGCCGGATATTTTTCCTCCAGGAAGTACCACGGCTTGCCATCCTTGTACGTCCATACCCGGCCGCCTTCGCCCCGCGCAGACTCGGACATCAGGCGCAGCTTGTCATCGCCCGGGATCGCAGTCGGATGTATCTGAATAAATTCCCCGTTCGCATAGTACACACCTTGTTGATATACCGCGCTGGCCGCCGTTCCTGTGTTAATGACAGAGTTGGTGGATTTTCCGAAGATAATCCCCGGCCCTCCGGTAGCCAAGATCACCGCATCTGCCGCAAATGATTTCACTTCCATGCCACGAAGATCCTGGGCCGTAATACCGCGGCAGATACCATCGTCATCCACGACAGCAGACAGGAACTCCCAGTGTTCATACTTGGTAACCAGGCCGGCCACTTCCCAGCGTCTGACTTGTTCGTCAAGCGCATACAGCAATTGCTGTCCCGTCGTGGCTCCTGCAAAAGCAGTACGATGATGCTTCGTGCCTCCGAACCGGCGGAAATCCAACAATCCTTCCGGTGTCCGGTTGAACATAACCCCCATGCGATCCATTAAGTGAATAATGCCCGGTGCCGCTTCACACATGGCTTTGACGGGAGGTTGATTCGCAAGAAAGTCGCCCCCGTATACCGTGTCATCAAAATGCTCCCACGGAGAATCTCCTTCGCCCTTTGTATTGACCGCACCGTTAATTCCGCCCTGGGCACAGACGGAATGGGAACGCTTGACGGGTACGACCGAAAATAAATCGACATGAACGCCTGCTTCCGCTGCTTTCACTGCAGCCATCAAGCCGGCCAGTCCACCGCCGACGACGATAACTTTAGATTTTGCCATTTTGGTTCACTCCCCTTTAACCCGATTATGATGAAATGGATTGACTCATGCTCATCGCCACTGCAAACTCTTCATTGGTGAATGAGGTCAATGCCAGAATGAACAGGGTAGACAAAATGACGAATACGCCCATCCAAATATACGAAGACACACGCTGTGCCCGAGGTCCTACTGTAATGCCCCAACTGACGAGGAATGACCACATACCGTTGGAGAAATGGAATACCGCCGCAACGATCCCGATGCAGTACAGCACGAAATACAGCGGATTGGTTACCAGCTCATGCATTCTGGCTGCCAGGTCTTCATGCCCGATATTGCCAAGGGCCACCTGAAAGCGAGTATCGTAGAAATGCCATACGACAAACACCAGGGTCATCACGCCCGTCACCCGCTGCAACATAAACATGATATTGCGTGCATAGCTGTGCTGGGTTACGTTGTTGCGTGCCTGATAGGCAATGTACAGCCCGTAGACCCCATGATAAAGCAGGGGCAGCCAAATCCCCACGATCTCCAGAATCAGCACAAGCGGCAAACTGTTGAGCCACAGTACCTGCTCAATAAAGGCTTCTTTCCCTCCACTGAATGCTTCATAGTTGGTCAGCATATGTTCCACCAAGAAAAACCCGAGTGGAATGACACCGAGCAATGAATGAAGCTTTCGGGAATAAAATGAGTTCAATTTCTTCATTATGTTTCCCCCCAACTTTCATCTTCTTCTCCAATGATCATATCAAAAATGAAAAGGCTTTCGCCATTACACACAAAAAATAACGCGGTTTACTCTCATCATGCCCGCAAACCCTTCCCATTGTACGCCTCCATACAGAAAGCGTCAACAAATTGTCACGAATTCCACACAGAGATGTGACAAATTCATCTTACCGTGTTTTTGCTTATAAAGGAAGTGCAATTATATTATAATATGTTATAACCATTACGCATAAGGAGAGAAACGATGCTGCAACTGGAGCTGTTGCCCTATTTCATGGCGGTTGTCGATGCAGGCAGTCTGAATCAGGCCTCCAAGTCGCTAAACCTGTCACAGCCCGCCTTGTCACGTAAAATCGCCAAGCTCGAAGAAATGCTGGGGGTCACCTTGTTTGAACGAGCGGGGAAGCGTTTAAAAATTACGGAGGTCGGCAAACTCACTTATTCCTATGCCCAAGAGCTGTCCAGACTGGAAAAGCAGTTCTTGCAGAGCATCACGACCTATCAGCCCCATATTCACAAAGAGTTGTATGTCGGGGCCAGTCTGACGACCCTTCCGTCTACGCTGCCCGATCTCATTCGCTATTTTACAGAAGACAGTGCGCGCTATGATCTGAAGGCATTGACCGGAAAGACGCATGAAGTGATTCATATGGTCAAGGAACAGCAGGTGGATTTTGGAATCGTCGCCTCTCGTATTCAAGAGGATGAGCTAGTCTGCATTCCGTTATTTGAGGATCACCTTGCCCTAGTATTGCCAAAAAAACATGCGCTCGGCCGAGAACTGTCCGTTTCGATTCAAACTCTGCATGACCTGTCGATGATCCTGTTTGCCAAGGGAAGCTGGTACCGGGTGCTGACGGATGAGTTACTGCTCAAGCACCAGGTGCGTCCTCTTATCAAGATGGAGATTGATTCCTTCGAAGCGATCATTAGACTGATCGCCCTGAATGGCTATGCCAGCCTGCTGCCTCAATCCTATCTGAGACCCGCTACTCTCAAGGACAACGGACTGGTACAGGTCGAGGTGGCTGAGCTAAAGGAGATGACCCGTACGACTTCGCTCATCTATCGCAAGGACACGGTGTTTCATCCCGAGGTAGAGTCCAGGCTGCAATCTGCTGTACGTTTCTTTCATCTGATGAAACAGGATGCGCCCGGTCAGCCTCTTATGCATTCCCTGATCGACCCGAATTAGGGGCGAACTCGAGCCGTACAGAGAATGGAATCTTATTGAAAATTACTTCGTACAGGCTTCTTCCAGCTTTTCGATTTGCTGGATCGTCCCGATCAACACCATGATGTCTGCTTCTTCCACGACATCGTTGGCACTAGGCGCTACAATGATATCGTCTTTCTTGTGCAGGGCCACGACACTGCAACCGAATTTGGCACGTGTGTCGAGTTCCCCGAGTGTCTTCCCGCTAATTCTGGAAGGAGCGGACAATTCGGCTATGGTATAGTTCTTGGATAATTCGATAAAATCCAGAATGTTCGGTTGAACGAGTTGATGCGCAACACGCACAGCCATATCCTTCTCCGGATAAATCACGCGATCGACGCCGATCTTTTCCAGGACGCGCCCGTGCAGTTCTCCAAGCGCCTTGGCGACTACGGTCTTCACTCCGAGGTCCTTGAGCAGGATAGCGGTCATAATGCTGGCCTGAATGTCATTGCCAATCGCTACGATCACACAATCAAAATTGCGGACACCGAGTTCTTTCAACACTTCGTCATCGGTCGTATCGGCGGCCACTGTAAAGGTCAAGTGATCACTGAGATCGTCGACCTTGTCCGGGTTTTTATCGATGCCCATCACCTCATAGCCGGCTTCCACCAGCTCGTTGGCCAGATTGGAGCCGAAGCGACCGAGACCGATCACGGCGAATTGGGAATATTTCATAGTAAATCCCTCCGGTTTATTGCATAAAATGAACATAGTCCCCATTCACACGCGCATCCTCGCAGCGAACATCCCCTTCTGTAACGGAGGGATGCATGTTGCGGTCAAAATGAGTATGATGAAGAAGTTCAGATTTATTGTCATTTATTTTTTATTTCGAGGAGACCTGATATGCAGAACAAACGAAATTTGATTTGGCTTGAAGTTGCGGCTGCTGTATGCCTGTTTTTCACCAGTATGATACTCGGCAATATGAGTAATCTGGAGGAAGTCCCCTCAGAGGAAGATATCAAAACTCCGCTCACTGCACAACAGGCAATTGATACCGCAAAAACGTTTATATCCGAGCAATTCGGGCAAAACCCTGCGCAATGGGAAGGATCTTCTGTCTTGCAGGCCCATACGAATCTGTCTGCCTACTTGAACAAATACAAGCTGGCTTCAGATTATCAGGATCAGTATGGAGAGAAATATCCCATTTCCTATTACGAGGTAGAATGGAAAGACCCTGCGCGCGCGAATCAGGCTACGTACATACTCGTCCATTATACGGAAGAGAGCATTCTCGGCTGGAATCAGGTCGGCTATCCCGAGGACACACCTGCCATGAGCGATACAGAGAGACTGGATCGTGCTGCTTCTGCGCTGCAAACACAAGGCTATGACCCGCAGGATTTTCAATCCACTGCGCTGGAAGATGGCCTCATTCGCTTCACCTCTATGGCACAATCTCTTGAGGATGCCCGGCTGACGATTGAGGTGGAATTGCTTGGAGGTAACGTATCCGCTTTTCATGCCTATTTTGCCCCGCCACAGAGCTTTACAGACTGGTTTCAGAATGAAATGAGCCAGCGTGATCAGCTGTCCATCATCAGCTTGCTGCTGTCGCTCTTTATGACCATCGCCGCAATTGTTACTGTGATTCTATATCGCAAGACGGCTTCCTTCAGCCGCGGTATTCTCCTCTCGATCGCGGTGTTGGCGCTGCTGTTGTTCGAAAGCTTCAATTCCTTGCCAATGCTGGAGGCTTTGTACCCCGAACAGCCGGACCGAGACGCAGAGGCACTTTTTCTGGCCGTCGTGAATGGCGTCATCTATGCCATATTAGCCATATCGCTCTATTTATCACTGGTAGCGGGAGACAGTATGTTCCGCACTCTCGGCAAATCTTACTGGCCAAGGTGGCGTGATGCCGGATATCGGGGCCATGTGCTGTCCGCCATGGGCCGGGGCTATCTGTATGCGATGATTATTCTCGGGGTGCAGCAGATTATTTTCTTCATCGCCGAAAAGCAGTTCCATATCTGGACCTTTGATGATCCGCAGTTTTATTCCGAGAACTATTATTACCCGCTGCTGTTTCCGTTAGGCGCCTGGGTAGCGGCCATTATGGAAGAAGGGACATACCGACTGTTCGGCATCTCCCTGTTTCAAAAACTGTTTCGTTTTCGCTGGATCGCAATCATTTTCACCAATTTTATCTGGGCGCTCGGGCACATCTCGTATCCGTTTTTTCCGCCCTATACACGTCTGGTCGAGGTGTTTATCATCGGATTTGTCTTTACGTTCATATTCCTGCGCTACGGTTTTATCTGCGCGGTGTTTGCCCACGCAGCACTGGACTGCTTCCTGATGGGGCTCTCGCTAACCTTTATCGGAGGCGATGCCAATGGCTGGATGGCCTTCTTCTACATCTTGTCGCCTGCCCTGATCGCATTCCTGATTGTGCTGCTTCATCGCATCATCAAAGGCAGACAGGAGGACGCTACAACGGACTGGACCCGACCTGCCCGTCTGTAGTCCGAACGTTTTGCGGTTCCGTTGGCGCCTCGTCACGCAAATGCTGGAGGATCGACTCCACCAGCTTTTCCCCGATTCCGAGCGGCTTGAAGTCTTCGACTTTGGCCTCTCGGATTTTTTTGAGTGAGCCGAAATGCTTGAGCAGTGCCTTGCGTCTCTTCTCCCCGATGCCCGGAATCTCATCCAGCTGGGATTGCACCATCGATTTTCCTCTCGCTTGACGGTGGAAGGTTATGGCGAAGCGATGCACTTCTTCCTGGATACGCTGCAACAGATAGAAGGCTTGGCTGTCACGCGGCATGGGTACGATCTCTGGCGGCTCTCCAATCATGAGCTGGGCGGTCTTGTGCTTGTCATCCTTCACCAGTCCGCATACCGGGATATCCAGGCCAAGCTCATTCTCCAATACATCGATGGCGGAAGAAATCTGTCCTTTTCCACCATCTACCACCAGCAGATCCGGCAATGGCAGCCCTTCCTTCAGCACGCGCTCATAGCGGCGGCGAATGACTTCGCGCATGGTCTCGTAATCATCCGGCCCCTGCACCGAGCGAATCTTGTATTTCCGATATTCCTTCTTGGCCGGTTTGCCATCCAGGAAAACGACCATCGCTGAAACGGGATCAGTTCCTTGAATGTTGGAATTATCAAAGGCTTCAATGCGGTGGATCGGCGGCATTTGCAAATATTCGCCCAGTTCATGAGCAGCGCGAACGGTGCGCTCTTCGTCTCGTTCAATGAGTCGAAATTTCTCATTAAGGGCGACCTTGGCATTTTCATTGGCCATATCAATCATGCGCTTCTTCAGACCGCGCTGCGGAAAATGCACCTTCACCTGCAACCACTGCTCCAGCATGGCGGCAATGTCCTCGCGCTGCTCGTGATCAGCCAGCAGCACTTCCTTTGGCAAGGCGGGATTCTCACTGTAATACTGGCTGACAAAGCTCATAAAATCATCGTATTCATCCCCATAATAGGGGAAGGTCGTGGCTCTGCGCTCCATCATTTTTCCATTTCGCATATACAAAATCTGCACACACATCCAGCCATTCAGGACGGCATAGCCCAGTACGTCGCGATCCATCGTATCGGCGGTCGTGATCTTCTGCTTTTCCATGACAGCATCAATATGGACAATCTGGTCACGCAGTTCCTTGGCTCGCTCAAAATTGAGCTGCTCGGAGGCAGCCAGCATTTTCTCGGTCAGGTCTTGCTTGATGTCCTCATGTCCGCCATTGAGAAATCTGCTGATCTCCTGCACCATCCGGTCATATTCGGCCTGGTCCACCTCAAACTCGCACGGGGCAATGCATTGACCCATGTGGTAGTACAGGCACACTTTATCCGGCATATTGGTACATTTACGAAAAGGATAGAGCCGATCCAGCAGCTTCTTCGTTTGCTGGGCCGCATAGGCGTTCGGATAAGGGCCGAAGTATTTGCCGCGATCCTTCACGACACGGCGGGTCACCTCGAGGCGCGGATGCACCTCTCCCGTAATCTTGATATACGGGAATGACTTGTCATCCTTCAGCAGTACGTTGTAGCGCGGATAGTACTGCTTGATGAGGTTGCATTCCAGAATGAGTGCCTCCATATCGCTGGAGGTGACAATATATTCAAAGTCTCGGATTTCACTGACGAGACGCTGGGTTTTCGCATTATGACTGCCGGAAAAATACGAACGCACGCGATTGCGCAGTACTTTCGCTTTACCGACATAGATAACGGTGCCTTGTTCGTTCTTCATGAGATAGCACCCGGGCTGTTCAGGCAGCAAGGCCAGCTTGTTGCGAATGTGCTCCTGTACTTTCTCCCTCTCAGCTGGTGACAGGGAATCCCGCAGTGGCGGCTGCTTCAGTTGAATTTTCTCTACATGCTTATCCATGTATTCCCCCTCCTCGGTGATAGGCTCTTCTCAGCTCCACCCTGTATGCTTGAAATCATAAAACTTATAAATTCAGAAATGATGTCTACTCTTCATTGTATCATATGAAAAAACCCTTCCACACAGGGCGAAAGGATTTTTCAGTGAAGGTAAGAACTGGATATGAGTTGGAATCTTGAAAGTGTGTATCTTAACAGGAATCTGCTGTGAAATAAGCGACATCTTTGAAATCATCATAGAAATAATGATTATAGTCATGGAGACTGGTTTGTTCAATCAGATTTACGTGTTGTGCAGGGCCAAACTTGTCAAACAGATCGCTTTTTAATTGTTCCATCGTGCAACCATCGAATAGATAGCCAACACAATCATGAATTTCCGGAATGTACAGTGGTGTTCCAAAAAAATCAGAAAGATGCAAGCATACTCTTCTCAAAAATATACGTGTCTCTAATTCAAATTGAAAATGATGCCATCTACTCACATGCCATAATTCGCATAAGTGTTTGCCCACCACTATCTTTAGCCCATAGGGTCCATCCAATGTTAAAGCACTGTCAAACATATAGTCATGTTTAAGATCTTGAAGACTGCCTACCCAATTCCAATCCTCTTCGTTGTGGTCTTTATTTACAAACAGATGGATCGGAAATTGTTCCCTTAACCTTTCGTGAAGTTCATACATATCCTCAAAAGTTTTCTCAGAATAGCCGAACATTGCTGTGAAGTTAACTCCCAAACTGTCCACGCTCCAATCCGTCCAGTAGATTAGGCCATACTCTCCCACTATTGCTATGCTTCGATGATTATGTCAGATCGTCCAAAGGAAGGATCGCAGAAAAATGGGCGATCCTTCCTTCTATTTTGTAACTGAAAACGGAGTTCATATTTATCCGTTTATATCCATTGGATATCTGGTATGTATTCAAATCGAATACATACATCCCCTTTTGCATCAAAGCTCCAATAAACGAAGACAAAACTATTAGAAAACCTATTTGTATGCCATTCTAATCTTGCGGCCTTTATGGCTTCTACTTCTTGAACAACCACTAGCCAACCGCTTAAGTTTTCGATATGCCACCCACGTTCGTACCTGCTATTCTAAGCCGTTACATTCCTGAGAATTACAACAATATGAATAAACGGAATGATCCCCGTTTCAATGATTTCATCGTTTATCGATATCTCAATCTATTTTTTATGTTCACTACAATTAAATACGCGAGCGAACCTAAAAAACCATATACATATAGCTTAATATTAAAATAGATGATCAAATGAACCAATAGCATGATGTGTAACGTGCTAAATATAGAAATAGCTATCCAATCATCAAAATCAAAATTTTCTTTCACTCCGAAGATTCGTTTCGTGATATGCAGCACTTTTTCCATGACAAACTCCTTCTAGGCGGAACTAACTTTCTTGAATATAATATTTTTCCATATAATATCTTTAAAATTCTGATTTTTCAAGAAAAATATTAGCCAGCTAACTATGAAATTCTCTGGGTTATTACGAATTTTCTTTTCTGATCTAGGTACTTCTGGACGTTAAATATAGCCAATTCGATTTCGAATTTATTATGGAGTGATAGTATCTTCAATGAATATCCACTTTTCCGGATAACCTCTTCAAGCGACAACAGTATGCCCATACAGAGAAACCCGTGATTCGATCCGATAATGGCACCCAGTTTACATCCAAAGCGTTTGCCAATGCGTGTGAAGAGCTAGATATGGAGCATGAACGGATTCCACCGCGTACACCAAATATGAATGCGCACATTGAAGCCTTTCATCGCATTTTGGAAGACGAATGCTTGTCTCGCCATGAGTTTCAAAGCGATGTGGAAGCCTACTAGGCTGTCACAACTTTCATGCAGTTTTAGAATACAAAACGCATCCACTCCAGCATTGGGTACCTCGCTCCTACGGACTTTAACAAACGAAAACAGTTAGGAGAAGTTACTACAAAGGAAGTCAGACTTTAAAAATGATAGACAGGTTTAGATTGAAAGTGAATGGCTCAACGATGACAAGTTCAAACTCGCGCAGAAGCTAAAAAAGCGATCTTTGAATATATTGAATTATTTTATAATCGTGTAAGGACACATTCATCTATTAACTATGTGCCACCATGCAAGATCGAAGATGCAGCATAAATATGATAGTCTAATGATGATAAATGAGGCCTTCTACCTTTCTATTATTTTGAGGCAAGATCATATATCTCGAATCTATATGAGAACAACGAGCAAGCGGTTTATTATTTATAAGACGGGATAAAAACTACTCCGGCTATTAACAGCAGTTATAAAAAGGGGATAAACTTCTGGTATTATGCTTGGAAGCCCTATCTGGCGTAGCTCTCAGAGGAGTATGAAAAGGATAAATTAGAATCATTTTGGGATCATATCCAAAATTCTATTCTCTCATCGACTTCCAATGATTTACTATATGCGATTACTATTTAAAACTCAATTGAATCTATTATATTTCTACCATTCATAATATTTACACGAATTTTATTTTTCAACTCCTCTTTTTTTACAATATCATAAGATGCTAAGTTTATACGACCATTAAATGAATAATTACGTATATTATCGAAAGTCATGTTTTCCGCTATTATGAATTCAGTTTGAACGGTTTCGTTCTCAAATCCCTTTAGTAATATTTTAATTGTGTACAGACCAGAGTTGTTATAGTAGTTCTTCAATGTTATTTTATAGTATAATGTAGGATCAGGTGAATATTTATCTAATGTTACAATCGTCTGATCGATCACAATTGAAACATCGCGTTTTCCTAGTTGAACAAATATCAAAACAAATATAATCAATAATATGAAACTAAAAGCAATTATCATTTTTTTTATTCTCAATATTCCCATTCCTTCCATCGTATGCTGAAGATTACAAAAACGGTATTTGCTCTATTACTGATCTATCAATAAAAATATAAACGTAATTTCATAAGTCGCTATCATCTTACTCCAATGATTTCTTTATTAAGCTTCAACTTAAGTTCTGTATCTTTTTTTTAAAATCAATTATTTTGAATCAATTTCATAAATCTAAACCCTTGATATAATCAAGTTTTTTGAGCATAGAAAAAGGAGTACCTTCCTAAATCTCGAATAGATAAGCGACCAAATAATACCAAGAGACGAGATGAACTCCATTTGCCATATATTCGACCCTAGAGCCTATTTACCCTGCAAGACTTATATCAAATGGAACAACGTCATCGTTTTGCCTCCATTTTCGAAACCATAGATATTACGAATCAATTTCATAAATCCCAACCCTTGATGCAATCAGGTTTTTAGAGCATAGAAAAAGGAGTACCTCCCCAAATCTCGAATAGGTTAAGCGACTAAACCAACCAATTGAGATGAGGTGAACTCCCTATGTCATATATTCGACACGAGAGTCTGTTCTCCTTGCAAGCATTATATGAAATGGAACAACGTCATCGTTTTGAAGCCATCTTTGCAACCATAGATATTACTCCAATTCTGTCCTTGGTCAGGAAAATGATCTCGCCATGGTGCTCCAGTTGAGGTGAATTACACAGCTGTGGTCTACTCGCTTATAGCCAGAATTGTAGAGCGAATCCCTACCATTAAAAACTTAGTGAAACGACTTCAGGAAGATATTCAGTTTCGGATGGATTGTGGCTTCATGCTTTCAGAATCGATTCCATCGGAGGCTACGTATTCTCGCCTGATTCAAAAGATCAGCCAGAGCCGTGCCTTAGAGGAAATCCAAGCAAAGCTGCTGGAGCAGGCGATGATCGAAAAGTTTGTGTCTGATGACACAGTAGCTATTGATACCACTCATGTTGAGGCTCGGGACCAAGCTCCAGCCAAGGAAGAAAAAGAGAAGCCGGAGCCGAACAAACGCGGTCGTAAGTCCAAAGAAGAACGAGACGCCTCACTAAAACAAAAGCAGTTAGAAGAAGAACAATAGCCGCTTTATGAGAAAGAAATTGCTGCTCAATTGGTCGAAACTTACTCTGTCTTACGTGACCAGATGCCAGTAGAGCCCCGGTGGGGCGTGAAGAAAAGCAGTGAAGGCAAAAACGTATTTTGGTATGGCTATAAGGCCCATCTTCTTGTGGGTACACAGAGTCAATATATCTTAGGTGCCTTACTCTCATCAGGAAGTTTAAATGACGGGAAGGCGGCCATTCCACTCCTAAAAGGGGTGAAATCCTTACATCCAAGCTACATCTTTAAATATGCAACCATGGATGCAGGATATGATTTTGAACCGATCTATCAACAAGTTCGCATAGCAAAAGCCCATGCCATCACCGCCTACAATCGTCGACGAGAACCGGAAATGGTAGGATTTGATGAGCACTTTGCTCCTACTTGTGTGCGAGAGCTGTCCGTTAGCCCATGATTCACTTTGCCAGAAGGACTACAAAATGAAAATAACTACAGATCTTCGCAAGTGCACCGCTCCAGCCCGTGGGACAAAGTCTTGGAAAGAGATATTCAAGAAGCGAACTGCAGTGGAGCGAGTGAATGCCTACTTAAAAGAGTATTTTCAACTCAATATTGTGCGGCACCGCTCAGGAGAGAAAGCGAGGACTCACCTAAACTTGGCGGTATTGGTTTACAACAGTACAAAATTAGCTTGTGATCGTCTAAATCGTCAGATGAATCGACAAGCAGCTTAACTTTTTCAATTGTAACATCCTAATTGGGATGTTCTAGCTATCTTTAATATGATGCATTATGAATTTGATTCAATACATTAAACAAAAAAATAAAATAATTATATATTTGTAATTAGTAATAAAATAAAGAGACTACAATAATCGACATTATCACCTATGGTTCGTTATATACTTTAAAAGATAAAAATGGTAATCTTAACTAGGATGATCATCTGCCAAAAAATTAACGAGGTGAACTATGAAAAAATCTTTGTTATTATCGCTCTCAATTATTTTTTTGTTATCATTCTTAAGTATTACCCCTGCAAAGAGTCTAAAAGCTGTTTCTAGTGAAAATCAGGAGAAATATATCTTAGAGATTTACAATGAGAAAGGTTTCTCATTGAATGAATTTGCCAGTAATATTAAATATTCCTAGGTTCATCCATTAGAATTTAGAGGAATTGTATTGATAAACGATCAAGAAATAACTTTTGGGGTTAATAATATTAACAAAGCATCGTACGAAGAGTTTGAGAAAAAAATTGATGAATTATTGATTGATGTGATTGCAGAGTACACAGACAACGATTTTATCGATAATAAAAAGGTTTTGTCGATAAAAGAATCACTTAAAGTTAAGTTAATATCATTTGAGGACAAAAAAGAAGTTATTGATAAATTCGATAAATCATTGATAATGAAAAATGAGAAGTATAAAAAAACAAAAATAAACAAAAAAGAGCGTATTGATAAAATAAATCTATTAAAGAAACAAAAAGAAAAAAACAAAGTCAAATACAAAAAAGAAGATTCTAGCATCGAAATACCTTTTGAAAACTATGATCCTTCTATAGATGAACTCCAAGAATATAAACAGAAAGCAAAGGAACAAATAAAGAAGAAAGAAACCACTAATACAATTAAGAAGAGTGATTCAGTATCAATCTTATCATCGTATCCACAAGGAGGACCATCGTTCACTGATGAACCATGCGATTCCTCTTCTATTAATCCTCATTGTGGAGATTCACAAGACAGACTTAAACAAAAACGGAGATTCAACGGGGTGGATGTCTCATATAATTGGCTCCCTTACTGGGTAAGTGCAGTAACTTATCAAGTAAATAATTCTACCAAGAAACGTGTAGTTAATGTGAAAATGATGTGGGATCAAACAGCTTTAAATAATCTGAATATTGATTCAAATGAAGCAATTGAAATGGAAGCGCTGTTTTATAACTATGGAGATTTAAGTGATGTTCCAGGATATGGGTATGCATATATGTACACTGAAGGTGAGGGTTGGAGTACAAATCTACCTGGTGGATATCTTGATACAAGGGATTTAGATCCAGATACTGAAAAGTCTTATGCTGTAGGCACAACATATACAGAGTTGATGGTACCAGAAAAAGTCTATGAATTTACAATATATGGATACCCAATTCCAAATTATGCAGAGCAAATTACTGGGGGCCTTTGGCAAGTAAATATCCAACGTGGTTATTGGTTTGACAGTACTAATTATTGGTTCAGACAAATTCGTGGTTCTGGTGATGAATGGTATGTTTTTAATGAAGAATATGAAACAACTGCAAAATTCAAACAATATCATCGCTATAACAATTTATTTTGGGCCCCTGGAGGATTCCAAGATTATACTGAAACAAACTACCACGACCAATTTAGATATAAAGAATCATTTAACCCATTAAACACTTATAATAGCAATGTATATACTGGAAGTATTCCAAGTGGGGGATACGAAGTTTATAAAATGCAACTAAATACTGCTAACCAAATAAGAATAAAAACATCCTCTTCAGGTTCTAATTACGATACAACATTAAGACTATACAACCACAATTTTGAAGAAATAGCTTATAATGATGATGCTAATGGCTCCTTGTATTCTGAAATTAATCAATACTTAGCTAAAGGTGATTATTACGTGGTTGTAGAAGGGTATTCAGGTAACCAAATGCAAAGTTACCTATCCGCATCCATTGTGCCTTCTATTGGATATGAAAGTATAAACATCGGTGAAACTAAGTATATCGACATTCCTCAAAACGGAAGTAAACGATATGTGTTTAATGCAAATACTACTGGTTCTCGTGACTTTACGACGGGATATTGGCAGACAAATGCTGATACATATCTATATTTATATGACAGCAATGATAATTTAGTAGCGTCTAACGATGATTACAGTGGTTACTACTCTAAAATTACTCATTATATTAGCACGAACCAAACTTTTTACATTGAGGTAAGAGGATATAATAATAGTGCTGTTAAATGCACACTCACACTCCAATAACACTTTTTTGTAAAAAAATATTAAATAAACATTTTATATTGTATTTAAATTCAATATAATTTAATTGGATGTCTCCCATGAATTCGGTAAGCTAGTGAGGCATCCTTTTTCCTTTCTTATGATACGGTCATTATATTCTACAACCTCTGGTAGGAAATACCGTCAGCTTTTGGGTACTATGATTCAGCGGTAACACTCGTTGTTCTTATATAGATTCGAGATATAGAAGGAAAAAGAGAACGCCGAGAAAAAACGCCCAAGTGCATCTTCTGGGCTTTTTATGCTATGCTCAAGCATTTATTTCTGTGTATCTGTGGGAGAAAAAACTATCACTCTCCCGTAGACTGAGACACGGGAGAGTGATAAATAAGTTATAATCAAACTATGGAAAAACGAAATCGATATGCCTCAGAATTCAAAACCAAAGTCGTCCTTGAAGTATTACAAGAAGAACAGACGGTAAATGAAATTGCAGCAAAATATGAAATTAGTCCAGTGATGTTGAGTCGTTGGAAAGCGGAGTTTATGGAACGTGCTTCGATGGTATTTGAGAAGAAAACCAATGAAGTCGAAAAAATGAAAAAGGAGTATGAGAAAAAGCAAGAACATCTGGAGAAGCTGGTAGGCCAACTCACGATAGAGGTCGACTGGCTCAAAATAAAATTTGGCCTCAAATAAACCGATAGAAGTACGAAAAAACATGGTGGAACGTGGTCATGCACGTGTCCATATGAAACGTCAATATAAGTTGCTAAGCATCAATCGCACCAGCTTAGATCGTAAACCAAAGAAGAAGCAACCAAGTGATGTCAACATTCAGCTCATGCATCTCATCGATGAAATCTATACGAGGCATCTATACTTTGGCTATCGAAGAATGACCGCTTGCCTACAGGAGCGCGGATTTCATGTCAATGTAAAACGTATCTGCCGTTTGATGAAGATCATGGGGCTGGAAGCGATTTATCCCAAACCTAATTTGAGCAAGCGACTCCATGCGAAATATTGTCGTCCTTATTTGCTGCGGGGTTTGACCATTGATCGTCCTAACCAAGTCTGGGGAGTAGATATTACGTATCTTCGGATGGGCAAGGGCTTTATGTATCTGTTCAATATCATCGATTGGTATAGTCGCAAAGTGATCGACTAACTACGAGTTGTCTAGTAACCTAGAGAAAGGCTTTGTCATAAGGTGTTTGAAACGAGCGTTCAGCCGTTGCAAGCCTGAGATCATGAACAGTGATCAAGGCTCCCACTTTAAGAATCCAGCCTATCTGGATCTCCTTCAAAAAAAAGGAATTCAAGGCATAACGGAACTGACCCCCGTCTTTGAGAGAGGGATCAAAACACCATTCAAGTTTATGTAGCCAGTCGCCTTTAATCAAAGGGTGACTGGTTATTTAGTTTTCTTTGAATCCGAATTTTGTTATAGTAAGTGATATAATCTTGAACGGTCTGTTCCACGATTGCCGTCGTTGTGCAGGTTAAACCTTCGAGATAGCATGATCAGCAGGCGTTCCTTTTCGGGACCTGCTCATGATCATGCCTTTTCCTTTTACAGCCTCTTGATACGACTGGGACGTATAAACACTGCCTTGATCACTATGGAGCAACGTACCAGGTAGGATTGGCAATTGATTTAAGGTATCGAGTACAAAAGTAGTGTCCTGCTTGTCCGCTATACTGTACGCCACAATCTCCCCGTTAAACAAGTCTAAAATACTCGACAAGTACATCATCTGTCCACCGAACGGCAAATAGGTGATGTCTGTGACCAGCTTTTGCATAGGTGCATCTGCATGAAACTGTCGCTGTAGTACATGCTCAGCTATGTGTGCAGGCTGTCCATTTTGTCTACGTTTCTTGACTCTGACCCGACATTGTAGCCGCTCCGATCGCATAATACGCTGCACGTGTTTATGGTTGATCCGCTTTTCGTTCCTAAGCAGCGCTGTAATTTTGCGATAGCCATAGCGAAATTTATGCTGGGTACAGAGTTCTCGGATTCTCTCAACGGTTTGATCCTGCTTTCTGTTCTCGCAGGCCGCTTTCCAGCGATAGTAAGAGGCACGTGCTATTCCGAGCCACTTACAGGCTTGGGATATGCTAATCTCTCCTCGGATAGATGCCATCCAGGCGATGACGATTCGTGGTTCACCTCCTTTCGATCTCCTTGTACTTTTTTAGAACGTCTATTTGCTGCCTCAAAAAGCGATTCTCGGCTTTCATCATCTCGAGTTCTGAAGCGTACGCTGGCCCTTTTCCGTAGCTGTACGGTTTCCCTACTGGCTGCTTAGGTCGCTTCAGCTCACCGTTGTGGTACCATTTCAACCAGGTCCCAATCTGTGTCTTATTTTTTATGACGAGCTGTTCCATGATCTCCTTGACGGGGATACCCTCCAACCTCATTTCAATCGCCTTCATCTTTGTTTCCACGGGATAACTCACTCTAGTTGCCAACGCAAAAACACCTCCAAGGATATTCCCATATCATACGACATGGTGTTAGTTTCTTGAAGGTGTTTTGATTTGTCTCACACTATGGGGTCAGTCCCCTCCATCTTACGACATGGTAGTCTTTTCTTGAAGGTGTTTTGATTTGTCTCACGTTATGGGGTCAGTTCCTAACTTATTCCTCAGAAATTTGTGTCTTGACAATGGGGAGCATTACACAAAGCCAATCAAGGTGTGATTGATATTACTTTGCTTTTTTCAAGTCTTTTCTAGCTAAATCAACTGCTACCGCTAATTTTTTTTGGTTAATTTTAATTAAACCTACTTTATATTGTGATAAAGGCATGGAATTAATTGTCGGTACTACATCTTGAATAGTCCTATTTAATTCAATATCAGCAATTAAAGAATCATTTATTAGTATTTTGTAAAAATCCTCTTCTTGTTCAGGTATCCAATGGAGAATATACCCCGTCTCCAAACTAGGAAAACTTTGACGAAGAACATCAAGTAATCTTCGCTTTCCTTCTTCTTCAAACAATGACTTATTTGAAACCAATAATTGCTCTCTTATTTCTTGTTCAGTTTTACTTCCAATAAGTTTCAGCTTGTATCCCTCCCATATCTTATTTTATTATTCCTGGTGATGCTGTAACTAAGTTTCCATGACTATCGGTCAAAATGGTCATCGTTGAGGTAGGATTAAAATCATTAAATTTGTCAGTACCAATAGGTTTATCCAAAGTAACCTCTCTTACATAGCGAATCCCATTTGCACTATCTAGAGTTCTAGTTACAGGAGTATTCACTACATTCTTATCTGAAAGTATGGTACGAAGCTCATCTTGAGAAATTGTGAATTGTGATTTGTTCTTAGTTGAAATGTGTTCTTGTACAACGTGTTTACATTACTGATATTAATTCTAGATTGTACGATAGGGGGCATTCCTTCGATTTTAGCCTTCCCCTTGTTGTCATTACTATTAGAGTCATTATTATTCGATTCTGATTTTTTTCCTTGGAATCCTCCTTTTCCTTCTTCTTTAATTTTACATTTCTCATTCTAATATTCGCCTTAACTTTCACCTGTTGTGGGACTTCATATTGATCACCTGTGCCTCCTACTAGTGAATCTTCATGTAAATAGGCAGACATATCCAATGCATCGTCAAATGATTCATAACCATACTCCTCCATTTCGGAGTGTATATTATAATAATGATCAACTAACCATCGAGCGCGAATATACGATGTGTTAAAACCATATTCTTCTGAATATCCTTCATTAAACAAATAACTATAGTATACTCTCGTCTTAGCCATATTCTCTAGAAGGTCTGGATCAAAAGTTATATCAAAATCAATTGGATCTGGATTGCTACATGATATCTGTTCTAAGCAAGCAAACCAGTATAATCCATAGGCAATATCCGTTTTTTCAGATGCATAAATGCATAAACACCCTCTAATTGTGATACGTACTCTTCCGCAAATTTTTTGGCGTTCTCTGACCATTTGCTATTAAAACTATCAGCCATATCCCCTGCATTCCCTGTACCTCTAGTATATGCAGAAGCCTTAACTCCACCACTTGATAAGGAGTCCGGATTGAGTAGATAGTAGACAAGATCGTCAAATACAGAAGAGTTTGGTATACCTCGTGCCGTGTACATTTCATTTTCTTCGTAATTAGGTGAATACAGATCATATATTGACCTAATTTCTTCGGCGGTTGGCCCGTGGAATCCTTTACTTAGAATACTTTTATGATCCCAACCGTTTTCTTCAGTGTACACCCAGTCTTGATCAGTATCTTTTTCTAACCAATCAGCAACATCGTTATTATCCTGATCAAAATGGATCATATCTTCATCTGTGTCTACTTTACCATCCCGATCCCAATCTAGCCATTCTGGTATATCCGATCGCGCCTTTTTATACGACCATCCATATTCTTCATCATAGGTCCAGTTGCTATCACCCTGATTCCAATCTGCAATGGAATCTCCATCTTTATCAAAGGCTGATTTGTCTTCTCTCGAATCCAATACGCCATCCCGGTTCCAGTCCAACCAATCTGGGATTTCGGAGGCATGACCGCTCGGGTCTATATAGCGTATCGGATCATTATGTGCATACGTGTACAGATTTAGGCTAAGCGGGTTCGTGTCCTCTCCCCAGTAGCTGTCTTCACTAATGAAACGTCCAGTGTACGCATTGTAATATCTCGCTCTTAGATAATAGAGACCTGTTTCTTCATCGTAGAACTCGCCAGCGTAACGAATGGCATTGCTATACGTTTCAATAGTTAGAATCGGGTTGCCGAAGATGTCATAGTCATACTGATACTCGATCTCTCCGCTCAACAAATTTTGTAAAACTCTGCTTTTGTCGTTTTCGGTCGAATAAAATGGATTTGTCGAAATATACAAAACCAGCCACGCAAAATCCAAAACTTCCACGCGGCTGGTTTTCATGTTTGACTATATCCCTACACCTTCATGCTTGCCTAGTTCCAACCCAACTCTCTCAATCTCCTCGTGCATCCAACTGGCCAGTTGGTCTATGGACTCTCTTGAAATGAGTCCAGCAATATAGAACCAGTACAGATGGAGACGCTGGCCTTGTACCTGACTGCCGACATTGAGTAAATCCCGATCCTGGAGACTGGAATTTACTTTTTGCTTTTCTGGCAACGGAATGGGGGTGACCTCATGGAGCCAGTCCGTGTGCATTTCTTCATCAAACTGACCGATAAAGTTGAAATTGACCTGGGCATCGCGAATGTGCTGCATCTGTGCCCGAATGTGGTCATCCTGGTGAGCGTAGCGCAGCAGGCTGTAACTGTTGTCCTGCGGAATCTGTTTACGTTGCCGGGCCACATCGCGCAATTCATCCAGGATGGAGTCCGAGCCGCTTAACTCGAATCGAACCGGATACTTGCCAGCCATCCAGCCAATTGTATTCGACAGCTCCAGCCCCTCCTCATAAGGATAACGTCCCGTATCAAACAGATTCATCATCAGTTGAGTCTGTCCGCTCCATTTCTGATAGCCTTTCAGAAAGGCATAAATCAGGACATCATTCAGCTGAATACCTGGCTGCCGGTTCAATTCCTTGAGCAGTCCCTGAATATCTATCTCATGCTGGGTCATCCCGATGGTCCATTCCGTACATGCGCTGACCGGCATCTCGAGAGGAATATCCACCCCTTCACCATTGGCAAGCGGCAGCCAGTAATCCATCTGCTCACGGCACGCATCACTGTCTGCATATGCTTGCATCGCCTTCATCAATTCCATATACGTCGCTGTACGAGGCGGCAACTGGAATGTGCGGTTTTCTCGCTGTTGTTGAATAAGCAGCATGAACTCCTTCATAAATATATGAATCGAAATCTGATCGAAGCAGAAATGATGCATCGCATAGACAAGCGTGCTTGGCTCTTGGTCGCCTCCATCCAGCAGTCTGAACAGCAGAAGCGGACCCTCCTGTACATCCAGTGCACTTTCCATCGACCACGCCATGTCCGCAAGTCGCTCCATTCGTTCCTCTTGGGGAATGTGACGGATATCGATCACCTCAAACGGTACAGAGCCGTCCCATTCCACAATGCGCTGCTTCCAGCCATCTGCAGTACGTATAGAGCGAAGCTGGAGAATATCATGACGGTTCATCAGAATGCGAAGCACCTGCTCGATCCAGGACGGATCGAGTCGATCCGGAAAGCGAATCGCACTCACCTCCCCCCACATCATCTCGCGCTTCTCCTCGGAATCCGAGAAAGAATGAAAGTGATTTGGATGGATAGCCACCTCTCCGGTCTCATAGCCTTCCATCTCTCGTTCCCTAACCTGCTTCACATGTGGAGCCAACTCCGCAATGGTGACATACTGGAACAGCTCCTGGATCGTGACACTCCGTCCCCGTTCGGCCAATCGCGAGGACACATGAATGAATTTCATCGAGCTGCCCCCAAGATCGAAGAACGAGTCCATGACGCTCACTTCCTCCAGTTTGAGCACGTTCGCCCATACCTCTGCCAGCACGGCTTCCGTCTCATTTCTCGGTTGAACCACCACCCGCTCCTCGTCTCCTTGCTGCGGATTCGGCAATGCCTTACGATCCACCTTCCCGTTCGGCGTCAGCGGCATTTCCGTGAGCACGGTGAAAAATGCCGGAATCATATATTGCGGCAACCATTCCGTCAAATAACCACGCCAGGAGATCCGATCTCCCTGATCTCCTTGCTCTCCTTCATGTGGTCCTTCATTGGCAACGGTTGAATCAGACATGGAACCAGCTTCTTCACAATCCCTGTCCTTCTCTAGCCGATCATGCAGCACGAGATAGGCTGCCAGCGCGGATTCACCCTGGCTGTCCCGCACCTGTATGACCACAGCTTCCCTGACCGCTTCATGACGCAGCAGCATCGCTTCGATCTCGCCCAGCTCAATGCGGAAACCGCGGATCTTCACCTGATGATCGATGCGTCCCATATGCTCAAGGCGTCCGTCTGGCAACCACCGTGCCAAATCCCCGGTATGGTACATCCGTCGCTGATCCCATAACTCCTTGCTACTTAAATCCTCATCCACGCTCACTTCATCTCCGGACCACGGAAAAGGCACAAACTTCTCAGCAGTCAACGTCTCCCGCTTCCAGTAACCCCTTGCCAGACCGTCACCAGCAATGCAAAGTTCACCCGCCACACCAGCAGGCTGCAACTGTCTCCATTCGTTTACAATTACCATCTGTGTATTGGCAATTGGGCGACCGATCGTAATAGTCGTCGCATCTGTCAGTTCCTCTACCGAGGACCATACGGTCGTTTCCGTCGGGCCATACATATTGAAAATTCGGGCATTCGTTCGCTCGCGAAGCCGTTCCAGCAGCGCCATCGACATCGGTTCACCGCCAAGCATGAGCACCTTCAACTGACCCAGCCATGTGGCCTGCCGGTCTCTCTCCATCAGCAGCGTCATGCGTGAAGGCGTGGTCTGCATCATCTCGAATGAATGCCGTTTGTTCAGCGCTTCCAGTGCAAGACCATCTACCGCTTCCTCTTCACTAGCCAGCACCACCTTCATCCCTCTCGACAAGGGCAGCAGCGTCTCCAATACGAAAATATCAAAGGACATCGTCGTCAGAGAAGCGATGGAAGCATGTTCCGCAAACGGGATTCGCTGCGCCATGCCAGTCATAAAGTTCATCACAGCACGGTGCTCGATCATGACCCCTTTCGGCTGTCCGGTAGAACCAGAAGTATAGATGACATAGGCCAGATCCCCGCTGGTCACCTTCTGCTCGGGTTGGGTGGCTGAATAGCCAATCCATGCGTCTGCTCCGAGCAGCAACACCTCGCCATCAAATCCATCGAATGACACCCTGTCTGTCAGGTGGGACTGCACCAGCAACAGCGAAGCATCACTGTCTGCGAGCAACACCTTCACCCGTTCCTCCGGGTAAGCCGGATCAATCGGCAGATAAGCCGCACCTGACTTCATCACACCATAGAGACCAACCAGCATATCGAGCGAACGTTCACACATCACGCCTACAATCATACCTGGTCCCGCTCCCCGTTCCAGCAGCCCATGGGCTACACGATTGGCAGCCTCATTCAGTTCCTGGTAAGACAGCGCCTTCTCCTCGAAACAGATCGCCGTCGCCTGTGGATTGCGCATGGCCTGTTCTTCCAGCCGTGCGTGCACCGTCTTCTCTCGGTCATATTCCGTGGCGGTCTGATTAAAATCCACCAGTAACTGACGTGTCTCCTCCTGTGTCAGCATCGTAAGCTGTGACAGGGCTTTCTCCGGAGAAGCCGCCGCATCCTTCAGCAGCTCGCAGAAATGATGCATCATACGCTTCACCGTTTCCTCACGAAACAGGTCCGTACAATATTCCATGAAAAAGGACAGCTGATCCGCTTCCTCCACCACCGTCAAGTTAAGATCCACCTTGGCAATCTGATGAGTCATCTCATAAGGACGGATCGTCATCCCATCCATCTCCAGCTTGACCTGATCCATATTTTGCAGCGTAAACATCGTATCGAACAGGGGGTTGCGGCTCAGATTTCGCTGCAGCTCCAGCTTTTCCACGAGCCGTTCAAACGGATACGCTTGATGCTCATAGGTAGCCAAAGACAGGTCCCTGACCTGTTCCACATAATCGCAAAAGCTTAGTTCCCCGCGCGGAGCAGTACGAACAGCGAGCGTATTTACGAACATGCCGATAATACGCGCCACATCGCCATGAGATCGGCCGGCAATCGGGGAACCTACTACGATGTCGTCCTGTCCGCTGTAGCGAGACAGCCAAGCGGTGTAGCCTGCCAGCAAGACCATGTATATGGTTGCACCTGTGTGGGCAGCGAGACTTCTCAGTCTATCCGTCACCTTTGCATCCAAGGTGAAACGAACCGCACTGCCTTTAAAGCTTTGCACCGGTGGTCGCGGGAAATCTGTGGGCAGATGCAGCACCGGCACGTCATCAGCATATTGCTGCAGCCAATAGGCTTCATGCTGCTTCATGAGGTCGCTCTCCATTTGTGCTTGCTGCCATACGGCTACATCCTTGTACTGCAGCGGGAGCGGATCAAGTGTTTCTCCCTGGTACAAGGCCATCGTATCGGCAATGAGCAATTGCATCGACACTCCGTCTGAAACGATGTGATGCATGTCCATCATCAGGACCGCACGATTCGCTCCGATGGCAACCCATCCAACCCGGAGCAGCGGAGCCTGGCCCAGATCGAAAGGACGCACAAACTGCTGTACAATCTGCTCCATCTGCTGTCTCATTCCAGCGTGAAGATCCGAAGCCCCACGGTTTGTCTCTATCTGCGGGCTCGCTGCTTCCAGCGAGAATCTCTCAATAGTCAGCTCCACCTGTTCATGAACCCGCTGCACGAACTGATCCCCCTGCATCTCGAAGGAAGTACGCAACGATTCATGACGTTCCAGCAGCTGTCGACAGGCCCGCTCCAAGCGGTCCAGATCCAGCGTTCCCTCCAGCTCCAGCAGTTGAGGCATATTGTAACTAAGCTGCGCTCCCTCCAGCTCGTTAAGAATATAGAGCCGTTTCTGGGAGGAAGTCACCGGATACACCTCACTCACCGGTGCCGGCTTGATTACGACAACCTCGCTCTTCTCTTTTCGTTCCAATCGTTTGGCCAGTTGCTCCACCGTCGCCGTCTCAAACACATCCCGCAAAGCGAGCTGTACCTGCATTTGTTTATAAACGGCCGCAATGAGGGTCGTGGCAGACAGAGAATGACCGCCTAACTCGAAAAAAGAATCTTCGACACGGACTGAACCCGGTGGCATACCCAGCACCTGTTCGAAGATGGCGGCCACTTCTTTCTCAGTTTCATTGCGCGGAGGCGTGCAGGCAGACTCCCGTTCCGCCTGAGTAACGAGCGGGTCCGGCAACGCCTTGCGATCCAGCTTGCCATTGGGTGTGACGGGCACATCATCCAGCCTGACGAAACGGCTCGGGATCATGTAGGCAGGCAGCTGCTGCCCGAGACAGGCTTTCAGTTCCGACTCTCCTGGATCAGACCCGGTACACAAATAATACGCACATAAATACTTCGTCCCCCCATGCTCCACGCGGTCGAGCACCAGCGCCCACTTCATGCGGTCATGCTTCATCAGCTGAGCCTGAATCTCACCCAGTTCAATGCGGTAGCCCCGTATTTTCACCTGATGATCCATCCGGCCGAGAAACTCGATATTCCCATCTGCTCCCCATCTCGCCAGGTCGCCCGTCCGATACATAACTGAACTGCCTGCTTCTGAATGTGCCCCCGCTACAGCCTGCGGGTCCGTGACCTTGGTTGCAAACGAATCGGGGACAGTGCCAAACGGATCGGGAACAAATCGCTCCTTCGTCAGTTCGACATCTGTATAGCCTGCTGCGAGACATTCCCCACCTATGTACAACTCTCCGGGCACATGCACCGGACATGGTTCCATGCGCGTATTCAAAATGTAATACCTGGCATTTTGAATCGGCCTGCCGTACGGAATGCTGGCCCAGTCGGGACTGACCTTGTCTATAGGATAAAAATTCGACCAGACCGTCGCTTCGGTAGCGCCTCCCAATGACACCACCTGAACGCCGTCAAACGTCTGCTTTAATGCTTCCGGCAATGTCAGTGGAATCCAGTCTCCACTCAGGAAAACCAGTCTGAGCTTGCTGATTCTGCGGGACGCACGGCATCGCTCGCTCTCCATAAAAGGCACCAGCTGCTGTAGCGCTGCGGGAGCCGAATCCCAGAATGTAATGGGCTCCTCATAGAGGATGTCCAGCAAGCGCTGCGGTTCGCGAATCTCTTCTTCCTTCACCATACGGATCGAACCGCCAAACGACAGCATGCCGAACAGATCAAATACAGACAGATCAAAGCACAGGGAGGTAATAAAGAGCACACAATCTCGTGAATCAAAGGCAAACTGTCGCTCTGCCCATGCCAGCAAATTCATGACAGGGCGATGCTGTACGATGACCCCTTTGGGTTTGCCCGTCGAACCCGATGTGAAGATACAGTATGCCGGGTGCGCAGAAGTGGCAGCAGGAGCGAGTGCATGTTTCGGCATCTGCTCCGCCTGTCCCCGGGTGAACCAGCGCAGGGAAGGCAAACCTTTTGCATTCGAATCGTGAACAGTCCGGTTCAGATCTTCGGCCATGTTCATATTTGGCTGGATCGATTCAGGTTGATTCAATTCAGGTCTGATCAAGTCTGATTGGCCCAGATCTGGCTGGATCAAGTCAGCTTGGATCAAGTTTGCTGCACTCAGATCTGCTTCGCTCTGTTCATTGGATTCCAGTGGGGCATGAGACCCCCCTTTTTTCCGTATCACGGCATCAAAGCGATATTGCAGTTCATTCTGAAAAGCATCATTGCGATAGATGCATTCCGTCAGCTCCAATTGCGCAGTCTGCTTCAGGATATCTTGAAGCATCCGCTCGTGCACATAGAGCTCCCCGTCAAATTGCTGCTTGCTGCCAGATGCTTCTGGATGCGCCTTTTCATAATGGTGAACAGACTCGATGTAGGCCGTTTTCTGGTTTAGATCAAGCAGATCAGCCAGAATGAGAACTCCACCAGGCTTGAGCAAGCCTTCCAGCTCCGTAATGACCGCTGACAGATAGTGAAATCCGGGAAAAAACTGCACCGTACTGGCCAAGACGATCACATCCATTGAGGAAGCCTCAAGCGGCAGTTCCGCCAACTCATGGGCAAATCCCTTCATCCATTCCACCTGATCCAGACCGTGCTGATCGGCATAATTTTGATTTCGTCTGAGGGTTTCACCAGACGGGTCCATCGCTCTGACACGTTGAACACGTTTGCACAATGAAAACGTCAAAAGTCCTGCTCCACAGCCAATCTCCAGTACCTCTGCCTTTTCATGCACATGTGGAGCCATAATTCCCATCACATGATCATGATATTGATGAACCTCTTGTTCTGAGAAAGGACGCCCATCGTAGCTGCTGACGAAGCCACCTGCTGTCACGCTGTCGTAAGATCGCTCGGCAATATGATCCCACAGTTGTTCAACCGTTTGCATTTCCAGCGTTTCGACAGGTGGGGACGAAGCGTGCACATCCATATACAGGACGGCTTTCATCGCATCGAGTGAGTAGAACAAGCTCTGTAACGGCTTGGCCACCTCGAATTGCGTTAGTACATACCTAATCTGCAATTCCTGCATAATCGACGCTACACGACCTTTTGGATAGCCTGGCTCCATCGGCACATAAGCCCCACCTGCCTTGAGCACCGCAAGTACCGCGATCACCATCTCGGCCGATCGTTCCAGCAGGACGGCCACATACGTGCCTGGCCCAACCCCTGCTTCTCTTAGCAGGTGCGCCCACTGATTGGCTCTTTCATTCAATGTTTCGTATGTCATCTTCCCCCTGCCATCATAGATTGCAATCTGCTGCGGATGCTGCTCCGCCTGCTGTTCAAACCGCTGATACATCAGTCCTTCTTCATCATATGGGGCCTGCGTCTGATTCATTTTCTGCAGCCACTGCTCCGCTTCCGTGCGGTCGATGACGCTAAGTTCCCCGATCGACCGATCAATTCCTTTGCGCTCTTCATCAAGCAATTCCGATAGCAGCCTGATATATCGGTCCACAAAAGAACGAATGGTCGCCTCATCAAATCGTCCCTCATCGTAAGCAATCTGAATTTGATATCCTTGCTCACTACCTGCCAGCTGCCATCTCAGCTCCATATCTTCGAGATGGAGCCATTTCTCCATCTCTTTGTCCCCATGAATGGAAGTCATACCAAACATCGTACTTGCCAGCAGCTCGGACGGCTCGGTCAGATGCAGCGAACGGACGAGCTCGTCAACCGGGAAATACGGATGCTTCCAATCCTCCTTCAACTGCTGTTGCAAGCGCCCAAGCAGGCTGCGGAAGGGCTCCTGCGCATCGAGCTGGAACGGAATCACCACACAGGATGAGGGGGATGGTTGCTGTCCCTCCTGCATCGCCAGCACTGGCACCGTCACCGCCACTTCCTCTTGGTCGGTATGGGCATGCAGCCATACATAGTAAGCACCGAGCAAAAATACATAGGCAGAAATATCTTTGCCCCGTGAAACTCGTTGAATCGAAGCGATCAGCTCTTCGGACAGATGCGCCGTCAGTTGATGAGTGCGTACACTCCTTTTTACCTGAAAGGGGGATGGCAAATGGGTCTTGGTTTCCAGACCAGTGAGCCTTGAAAGCCAATACGCTTCAGATCGCTGGTAGGCCTCTGTCGCGCGCATGGTTGGATCGATCATGTCGTACCTCCTCATTAGATGCAAATCGGATGAATATCTCATTTAGCCAGTAATATTAACCTGCAATCGATTACCCTTTTCATTCACAAGTTGTTCCGGATGACTTGTGCGGCATGTGATTGAATTGTTCATTCATTTCGACATAAACTGACGATTTTCCTGTTTTTAGACTGAATTTTTAGAATATTTCATTTCTTTTCTTCCTATGTATCTTTGTTTGTGTAGGGTATCGTCACTCTATTCCGCTACCCGTACATACCCCGGCCTGTTTCTGTGCATCATGTTAACAAAGGAGAGTGAAGAAAACTTGAAAAATGTCTCCAAAGTATTCTGGATTTCCCTCATTACCACCCTACTCTTCGTCTTTTGGGGTGTCCTATTTCCTGATCATCTCAGCCGTATGATGACTACCGCACAGTCCTTCTTTCTCGTTCAATTTGGATGGTTCTATCAACTGTGCGCGAGTTTTTTCCTGCTGTTTGCCCTGTTTCTCGTATTCAGTCGGTATGGTCGGATCAAGTTGGGGAAAGACGAGGACAAGCCTGAATTCAACCAACTCACCTGGTTTGCCCTGCTGTTCAGTGCGGGTATGGGAATCGGTCTTCTGTTTTTCGGTGTTTCCGAGCCGATCTCTCATTACGCAGCCCCTCCCCTTGGAGAAGCCAAGACGAGCGAAGCAGCCACAGAGGCGCTGCGCTACACCTATTTGCACTGGGGATTGCACGCCTGGGCGATCTACTCATCCATCGCACTGGCCTTGGCCTATTTCAAATTTCGCAAAGGGTATCCCGGACTGATGAGCGCTGCACTCTACCCGCTGCTCGGTGAACGGACGAAGGGGACACTTGGCACAGTCATTGATTCTGTGGCCGTGTTTGCTACCATTTTCGGCGTCGCCGCCTCTCTCGGACTTGGCGCTGCCCAAATTAACGGAGGACTCTCCTACTTAACAGGTATCCCGAATCAATTTTCGATTCAGCTCATCATCATCGCCGTGGTGACCGTGCTATTCCTGCTATCTGCCGGAACAGGCCTGCAGAGGGGAATTAAATATTTGAGCAATACGAATATGGTGCTGGCGTTTCTTCTCTTTCTCGGGTTTCTGATCGTTGGGCCAACCATTTTCGTGTTGAATCTGTTTACCACAACCTTTGGTGAATACGTGCAATACTTACCCAGCATGGGACTGAGGCTCGCTCCCTTTAACCCCGAACGTGCAGAGTGGGTGAGAGGCTGGACGATTTTTTACTGGGCCTGGTGGATTGCCTGGTCTCCCTTTGTCGGTACCTTTATCGCGCGTGTATCCAGAGGAAGAACCGTCAGAGAATTTGTCATTGCCGTCACCTTAATCCCTTCAATCGTCTGTGCATTCTGGTTTGCCGTATTTGGCGGAACCGCCATTCACTTGGAGCACATTCTCGGCATTAGCATCTCGGACAAGAATCTGGAGACTGCCCTTTTCTACGTATACGAACAGTTGCCCTTCAATTTGTTTTTTGTCATCATCACGCTGCTGCTCATCTCCACGTTTTTCATTACATCTGCCGATTCCGCCACCTTCGTGCTTGGCATGCAAACGACCCACGGCAGTCTTAATCCATCCACGATCGTCAAAGTGATCTGGGGATTATTGCTTTCTGCCTCCGCCATTGCCCTGATGGCGTCCGGTGGGCTGCCAGCAATGCAGACCGCCATTATTGTCAGCGCCCTCCCCCTGGCCGTGGTCCTGCTGTTGATGTCCGTATCTCTGCTTAAAGCTTTCCGCTCGGAAGTGACCAAGAAGCCGAAAGAGCGTAATGGAACTGGCAATCGCATCGCTCCGATCAAGGAAACGCTGAGTACCTCCCGGATTTGGAGACGCAAGAACAAGGAACCCCTGGGCTAGCTGCAAAAAAAGAGATCTCCAGATGCCCATGCAGGCCGGAGATCTCTGTTTATCCCTTATTCTAATTCTTACAGTTGGCGGCTGATGACGCTCTTCAGCGCATCCTTGGACTGGAAACCGACTACTTTATCCACGGGCTGTCCGTCCTTGAATACGATCAGGGTAGGAATGCTCATAACCCCGAAACGGGAAGCAGATTCCTGATTGTCATCCACATTTACTTTTGCAATCTTCACTTGCTCGCCCATCTCTTGATCCAGTTCCTCCAGAACTGGTGCAATCATCTTGCACGGTCCACACCAAGGGGCCCAAAAATCAACTAAAACCGTTCCCTGACCTTCTACTTCTGTACCAAAGGTTTGGTCGGTCACATTTACAATTGCCATGATTATTCCTCCTAACAAAAATGCTTTCCAATTTGAAACAATGACAGTATACCATAAATGATCTTGCCATGGCTATGCAACCGGCAAGCTGTCATACGGCGGGTCATCTGTAGTATCTGCAATGCGCTTGCATCTATGCAGAAGCAGCAGGTCATCTCCAGTCTGACTATGAACTGCCTCACATTTGTCACATCCATTTGCTTTACAATCTTTGAGATGATTGGGTATACTAAGGACTATAAGTGAACATCAGGCGCAGTGTAAGGAGGAACGGAACATGAGTGATCCGCAAAACCCAGAACTCCATGTAAATGAAGAACCCCGCAATGACTTTATTGATGTAGGCGTAGGCTTCGCGGCTACGTTTGGATTCTTTTTCGTCGTTTGCGTTGTCTTTACCTTCATTCAATATTTCAGCAGCTAAAAACGACAGGCTAAACCGCTCAGGCAGCGGATCCTTAGATCGTTGTCACAGCAAAACGCTGAACAGAACTGGCAAGCAGCAAAAGTCGAGTCTCCATCTGGGGACTCGACTTTTTTCATGCGTATTTCCATGATTGATTTCTTCCTCTACATGTCCGGTTCAGCGGCTGATGAATCATTCGTTCTTTTCGCGATGATTCTTCCCCTTCACCGTCAGCACATCTACATAATGACGAATCCGTTCCATCAAGCGTTTGCCCTTAGCGTCATTCTCGCCTTCCTTGTCCGTGAAGCTCAGATGCTTCTCCAGTGCCTCCAGGCTGTAATTGGAAGTAAAGAACGTCGGCTTGCGATCCATCCGGTAATTCAGAATACTCCCAAGCACATGATCCCTTACCCATGGGGACATATTCTCTGCGCCGATATCGTCGAAAATGAGCAAATCCGTCTGCTTGAGCAAGTCGATCGTATCCTTTAGTCGCTGATTGTCCTGAAACATGCTCTTCAGATCCTCCACGAAATCAGGCATATACACGATGACACCGCTATGCCCGTCCTTGGCCAGCTCATAGAGCAGATAGCACATGAGAAATGTCTTACCCGTACCAAAGCTGCCTTGCACGTACATGCCTCGTGCTTGCAGACCTTCCTGCTTCGTCTGATAAATATATTGCAAAATATGCTCGACGCTCTCACTGCGCTCCCAGTCCCGCTGCAAAATTTCCTTCGGCGAATAGCCCTGCTCCAGCGCCCGATCGTCTACATAAAAGCTGCGGATACGTCCATGAATCGACTGCTGGGCCTGCTTCGCCCTCATTTTCTTGCAGCTTACTTTATGGTCCACAATGACCTTGCGTTCCTGAATGGTCTGTACGGACAGTTTCGTATAGTGTCCCTGGAAGTCATTCGGACAGCGATCCAGTCCCGGGCAGTTCATGCACTGGTCATATTCTCGCTGATATTGATAGAGCCGGTTCTGGTTCAATCTGATTTCCTGCTCCTGAAAGGGACCCTGTTTCGTCAAAAAAGCCTGTACAGCTGGATGAGCAAGGAGTGAACGATAGAGTTCCTCCGCCTGCTCGCCTTGACGAAGCCTGCCAGGCAGCTGTTTCATTACATCTGACAACGATTCCATCTGATGTCCACCTCTTTCCCTGTCCGTTTCCGCACGGCGATTGGCCGAGCTTCTGTCCCATCAGCGCTTATGCTCATGATCCAGCATCTCTGCCAGCTTCAACGCCCGTTGCATCGATTCTTCATTATAGGTGCCGGTGCTCTGTTCCTGCATAACTTCCAGTTTGGGTTTCTGGCTGTTTCCGTTCGTGAAGGAGCGGCCTCTTCCCTTGCTCTTCTTCGCTGCGGGCGCTTTTGGCTTTCTCCGCTCTTCCATTTCCCGAATATAGGTGACCGCCTTCTCGAAGCTGTCCACCTGGCGTCCCAGCATATCCGAGGCAATCGCCATCACATAGTTTTTATTCCACGACAGATCATGCATTTTAATGTAATGAATCAGTACATTGATCACGCGCTCATTCATGCGGTAATTCAGATCAATCTGGGCAAACGTGTTTAGGACCAAATCAGGAATCGTGCCCGGAAAAAACTGAGCCAGCACATGCGTGTAAGGCCGTTCCTTCAACATGCGGTTATAGTCATGAACATTGAACTTCTTTAACAGCGCAGCAGGAACCTGCACGTAATAGGCCATCTGCAATTCAGTGGTTTCCGACTGATTGCCTTCCGCTTCCGGCGAGGCAGCGGATGTGTTTGCGGTCTGGTCCTCTACGGTGTTTTCCGAGGTCGAAGAGGTCGAAGAGGTCGAAGAGGTCGAAGTTGCCGGGCCGACCTGATGCAAATGAACCGTTCGTTCCTCCTGCCGTTTCTTGCCTTGCCGGAAATACAGATGCGCCCATTTCTCCAGCTCTGCATACTGGAGCCGGCCCCTGGTATCAAATGCGCCATCCTCATCCAGCATTCTGCTCATATGCGATATGCCCAGCTGATATTTTTGCAACAGATAATGCAGCTCCTGCAATTGCTGACGCTCATATCGAAGCTGCTCCACATACATCCGGTTTTGAGAGGTTCGCGGGATGCGTCGCAATATTTCACTGAAATCCAGCGAATGAGCATCCAGCTTGCCGCTGCCCGATTCCTCTTCCCTGTCTGCATCCGAAGGAGCGGACTGACTGCTGGCCGTCTCCATAAAGGCCTGTTCCAATTCGTAATCCACGACATGTGAATTGAGCTCAAACCATTCATAGAACGGGACAGACAAATCTTCCTCGTCCCCTTCCATCACTTCCTGCTCCGTCAGTTCACAGCACAACTCATCTTTCAGTGCCAGCACGGTATGCTTGCCTACCTTGTCCCTGAGCAGCAACAACAAGTGGGTTGTATGGAAAAAGGCATAGGGATCGAGCGGACGCTGCATCCGATATTGATACACATATTCCTCATTGTCTGTCAGATAGGCTCGCTTCGTCTGCAATAGGCCTACCGCTTCCAGCTTGGATGTCATCTCTATTAAACTCTTTCTACCTTTTTCACTCGGTTCCAGACAAAGGGAAAGAAACAGCCTGCGCTGCTGCTCGACGCGAGCGTACCCGATACGTTCGGCGGGCACTTGCTCATAGAGCAGTAAGTACAGGCTGATGGCGGACGGACCAATCATCGGCTGGTAGACGGTGTGAAGCATCCGGTAATCCAATGGACTAAGTGAAAAGTCCCGGTACGTCAAAAAGCGATGATTTTCAGTGAAATGTAGCAAATTGGTTATTTTCAAGGTTCGACACACGTCCCCAAATCACAAGTTTTCTCCTCTCATTTTAACACACTTTGCACAAACGACTATACACCTTTTCCTGTAAAGTTTCCGGTTGCTATTGCAACGATGGCGAAGACTCCGCACGTTCGAGTGTTCGAAGCACAGAACCGGACAGTCCCATTTCCTGATGCTCTGTGATCCATTTGCGAATCAGACCATTCAATCTGCGCGGCGCCTTCGTTGGCAGTTGATGACTCACACCGCGCATGTAATACAGCTGGCTGCTCGGCAACTCCGCTTGCAGCAACTTGGCATAGCGATGAAAGGCGCCATCCTTGTTGCCATACACCAACAATTGTGGAAGCTGAAGATACTTCAACGCCTTCGTACAGTTAAAGGTAAGACTGCTTTCATAATATTGCCGAATATTGGGCGGATTGCCGTGCTTCGCCGCCTCAGATAAATTGCGATAGGTCAGATTCATATCTGCATTTCCGCGACAGATACTCCATCTGAGCAACGGATGCAGACGTGTTTCGCTCAGTCTGACAGCCAGGCGGATGCGATTTCGCAGCGATGCATCCGAAACCTCCGGCATCGCACTGATCATAATCCCTCCGTAAAAGCGATGGGGATAGGAGAGCATGGCATCCAGAGCAATGCCACCCCCGGTCGAATACCCCCCGATATAGCAGCGATCGATATCCAGGCTGTTTAGCAGCAGTTGAATATCTGAGGAAACCTGTGAGTAAGTGACGGCCTGCTCCGAGGGAGAACTGAAGCCATGTCCACGGATATCGAAGACAATGACTTGAAAATCATCAGACAAATCTTCCAGCTGATAATTAAAATTTTCACTCGTTAGCAAGGGAGGATGAATCAATACGATCGGAATTCCCTTGCCCTTCTTATGATAATGCAACCGCACACCATCCGCTTCCATCATCGGCATATCACTGGACACCTCCAAGTCAATTATGACTTAGATTCACCAACGGGACTGGCATCTATGTATGAGTCGAAAATATGTACTCGACCCACAGAGCTAATATAAGTACCTGGTATATGCTTCCTTTCACATAAAAATGCTCCCCTTATGTATACAGGTTTACCTGTATACATAAGGGGAGCATGCCACTCAACTATGGTCACAAATTATTATTAGCCGATTTGTTGGTGAACATGACAAACGTCTTTGGCGGATTCTCCTTCATTACGTCGATCATGCCCTTGCAACCCAGGATCTGTCTTACGTTTCAAATCAATATGGATGAAACATCAGCTAAACGCGGCCACCAGTACGTAACCATCTTCATGGATGCGGAACAAAAGAACGTCATCTGTGTAACCAAAGGGAAAGATTCACACACCTGGAACGAGTGAAAAAAACAATTGGAGTCCCATAGAGGCAATGCGGAGTATGTCCTTTTAACGTATACTCAATGGGGCATTGTTTTGTCGCTGCACAAAATGTTGATATGGTTAAATTGCTTTATAGATTAAAATATTATATAGTATAGGAGCAAAGTATATTAATGGTCTAATGTATATATTTTTGAATAAAATAGGGGGTGAATTGGTAAAGTAGGCGGCACAAGCACGGGACATCAATAGCAATTCATACCGCAGAATGAATACATTTATATTAAGAGTAGGTGGTGGAGTTTATGTTAAAGTATATTTCTGCAATTTCTATTATTTTGGTATTAGTAGGTTGTCAGCAAGACACGGAAATGCCTTCTAAAATAATGATGCAAGCGGAATCAGATAATTGGTTTGTTACAATCGAGTACAATATGGAAGGCACAGAGTATGTCGAGCGACCATCAATTACATATATTGGAGACCCAGACATTAACTCGGCATGGTTAGATATTAAGTATGAAAAAGGAAAAAGCGTCACCCGGAACCACATACAATTACCTAAAGAATTGAATAGCCATCAAGAAATAACACTAGTAACTCGGTCAAAGGTTAAACCTCCGGTGAGTATTAAACATTTGGTTATAAAATGGGAACAGAATGGCGAGGAACTCACAGAAACTATAATCCCAACAACTTTAGAAATAGAATAGGAAAAGCAACCTTAACTTTGTTAAGGTTGCTCGACCATTTTAGTTTTTAGTCCAAAACCACTGTTCGCCAGCACTCCCATCTGACTGGGAATATTGCCAGGAATAAGTGATGCCAACCGTTGGAACCGCTCCACCTTGGTATTGCAAGGTTCCTTCATTTGCACCAATGTGATGGTGGAAATAGGTTCCTACTGCCGACGAAGATCCTGTACCACCACTACCATCGTGATCAATTACAGCCGTAACTTGGCCCCATCCTTTATGTCTATACGTGCCATACGAACGTTGGTGATCACTAAAAGATTCTACTAATTCAATTTCCCAACCAATACCTTCTCCCTGGTCGAACGAATCGTAATCATTAATCATTCCGATGCTTTCATTTCTGTAGATGCTACCGTTGCTTCCGTAATAACGATAAGAGTATACCGCCGATTCGGGTTCCGGATCCCAACCATCACTCCAAGCAATACCAAATTTATCTACATCATGATAATTCAGTTCGTGGTATCTGCCGTTGTAGTTCGTCAGATCCCAGTCCCAATTATAGTCAAACTGGACTCTAGCAATAGTACTATACGGATCTGCCACTTGGCTGGCGACAAGAGTAGAATCAAAGAAATCCATATTCACATCATCACTTCTCAATGTCGTGATTCCACCGGCCCCCGGCTCGGATTCCGCAGGTGGCATTTCGGCTAAAAGGCTTCCCACTTCGGATTTGTGGTACAGATAGACAGCTTTTCGATTGAACAAACTTATCTTCTGTTCCACTTCAAAAGATGAAATAACATCTCCTGGATACCCAGCAGTTCTAAGGTATGCGTCAAGTGCAGCTTCATTCGGCTCGGCTTTTCCTTCGGCAAAAACAGCGGTAGGCAACATAATCAAAACAAGCAGCAACGACAGAATTGCGATAACACGTTTTTTCATTTTATTACAACTCCTTTTCTTTTATTAGCTATAGGTTAGTAGATTTCCCGCAACAATTTTCTGAATTAGCAAAAACAAAAAAACACAAACTAAAACAATAATTTTCTCATAATTAACCTCCAATTAGAATATGTAATATCATTAAATAATGATATAATAATAGTATATCATAAAATTTGAAGTATGAATAGAAAAAAATGGAGTTGAAGTAGATGAATAAAAAAAAAATGATTTTACTATTTTTATTTGCATTCATTTTGTCTTCTTGTGTTAAACAACATGAACAAAATGAAGTAAAATATTTTACCAGCAAGCACGAGGCGCTTCAATACGGGATGAATGAGGTCAGAGGAGAAGTCATAGATCAGTGGACAATGGAAAACGAAACATTCATCTTCTATAAAGAAATCGATGACGGAGGAGTAAGCGTATCCAGTATTTCACATTCCTCCGAAGGATATTATTGGTTTAACGGCATCGCTTCTATGATCTGTCATCAATGCTATTTCCAATATACGTCCGAATACCAAAACACCATCCCGATCATAGCAGGCAAAATTGAAAACCCGAATGTGAAGTCTGTGGAGGTTGAAAATGCCGCTGGACATGCGCAAACATTAAACGTGCAGAAAGGATATTATATCGAATGGAACACCAAGCTCGGTGCAAATTATAAAGTAACAAAAGAATTGCAATAACGCCTGTCAACTGACCCGCCATTCAGTCCTGCAATTCCCATTCCGACCTCTACCATCCATCCTGGCGGCATAAGAAAATGAAGACATAAGAAAAAGCGAAAGTTCCTTTTCAGCACAAGCTGCGAACTTTCGCTTTCTTTTTGTTTGTTATCCCATTAAAACATGCGGTACCCTTTTGTGCGCAGCGTCTTGATCGTGGCGCCACTGGCATAAGCCCCGATAAACCCGCCTGCTGCCGTTAAATAATCAGCGAGCTGGTATCCGCTCACATTGCCCCACAAATTGGTGCTGTTGTCATACTGCCAGTAAATCACAGCCGGAATCATGACAATCATGTATACATAGATTGGAAACCAGGTCGTCTTCAGCAGCATATTCAGTATAAACCCGATTCCAAACAGCAAGACGAAAAACAACAATAATAATATCGGTAGTTGAAGCAATTCAACAGTCAATTCGTTCTCCTCCTTGGTACCCTATCCCAACATCTAGTGTACTTGAAAACGCGGGAATGTTCAACGATCCGGCACTTTCGTCACCGTTTATCCACAAACCGTTCATTTGATCTGAAGCCCTATATCCATTAAACTGAAAGGGTTTAAGGAATAAACCGGAAATCGAACAAACCAATAAAACTGGATCAGAATAAGGAGTGGAATACACATGAATGAAGTACAAAGCCCGAACGAAGCAGCCAAAACCCTTGATGGATGGTACGCTCTCCATGATTTCAGACAAATGGACTGGGAAGCGTGGAAACTCGCGGACGAGTCTGTCAAACAACATGCGCTTGAATCCTTTAGCGCATTGCGCAAACAGTACGCCGAGGTGGAAGCCCAGCAAAAAGGCAGCTATGCCCAATACTATATTTTAGGACAGAAAGCGGATTTTGTGTTTCTGCATTTGCGTGAAACGATGAATGAAATCGGAGAACTGGAACGTGCTTTCAATCAATCTGCGATCGCGCCTTTCCTCCTCCCGGCCCATTCCTATGTCTCTGTTGTTGAACTGAGCAATTACATGGGCAAGCCCGGTACAGACCCGATGGAAAACCCGGAGATTCTCGCAAGGCTGAAGCCGGTTTTGCCAAAAGCGGGACATATCTGCTTCTATCCGATGAACAAAAAGCGGGATCTCCAGGACAACTGGTACATGCTCTCCATGGATGAACGCCGCGCCATGATGCGCAGCCACGGATTGATCGGACGCTCGTACGCAGGCAAGGTCAAACAAATTATTACCGGCTCCATCGGATTCGATGACTGGGAGTGGGGCGTTACATTATTTGCAGAAGATCCGCTGCAGTTCAAAAAGCTGATCTATGAAATGAGATTCGATGAAGTCAGTGCACGTTTCGGGGAATTCGGGGAATTTTTCGTCGGCAACCTTATTCAGGAAGAAGCATGGGACGAACTGTTTAAAGGATAAATTTTTGGTGTAAGAATAGGAGGCAGTTCCACTAGCCTCAACAGCTAGAATACACATAAGGGAGAGAAAGGGAAGCATGAAAAGAGGGTTTTTATTTGTACTTATGGTGATGCTGGTCTTCACCGCGGTTGCCTGCGGCTCGAACGAAAATGAAACGAACACAAACACAGCCAACAAACAGGAAGAAACTGAAAACAACGCAGGTACGAACGCCGATGAGGATGCATCTGCCAACGAAGAAGATGGGACTGCAAATGCCCCGGCTGATTTTGAAGGGAATGTCTTCACTACCGCAGACAACAAAGCTGAAATCAAGCTTCCGTCTGACTGGGAAGAAGCCCCTGTACAGCAGAACGTTCTGGCTGCACTGGAAGCAGGAAATCCGGATGAAGAAAAGTATGTCATGATCATCAATGAAAGCAAGGAGAATGTCTCCATCCCTCTAGAAAAGTATACCGAGATTATTTTGATGCAATCAGAGAACATGGTGGAGAATGCCACCACTTCTGAACCGAGTGAGATCGACTTGGGCGGCTACCCAGCCCTTCGCTATGAAGTAAGCGGAGAGATTCAGGGGATGAATGCCACCTATCTTCTGAACATCGTGGAAACGGAACAGGATTTTGCACAAATCATCTTCTGGTCGGAATCGGACCGTTTTCAAGATCACAAGGAAGAATTCATGGCTATCGCCTCGACGTTTACTGCGCTCGAATATGATCCCAACGCTCAGGGAACAGGCGAAAACGTAACCTTGGAAACCGTTGAGCAAGATGGCCTGGCTATCGATATTCCAAGCAACTGGCAAAACAATCCTTCCCTCAATCCGGATGCAGCCATGGGTTATCAGAGCATGAATGGATTCATGATCGTGATCAAGGAACCGATCGAGGACTTTGAAGGCAACCTGACAGAACTGGATGAGTATTACTCTCTCGTTCGGGACAGCTTCTACAGCGGAATGGATATTTCGGAAAAAGAAACGACGACCATTAACGGCAACGAAGCGATTCTTCACCAAATGAGCGGAGAAGTGTCCGGCATGAACCTGTCCTATGTAGCTGCCATGGTCAAAACAGACACTCATTTTTACCAGATCCTGACCTGGACCAGCTCCAATCAGTTTGCAGGCCAGAAAGATGTATTCTATGACATCATTAACAGCTTCAAGGAAATCTAGTCCCAGCGTCCCGGGTCAGACATCAGGCTCTGGCAAAAGGCCTCTGACAAAAGGTACTGACAACAAAAAGGAATCCCGCCATCGGGATTCCTTTTTGTTATAGATGCATGCCATGCCATTTCCATGTATGCTCGTCACGATCAACAAATATTCACTGATCTTCTGCTTGCTCCGCTTTGTTTCGCAAATATTCAGCCGTCATCTCATCACGCTGGCGGCTCTTGTCTTTCAGGCGTTCAATAGCAGGCTGAATCAGGAGATCAACCTCTTTTTGCACGTTATAAGCCAAATCATGACGGTTTTGCTCTTCCAGGAATTTGCCGGCTTCCATCAGCCCGTTATAGCGATCCAGTTCATCCCTGGTGAGCAGACCTCTTACTTGCACACTACAATGTCTCATCGCCTCGTGCCTCCTTTCTCAGAGGAACATCCAGCCTTAATTAAAGAAACGTCCTTTTTTCAGCACCAGTGGCAAACCGCCAATGACGAACAGCCAGCGGTTATCAATGACTTTCTTCATCTGAGCAGCCGTCCAGCCTTTCAGTTTCTTCTTCCCAACGACTCCGATCGCTTCCCCTTTTCCAAGCGAAGCAACGGTTCCTTTCATACTTGGTACGAATGACTTCAACTGACCATTGCGAAGGGTTGCCACCACATTCTGTGCACAATTGGCACCCATCTGCATGGCAATCTGAGCGGTTGGCGGATATGGTTTTCCTTCTTCGTTGAAGAAGAGGGCATTGTCCCCGATCACGAAGATGTCGTCATGACCCGGCATACGCAGGTACTCATCTACCTTCACACGACCGCGCATCACTTCAAAGCCGGCATCTTCAATCATTTTGTTACCGCGTACGCCACCTGTCCAAATAACCGTTCTGGACTTGATTTCTTCGCCTTCACCCAAAATTACGCCTTCAGGTGTCACTTCCTTGATGGCCACGCCGATCTTGAACGTCACGCCTTTGTCTTCCAGCACCTTCACGCCATACTGAACAAGCTCAGGATCAAATCCAGGCAAGGCAGTCGGGGCTGCTTCTACATTATAGATCTTCACCATTTTCGGATCGACATCATATCGCTTGCACAGCTCCGGAATGCGGTCGGAAAGCTCTCCTACGAATTCGATCCCGGTAAATCCGGCTCCACCAACCACAAATGTCAGGTATTCAGGACGATGTGGCTCTGATTTGAATTTGGCAAACTGATATTCAATGTGCGCACGAATCATATTGACCGCATTCAGACTGCGAATAAAGAACGCATGCTCCAGCATGCCTGGAATGCCAAACGTTTCCGGCTGACCGCCAAGACCAATAATCAGATAATCATAAGAAAGCGTGCCGTCCTCCAGAATCACCTTCTTCTCCTGTTGACGGATCTGCTGTACAGTTGATTTTACAAAATCAATTTTAAACTCATCAATCAGCTTCAATATGTTAACCTTGGCATTGGCAGGCTCGTCCGTCCCTGCTGCAGGCATGTGCAGGTGGGTCGTGACATAATGATATTCATGCTTGCTGACCAGCGTCACATCTGCTTCATTATAATTTAATTGTTTCTGCAGCTTCTGCGCCGCGATAATACCGCCATATCCGGCTCCAAGAATGACAATGCGTGGTATACGGTTACTCATCCTAATCCCTTCCAATCTGTAATGTTATTTATCTATATCTTGTGATGAAACCATGAAAAAGATTACTCACAATAGATTGTGAAAATTAGCACATACATGTTCAAAAAAGAATGAAAACATGCATTTAAGGCTTTATTAAAGGAGTTGAATCGGTTGACTGCGACTTGGATCACATTTAAACCATACAAACCCGCAACATCGTGACCATAATCTCATGCAATCATATAATGAATTTCTTAAAAATTCAACCCTTTTTCACTAAATTGTTCGGTTTTTCCATGACTTTTGTGTCGATATTTCTTTCTGCATTTGAAAACGCTATAATGTAAAAAGAATTCCAAACAAGACATTGGCTTCACACAGAAGGAGGTTCCTCATGACGGAGTTGCAAAAACACGATCTCGTAGACATTATCGTGATCGGCGGCGGTCCCGCCGGACTTTTCGCTGCATTTTACGGCGGAATGCGACAAGCAAGTGTGAAAATCATTGAAAGCATGCCCCAGCTCGGAGGCCAATTGGCTGCGCTCTACCCGGAAAAATACATTTATGACGTAGCAGGTTTTCCAAAGGTGAAGGCACAGGAGCTGGTGGATCAGCTGCTCCAGCAGATGAACCATTTCCAGACACAGGTCGCTCTCGAGGAAAAAGTGCTCCGAGTGGATAAAAAGGAAGAAAGGCTGTTTGAGGTGACGACCGACAAGGGCATTCATCAGGCTAAATCGATCGTCATTACGGCTGGAGTAGGCGCCTTCGAACCAAGAAGACTGGAAGTACCCGATGCCGAGAAATTCGAGAAGAAAAATCTCCATTATTTCGTTCAGGACCTGTATCAGTTCAAAGGCAAGAAAGTGCTCATCTCCGGGGGTGGAGATTCAGCGGTGGACTGGTCGCTCATGCTCGAACCGATCGCAGAAGAAGTGACCCTTATTCATCGTCGCGACAAGTTCAGAGCCCACGAACACAGTGTCGAAAACTTAAAAAATTCCAAGGTTCGCGTACTGACCCCTTATGAAATCGAAACCCTTCACGGGGAGAACGAGATCGAAGCGGTGACGCTCTCGCAGATCAAGGGGGAGGACAAGCAGACACTGGAGGTAGACGATGTCATTGTCAACTTCGGTTTCATTTCTTCCCTCGGTCCCATCACCGAATGGGGACTGGAAATTGAAAAGGGCTCAATCATGGTGGATTCCAAAATGGAGACCAACATCCCCGGCATTTTTGCGGCAGGCGATGTCACCACATACCCAGGCAAGCTGAAACTGATTGCAGTCGGCTTTGGCGAAGCCCCTACAGCCATCAACAATGCAAAAGTCTATTTCGATCCGGAAGCCAAGCTCTCCCCGGGTCACAGCAGCAACATGAAGTTTTAGATACGAAAAAAAAGGGTATCCTATTCACAACATTCGTTGGGAGGGATACCCTTTATGATGTATGCATGTCCGGTATGCAATGGATGGAATGAAATGCAGGAAGCCTGTCCGCAGTGCGGGCAATCGTTGCAGGACTATGGCCGTACAGGTGATTTCTATGGTCCTTATTCCCCTTATCGTCCGATTGATGATATTCGACTTACAAACGGCATCCCTGATGTCCGTTTGCACCAGTGCATCCACACCTGCTATTGTGCACATTGCAAACATAAAGTAGAAATCACAATCGAGGAAACCAGGGTGTAAGTACGGTTCAAGCTTCCATACAGAGCATCAGTGGAAACTTCAGGCCTCTGCGCCTCATTTCCTGAATAATCAAATGAATGAAATCATGCTCCAGCTGTAAATCTACGGCTTTCTCATAGGTTTCCAGCAACGCCTCGTTACTCAACAATCTCATTGTTCATCACCACTTCACATCCATAATATGGTTGGTTTTCTCATCTTATCATGACAGGATGTTACAAACAACATCCACATTATCCACACAATACTGTGGATAAACTGTTAATAAAATGTTAACAACTGTCTAATTGTGTCTGTTTTCAAGTGTGGATTGTGTGGATATTTTTATACACATGCTGGCTGCCCAGATGCTACTATAAAAAATATCAATCTATCATTCTGAGATGAAATAAAATCTTTATCCCCCTGCTCATCCTCCCTGTCGCCTCTCCCATATTGAAATTCAGGTTCGTTTATACGAAAATAAAACTATGAGAGACGGATCGACTATGGAAGTCTGAAGGAGTTATTGCGATGCTGCACGTACCTGCCACTTCTTTTCAATTAACCCAGTCCTTCGCCAAAATCAGCTGTGAACCTTCGTGGAGATGGGCAAAGCGGGAAAAACCGATCCCCAACTATGATTTGTTTTATGTGTGGGACGGACAAGGGGAAGTCATTCTGAATGAAGAACCTTTTTCCGTACACAAGGGTAGCTGCTTCCTGTTTCGACCAGGTGACTACACAAGTGCCACCCACCATCCACAGAAACCACTGACCATTACGTACATCCATTTTAATCTCGATCCTGCCTACACCCCGCAAGCTGTGCCTGCCCAGTACCGGGTGCTGAAGGATACGAAGGATGTCGAAACCCTGCTCACCAGATATGTCAGGGTACTGCTCAATCAGGAATACGAAGCGGAACTCGAAGCCCAGCTCATTATCAAGCAGCTACTCGTTCATCTGTTTCGTTCAGATCAACAATCGATACAGGAACACAATCCAACCAGTCGCCAGCTGCATGAGGTCATCCAGGAATCAGCCAACTATATTATGCAAAACCCGGCGGCCTGGCATAAGCTGGAGGATATCGCCAAACGGGCCAACCTGTCCCCTCGTTATTTTTCGATCAAGTTCAAGGAAATCGTCGGGAAGCCGCTGCAGCAGTTCATCATCGAGTCGCGCATTGAAAGAGCGGAGCATCTGCTCTATTATGCCGGCATGAACGTATCTGAGGTGGCAGAGGCGCTCGGTTACAAGGATGTATATTTCTTCAGCCGTCAATACAAAAAATTTCGTGGAACCAGTCCATCTAAAGTCCGTTAAACGACAAAGAAAGATGTTCGCTATAGCTGAGCTTACCTATGAAGCGAAGCAGGGAAGCAGATATGGAAGCTCCCCAAAGAAAAAAGCACGCCCTCTGACCAAAGTCGGTCCAGAAGCGTGCTATTTGCGTGAATCGGGTATGCCATTGCAGTTTCAAGCGGCACGTTCAAGCGCCGAGTGAATCGCTTAGCAATCGGATGGCTTGCCTGCTTCTTCCTTCGTACGGAATGAAGAGCCGCAGCCACAATTGGCAATCGCGTTCGGGTTATCGATCGTAAACCCGCCCCCTACATCAGATTGCTTATAGTCAATGACGACACCATACAGGAATTTGGCGCTCTCCTGATCGACGACCACCTTCAAGTCCTGTACCTCCAGCGTCTGGTCTTCCGCAGCCTTCTCGTCATCGAAGCCCATCGCATAGGAAAAACCGCTGCATCCGCCTTCTTTTACCCCTACACGAAGAAACAGACCGGAAACCTCCTGCTCCTCCAGCATCTCTTTTATTTTCACCGCTGCATTGTCGGTAATGGTTAGCATATCATCAACCTCCTCTTGTCAGCCATTATACGCAGTGACTGAACGTACTTCAAGTATACACAACATCCCCCTTCCCGCTCAAGGGATATCCAAAGAATGACGTTGCCCCTGCCTGTGCAATGGGTTTATAATGACATTATTGAACAAACCGTGAAATTGATTCTCGTTTCATTTTATCTTTATTTGTGAACATCATCACATTATTACACCATCCGCTTCTGTAAACCCATGGAAGTCTGGATGAATAGGAGGACAAGCATGACCATCATATTGGATCGTCCTGAGAGAAAGATGCAGGAAATTCGCGAAAAAGTAGCTGCCGGGGAACGTTTATCTATAGAAGATGGTTTGTTTTTGTACCAGAGCGATGATTTGCTGTCGCTGGGGCAAATGGCAAACAGCGTGAATATGAAGAAGAATGGCAAGAAGGTATATTTTATTGAAAATATGACGCTCTACTTCACCAATGTCTGTGAAGCGACCTGCGCTTTTTGCGGATTCAAGCGCAACCCTGGAGAAGAAGGAGCCTATACGCTATCTCCGGATGAAGTGATAGATTTTGTGGAGAAGCATATTCATGACGGAGTGAGAGAATTCCATATTACCGGAGGCCATAATCCTACCGTCCCGTTCGACTATTACGTCGATGCCATCCGGGCATTGAAAAAGCAGTACCCGCAAGTGACGATCAAGGCGTATACCGGCGCGGAGATTGAATTCTTCTCCCGCCTGAGCGGACTGAGCATTCGGGAGGTTCTGTCCAGACTGAAAGACGCCGGACTTGGTTCCCTCACCGGAGGCGGCGCGGAAATTCTGTCGGAACGCTACCGCAAGAAAATGAGTGTCAACAAGGCCACTACCGTACAATGGCTGGATGTTCATCGCCAGGCCCATCAACTCGGATTCCGTACCCATGCTACCATGCTGTACGGCTCCATTGAAACGCTGGAAGAGCGACTTCAGCACATGGTATACCTGCGTGAGCTTCAGGATGAGACCAATGGCTTCATGGTGTTCATTCCATTGGCTGTACAGCCGAAGAGTATTAACGCCAGCATCAAGCGCCGCACCTCCGCCTATGAGGATATGCGCACGATTGCCATCAGCCGGTTGATGCTGGACAATTTCCAGCATATCAAGGCATACTTTATCAATATTGGCACGCAGTTGACTCAAATGGCGCTTACCTTTGGCGCATCGGATGTACATGGCACCCTGGTCAAGGAACGAATCAGCCATTCGGCTGGCGCCTTGTCTCAGGAAGGATTAACGAGAGATGAACTCATCTGGCTTGTTAAGGGAGCCGATCGGATTCCGGTTGAGCGTGATACGTTCTATAACGAAATCAACGTCTATGGCTAACCCGATCAGCGTACCTGTGCGTACCAACATCCGCTCGAACGTTGCAGCCGGGCAATACGAATCATCTAGGAAAGGGTTCGAATGGGAATGAAAAATATCATCATATTGGGGGGCGGCTATGGCGGCTTGGCCGTTGCCCATCAATTGCTGGACAAATCGATTCCACCCGATACACAGCTGATTTTGGTGGATCGCATGCCTTTTCAAGGCTTGAAAACGGAATATTATGCACTGGCAGCCGGTGCAGTCGCAGATGTAGATATTCGGGTGCAGTTTCCTGCCGATGACCGTCTGCAGCTGGCTTTTGGAGAAGTTTCGCGCATCTCCCTGACCGAACAGCAGGTTCACTTTGAAGATCGTGAACCTCTTTCCTATGATCAACTGATTATTGCCCTCGGTTGTACAGACAAATACCACAACATTCCGGGCGCGCAGGAACACACCTACAGCATCCAGTCCTTCTCCAGCTCCCGTGCGACGGCTTGCAGAATCAATGATCTCTCCCCGTACAGTCAGGTAACCGTCGTGGGAGGCGGACTATCCGGTGTGGAAATCGCAGCCGAGCTGAGGGAGTCCAGAGCGGATCTGAACGTGAGAATCATGGACCGGGGCGAAAGTGTATTGTCTCCTTTTCCGCAAAAACTTCGCAGCTACGTAACAGCATGGTTCGAAGATCACGGGATTGATATGGTCTCCCATGCTTCGGTCTCCAGGGTAGAACCTAATGGCATCTACAATCACGATCTGTTCCTGCAGACCGATGTGACGGTCTGGACCGCTGGTATCCAGCCGGTCGAGGTCGTTCGTCAACTGGAAGTGGATAAAGATCCGGCAGGTCGCGTATGCTTAAACGAGTATCACCAGATCCCGCTCTTTCCAAACGTGTACGTCGTCGGTGACTGTGCCAGTCTTCCCTTCTCGCCGAGCGCACAGGCTGCAGAAGCACAAGGCAAGCAGGTCGGCGAAGTGATCCAGGCGCTATGGAAGCAAGAAACCCCTAAGCTTGGTCAAATCAAGCTTAAGGGTGTATTAGGGTCACTGGGCAAGAAGCACGGCTTTGGACTCATGGGCAAGGAAACGGTCATGACCGGCCGCATGCCTCGTGTGCTCAAAAGCGGTGTGCTCTGGATGTCCAAGCATCATTTCGGTTAGTAAACGGGATTTAACCTTTCAAATCTTGTGGCTTGTGAATGATTGATTACAAGTCAAGATCGTCCAGCAGCTTCAGATTCTCTTCCTCTTCCCTGATCTTGTCCAATATTTTTTGAAGCAGCGCTTCAGGGGAGGGCGCTTCGACTATCGTGCCATTGACGAGGGCATACGGTTCGGTCATACATTGTCCGCAATTGCCCAGACAACCGTATTCAATCACGTCGAATTCTGGATTTTGCTCCAGCTCGTTCATGACCCGATCGGTCCCATGGTGCATGTTGCTTGCACAAAATTCGATGATCGGTCTCATGGTGCATCGTCCTTTCTGTTGGATATGCCTTAAAATTGACTTATCAAAATTAAATTAGAACCATTTTAATTTATCGTTCATTGTACTATAATAAAGGAAGGAAGGAGATGAATCAAATGACTGAACAAACTCAAAAGTCTCAGTATGATCAAGTACTTGAGGTTCTAGATAAGTTGCGCCCATTCCTCCAACGTGACGGCGGTGACTGTGAACTGGTAGACGTGGAGGACGGCGTAGTGAAGCTCAAGCTTGTTGGCGCATGCGGCAGCTGCCCAAGTTCAACCATTACCCTGAAAGCAGGGATTGAACGCGCACTGGTGGAAGAGGTTGAAGGCATTACTGAAGTTGAGCAAGTATTTTAATTAGCGGCACATTACATTTGCGGCTAACCGACGAAAGCCTCCGTGCGATATGCGCGGAGGCTTTCTGTATCCATTTACCCAGTATCCTGCAAGCTAGTGATAGGGAAATGTCTTGATCGGGTCCAAAGCGCCCGAAACGTCCATCATATTGCCGGTAATAAAATCGGATTTGTCTTCACACAAAAAGACGATCGTTCGCGCAATATCCTCGCCAGAGCCAGGACGTCCTCGCGGTGATTCCGCATCGGTCAGTTCGCGCACCTCATCAATCTGCTTTTCTTTATTCGATCCGCGAATATCCCCCGGACAAATCATATTGACCGTAATGCCATGCGGCGCTTCTTCTACCGCCAGCGTTTTTGTAAAGGAGACCAGACCGACCTTGGCTGCTGCATACACGGCACGATGAGGCCACGCTCTCGCTTCCGCGGCATGACCAAATCCAAAGTGAATGATTCGGCCCCAGCCTTTTTCCCGCATATGTGGAAGAACCAGATGATCCAGCTCCATCACGCTCAACAGATTGCCTTGTACGAGATAACGAATCTCCTGCTGTTCATAATCTGCAAACAGCTTCCGCTTGCGAATAAAGGGACCGGCGTTGTTAATCAGGATATCCACCGCACCCATCTCTGACTGAATCTGCTCCAGCATCTCGCACACCGCGTCCGCATCCGTGATATCGGCTCGATATGCGTTCGCTTGTACCCCGTAATGCTCCCGCAATTCCTCGACCAGCTCGAAGGCCTCTTGTTCACTGTTTACGTAGTTAATGGCTATCTTGCATCCCCGCTCTGCGAGCATTCTAGCGGTCATCCGTCCCAGACCTTTTGCTCCACCCGTAATAAAGGCTAGCTTTTGCTGCAACCCCATGATCCTTCTCCCTTCCCCAGACCATCTTTGGCAACGCCAGTTTGTGTATCCTCCGAATGGCCCATACGGTACGGACCGTTCACCATGCGCGTATATCCATGTTTCTCCCCGGTTCAGACAGGCCAAGTCGTGCTAATACAAGTGTATGCATCTGTCACGCAAACATGCCTGTTCTATTATGTTAGCATACGTTTTGCGTATTGAAAAATGAGATAGACAGACTGCAACACCATCTCATAGCCCTGACGAAGATCATCTAGATTTTCCTTTGGGTTCTCAATCGCATTTTTGCCATGCAGCGTACCCGCAGCACGATGCATATCGTCCAGAAACTCCACATTGATGAAATGGATTTCCATGTTCCGCTTTTTCCGCAGACGCAGCATCGGCTCACGATATTTCTTCTTCAAGTCATAGAGAGACTGCTCAAAGGTAGTATGTACGTGCTGATCATGCATATGACGAAGGACGGTAAAGTAGGAAAACTTCCTTTTGACTCGCTCGGTTCGCAGTTCCAGCCATTCATTGATATAATGCCCGAGCTTGTCCAGGATCGAGAACACACGGATCAGGGCATTTTTATAAAAGTATAAATACAAATGATATTGGTCCAGTTCTGCCTCATCCATTTCTTCCTCAAAACGATGAGTGATTCCTTCCGAAAATTTCTCCGCACAGTACTTGCTTTGCTCCAGCTCATCGATGGCATCCATGAAACTCTTGGCCCAATAGGCCAGCTTGTGATGCTTGTCTGTCGGCGCAGACACCTTGTCCATCCGATTCAGATAGGCTCTGATCGCTTCATTAGCAGAAAGCAAAAAACCTTCATCTACACGTTTAGGTTCATTAAATATTCTTCTAAGCATAACGTTCACCGCTCCCTGCTATGTCAGATCTGCTGCTCGTTTGACGATAAAAAGGGGCCCAAGGCCCCTAGTATACGCGAATCGATATCGACTCATTCCTGCTGCTGTATTCGTATCGCTTTCTTATCTTGCTTGATCTCAAAAAGTGATGTAAATCTCAAGAAGTCATGCTCTCAATCCGTTCGGAAAATATTGCTTCCACTTGTCGTCTACGAGTTCTACAATATCTTCTCTCGGGAACAATTCATCCGGGTAACCCGGCTTCATGCGGGCATCAATGATGATCGGAAGCTTGTAATGCAGATGATGCTGCTTCACTTCGTAAGCAGCAAACAAATCCGTCGCCGGATTAAACCGCGTAAAGGTGGTCCACAGGAACGAGGTTTGATCCACGATCGCATCCGCATCATCGACCACAAAAATCATAGGCCAGCTGTCCAGCTGTTCGGACGCCTGTTGCAGCAACCGTTCAGGCAGATTCGGATCTTCCTCGAAGCTCCGTCCCGAAACCACCAGACAACCCTTGGCATGAACCTTTAGCTTGTGAATGCCCGGCAGCACGCCTCCCTCATACTGGGCTGGCAGCTTGCGAATCGGGTCTCCGATGCCCAGCAGCACAGCCTTGCTGCCGCGATTGAGCCGCTTTCCAGTATAATCCAGCGTATCATGCGATGTTTTGTTGAAGACGAATAAATCCTTTTCCGGTCTGAATCGTTCCAATACCGTTTCAAACAAATCATTAAACCGGCTCAGATCCAGCGTCTGATCCGTCACGATCAGAAACTTTGTCAGCGTAAGCTGTCCCTGACCCAGAATGCCAAAGGCCGTCGCGAGCGCTTCTCTCGAATAGCTCTCTCTTACGATAGCCGCAGCAAGTGGATGAAAGCCGGTCTCAGCGTACGTCCACAGATCCTTCACCCCAGGCATCGCCATCGGGAATGCAGGATGGAGCAGACGCTGCAGAAATTCACCGAGATAATAATCTTCCTGCTTCGGCTTGCCCACGATGGTAGCCGGATAGATGGCATCCTTGCGGTGCCACATATGCTTCACATTCAGAATCGGAAAATCATGTGTGAGCGAGTAATAGCCATAATGGTCGCCAAAGGGCCCTTCCGGTCTGCGTACATGAGGCGGCACCTCGCCATGAATCACAAATTCGGCATCTGCCGGCATACGCAGACCGCCGAGTGGATCATCGACCACGCGCAGCTTCTTGCCAATAATAAGCGAAGAGAGCAGCAGCTCAGGCAGATTTTCCGGAACCGGGGCAATCGCTGATGCAATCAAGGCAGGTGGACCACCGAGGAAGACCGAGACAGGCAGCGCCTGATCCCGTTTCTCTGCTTCGTGGTAGTGAAATCCGCCGCCTTTATGAATTTGCCAGTGCATGCCCGTGGTCTGATCATCATAAATTTGAACCCGGTACATGCCAAGATTGTGCGCCTTCGTATCGGGATGTTCCGTATACACCAGCGGCAGCGTAAGGAACGGGCCTCCGTCCTCCTGCCAGCAGGTCAATACCGGCAATCCCTTCAATGGGTCCTGAACCCGATGCTGTTCTAAAATTGGAGCCTGCTCTCTGCTGACCTTCTTCATGCCAACTTTGAGCATATCGCCGATCATCCCGCGATGCTCCCACAACTTCCTCGGTGTCGGGGGAACGAGGGAGTCCATCGCCCCTACAATTTCTTTCATCAGGTTTTCCGGTCGGGGGCCAAACGCCATGTCCACCCTTCTGCTTGTTCCGAACAGATTCGTCACAATTGGAAATGAACTTCCCTTCACATTGGTAAACAGGAGGGCAGGTCCTCCCTCATCGATGACTCTTCGATGAATCTCGGCGACTTCCAGATACGGGTCCACCGGTGCGTCGATGATCGCCAGATCCTGTTCCTTCTTCAATTGCTCCAGCATTTCCCTCAGGCTAAGCAGCATCTCGATTCCTCCTCATAAACCACGCCATGATACTGATATAACACAAGATAGAGAACAGCACACAAATAATCACAGTATGAAACAAGCCGGCAAATAAATACAAATTCTCATCATTCAGACTATATACGACCAGCGCACCGCTAAGCACCTGGGTCGTGATCAGTACGATCAGCGCAATCGCACTCTTGCGAAAGAGTGAAATATGCCGATAATGCCAGAAGCTGACGTGAGCCAACCAGGCAACCAGAACAAACAACAGCAGCGCGCCCAGTCGATGAACGAAGGCAATGCCTGCCCCGTCTTCGAAATCCGGGATAACTTGTCCATTGCACAGTGGCCAGTCTCTGCCACATCCGGCTCCCGAATCGGTATGTCTTACATACGCGCCGAGATACACTACGATATACGTGTAGATCAGCGTGGACCATATAAGCAGACGGAAGCGACCGCTGACCGTCTGTCCGGCCACCCATTTCTCTCCCCATCCGCTTGGATGGATAGGCAGATGTGTTCGGTACATGACCAGAACGAGCAGCAGCGTAGAGGCAAATGCCAGCAATGAAAACCCGAAATGCAGCGCCATGACCAGTGAAGAGGTCTCATATTTCACGGCGAGCGCCCCCATGATCGCCTGCAACAAGGTGAAAAACAGTGTGCTAGCGGCGTACAGCTTCGCGTCCTTGCGTCTTACCTTCACCATTACGGCTATAAACGTAGCCAATACCATCAGTCCCACGATCCCTGTTACAAGACGATGGCTATATTCAATCATCGATTCAATCGTATAAGCCGGAATAAATTCTCCATGACACAAAGGCCAGTCCGTTCCGCAGCCTTCTCCTGATTCTGTCTGTGTGACGACTGCACCCGCCAGAACAACGAGAAACATGCCGATGCAGGTTATAATTGCGAGTCTTTTAATCCAGGGATGCAACACGATTCACCTTCTCTGCCTGTAATCACGATTCTCATGTAGAATCACCCTTCATTATATCGAGAAAACGTCGCCAATGCTACGTGCATCTACCGGGATCTGTTACAATGTCGTGTCAGGCCTGAACCAGCCATGAACCTTTGGCTGGGCTGACGCATAAACTACATCAATCATCGCATACGCACAGGAGGTGCCGTCATGCCTGTTAAGAAATTAAGTTTCTTTCTTGCCGCCTTGCTCATCCTTTCCCTGTTCAGTGCCTGCAGTGACCCATCTGAGTCCATCAACAAAGTACGGATTGGGGAAGTGACACGTTCCATCTTTTATGCCCCTCAATATGTGGCATTGGAGAAAGGCTATTTTGAAGAGGAGGGGCTGGAAATTGAACTGACCACCACATTTGGTGGGGACAAAACGATGACCGCGCTGCTGACCAATGGCATCGATATCGCGCTCGTCGGTTCAGAAACGTCCATCTACGTCTATCAGCAAGGATCAGAAGACCCGGTTATCAATTTCGCCCAGCTGACGCAAACCGACGGGACATTCCTCATGGCCAGAGAGCCTCATGACACTTTTAGTTGGGATGCGCTAAAGGGCGCTACCTTCCTCGGTCAGCGCAAAGGGGGAATGCCCCAGATGGCAGGGGAATACACCTTGAAGCAGAAAGGCATTGATCCCCAGTCTGATCTGAACCTCATTCAAAATGTAGAGTTTGCCAACATCCCGACTGCTTTTGCATCGGGAACAGGGGATTTTGTTCAATTGTTCGAACCACAAGCAACTATCTTTGAACAGGAAGGAAAAGGGTACATCGTCGCCTCCTTTGGCGCAGAGAGCGGACATATTCCGTATACCGTCTTCATGAGCAAGCAAAGCTTCCTGGAGGAACATCCGGATACCGTTCAGAAATTCACGACCGCCCTCCATCGCGCCCAGCGCTGGGTGCAGACCCATACCCCGCAGGAAATTGCGGAAGTCATCCTGCCATATTTTGAAGACGTGGACCGCACGACCGTTGAGAAGGTCGTGCAGCGATATCTGGAGCAGGGCAGCTATGCCGAAGACCCAATTGTTGATGAAACCGAATGGAATCGGCTGCAAGACATGATGGAAAGTGCTGGAGAATTAAGTGAGCGAACGCCTCATGGGGTGCTGGTCGATAATCAGTTTGCGCAACAAGCAAAGCAATCCGATAGCTAAGTCTGAACGCAGATCACTCGAACCTGCCGGATCTAGTCGGTCCTTTTCAGTCAATACCATCATATCCGGTGTGGAATCAAAGGACAGAAATGGGGGAATGAAACATGCAGCAGGCCCTTCAGATCAAGGAAGTTTCACATGTTTATGTAACGGAGAAAGAAGCTTCTCTGGCTATTGAAAAAATCTCGCTTGATATTGCAGCTGGTGAATTCGTCAGTCTGGTCGGTCCGAGCGGCTGCGGAAAAACAACCCTGCTGTCTATCATGGCCGGCCTCATTCCCCCTACTGCCGGGCAGGTAACACTGGCAGGATCGCCGATCAACGGCCCCCATCGCGGCATCGGGTATATGCTGCAACAGGATTATCTGTTTCCGTGGCGGACGATTTGGCGAAATGCCACGCTGGGACCCGAACTGCGTAAAGGGGTAGACACTTCTGCCCATTTCGCGTATGTCCAGCATCTGCTGCAGGAAATGGGTCTGAGCCATGTCAGGCATCTCTACCCCCGCCAGCTGTCCGGCGGGATGAGACAGCGGGTGGCACTCGTGCGCACCCTGGCCACCAAGCCGGATGTACTGCTGCTCGATGAACCGTTCTCTGCTCTGGATTATCAAACCCGGCTTCAACTCGAAGACCTCGTGTTCGAAACGATTCGTTCGCGCCAAAAAACCGCTGTGCTGGTCACCCATGATATATCCGAAGCCATCGCCATGAGCGACCGCGTGATCATCCTTAATGCGAATCCAGGCACCATACGCAGAGAAGTGGTCATTCCTCCCCTTATTCGCCAGACTCTGCCCTTCCATGCGCGCGAACAGGCCGGATTCCATGAACTCTTTCATACGATCTGGCAGGAATTCGAAGCGATGAAAACAGAGCGAAGCAGAGGTGAAAGCCTGTGAAAACAGCAGCATGGACCCAGCACATTCATGAACAGTACAAGCGACAGCAGCGCATACGCAAGAGCTGGGTATGGGCAACACAGATGGCGCTGCTCACACTCTTTTTTGGACTATGGGAGCTGGCGGGACAAATGAAATGGGTGGATGTGCTCTTGTTCAGTTATCCCTCTAAAATTTCAATACTGCTATGGGAGAAAACGCTAGACGGTACGCTGCTCCCGCACATCGGCATCACGGTCACAGAAACCATCATCGGCTTCTTGTTAGGCACGCTGTGCGGCACAGCACTGGCCACCCTCATCTGGTGGTCTCCCTTTCTGGCCCGGGTGCTGGACCCCTTCATTGTCGTGTTCAATTCGATGCCAAAAGTAGCGCTGGGGCCCTTGTTTATCGTCGGGCTCGGACCCAATATGTTCTCTATTATCGCCATGACCCTCGCCATCACGGTCATTATCACGACCCTGGTTGTCTATTCCGCCTTCAAGGAAGTCGATCCGCATTACGCTCGCGTCATTCAAATTTTTCACGGAAATAAAGCCCAAATGTATCGGCTTGTTATTCTTCCCGCTTCTTTTCCTGCCATTATCTCCGCTCTCAAAGTCAATGTCGGTCTTGCCTGGATCGGTGTCATTGTCGGTGAATTCCTCGTTTCGAAGGATGGACTCGGCTACCTGATCATCTATGGATTTCAGGTGTTCAACTTTACCCTCGTCATTGGCAGTCTGTTCATCATTGCGCTGGTGGCGACCTTGATGTATCAGGCAGTCGCCTATCTGGAAGCCAAAGTTTCCGCTCGCTCTCAAAAATAACCACATGCAAAAAAACCTCCGTGTCCAATCGACTCGAATGAGCCAATGGGCACGAAGGTTGGATGACCAGGATCACGGCAGGAGTGTTCCCAACCGCACATATAGTTGGCACTCCCATCGCCAGAAGGAGATTACACCGCTTCAGCTACGGCCACAACCCGATCAAGGAATTGCTCAATTTCTTCTCTGGACTTTCTGAGCTTGCTGACAAAGCGGATCAGTTCCTGCCCGTTCTTGAACCCGATGAAACTCGGGATACCCAGAATATTGTATGCTTCGCAGAGATCCGGAAGCTCGTCCCGGTCTACATGATAAAAATCCAGCTTGTCCGCATAAGCCTTCTCCAAATCCGGCATAAACGGATCGATATAGTGACAATCTCTGCACCAGGTTGTTTTAAAGACGACGATAGCCGGCTTGCCTGCGGCAATGACCTGCTCAAATTGTTCTCTGGTTGCTAGTTTTTCCATGTCAACTCACCTCTTTCTATGTCTTACGCCTCCATCATAAAGGGTATGCGCCCGTTCGTCAAATGACCCTGCTTACCCTACCTGCCAAGACCAGACCCGCCAGCATGCATGAAGCACCCCCATCATCCATACAATGAAGCTAGACAGAGGAGGGCTAGGAAGATGCGATGGAAGACAACCTCAAAGCTTTGGAATCAGATCATGCAGACCCTGGTAAGTGTGCCTCTGCATGGGATTGAATGGTGGAATGAACGCTCCCGATCCCAGGAGGCCATCGTTCCCCGTGGGGTTTACAAGCAGCTGGAACAGCAGTTAAAGCGATGCCTTGCTGAGCCCTCATCGCCCGTTGCGCCCATGACCGCGACCGAACAGGCCATCGTGCAGCGAATCGAGCAGGAAACGAAAATGAGCAACCTGAACAACGTCACTCGAACCCAGGCATACCTGGACATGTACCAGCAGCATCCGGAACTGCATTGGGCCTTTCTGGCGCATATGGTATCACGCAACGGAGGCTGGAGCATGACCGATCTGAAGGGAGAGTGGCTGCCGCGCTTGCTTCCTGCCGATGCTCGGCGTCATTTGTTTCAGTTTCTGGAGCGGGCGAATAGCTACATTTTTCAAGACGCCTATCCCCAGTTGGCCTTGTACCGCGAAAGCATCCGGCATGATCAAAATTTGATGCCGCTCCTCTCCCATTTTCATGTCTCCCGATTCATGCAGCCGATATGGGCCTATTTTTGGCGTACCCGGCACGCCCCTCTCCTGAGTACGGCACTCATTGTTAATGAGCAGCATTACATTGAAGAACGGATCGTCCGGCAACCCTTTTTTCAAAAGCACGTCCTGATGACACCAGCCTTTCAATTGCAGTCGCTGCTGCAGCTCAATCAGATATGTTTTCCCCAGCTTCGCAATTCCACAGAAATCTCTTTCAACGCAAGTCAAAAGCCGCTGCCACTGAACGGACTCATCCTGGAGGACTTTTCCGATCTTCAGGAGCGCATTGATTTTGGCAAGGCGTTGTATCAGCTTCTGTTTCATACCGAACCAGCTCGCCTCAAACATACCGTGGCCTTTGCCACAGCCCGTCCTCACAGCGGATCACGCGCCGATTACTGGCCTCACCTGTACCGGTCTGTTCGTCCTGATCCAGAGCCGCAGACGTATATCGCCAAACTGAAGCATTGCAGGCTGATCGATCCTGACAAGCCGCTGTACAGTCCTTCACTCAGACAGTCCTGGCCGAATGAGCCCTTCGTTGAACCGGATCGCACTGATTGGTTCCAGGCGCGCACCAAAAAGGCGATCACCTGCTTGAAAAGCATGGCATCGCCTGTTCAGATTCATATGGAAAAAGAAGTTTGCTTCGGTTTGCGCAAGATCGAGTCAGCCGTACTGGCAGGGGACTGGTTCCATCATCTTGCCTCCCCTTCCCCTTTCTCCAGCCCGGACTGAATGCAGTTCTCTACTTACCTTTTTCGATTTGCTTCACACCGAGCTTGTTCAGAACCGGCCTTAACAGACGCTGAATACGAGCTGGCAGCATCTGTACATCTTCCGGACGAAACGCCTTCGTCACCCACATCAGTACCGGATAGAGAAGCATCAGACTTGCACCGGTGATGAGACCGTTCAGGAAGTAATCCAGCTTGATCCAGTCCGTGGCGATGGTGGCAAATGCCGTCCTTTCCAGCACAATACCTGCACCGACCAGCAGCGCTGTCGTAAGCAGGGTACCTGGCCAGCGCTTGCCCAGCACATGATATCGCACCGTTTTACGCAGAACCATCAGGTTCAGCAGCATGGTCACGATAAAACAGGCCATCGTCGATACGATAATGCCGAAGATACCGAAGTATGGCGCCAGTCCATAGCTGCCCACCAGCTTCACGACGATGCCCACGCCTACATTTAGCATTGGGGCTTTCGTCAGCCCCATTCCCATCAGGATGGCCGAGGACGTCATCATGAGAATCTGGAACATCGAACTGACTGTCATCCAGGCCATAATCGCCGTCCCCTCCAAATCGGTAAACAGCAAGCCGTTGATCGGTCTGGCAGCCAGTGCCAGAATCAGGACAAGCGGCAACCCCGACAATACCGATATGCGAAGCGCCTGCGAAGCTTTTCGGTTCACCTCTGCCATGTCCTTCTTCGCATAGGCCGAAGACACGACCGGAACGATCGACATACTGAGCGCGATCGCCATAATCGGAGGTATGCCCGCCAGCGATTGGGCACGTCCGGTCAAGATCCCTACGACATCCTTCGCTTCCTCCATGCCCAGATCTCCCTTGAGCAGAGGGACAATGATCGAAGAATCAATGAAGTAAATCATCGGAACCGCAAGCGAAATGAGACTGATCGGAATGGAAAGGCGAAAAATCGCCTTATAGATGGATCGATACGACATCGGCGTATGCTCGGCTCTTTCAGACGTTTCCATCTGAGCCTGTTGCTGCAATCGCTTCTTCCGGTGTCGTCTCCCATAGAACAGCATGACGGCAAACGCACCTGCTGCGCCCATGACACCGCCAAAGGAAGCTCCGGCCGCCGCCCATTCCAGACTGTAATCCCAGGAAAGCAACAGGTAGACGAGCACGACAGCCGTAACCACCCGCAAAATCTGTTCCACGATTTGCGACAGACCGCCCGGCATCATTTGCTGGTGTCCCTGAAAATATCCGCGCATAATCGCGATCAGCGGAAACAGCAGCATCGCAGGCGCGAGCGCGCGAATTGCCCATGCGGCTTCCTCGATTTCCGCCACGTGGGTCGCATAGAAAGGGGCTCCTACGTATAGCAAGGCGGTAATGACGACCCCTGCTGTCAGGGCAAAATAAACGGCCGCACGGTAAATACGGTTGGCTTCTTCCACCTGATCCAGAGCCAATTTCTCGGAAACCAGCTTGCTTAACGCACTGGGAATGCCCGCCGTTGCTACGATGAGCAGCAGGAAATAAATATTGTAGGCCAGACCATACGAGGCCATGCCTTCATCCCCGAGCATGTTTTGCAGCGGCACGCGCTGCAACAATCCCAAAAAACGGGCGACAAATGCCGCCCCTGCCAAAATAATCGTTCCTTTAATTAATGAATCTTTGGACACACGCTTCCCCTTCTTTTCTCTTGCTTATCGTTTCGATTCGTTTCCGATTGTCCCCTCTGGACAGGATGCTTAGGATCAGGATGGGTGTACGATATATTTCTTCACAACCTCTGCGACACCATCTTGCTCGTTATCCAGCGTAACGAAATCCGCTGCTACCTTGACGGATTCCTGGGCATTGCCCATGGCCACGCCAAGACCAGCTTCATGGATCATCGCCAAATCGTTCAGACTGTCCCCCACCGCAATGACCTGCGACATATCCAGACCCAGCAGCCTGCAGATCGACTGGAGGCCGGAGGCCTTGCTCACGCCCGGCGGATTCATTTCCAGATTGCAGGGGTGGGAATTAGTGATCTCAAACAGATCCATATCCCGAACGCGTTCGTGCACCTGCTTCAACGTATCTAGGTCTTCAATGTAATACCCGAATTTCAGCCAAGTTGCCGTCTCGGGCTCTTCACGCCAGTCCCCCTGGTTGTAAACCCCCTCGGTGGAATACGCCCAATACCATACGTCGTGCTTCAAGGCGATTTCCCGCAACTCCCGAATCCAGTCGATCTTCATTTCATGCCGCTCCAGCAGCTTTCCCGGAGCTTCCCAGACTTCGCTTCCGTTCACGGTCACAATCGGACTCAACAGCTGAAGTTCCTCCAGATAAGGCTCGATGGAGAAAATACCTCTTCCTGTAGAGAGACAGACCGTGACACCTGCTTCCTCTGCCCTTTTCAGCCATGCCTTGTTTTCATTCGAAATGGTTTTCTCCTCTGTCAGCAGTGTCCCGTCCATATCCAGAGCCAAAAGCTTATACGCCATATCCATCCTTCCACCTGCTTTCTCTCTATTGGTCGAACTCAAATGGTTGAACTCGAATTTCTGAAGCTGTAAGGCTATAGGGAAGCAGATTGCAGCGAAGGCTGCTCTTCCATATAGGTTTGATGCCACAGGGCGAACATATAGATCGTCCACAGTTTGCGGGCATGGTCATGCGAGCCTTGTCTGTGCTCGCGCAGTAACTGCTCCATGCTGCCTGGCTGGAAGAAATGCTTCGCATCGCTGGAGAGAATCGTTTCCAGCACCTGATCCCCGCGTTTTCCCTTGATCCATTGCCGCATCGGAACCGGAAAACCGAGCTTTGGACGATTTAGAATAAAATCAGGGATAATGCCCTCCATCGCTTTTCTGAAAATGTACTTGGTTGTGCCGTGTGAGATCCGGTACTTCGCCGGAATTTTGCGCGCAACCTCATACAGCTCCTTGTCCAGAAACGGAACGCGCAGTTCCAGGGAGTGAGCCATCGTCATCTTGTCCGCCTTCATCAAGATGTCTCCTGGCATCCACAAATTCAGGTCAATATACTGCATCCGGCTTACCGGGTCCAGATGCTTAGTCCGATCATAGAACTGTTTCGCGATATCAAACGGATTCATATACGACCCGAGCAACTGCCGGTCCATGTGTACGATCTCTTGCTTCATGTCTTCACTAAAAATGCGTGCATTGCCCAGGAATCGCTGCTCCAGATCGGTGGAAGCTCTCATCAGGTAATTGCGTCCATACATCCCGGTAGGGAGCTTGTTCGCCATTTGATGGACGAGTTGCTTGACGATACGGGGCAGCCAGGCAAGCGGTCTGAGCGAAAGCGGCTCCCGATAAATCCGGTAGCCCCCGAACAATTCATCCGCGCCTTCCCCCGATAGTACGACCGTAACTTGCTCTCTCGCCAATTGAGCCACGTGGTACAGCGCGATCGCAGACGGGTCAGCGACTGGCTCATCCTGGTGCCAGGCCGCTTTTGGCAACACGCTGAAATAATCTTCCTCCGTAATCACCTTGCTATAGTGATCTGTCCCGATAGCCTGCGCAGTCTGATGGGCAATCAGGGTTTCGTTGTTAGCGCCCTCGAAGCCGACCGAAAAGGTTTTGATCGGTTCAATCGAGCGCATCAGGGTTGCGATGGCCGTCGAATCGATGCCGCTGGATAGAAAACAGCCGCGCTGCACATCGCTGTGCATATGATGGACGACTGAATCCTTCAATTGCGCGCGCAGTTCCTCGATATATGCCTCCATCGGACGATCCATCGGCTCAAACATCGGGTCCCAGTATTTTTCTGTCTCGACCTTTCCATCCAGTGTCACCGTAATGGTATGGGCCGGCGGAAGCTTGCTGATGCCTTCGTACATCGTGTCCGGTTCGGGCACATATTGAAAGGTCAAATAGTTGAGCAGAGACTCTCTGCGAACCTTGCGCTGGATGGCGCCAGATTGCAGGATGCTCTTGATTTCGGAACCAAATACAAATTGATGCTGATTGTTCACATAGTAAAACGGCTTGATGCCAAAATGATCGCGCGCTCCGAACAGCCGTTGCCGCTTGCGATCCCAGATGGCAAATCCGAACATGCCTCTTAAACGTTTGACGCATTCTGTCCCGTATTCTTCATATAAATGAACAATGACTTCCGTATCACTATGGGTTTTGAATACATGCCCTCTTGCAACCAGATCGTGGCGTAGTGCCTGATAATTGTAGATCTCCCCATTGAAAGCAATCCAGACCGTACCATCTTCGTTGCTCAGCGGTTGATGTCCCTCCGCCAGGTCAATAATGGACAACCGGCGAAAACCTAAACCAACACCTGGCTCTCCCCACGTTCCTGCATCGTCCGGACCCCGGTGAATAATTTGATCCATCATTTGCTTTAACGTATGTTCAGCAGGCTGCATGCCTGTAAAATCGACGATTCCCGTTATTCCGCACATTATGCTTCGTATCCTTTCCAGTAAGCTTCAATAAGTTGTTGGCCTTTCATTATCCTCAAATTATAGCACACTCGAGTCACTGCAATAAATGTGCGAAAAAAAAAGCACGGCACGAACGGGATCTCTCCACGCTCATGCCGTACCCAATTCGCATTTACTTGCCATACGCCTCGTCTGATTAAGCCACAGGCTGTTGCAGATTGCGCATTTCTCTCTTGCGGATGAAATGGCGGCTGACGATCCCGTGTGTCGGAGAAAACAAAAATGCGACCACAAACAGGATTCCCGCTACCGTTACCATGCATCCGGCAATGGAGGCATCCAGCCAAAATGCCACGTAATAGCCAAGCACTGCAGATGTTACGCCAGTCAGTACACTGTACACCATCATCACCGACAGTTTATCTGTTAGCAGGTACGCTGTCGCAGCCGGAATCACCAGCATGCCAACGACCAGAATAGCGCCCACACTCTCGAATGAAGCAACGGTACTGACAGACACCAGCCCCATCAGCAAGTAATGAAAGAGAGCTACCGGAATGCCTACCGCTGCCGCGAGGGCAGGGTCGAAACTGCAGATTTTAAACTGCTTGTAAAACAGTCCCACCACAATCACGGTAAGCAGCAGGGAAAGTCCCAAGCCCCATACCGCCTTCGGCATGCTGATACCGAGTACCGTCAGATCGTGAAACGGAATAAATGCGATTTCCCCATAAAGGACACAATCCAGATCCAGGTCAATTTGCCGCGTATAACTGCTGACCAGCACCACGCCGATTGCAAACAGGGAGGTAAAGACCACGCCGATGGAGGCATCCGACTGCACGCCACTGTTTTTAAACAGCTGAATCAGGAAAACCGTAACGAGGCCAAGCACCGCCGCACCGAGCAGCATAACGAGAGAGTCCCTCGAACCGCTGATCAAAAAGGCAATGACGATTCCGGGCAGAACCGAGTGACTGATCGCGTCGCCGACCATCGCCATTTTCCTCAATATGAGAAATACCCCCAGAATACTGCACGTTCCGGCCACGAGCGCACCGGTCAATATAATCCAGAAGTCATTCATGCTCATTGCGAGGTCCCCCTTTGCGGTTTCAGACTTCGCATGGTCGCGATATCTTTCTCCAGCTGCTTCTTCGCCTGCTTCCGTATGAATACTTTTGCAAGCAGCCCCCGCTTTGGAGACAAGAAAACAGAGACGAGAAAGATCGCCGTTGCAGACAAGACGCTTAGTGGACCGGAAGGCAGGTTGTTGGCGGATGTGCTGATTAAAGTGCCTGCAAAACCACTAAAAGCACCAAAAATGCCCGCCAATACGACCATGATGCCCAGATGATGGGTCCAATATCTGGCTGATACGGCCGGCGTAATGAGCAGCGCCGACATCAGCACGACCCCGACCGCTTGAATCCCTACGACAACCGCCACCACAATGAAAAACATGAGCAGTTGATCGAGAAACGCCACCGGGTAACCGAGTCCCTTGGCAAAGCCGGAATCAAAACTCAGTACTTTGAATTCCTTGAACAGCAGCGCACAAGCTGCCACCAGAATCAGAGAAATGATCGTCATCGTCACGACATCCGCGTACACCATGGACGCCGCCTGACCAAACAGAAACTTATCCAGTCCACTCTGATTGCCTACTCCACTGTGCTGAATGTGTGTAAGCAAGACGATTCCAAGGCCAAAAAAGGCCGAAAGCACAATCGCCAGCGCAGTGTCCTGCTTAATTCTTGAATTGCGTGTAATCGCCCCGATGCCAAAGGTGGCGATCAGGCCGGAAATGGCCGCGCCGACAATGAACAGCAGGATCGATTTGACACCTGTTAACATAAATGCGATACAAACGCCGGGAAGCGCGGCATGTGCCAGCGCATCTCCCATCAGGCTCTGTTTTCTCAAATAAGCGAAGCTGCCGATGACTCCGCTGCCTAAACCCAGTAGCGTAGAAGCTGCCAAGATCCAGCGTACATTAGGGTCTTTTAGTATATCCAGCCATGCTTCCACTGGTCTCACCGCCTTAGCTTAAAATAACCGATTGTTCCTTCTTGTCATCCAGTATGGCAAGCTTGCCGCCATACGTTTCCTTCAACAATTCCTTGGTGAACACGTCTTCCGTCGGGCCGATCTCGATCAGCTTTTCGTTGAGAAGCATCACCCAGTCAAAATATTCCTCAACCGTTGCCAGATCATGATGAACGACCAGCACGGTCTTGCCTTGATTTTTCAGTTCATTCAAGAGCGAAATGATCGCTTTCTCTGTTGCAGCATCTACCCCGACAAACGGCTCATCCATAAAATAGAGCCGAGCATCCTGTGCAAGCGCTCTGGCGAGGAAAATCCGCTGCTGCTGTCCGCCAGACAACTGACTGATCTGACGATCTGCATAGGATTCCATTCCGACCTTCTCCAGCGCATTCATCGCCATTTCCTTCTCTTTCTTGCCAGGCCGCTTGAACCATCCCAAGTGACCATAGCGTCCCATCATCACAACGTCGAGTGCATTTGTAGGAAAATCCCAGTCCACGGACTCGCGCTGTGGAACATACCCGACCATTTTGCGCTGCTGCTTGTAGGGCTGTCCATAAATGTTTACATCTCCCGCCAGCTTCGGAATGAGACCGAGTATCGCCTTGATCAGTGTAGACTTGCCTGCCCCGTTCGGTCCAATGATGCCAATGAGCTTGCCTTCCGGTATCTGGAAGCTGACATCTCTGAGCACCGGTTTTTTCTGGTAGGCTACACTTATATTTTTAACGGAAAGTGGGGCATTCATCGCCAACACTCCTTTCACTTTCTGGTCGTACCGTGGTGCCATTATTTCAGGGCACTGACAATCGTATCGACATTGTGTCGAACCATGCCGAGGTATGTTCCTTCTTCTGTCCCTTCAGAACCCATCGCATCCGAGAACAGTTCCCCGCCCATCTGGATGTCGTGACCTTTTGCCTTCGCACCTTCAATGACCGCGTTAATGCTCTTGTCTGAAATACTCGATTCTACAAATACAGCTTTGATCTCATTTTCCACCAAATAGTCCACCAGGTCCGTTACATCCTTCACACCGGCTTCAGATGCGGTACTGATCCCTTGCAAACCCGTTACTTCAATATCATAGGCCTGGCCAAAGTAACCGAAGGCATCGTGCGCCGTCACCAGTACGCGACGCTCTTTTGGAATCGTTGCAATCTGTTCTTTCGTATAGGTATGCAGCTCCTGCAGCTTGGCCAAATAGGCCTCTGCATTTTCCTTGTATGCGTCAGCATGCTCTGCATCTTCTTCCACAAGCGTATCCCGAATCACTTCGGTTACCGTAATCCAGTGCTCCAAATCAAACCAGACGTGCGGGTCATGTTGTGTGCCGGCTGAAGGATCTCCATCCAGCAACTTGGACTCATCGACAAACTCTGCGACGGCTACGGTTGTTTTATCCTTGCTCATGTTATCCAGAATGTCGGTCAGCTTGGATTCGAGATGAAGGCCATTGTAGAAAATCAGATCAGCCTGATCCAGTTTCTTCACATCGCCCTGAGTCGCTTTGAACAAATGAGGGTCTACCCCTTCACCCATCAATCCGGTTACTTCTACATGTTCCCCGCCAATGTTCGCCACGACATCCTTGATCATCCCGATGGTCGCCGTGATCTTAAGCTTGTCTTCTCCTTCTGCTTTAGCCGAGTTGTCCGCTGCACCACACCCAGCCAGGAAAACAGCCACGACCAGTATGTAGCCCATTGCCAGCGCCCAGCGCTTGAATGGTGATGATTTCAATTTCAATTGCATTTGATTCATTTCTCTCTCTCCCTTTTCATTTTACGATTGATCTGAACTTTATCCAGTGTCCCTGACGTTGACTTTGATAAATTATATTGCACCAGGGACGAAAAGTTTCCTTCAACTTTCTTTTTTAAGTATACACAAAAAAGTTTCCCTAAGGCAACATTTATTTTTTTCCTTATGTGTTTTCTTTTCCAACCAACGAATCCACCACTTTTTTCTCCATCCGCTATTGACAGATGACTAAGGGTCATTTATAGTTGACTCATGGTCATTGACCCAAGGTCATCAATTAAGATTAAATACCTTCAAGCCTCAACAGCCTTATCGCAACCATCTCGCAAGGTGTCAAAGAAACACGTAGGGAATATGCAGGGACATGAAGGGATATGAAGCAATCGGAGACAGAAACCGTTCATGAAAATCAAAAGAACAATCAGGAGGGAACAAACATGAATGCAACACACCGTCATGGCAAGCAAGTGATCCTTATTACGGGAGCCTCTTCCGGGATCGGGAAAGCATCCGCCCTTAAGCTGCTGGAGGAAGGTCATATCGTCTATGCGGCAGCAAGACGTCTGGAACAAATGGAAGATTTGAAACGCTCTGGTGCCCGTATCCTCTCGCTGGATATTTCGCAGGAGGCAGATATTGTACAATGCGTTCATACCGTCATAGAGGAGCAGGGCAGAATCGACGTTCTGTTTAATAATGCCGGGTTTGGCCTGTATGGCAGTGTAGAGGACATCCCGCTTGAAGAAGCCAGATATCAATTTGATGTCAATCTGTTCGGACTGGCTCGGATTACCCAGCTGGTGCTGCCACACATGCGGAAACAAAACAGCGGCAAAATTATCAACACCTCTTCCATGGGCGGAAAAATGTATACACCGCTCGGAGCCTGGTATCATGCCACAAAACATGCCCTGGAAGGCTGGTCGGATTGTCTGAGATTAGAAGTTCAATCGTTTGGCATTGATGTGGTCATTATTGAACCCGGCCTTATCCTGACTGAATTCGGGGATGTCGTCAGCAAACCGATGAAGAGACATTCCGGCAATGGTGCATACCGTTCACTCGCCCAGGCAGTCTCCAAAGCGTCAGAAAGCGCATATACAAGTGGGGGCGGCTCTTCCCCGGATGTCATAGCCAATGTGGTGGCGCGAGCAGTTCGGTCCCCGCGTCCCAAAACGAGATACGCGGCAGGCAAATGGGCAAAACCGATGATGACCATGCGAAAATGGCTGGGCGACAAAGTATTTGACCGTATCATCATGAGCCAGGTGAAATAACCGCTCCCTACAACCTCTCTTGAACGATCTTCTGTGACCGGTTGAAATAACGTATAATAAAGGAAGTACAGGAGATTGAGGTGTTTTCATGAAACGGGCCATGACGGAAAGTGCAAAAGCAGAAAAAGCAAAGCTGATTCTCGATACCGCATATCGATTGTTCCAGCATCAGACGTTCAATGAAATCAAAATGATGGATATTGCCAGGGCAGCCCAGGTCTCAAAAGGAACTTTATTCAACTATTACCGCACCAAGGAAATCCTATTTATCGAGATGCTGTATGTAGAATATGAAAAGCGGCTGACTCAATTCGTCCAGCTGCTGTCCGAATATGAAATGATGGATCATGAGACGTTCAAGCAGTTCATGCTGGATGAAATGGCGACCATACTCGACCCGGACTCCGTGATGATCCGATTGAGCGCAATCAAAAATTCCATTCTGGAAAACAATATTGATTATGAGACCGCCGTGAAGGACAAGGTCGAGATGTATGCAGGGCTGGAGAAAGTCGGTGCCCTGCTGGCAGAGAAGGTGGCGTATCTGACAGTAGACAGTGCCATGCAAGTCATCATGGCCCAAAATGCCATCATCATCGGCTACATCCATATTGCACGTGTACCAGATATCATCCAGAGAGCGATTGAAGAAAACGAGCTCGAAGGCTTCAAGGTCGATTTCAAGGCCCATTCCCTGCAGGCAATGGGATACTATCTGGACGGACTGTATATGCATGCAAAAAAGACTTGAATCGCGGGATGACGATTCAAGTCTTTTTTCATACCTTTATTTTTCATGCCCTTCATTTTTTCATACCGTTATGGCGTCGTAGCTTCAATCAGGCCGATCGGAGCATCTCCAAGCCCGTACTGCTCATCATAGGCATCGAAGATTTTACGAGCAATCGGTGCTGCGGCTGCGGAGCCATAGCCCCCCTCCGGCACGACTACGGCCACCGCAAGCTTCGGATTGTCCAGTGGGGCAAAAGCGATGAAAATCCCGTTCTCTACCAAACCACCGGATACGGCTTGCTGCGATGTCCCGGTTTTGGAGCCAACCGTATACGGAAAATCCTCGAATTCCATTTTATAGACCTTGCTCATGCCATCCAGCACTTCGTCCCAATGCTCCTGCTTGAAGGACACCTCATTCAAAATTTCCGGCTCAAACTGCTCTACAATATTGCCATCATAGGTCTCGATGCGATTGACAAATTGCGGCTTGGGACGCTTGCCCTGGGTGGCGAGTGTAGCAGCAAACTGGGCGAGCTGCAAAGTTGTATAACGTCCCCCCTGACCGAATGAAGCAAATACCATGGAAGCCAACTGGCTTCCGGTGCTGCTCGTCTCGGTGTAGTCAATGCTTCCTCGCGACTCATTGGGCAGCCCGCTCCCCGTATCCGCGCCCAGACCAAACTGCTTCATATATTCGTCCCACACCTCAATAGAGCGACCGCCCTCTCCGCCATATCTTCGGTACAGCGGTTCACCGATCATGGCAGCCATGAACGTATTGGATGATTTCTCAATCGCCCTCGAAGGATCCATGGAACCGTAACTGGCTGAATTGGAGTTACGAATACGGGAGTCATCCCGACCAAACTCGAAGATGCCGGTATCCCGATAAATCGACTCTGTCGTAATCAGTCCCTGATCAAGTCCCACCAGGACGGTCAGCGGCTTAATGGTGGAGCCAAGTGGAACGAGTGACCCTGGATGCTTGGCACGTTCCGTATCATCCTCATAATGTGCGGGTATTCCTTTAATCGTTCCGTTCAGACTTTTATTGGATATTTCCGCGAAGGTTTCGGTAGAGATCCCACCACGCCATACATTGGAATCATAGGAAGGGTAGTTGGCCATCGCAATGACCTTCCCCATATTTTGCTCACTGACCTCCATCGCGACGGCATAACCGGATGTTGCCTTCACACCCGTTTTGTTCACACTCGTATAGCGAGGGTCTTTCTGCAACTTGACCACATGCTCACGGATCGCATTCTCTGCTGCCAGCTGCACGTCCTTGTCCAGCGTCAGAAACAGATTATGTCCCTTGACGGGCGGGATAATCGAGACACGATCTCCTACGATCTGACCCATCGGGTTAATGGAATAAATCTTCTCTCCATTTTCTCCGCGTAGCTCTTTCTGGTACATGTATTCCAGTCCCTCGAGACCGACCCCTTCCTCCTGCAAATAATCCACATCCTCTTCAGGGTTGCGGTATACGTCATAGATGGAAACCGGATTGGCCTGTGCGACCCTGAATTCACGCAAATAACCGAGAAGCTGGGCCGCAATGGTCGCCTCTTCCCCTTCCGGAGCGTCCGGATTCAGGGTGTAATGCCGAATACTCTCTTCCACGATCTCAATCCCCTTGAATTCATCGCGGTGCTCAGTGAAGAAAGCCAGCTCCTCATCACTCAGATCCGTCTTGATCCTTCGAGGGGTATTGTAATAGAGGGTAATTGTCGTCGGGTTCAGGGCAAGATCAACCCCGACATTCATTTCCTTGATGATTTCCTCGGCCGTCATCGTCTCTTCGCCGTCCTCCCCATACTTCGCGAAGATATCTGCCAGACGTTTGGCCAGTTCGACGAACTCTTCATTTTTGGTCTGGGGCTGAACGCGATAAAACAAAGACTGGGTAGACGTGGAGTAGGCGAGCGGTGCTCCTTCCCGGTCATAAATATTGCCCCGGATCGGCGGTATCGGATTGGAGGCTTCGTTTTGTTCATTTTTCAAAGCCATGAGTTCCTTCGTCTCGACGAATTGCATAATCGCCAGGCGCACTACTAAAATCGAAAACAGCACAAACGTGCAAAAGAAAAAAACATTAAGCCGTACCGCGAAATGACGACGCTTCATCCACTGTCTCTTCCTCGGATCTTCCTCATGCTTCATATTCATGATCGAACAGTTTCCCTCCCGGTTCGAACAAATCTAGCAACGAATGAATGTGTTCTCCTTTTTTTGTCCCGTCACCCTGCTCGGTCTGATACGGATAGCGGATGATTTTGACCGCATCGATGCCCACCTGGTTTGGAGACCAGATATCATTGATCTCATGATCCCCGATATACAGCACGTCGGAAGATTGCAGGCCGGATTGCTCCAGAGCCATTTGAAAAATTCGCGGATTTGGCTTCTCGATCCCGACCTCGGTTGAAACCAGAACCGGATCAAAATAGGACAAGATCCCTTTTTCCTCCAGTATGGCGCGCAGCGTAGGTGCAAAGTTGGAAATGAGTCCGATCTTGTATCCTCGTTGCTGCAACTGTGCCAAGGCTGGCTTCACATCGGGAAACAAGACATACTGCGACGGAGAGACAAACAGATCATACAGCTCATGACAGCATCGATGAATTTCATCCTCCTGCAGCTTATCTTGTGCACCCAATTGTGCCAGTACATAATCATATATGCCAATCCAGTAGGTGCGATCACTTTCCGGGGAACACACCGCTTCGGCATCGAGCTCTTTTTGATAGTAAAATCGGTCAAAGGCCTCCCGGAAAAAGGCCTCAATTTGTTTCGGTTGTGCGGTGAATTGTTTTTCAGCCAAATATTTCTGTACCGTTTCCTGTGCCTCTGGCACGGTCACTAGCGTATCTCCGGCATCCAGAAAAACGGCTTTATACGTCGTTAATGCCTGCTGCACGTTCATCTCCTCCATCTATGTTGACGACACTGTGTGCCTTTTCGTTCGCATTTCAGTCCGAATATCTTTCCATTCCATGTGCGGGATGCTTTCATCTTGCTGATCTTTCATGATCCGTATATAGTGTAACATATTTTCATCAGAAAAAGCCGCTTGACTTCATGGTCGAAGCGGCTTCTCTTCTTTCACCGTTCATACGTGAACGATGGCAATGGCCTTACTTGGACTGCTCAATGAACTGGTTTACAAAATCACTGCGATGCAGCGTAAAGGATTGCCCTTTGAAGGTCACCTTCACTTCATCCCCGTTCGCCTTGCCTTCCACTTTGACGTTTGGGCTGGTCACCGTGAACGTACCGTCGTCATGCTTCTCAAATTGTGCCTGCTTCGCTTCCTCTTCCATGACTGTATAAATTTCATCCTGGGCATAGGTTACGATCTTGTCCCCTACCTTGTTGCCCATCGCCTTGATGTCTTCGGTGTAATCGGCTCCGTAATAAACCACGGCGGCTGCAATAATCAACACGAGTGCCCACTTGAGCATGGTTTTCACAATTCGGATAATCAGGACCACCGCGATGACGGCAACCAGTACGATCAGCCATTCATCCTTCAAAAACTGAATCCATTCGTTTTCCATCCTACTTCCCCCTGTTTCCGCTCTTTAATCAACCTCTGACTGCTTGTAGACCCTGCTTGTTCAAGCTCATTATATCGAATCTGCCTGCTTCGTTCCACTGTATTCTATCGCAATGGCAAACAAATCCGATACATATCTGCGGCAGCCTGTGCGTACAAGTAGTAGGAGAAAACATCAGACAAGTTGGCAACCTGCCAATTCTTGATGACTTGCCATGGACGCAGGTTTAGGAGGGATTGTGATGCGCAGCGCACTCTGGCTGTATCTGTTTATGTTTGTCGCTTTTTTTGATCTTCATGCCCAGTACCCGATCTTGACCCCGTTCGCCATCTCACTCGGTGCCGTTCCGTCCTTCATCGGCTATATCATGGGCATGTATTCGATTACCCATCTGCCGGGCAATATGCTGGCCGGGTATGGCGTTGACCGATTCGGAGGAAAATGGTTTATCGTGTGCAGTCTCATTCTGGCCGGCTGCCTCCTCATGGTTCAATCCAGGGTGAATGATCCGTGGGAGTTGCTATGGATTCGATCCATCAGCGGATTTGTCCTGGCGTTCCTGTCACCGGCCTGTTTAGCCATGCTCGCCAAAATGGCGACAGACCGGGTTCATCAGTCCAAGCTGATGACAGGCAACGGGCTCGTTCATACCCTTGCCTCTGTCGTCTCTCCTGCAGCAGGTGCAGCCCTCGTAGCGAAAACCGGCTTTTCCCTTGCCTTTGAGATACTGGGCTGGGGTTTGATCGCTTGCGGGGTCATGGCCGTATTTTTCGTACATGATCAGAAGCCGGCGAGAACGCCCTTTTCATCCGCTGAACGAGAACATCAACAGGCAGCCCAGGATTTCTCTACCCTGAGACCCGCCACTTCCTCACGGGACATGTCCATTCTCTTTTTCTGTATTCCGCTGGCCCTGGCCTGCTCACAGGGCATTCTGTTCTTCGAGGTGCCGCTTACGCTACGGGACGGCCCCAACATGGTCATGTCCACCGGGCTGCTGTTCTCCATCGTCAGTCTCGGCGCTCTGGTCTCTCTGAGCATGTGGTTTCTCAACCGGATTCCTGCTTCTACCCGATTACTGGCCGGGACGATCACGCTCGCTTTGCTATTCTTCGCTCTCTCTATCCAGTGGCCGGTCTCCCTCTCCGTTACCCTGTTTTTTATCGGCATGTCCAAAGGCATTACCTTCCCGGCGATCGCTTCCTCCCTGGCTGAGCAATCCAATCACGCCAGATATGGCAAGCAATTCGCCATTCTCTCGATTGCTTACTCAATCGGTGCCTTTTTCGGTCCGGTCATTGCTGGAGAGCTTCGTGAATGGATTTCTCCCTATTTCGCTGCTTTTCTCATCTTGCTGCTGGGTACGACCCTGCTCCCCCCCAAACATCGCAGAACCCGCCTGGACCTTTCTCCTTCCTCTACACCTAAATAAAATCAGGCCGTACAGGTGTTTTTCCCTCGGATTCCGTTATAATATACGGTAATCGGCAATCGACATTTCCCGGGAAATCAACCGCCTGACTTACAGCATTTGTCACGATGAGGCAGGTGAATGACAAGGGATGTGAATGGAGGAAGGAATATGGGGGATATGGTCATGATCGTGGAAGGAAAAAACGACAAAAAGCGTTTGAGACGACTGCTCACCGACGATATCGACATCTACTGCACGTTTGGCAGCCTCAGTACCGAACGTCTGGAACGACTCAAACGAAAAATCGGACAGCGCGAGGTGTTTATTTTCACCGACAATGATGCGTCCGGTCGTAAAATTCGCGGGATCTTGCGCGACACCTTTCCCGATGCCGAACAAATGTATACAAAAAAAGGGTATGCCGGCGTAGAGGGCACCCCTGATGAATATCTGATCCAGCAGCTGGAGAAGGTCGGACTGGATGAATTCCTGCTCCCCCTCTCGCCTGGATTTGATGCAACATGATCGTTTGAGTTCTCTTAGAGAAAATACAGTACGAGCGTCACTGTAAACATACTCAGCACAGTGGAAGACAGCACGGTCTGGGAAGCATACTCCGGCTCATTGTCAAACTCAACCGCCAGCAGCACGGTATTGAGCGCCGTTGGAACCGCACATGACAAGATGAGCGCATCAGCCAAAATACCGTCGAAGCCCAGCATCCAAACGACCATCGCGCCGATCAATGGACTGACAAGCAGGCGCAGGCTATTCGACCAGACCAGCTCTGTCAGCCGGAAACGCCATGTCATACTGCCAAGCTGGGCGCCAAGCGTAATGAGTGCCGTTGCAATAAAACCATCTGCGATGTAAGAAATGGGCATATAAATCGGCTTCGGCGGCGTCACTTCCCAGAAATTGCACAGGACCGCCAGCGGGATTGCATAGATGACCGGAAGCGAAAAAACGGTTTTCAGTGTCTTGCCGAGACTTTGCTTGTGTGAATTAATGCTGTAGACCCCATATGTATACGGCAAGATCGTCTGAATAACCATAATAACAGTCTGTACAGAGAAGGCAAACGGATTGCCTTGAAATACGAGCTGATTGAGCGGGAGAGTATAGTTGGCACTGTTATAGAAGAGCACGCTGTGTCGAAACGCCACCCTTCTCCCGTTGTCTTTTTGCGACCATTTTATGCGAAGCACGATTTCCGTCACGAGAATAAGCAATGAAAAGAAAATGACAAAAAACAAAAGAATCTTCCAGAACAGAGAGGCTGAAATGGAGCTTTCCAGCAAGGTTCTGAACATAATCGCGGGAGAAAACACATAAAAAATCAACTTCGATAACGTTTTAATATCCAGTTGAAAGCGTCGTTGCAAAAGAATACCCGCTCCAATCAAGATCGAGAGCGGGATGATATTTTGAATAAATATGTGGGTAAAGTAACTCATGGGCAACGCATCCTTTTTCTGTTGTTGCATATTCTGGTTGGCGCTGAATCCCGATCTCTGCATCTTTCGTCATGATTCAAGCTACTCCACGCTACTCGTTGGCCAGCTCGATCATGTCCTTGGCAATCGCGGCCGGATCCACATCCTCGATGTTGTTTCCGATCCCGTAATAGTTGCGAATATTGCCTTCCTTGTCCACCAGCACATACACATTGGTGTGGGCATAGTCTCCGTCTTCCATCTTCTGAACCGCTACGCCGTATTCATTCGTAATTTGTTGACTGTATGCCTGATCATCACTCGTCAGAAAATACCAACCGCTGTCATCTGCCCCGTATCCTGAGGAAAATTCCTTGAGCCGTTCAGGCGTATCGTTCTCCGGATCGAACGTGATCTGGATGATCGCCGTATCCTCTCCAAATGCCTCTTCTTTCTTCAACTCTTCCTGAACCTCAGACAACACAAAAGTCGTCGGTGGACACACATCCTTACAGGTAGAAAAGAAGAAATAAAACAGTCTGGCTTTTCCATTCGTATTCTCCAGCGTCACGGTTTCCCCGTTCAGATTTTGCAATTCAAAAGCAGGCGCTGGACCGACGACTTCAAAATCCGAGCCGCCGCTATCCTTGAAATACGCCCAATACACCATCGCTCCGCCGACAATGAGCAAAATGGCCACCGCAGCATACGTCAACTTATAGCTTTTCATGCTTCACTTTCCCTCCACGTTCAGACTCCGAGCGTGCCTATACTCGTGTTGTATCGATAATCATGATCAAAAATGACACCATTAAATATTGAATAGAGAACAAGAATGCTTTTCGCGCCCATTCGTCCTCTTTCTCTCCCGTTAAACGCAAACCTTTGATGCAAATCCAGAGCCATATGACGCCCAGCACCAGGGATACAACCAGAAAGATAAGTCCTGTATAGTTGTAGACATACATCAGTATGCTGAAAGGCAGCAACAAAATGACGTAAGGAAGCATCTGCCATTTCGTTCGTGTCACGCCTTTTACAACCGGCAGAAGCGGGAACCCCGCTGCCCGGTATTCCTCTCTTTTGCGAATGCCGAGCGCCCAAAAATGAGGGGGCTGCCACAAAAACAGAAGGGCAAACAGCAATATCGCACCCATATCAATCGTGTTGGTCACAGCCGTATAGCCGATTACCGGCGGAACGGCACCCGATACGCCACCAACGGAAGTACTCCACGTCGAAGTGCGCTTCAGCCACATGGTATACACCACGACATAAAAAAACATGCCGACAGCGCCCAGCACGGCCGTCAAAATATTGATCACGCTCAGGACGATCAGCCCTGCAACGCCGAGCAAGATCCCGTACCACAAGACAATTGACGGCTTCATCTTGCCGGTCGCAGTCGGCCTGTGCTTCGTACGGGCCATCTTGGTATCCAGCTCCCGATCCAGATAGTTGTTGAATACACAGGAGGACGCCATGACAAGCGTACTACCCAGCAGCATATATACAAAAAGTAACCAGTCAATATTCCACTGTGAAGCCAGCCAGAACCCACCAAATGCCGCGATCAGATTGGATTTGATGATCCGCGGCTTTGTAATTTCTATAAAGTCCCTCCATGTCAAGGATTGCTCGACCGCAGGGGTGGAGGATGACTTCATTTCCAGTTGCTTGTCCACCTTAGACCTCCTTCTATACGCTGAAACACAAAAAAAGAAAAGGGGACTGACCCCTTCATCTACTCGTCATCGCGTTAAACCAGTTTTCATCTATTTCATCATATCAGCGCAGGGCTCTTTTGACAACAATCCCGCCAGAATGTCGATGGATTGTCAATTCCTTTCCGTTTGCGATAAATCTGCTCCAAATCGTCACCTTTAGGCAGTCGGGTCAATAGACTATATTGTTCACTTCCACCATGAACCTGATTGGAGAGAAAGGATGTGAAAAGAAAGCTGTGGCTATTGTCAAAACGAATGCGAATCAAACGAAACTGCTGGCAAGGCTAATGCGCGCTGAAGCAGAGGGTGATGGAGAACTCGGCATGCTAATGGTCGGCAATGTCGGAGTCAACCGCGTGGTATCGGACTGTCTCGACTTCAAAGCACTGGATAATCTGGAGCAGATGGTGTACCAGAGTCCGGGCGGATTTGAAGCCACACAAAAAGGCTACTTCTACCAACGGGCACGGGATAAAGACATCCGCCTCGCCAAGCAGGCGATTCAGGGGAAGAAGTATCATCCTGCTGAATATTCGCTGTGGTTTTTCAAACCGGCCGGGGCTTGTCCCGTACAGTGGTTCAATCAATACAACACCGGCCGGTACAAGTCTCATTGCTTCTTCACCCCGACGGCCAGCAACTGTCCGCAAGTTTTTCAATATTAAGCTCATCACGAAGGTGAGAAGGAGGATGTTATTGCATGCAAAGTTATTATGACGGATACGGCCAGGTTACGTATCCCTACCGTTCCCCAATGACCGGCATGACACAGCAAATGGGTGCTGGCATGGGTCAGCCAAGCGGAACCACCATCCCGGGCACAGGTCCAATACAAGGCGTTCAGGGTCAATTGCCTGCCGAACAGTCTTATGTAGAGAACATACTGCGAATGAATCTAGGGAAAAAAGCGAAATTATACATGACCTATGAGAACAACTCGGAATGGAATGCCAAAATTTTCGAAGGCTACCTTGAAGCGGCCGGACGGGATCATATCATTATCAGTGATCCCAAAACCGGAAAACGCTACCTGCTGCTGACCCTCAATCTCGACTACATTGAATTCGACGAGATCCTGAACTATACCCTGCCGTTTGGAGCCGGACGCTAGCCGCCTTTTGCCCGTGGGTATGATTCAACGACAGCGTGGCAACAATGAAGGAAACCATGGCTTCAGTTACTCAGGGAGAGGCGAGACACGGTGGAAGGCCCACGCCTTGATCCGTTCCTCTCCTCCCTTTACATAGGGATACAGCTGCGCGCGAAGCGGGTAGTACCGAACCTCTTCCACGGTCAGTCCGGGATGCTGCCATACTTCCACAAACAGGGCGCCCTGGTCGGCAGACTGATAAACCGCCCTGTCCGGCTCGTTCTCACAAAGGGCTTGCATCCAGCTCATATAGTTCGGGATGCAGTCTTCCCGGATTTCATATTCCACAAATATCATGCCATCTTCACCTTTTCTTCATAGTAGGACAAACCATTTCCATGGTAAAATCATACCATCACAACATTTCTAAGACAAAGTTATGGAGGGGATTGTATTGGATACGGGTACGCATTTCGTCATCGGGCTTGGCCTGGGGGGACTAGCCATGGTAGATCCGGTCCTGTCTGCAGATACGACCACGGCAGCAGCAGCCATCACGGGCATGGTTCTCGGTTCTCAGGCTCCCGATGCGGATACCATCTTGCGATTAAAGGGAAATGCCACTTATATACGCAATCACCGGGGAATCACACACTCTCTTCCTTTCCTGTTTATCTGGACCCTTGTCATCACGGGCATATTGACCCTTGTATTCGGTTCCTTGCCCATCGTGCATATTGCTGCCTGGGTATTCCTTGCTGTGGCTCTGCATGTTTTTTCTGACTTGTTTAATACGTATGGGACGCAGGCGATTCGGCCTTTCTCTCACAAATGGATTTCTTGGAATATCATTCATATCTTTGACCCCTATATTTTTGCCAGTCATACCTTTGCCCTGATCTTATGGGGGCTTGGCATCTCCACCCCGCAGATCATCTTCCCTGTGCTGTACAGCACCGTGGTTCTCTATTATGTGATTAAGACGGTGCATCATTATCGTCTTACACGCAGTATGCCCCAGCTCGATCCGGAGCATGTGGAGGGAGAGTCCTATATGCTCATTCCGACGGTCAAGTACCATGTCTGGAATGTCGTCAAAAAACAGGCGGACGGAGAATATCGGCTGGGTGAATTAAGCAGCCGTCAGCTCAAATGGATCGATTCAGCCTCCTGCTCTGATCATCCGCTCGTCAAGAAAGCTGAACAGCACCCGGACATTCAGTCCTTTCTCTACTTTACCAAATATGCCTGTGCGGAGTGGAAGGAACACCCGTGGGGCTACGAGGTGAGATGGTTTGACGTTCGTTACCGGCATCGCAAGCAATATCCATTTGTTGCAGTCGTGGTGTTGAATCGGAACGAGGAAATTATGGACAGTTATGTTGGATGGATCAGTGACAAGCGAATGGAAAAGAAGCTTCGTTTTGATTCCTACTAAACAAACAAGCTAAACAAACAAGCCGCCCGGTTCACAAGAGGATGTGAACGAGGCGGCTTTATTTTGGCTTGACAGCCTATTCATTTATTGACCTTGACCAGCCATAGCTTGCTCAGCAATTTGAACCAAACGGCGAGTGATATGTCCACCAATAGCACCTGTATCGCGAGTGGCCATATTCCCGTAGTATCCGTCTTGTGGAACCTGGATACCCAGTTCCTGTGCCACCTCGTATTTCAGTTGTTGCAAAGCTTGGTTTGCTTGAGGTACAACTAATGCGTTTGTTCTGGTTGCCATTTGATGTAGCACTCTCCTTTCTGAGATGTATATCATGTCTTGCAAGCTTGCAAACATATTATGACTCTGATCCTGATCCATTATGCAATTCCGGCGAAGTTTTTTCTCCGGCCTGAAGCGTTGCATGATGGCATGGAACAGGGTACACTTCATATACATCATTACACTTGGAAAGGAAACGGTCACATGAACAAAAAGCTGTCTCTGCTGTTCGCATTCGGATCGGTGCTGCTATTGTGTGCCGCCGGTGCTGCACTTAGCTATCGGCAAGCCTGGCTCGCCCTGCTCTTTATCGTCCTGTATATCGGTTTTGTCGGATTTGGATTTGTCCTGAAAAGCAAACGCAATAAACAAAAGCAGGGAGAAGAGCATTAACGCGGCAACAAGAAGCCCATTTTTTCCTTCGCTTCCTGAAGCTTCTGTTGAGCGGTTTCCTCTGCGCGCTGCGCGCCAAGTTTCAGGATATCATAGATGTCACCGGAGGCGCGCAGCTTCTCATAACGCTGCTGAATCGGCTCCAGCACTTCGACAACCCGCTCTGCGAGTGCCTTTTTGAAATCCCCGTAGCCTTTCCCTTCAAATTCCTGTTCAATCTGCTCGAGCGTCAAGCCCGCGCAATGGGCATAGATGCTCATCAAATTGCTGATTTCCGGCTTGTTCGTTTTGTCGTAGTGTACCCGCATCTCGGAATCTGTGGTGGCCCTCTTTATTTTTTTGCGGATTTTGCCGGGCTCATCGAGCATGGCTACATAACTTCCTTCGTTCGGATTGCTCTTCGACATTTTGGTACTCGCATCATCAAGTGACATGATACGCGCCCCAAATTTTTGAATCAGTGGCTCCGGCGTATGGAACGTTTGACCATAGCGGTGGTTGAACCGTTCCGCCAGGTCCCTGGTCAGCTCCAGATGCTGCTTCTGATCGTCGCCAACCGGTACGAAATCGGCATTATATAGTAGAATATCTGCCGCCATCAAGGTCGGATAGACAAACAGGCCAGTCGGAATCGATTCCTTGCCGGCTGATTTATCCTTGAATTGCGTCATTCTCTCCAGCTCGCCCATATAGGACATGGTCGTCATCAACCATCCAAGCTCGGCATGAGCCGATACATGAGATTGCAGAAAGATCGAGGACTTCTCCGGGTTGAGGCCTGCTGCCACGAATAACGTCGCAACGGATTCAATCTGTTCCCGGAGTGCTGCCGGGTCCTGAGGGGTTGTAATGGCATGCAGATCGACGATCATGAAGTAGCTCTCGAACTCGTCCTGCATCGTCACAAAATGCTTCAATGCGCCCAAATAATTGCCCAGCGTTAACTTTCCACTAGGTTGAATACCAGATAATACACGCTTCATCTTACCCTTCACCCTTTCATTTCACTGTTCGTTGATTTTACTTGCACCTACCACTTCTGCCAAACAAATAATGCCTTTCACTAGCTGCACAGGGCGTACAGAACGGCTGACAAATACAAAAAAGCCCCCGTCCGCAAGGGACGAGAGCTCGTGGTGCCACCCTAAATTCACTCCATGCCACAGCCCGATCTATCTCTGCGGTATGCAAGTCTTTGCATCCTTAACGCGGATAAGACGGACTCTCTACTTCGTTCGAGAATCATGCTCCAGGACCCATTTCAGCACATTTGACCGCCGGCTTCGCAGCACCGCCAGCTCTCTTGGGGTCAAACGACCATGCCTACTCTTTCCCTTCTCTGCATCGATGAACCTTTGAGGTTTTGAGTATATCTATATTATGGGGCATGATTGCGTTTTGTCAATCTCTATGTCGGTTACGGTTCATCCTTTGGAATCATCTCAAAGATCGATCCGTCTTCAAATGTATCGATTAGCTTGCCCAGCCACCTGTAATATTGTACGGCTTCCTTCATTTTAAGCAGATCCTTTTGCAGATGCGGAATCGCTTCCTCTGGTGTTTCCTCGGCTGCCAAAATGGCCTCCACCTCTCGAATAGACCTTTTGACCGCGTGCATATTGGTCTCGGCCAGCTTTCTCCATTTCACATTGAAAAAGTCGACAAAGGTCTGGTACCAGTCCCACTCCACTTCATACAGATCCTTGCGGGTTCCTTTCTCCCACACTTTGTTCACCATTTTCAAATCCATCAAGGTGCGCATGCCGGTGCTCATGCTCGTTTTGCTCATACCCATGATCTTGCCCATCTCGTCCAACGTGACCGCATGATCCTTGAAAAACATTTCTCCATATAAATAACCGACTGACAGGGTTACACCATACAGTTCCATATTTTTGCCAACGGTCTCAATCACTCTGCGGCGTGCTGCTTCCAGCTTGTTCTGCTGTTCTTCTGAAAGTTCAATCGGTTCGTTCATGCACACACCTCCTCGTTTTGAGACCCGAAATGGTCATGGGTTTCCATCTATCGTCTGTCATCATTACCACGCTCCACTTCCCTTGCGCACACCCAGATAAAGCAATTGCAGCCGTATCTCCTACTTAATCATACCCATTCTATGCAACTATGCAAAAGATGTAAAGTGTTCGGATTATGAGGAATTTTAAGGAATAGGGAGTATAGTGTACGTAATGTATGTACAGTTTTTACTGTACGTTCTGTATGTACAATAAACTCTTTTGACCGATCGGGATTCTTTCTCTAAACTTGAATCCGTAGCGCAAAGAGCGAATAAACACGGAAATGAGGTGACACCATGCCACTTATCGAAGTCGATGGGCTAACAAAGATATTCGGTTCAGAGCCCAAAAAAATCGTCCCTCTCCTGCAGGAAGGCTGGAGCAAGGAACGCATATTAAAAGAAACCAAGCATACGGTCGGGGTCAACCGGGTTAGCTTTCATATTGAACAAGGTGAGATTTTCGTTATTATGGGCCTGTCGGGCTCAGGGAAATCCACACTCGTCAGACTATTGAATCGTCTGATCGAGCCAACCAGCGGTAAAGTATCCTTAAATGGCACGGATCTTGTTCAGATGTCGCAAGAAAAACTGCGCGACGTCCGACGTAAAAAAATGAGCATGGTATTTCAAAAGTTCGCCCTGTTTCCTCATCGAACGGTACTCCAGAATGTAGAGTATGGCCTTGAGGTACAGGGAATGTCGAAGACAGAGCGTCGCAGCAAGGCGGTCGAATCACTGGAGCTTGTCGGACTGAAGGGTTACGGCGACAGCTATCCGGATCAACTGAGCGGCGGCATGCAGCAGCGGGTCGGTCTGGCTCGCGGACTTGCCAATGATCCTGATATCCTGCTGATGGATGAAGCTTTCAGTGCCCTTGATCCATTGATTCGCAAGGATATGCAGGACGAGTTGCTTGAACTGCAAGCCAAAATGAAGAAGACGATTATCTTCATTACCCATGATCTGGATGAAGCACTTCGCATCGGAGACCGGATTGCCCTAATGAAGGACGGCAGTGTCGTTCAGGTCGGTACACCAGAGGAAATCATGATGAATCCGGCCAACGAATACGTTGAGCGCTTCGTGGAAGACGTGGACGTATCCAAAGTATTTACAGCAGCCCACGTCATGCAGCGCGCAGAAACCATCACCTTGGACAAGGGTCCTCGTGTGGCACTGCAGCTCATGAAGGATGAAGGGATTTCCAATCTGTATGTCGTGGATCGCAGCAAAACGCTGCTCGGTGCGGTGACAGCCGAAGACGCGGCCGCAGCAGTGAAGGAAGGCAAGAAGCTGGCGGATATTTTAATTCAGGATATTCCGACCGCTGCCCCTGATACGCTGCTGTATGAACTGTTCGACACGGTCAGTTCAACCCGCATTCCACTCGCGGTAGTAGGAGATCAGAACCGGCTGAAGGGACTTGTCGTACGTGGCGCTGTACTGGCTGCACTCTCCGGACAAAGTACGGAAGGAAGTGAAACGACATGAACCCGTTATCCAGCACAGGGCTGCCCAAGATCCCGTTAGGGGACTGGGTCGTATCTACCGAAGAATGGATGAGAGATAATCTTGGTTTTTTGTTTGATGCGATTGGCAATACCATCAATTTCACGGTAGACAGACTGGAATGGCTGCTTGAACTGCCCCATCCGATCATCACCATTCTGGTGATCAGTTTACTGGCCTATTTCATGGGTGGTTTGAAGCTAGGCCTCTTCTCTCTCATCGGCTTGCTGTTTATTGACAATCTCGGTTACTGGGATCATACGATGAAGACACTGGCTCTCGTATTTACCGCCGCACTCTTGTCGATTGTGGTCGGTGTACCCATCGGGATCTTGTCAGCGAAATCGAAAAATATTTACCGCGTCGTACAACCGATTCTTGATTTTATGCAGACCATGCCTGCATTTGTGTATTTGCTCCCGGCCGTTACTTTCTTTGGCCTCGGGGTCGTACCCGGCGTAATTGCCTCGATTATCTTCGCGATTCCGCCTACGATTCGCCTGACTTATCTGGGCATTGAACAGGTTCCGAAGGATCTGGTGGAAGCCGCTGATGCATTTGGTTCCACCTCTACACAAAAGCTGTTCAAGTTGCAGTTGCCACTGGCTATTCCGACCATTATGGCTGGAATCAACCAGACGATCATGCTGTCCCTTTCCATGGTGGTTATCGCCTCTATGATTGGTGCACAGGGACTGGGAACTGCTGTCTATGCGGCCGTTACCCAGACGAAGACTGGCGTTGGTTTTGAGGCAGGGATCGCGGTCGTCATTCTGGCAATTATTCTGGATCGACTGACACAAAGCATGGTCAATAAAAAATAAATGAAATTTTTTGGAGGGTCTTTGAACATGAGGAATTTTTTTGGAAAGTCATTCTTGCTTTTTACCGTACTTGCACTTGTGCTAGCCGCTTGCGGTGGGAACAATGAGGAAAACAATGCAAACAACAACAGTGGCAACAACGCAGCCGCAGGTGAAGCGTCTGATGCAGGCAAAACCATCAAGCTTGCTTATGTGGCCTGGGATTCTGAAATTGCCAGCACCCATGTTGTGAAGGAAGTACTGGAATCCAAACTGGATATGGAAGTTGAAATGATGCAAGTAGACGCTGGTCCTATGTATGCAGGTGTTGCAGACGGCAGCGCGCATGCGATGGTAGCAGCATGGCTGCCTACGACACATGGTCACTACGTGGAACAGTACCAGGATGGACTGGAAGACTTGGGACCCAACCTGGAAGGAACGAAAATTGGTCTGGTCGTACCAGCCTACATGGACATTACGTCTATCGAAGACTTGAATAATGCAGACGTGGCTGATTCCCTTGAATCCACCATTACCGGAATCGAGCCGGGCGCTGGAATCATGACCGGAACAGAGAAAGTCATTGAAGACTATAGCCTCGAAGGCTGGAATCTGCTGCCAAGTTCTTCTGCAGCAATGGCAAAAGCGTTGGAAAGTGCCTACAACAATGAAGAGCCGATCGTCGTAACGGGCTGGACGCCGCACTGGAAGTTTGCGAAGTTTGATCTGAAATACCTGGAAGATCCAAAAGGGAACTATGGTGGTGCTGAACAAATCAACACCCTCGTTCATAAAGGTCTGAAAGATGACATGCCTCAAGCTTATCAAGTGCTGGATCAGTTCAACTGGACACCAGCCGATATGGAAGCGGTCATGGTCGATATTTATGAAGGAAAGTCCCCTGAAGAAGCGGCTGCCAAGTGGGTAGCTGACAATGAAGACAAAGTCAACGAATGGCTCAAAGGAATCGAATAAACAGACTAGTGAAAAACAAAGCGCACTGCGGTCCGATGACTGCAGTGCGCTTTGCTCATAAAGACCTAGACTGACTCGAATAGGGTGTGAGCTAGGATTGATCCTTGAGACGGTTTGCCATATTGTAATTGGATTCAAAAGTAACGCTTGTGTACAGCAAATCTTTTTTCAACGCGAATTCAAATTGAATTTCGCCATGTGTCCAATGTTTGTAAGCCAACGATTCAACTGCCATTTCACGAAAAGCGTTAATCTGTTTGGCTGTAAGTCCTTTTTCGGTACCTTCCCACTTGCCATTGACAGATTCAATGGGATCATGTTTTACCCCGAATTTCCCCACAATATTATTTCGGATATGTATAAATATAAGTCCTGAAGACAGGTGGAGAAGCTCTTGACTGATTTCCCAGAATACACATTCGATCTGTTTCGCCAGCGAGATGTTAGCAGTATCCTTCACGAAGTCGCCCCCTCTCTTAACACAGCATTCAGTCCCTCACCCTCCATAATCTAACAGTACTAGGTCATGTGACTCATTATACGACGTTCGTACCCTTTTTTCAACAATAATTAACAATATTGTTCAATGTTTATTTCTCCTGCATATTTAGTTCAATCACATTATGATCTGGATCAAGAATAAAAATTTGCGGGAATCCTGCTCTGCTCGACGGATTGGCCTTAAAGGGAATACCCTTCTGTTCGAGCCACCTTAACGTCTCCTCGTAATCCGCTACCTCAAAAGCGACATGCCCATCACGTGTATCGATGCCTCCCTCACGCCAGGTCTGACCTTCATGCACGATCAAGTGAAGCTGCTGCTGACCCACTGCCAGCCAGGCCCCTTCAAAGTCAAAATCAGGACGGGGAAGCTCCTCCATTTGCAGAATCTCCTTGTAAAATGCGGTAGAACGTTCGATATTCGTGACGAGTAAACTCACATGATGAATGCTTTTAATCTTCATCTTTATCATCCTTTCGACATGGTTTATCAATTAAAGCGCTTTATAGACCAATATTGTCAACAGTGATATAATCATGAATAAGATATGACATTTTCGAATACATAATAGTAAGGAGTATGGGCCTATGGAATGGATGAACAGATTTTCCTTCAAACACAAGCTGTTAATCGGGACGTACAGCATCGTTGGTCTTTTCTCAATCATGATGTTGATTTTCATTTTGGCAACGAGCTCTAGTCCGCTTTTCGGCGTCATTCTCATCGTCGTATTGTTGGGAGCCATTTATCCCCTCGTCAATATGCTGGAGAGTATGCTGACCGACCCGATTCGGGAAATGTCCCGAATTGCGCTAAGTATTTCCAAGGGCGACTTCACGCAGCGTGTTTCAACCAACTCGCAGGATACGCTCGGAGAGCTTGCAGAATCCTTTAACAAAATGATCGACAAGCTCAAGGACATTTTAAATGAAACGACGAATTTATCCAAGCACGTTTCTGATTCAAGCCGAGACATTTTTCATAAAAATACCGGAATGAAGGATGTCATTGGCCAGGTAACCAGTGCAACGGACGAGCTGGCTACCGGAGCGAGTGAAATATCGGAGGATGTCACGAATATTTCCGTCGCCATCAAGGATATCGAGATCAAGGTAACCGGGTATGCGACCTCTACAAAAGATATGAATACCCATTCCGAGCAGATGATGCAGCTCGTCGAGAAAGGACGAGGAGCCGTTGAAACACAGAGTGAAGGCGTGAAGCGAAATGTATCCGCTTCCTCCAATGTTTCGAAAGCCATCTCCGAGCTGGCGACACAAGCAAAAGGCATCACCAAAATTACGCACACCATCTCAGAAATTGCAGAACAGACCAACCTGTTGTCCCTGAATGCTTCCATTGAAGCCGCACGCGCAGGGGAGCACGGCAAGGGATTTGCCGTCGTAGCTCAGGAAGTACGGAATCTGGCAGAGGAATCCACGTCCTCTACAAGAGAAGTATTCAACCTGGTAAAAAGCATTGAAGCGGGCATCAAGCAGGCGATTGAAAATATCAGTATCAATGAGGAAGTCGTGCATGAGCAAACCCGCTTAATCCAGGAAACAGAAAAGGTATTCGCGGATATCGTACATAGTGTTAAATTCATTTCCGACCAGATTTATAGTTTCTCCAAAGAAAGCGATACCATGTTGGAAAGTGCCAAGCGCATCTCGGCATCTATGGAAAACATTTCTGCCATTACACAGGAATCTGCTGCTGGTACGGAAGAGGTTTCTGCTTCCATGAAAGAGCAGATCGCAGCGGTAGAGGCGATGGTACAACAGTCCGAACAGATGACGACGATGGTGTCCAAACTGCAACGTACCATTGACATTTTCAAGTTCTAAATCCAAACAGGACTAACGACCCATATAAAAAACAGCCCCTCTCACATCGGCACTCGCTGACCAGAGAGGGGCTGTTCTATATGCTTATTCCCTTTTCACGGTTGGCGGATAGGCCACCTCGTAATGGCCCAGTCTCGTACGAAGAACAAATCCCTCTCTTTCCAGGTAGTGACCGCCTTGTACATTCGGGACCTCAGGTGCCCATGTTTTGACTTCAGGGTTCACCGTATAGTAGTTGAAATAATCCGATAGATAGGACGCATGTCTCACTACGTCATAATAGGGAGCACTGGAGCTGTAATGCATGGGACTCACCCCGTACCCGTCCAGTGAAAATATCGCGGCAGCCACTTCATGGATTTGAAAAAAGGCATCGAGATCACTTTCCTCGTACACCTGGTAGTCCATCATACTGACCGACAGCAACTTTGTCCCTGTTGCCTGCCGGTAGTGGGTCACCTGTTGCAATTTATTGAGCCAGCCCTCTGCAATCAGTGGATGTGCAGCGTTCCCTTTCATACCGGATGGCTGAATAAAGTTCTCCAGTAAATAATAATCTGCCGAGCCTAATTCCGAAGGCAAGCCTCTGGGATTGTACCTGTCATGCCGATCCGAGCTGAACACGTCTGACGGATGCCAGGCGTTGACACAAACCGGAAGTCCCAGGTGATGGACATATTTGACGACTCGATTCAGCCTTTCGCGCGGCACTTCAAAATCATATCCGGCATCATCCAGAAAAATACCTGAAACGCCAAGTTGTCGCCATTTCCTGATTTTCTGCTTCATCTCCCGCAATGAAAAATCATGCGTGCTGACTCCGATATCCACATAGCCGAATAGTTGTGTTTGCGGGGAGATGTCTCGTACGTTCTTCAGGATCTCTTTACTGGACAAATGGTGTTCGTGCGACGCTTCCTCCAGTCCCGCTCCCCAAACCACGTAGTCATACATGGCAAATTGTCGGGCTGCCAGCTCATTGTCCCAGCTTCCATTAATCCCTTTTGGCGTCCCGTAATAAATGAGCAGCTTCGCGCCTCTTTCTTGTGCATCTGCATCCTGGACCGTTGCATGTTTAAACAAGCCGGCAAAGATTAACGTGATCATAATGAACACCATTCCCATCTTTGAAAATCTCATCGCTTCCACTCCTCCTCGTATCGATGCGAACAGGGCGGAGGTTTGCCTAGTATTTTCCTTTATCGTTTGCCCATTTTGTGCTATTTTAAAGTTCATAAACTCGTCGTTTATGAGCGGGTCCCGTATCGCATTCATGATCAGGAGGAGAAACACGTGAACCGAACTCATTTCATGTCGATGGCTTCCATCGTGCTGTTGTCCCTGTTTCTTGTACTGCTTCCACATCCACAGCCGACATTCAGCCAGGCGGAACAACCGCCTATTCATATTGCCATGAAATCAAACGATCCTGCTTCCTCCATTCAACTGTTGCTCATGGAAGAAAAGCAGACCATCCGTTGGACGAAGAAAGCGGGAATGCTTCCGCCCCTCCTCTATGAAGATTATTTCGTATTTATTCCCTATGCCGATCGGCTCAGCGCGTATTCCATGCAAGGTACCCTGCTCTGGTCCTATCCCGTCCCGGCTCTGTCAGACTGGAAATCCCTCTCGCTCGATGAGCATGGCTTGACCGGTCTGCTATATCATCGTGAGAAGCAGGCCGTCCTTACGTTACAATGGGATTTGCAAGGCAATTTGCTGAAACAAGTGAACGCCCCTGTCCCGGAATCAAATCAGCAGCCCGCCATATTCTCACCTGTCTCACCTGATGCCCATACGGCCTCCGCCACGATCAGAGACGGGAAGGGCTCCCCGATTCTGCAAGTACAAGTGCCACAAGCGACCCCGTATCGCTATTTCACACAAACTTCATCAAGCGGAAACGTGTTGCTTCATTTCCCGCAAGACGCGATCTATTTGATTTCAAGAGATTCAGGGCAGACGGACACGGTTTACGTGAATGGTTTACAGGCTTCCCTGCCCCAGCAAGTCAAAATCTTGGAGCAACGAGCCTATTTGCCGGTTCGCAGCATATTTGAACTCGTTCACACTACCTTTGAATGGCAGCACCAGCAAAAAAAGCTTCAGTTTCAGTCTGCCTATCATCAGTCGATCAGTTGGACCATCTCTGAGCCGTATTTTGTAACCGGACAGCACATTTACTCAGACTGGGATTCACCTCAGCTGATCGATCATGCCATCTTCGTACCTGTCCGCACCCTTTTGTATTTTCTAGACAAGGAAGTTTTCTATGAGGCGACGACCAAAGCCATCTACATTTATTGAAGTTTCAGCTTGCCTAGCCCATATCTCCCGTCTTGCTGCCGTCCTTCCATGGCCAGACTCATTCCTGGCTTTGCTGTACTCGGGTCGAGTATCGCAATCAGGAGCTGATACTCACCTGCAGGTATGGCTTCAGGCAATTTGAATCGAGCTTCGAAGGTATGCGTCCCGGGTAGCCAGGAGCGAATATCCTCTTGCAGTTCGGTTTGAAAAACCAGCTTTCCGGTTTCATTTGCGAGCGACAATTCAATGGGCCAATCAAAGTAAAAAGGGGCCACACCCTTGTTTTCAACCTCGATTTCCACGTTTATCTCCTCTCCCCTGCTGCCCTTTTCAGGATGCTGAACGGAGCGAACGACAAAATGATACCCCATCGCATTGACGAATTGTTCCGCTCGCTGCCGCTCTTCCACACGGAGCGACTGGGTCACCGGGGAATTGGGTCCCATCCAGCTGGCATGCGTCAATTGCAATTGCGTCATGACACTGCCAAAACGATCCTTCTGAAAATAGCTTGTAATGGCATCCTGGGTTGAAAATTCTCCGCCGCCTGCCCCGTGCTTCCAATAATCCGGCATAGCCGGCATCTCTTCATCAGTCAGCCATGACGTATATCCCTCATTCACCCAGCTTACGAATTCCTCGATGGTCTCCTGCTCATTGCCAAAGGCATCATTAAACAGGCCCAGACGGTGCTTCAGAGCCAACGGCTCCGGTCTTCTCATCATCAACTTGTCATGTGCAAAATGATCCAGGTAGTGCTGTATATACTGGGTAGCAACAGGCTGCTTGGGATACGGAATGCGTTTATTGTCCATTCTTGCCGTGTGCCACTCCCCCCAGTGTCCGATGCTCCCGATCTGAATAAAGGCAATGGAAGGATCTTCATCGTAACGGGCTGCCAGAGCAGCAATCGCTTTTTGATGAGCCTGGATCAACTCAGGATGGGCGTAATCCGGACTGAAGCCTTTGCCATAATCCACCTCATACCAGGTACCGGATTGATCGATTTTCTCATAGAGCCAATCTGGTATCGTGCTGGTCATTGTATCGCCTGGGTCATCCAGCACAAATCGAAGGACGAACCGAACGTTTCTGGACTTCCATTCCTCGAAATACGCTTGTTCCTCGATGTCATCGAATCGATAGACGCCCTCCTCAGGTTCAAAGTCCTTCCAGTCAATGTTGACATGGGCCAGTGAGACGGGAAACTCAATCCAGTCCACGTCTGTGGCATCTGCACTGAATCCCTTATACGGATTGATCAGCAGCTCGTCCGTTTCAGTTGGATAAAAGGTCATCATTTTTGTAGATGATTCACTCCAAATCTGACTGGTAAAAAAAGCAACAACCGCTAATCCCCCTGTCAATAGTAAAACACGGACATATCGGATCCATTTGGACATGGTCAGACCCCTCTCTGTTCCTTTTAATTCCTTTTTATCTTTGGTCTCACTATATTATAATGAAGAATAGACAGACAAGACATTCTTTCATTCGACAACATTTTTCATTCTACTTTATTTTTGCTAAAGTTCACCTAAACTTTTTAGTCGTTTCCAACCAAATCATTGACTAAAGTCCTAGCTTTCTTTACAATTCAAGAAAAGATCAACACGTCCATTTCATCAGATTCTGGCTTATTTCATATACAGAAAGGGAAATTTCCTTGAATGTTCTAATTACTGGAGGCTATGGCTTCATTGGGTCTTTCGTCGCAGAAAGATTTTTCAAAGAAGGCTACAAAATCTATATCATAGACAATTTATCCACGGGCCACAAAGAAAATGTGACGATCCCGCATCATTTCTATGAACTGGATATAACGGATTCGAAATGTGAAGAGGTATTTCGGAGCGTTCAGTTTGATGTGGTTGTTCACCTGGCTGCGCAAACCAATGTGCATACGTCCATCGAACACCCTTATCAGGATACGCACGCCAACATTTCCGGTCTGGTACATATGCTCGAATTATCCAGCAAGCACCATGTGCGGCGATTCATGCTGGCCTCTTCCGCAGCCGTTTATGGCAACTCTTCTCAACTGCCTTTGCAGGAAGACCACCTGTGTGACCCGCTGTCTCCGTATGGAATGAACAAGCTGCTAGGGGAATATTACACGCAGAAGTGGAAGCAGATTTATCAGCTGTCCTCGCTATGCTTTCGTTTTTCCAACGTATATGGACCGCGGCAGACGAGCAGTGCAGAAGGCGGCGTAATCTCCATTTTCATGGATCGCCTGCAACGAAACGAAGAGATTCAGGTCTATGGTGACGGGGAGCAAACGAGAGATTTCATCTACGTTGAGGACGTAGCCGATGCGATCTTCAAGGGTGCCAAGAGCACAGCGGAAGGCGTACTCAATTTGTCTACCAATTCAGAGACGTCCATTAACGAGTTGCTGGAGAAACTTTCACAATTCAAAACGATCCATCAAACCTCGTATCTGGACCCGAAACCGGGCGATATCTATCAATCCAGATTAGACAACCGGCAAATTGTGAAGACGCTGGATTGGGTTCCTCTTTATGATTTGGACAAAGGGTTGAAGAAAACCTTTGAATGGCAGCGAGGAACAAAGGCTGCCGGTAAAAAAAAGACGCAGGCAAAAAAAAAAGAACCCATCCATAAAAAAATCAAATGGCTTCCCTATATAGAGAACCTGGTGATTTTTATTTTGCTGTGCTGGTTCACCATGGCCAATCATCACTGGGTACAGCACACCTTCATTGATTACAAGATCATTTATATTATTTTTATTTCCGTTCTGTATGGTACCCGTCAGTCTCTGATTTCCGTACTGCTCAGCATCGGGTTGTATTTCTATGAGCGCCTGGATTCAGGCAGGGAGCTGGTTTCTCTACTCTATGATACCGATGCCCTGTTCAACATTGCCATCTATCTTTTCTTTGGACTGCTTATTGGCTACTCTACGGACAAACGAAGAGCCGATGTGGAGTATGCGCGTGAACAGCTGGAGAACGAAAAAGAAAGATATCATTTTCTGAATCGGGTCTATCGGGACACGCAGGTGGTCAAGGAAGAATTGCAGTCTCAAATCATTCATAATGAGGAAAGTCTGGGCACCATCTATAGCATCATCAAGGAATTGGAGCTGTTAGAACCGCAACAGGTGCTGCAATCATCGGTGGAAGTGCTCGAAAAGATTACGAAATCCAGCCAGGTTTCCGTCTATTCCATTAATGAGGATCAATATTATTTGCGCTTGATGGCCAAATCTCAGGCACTGGCTTCGAACCATCCACGCTCCATCAAGGTAGAGAATGAACCTTATCTGAAAAAGGCGATTGAGCAACGCATCATCTGGATGAACAAGACACTGGATCCTGATTTGCCGATGTATATCATTCCGATCGTCTATGAGAATCGGGTTACCTCCGTCATCTTCGTGCACCAGGTTGCCTTTCAGCACTTTTCCCTTTACCGGGAGAATGCCTTGATCGTGACGAGCAAGCTGATTGCCACTTCACTTTCAAGAGCGATCCAGTTCGAGACCACGAATGCCAATGAAAAATATATGCCGGGCACCAAGATCATCCTTGAACCCTACTTCACCAGCATGCTCGCCAACATGCAGGAGGGGAAGCGCAAGCAGCTCGTGACCTTCACCTTGCTGCGAATCATCCGGACATCGCTTTCCGAACAGGCTGTTGGACAGCTTCTTCACAAAATGCTCAGAGACACAGACGCCTTTGGCTATTATCACGGCGCCATTTGCATTTTACTGCATAACACAAACCCGGATGAAGCCGATATTGTCATCCAGCGCCTCGAACATTCCCGTATTTTCGTTGAAATGATGAGTGAGGATCGATTATATGCATGAATACGTCATCATCGTCTACTATATACTCGCCCTCATTTATATTGTGCTCTTCCGTCTAGTCAAGCGATCACCTGTAAAAGTAGCGATTAGTTTACTCATTCCGTATATCGGATTGCTGTTTGCCATCTGGATGCATGTGTCGGAAAGAGGCAAGCCCGCTGTCAAAGTAGCAGACTGGATGAAAGAACTCGAAGAAGAAATGCGACAGGAGAGACAAAGCAACCCCTATATTGTGTCAGAGGATGTACAACGGGAAATCAATATTGTGCCCTTGACGGAGGCTCTCTCCATGTCCACTCCATCGGTCCGACGCCGACTGCTGCTTGATGCACTGAAAAACGATGCAATCAAAAATGTCTCGCTGCTTGAAGCTGCGATCGAGAATGAAGATACGGAAACCTCCCATTATGCGGTGACCGCTGTTACCAGCTTTCGCGGACAGTTGATGATGGAGATCCAGAAACTGGCGGTTCATTATGAACAGAACAAGCAAGATGTGACGGTGTTGAAGCAGTTCGCTTCTTCCCTGGACACATTTTTGCAAAGCCGCTTCATTGATCGCAGTACACGAAAGCAATATCAGGCATTGTACGCAGAGGTGTTGCAACGTCTGATCGATACCGGAGAAGCCGAGGAAAAACATTTCACTCATAAAATTCGAAATGACATTGTGCTGTCCAACTATGCGGATGCCCGAGAAGCAAGTGAACGTTACCTGGAGCAGTTCCCGCTCAGTGAAGAAGCCTATCTGCTTCAGCTTGAGCTGTATTATGTGCTTCGATCGAAGGATGAATTTGATCAGACACTTCACAATTTGAAGGCTTCTCCAATCAAATTGACCAATGAAGCCTTGACGACGATTCGATACTGGATGTGAATGAAGTGAGGGAAGTGAGAGAGATGAGCAAAATAAAACGCAATCTGGAATCAAAAAATATATGGATTATGGTCGCCATCGTATTGATTCTCATCCTCATTATCGAGCTGTCCAGATCATCCTATTTGATTACCTGGAACGACCAGTTAAACAAGATTGAACGGTATCATCCGGACAAGGTGGTCCATGCCCTCTCTGGCGAAGAGAAAGAAGAGATGGCAACGATCCAACAGCGCTATGCCATTATTCATCAGCCTGGTCATCCCTATAGCGATGCAGCTACCGAACATGTAGAGCAGGTTATGTCCTACATGAAGAAATCTACGCAACTGGTTCCCGTTACGGAACTGGCGAGCTTCAATCCCGCTTCCTATGACATGCTGATCATTACAAGCCCAGACGTGACTGAGTATTGGGGCCTGACAGAGCTGATTGCGTACGTCCAGGACGGGGGCGATGTCTTTTTTACCGATCTGCCTGCCCGAAATGACCAGTTCCACGGATTATATCGTTTTCTAGGTATGTATGACTACGGCGAATGGATGGAGACTACGGGCGTCTCGTTCGCCAAAAACATCCTGCTGAACATGGCGGGAACTTCATTCCAGGAAGCTTTCTTGCTTAACGTCTCGCTGAATGTATATCTGGATAAAGAAACGGAAGTCTGGATGACTTCAAATGACAATATCCCTTTGCTCTGGCATACACCATACGGAGAAGGGAGCTTTACCGTATTCAACGGACAGATCCTCCAGGAAAAGCTTAGCCGCGGCCTCATTGCCGGAACGCTCAGTTTTATTCAACCCGATTTCATCTATCCCATTCTCAATGCGAAGATCATGTACCTGGATGACTTTCCGGCGCCATACTCCGGTGTGATTGACAGAAAGAATAAAAGTCAGCAAGGCTCACTCCAAATTTATGATCATTATGGACGGGCCATGACGAGATTTATCAAGGAAATATGGTGGCCGGATATCATCGCAATGGGAGACCGGTACAATTTAAAATACACGTCTGTGTTCATACAATCCTATCAGAATCAGGTAGAGCCTCCCTTTTCATCCCCAGTAGATGAGAATATGAGCAACCTGGTTATCTATGGCCGGGATATCCTCAAGCAGGGTGGCGAAATCGGCCTGCACGGCTATAATCACCAGTCTCTCGTAACGAGCAAACGCATCGCCAACTTCTTTGACTACAAGTCCTGGAAGTCTGAAGCAGAGATGTCTCTTGCCATCAAGGAGGCGCTTCAGCATTTCAGACGTTCCTTTCCCGATTACGCGATCCAGACCTATGTCCCGCCTTCCAATGCACTCGACGAGACGGGAAGAGATGCCCTCAAGGCCAGCTGGCCGGAGTTGACGAATATTGCTTCGCTCTATAATGAAGACTACAGCCGTACCGCATATATTCAGGAATATGAAGTGGCGGAAGATGGATTGATTGAACTCCCTCGGTTAACTTCGGGCTTTGAGAACAGCGAGTTCAATCAGTGGTCAGCCATCAATGGACTTACGACAATCGGGATCTTCTCTCATTTCTTCCATCCCGATGATATCACTGATTTTGATCATCGGAATGCGGAGCGAAAATCATGGGACGATCTAAAAGCCGACTTTGAAGCCTTTATTTCTCTTTTCTCCAATCAATATCCTTGGCTCAACCCTATGACCTCTGCTGAAGCAGCCATTGCACTGGAGAAGCATCTCGAAACGGAGGTCTATTTCCATCAAACGAATGAACGCATTCAAATCTATCTGAATGATTTCTCTGAACAACAGACTATGACCTTCATCCTTCGAACAGATAAAGAGATTCGCGAAGCGATCGATTGTACGGTTCAGAAAATTGATGATCAGACGTATCTGGTAGAAACAACGAAAGCCAAATCTGAAATAAAACTGGTGGTATCATGAGAATATGCATATTGGCAGAGGGCTCTTATCCCTACATTTCCGGTGGCGTTTCAAGCTGGGTGCACAGCCTGATTCGCGCCATGCCTGAGCATGAATTTATTATTTATGCCATCGGCGCAGAAGCATCCAAGAAAGGTCAGTATCGTTATGAACTGCCTGACAACGTCATCGAAGTCCGGGAAGCCTTTCTTGATGATTACAAATCTGAAGCCGCGACTTGGGGGAAGAAATTTCGCCTTGGTGATAAGGGTTCGGAGCATTTCCTGCAGATTCTGCGCAACGATCTTCAGATTGACTGGGCGTCCTTTTTTGACACGATGGAAACGATTAAGAAAAAAAGCTCTACCGAGTTTCTGATGAGTCTCAACTTCTATGACATGATTCAGGAGCTTGCTCTTACCCAATATTCACAGGTTCCCTTCACAGAGCTATTCTGGACGGTGCGCTCTATGCTGCTGCCCATGCTTCAGCTGCTGAGAGATGATATGCCGGAAGCGGATTTGTACCATAGCGTATCCACCGGATATGCAGGCTTGATGGGGGCGTATGCCAAGTACCAGCACCACAAGCCTTTTTTGCTGACAGAGCACGGAATCTATTCCAGGGAAAGAGAGGAAGAAATCATCAAGGCCGACTGGGTGAAAGGCTACTTCAAAGACCTCTGGATTCAATACTTTTATTCGCTGTCCGGTTGTGCCTATCAGTTGACCGATGAGGTCATTACCCTCTTCCATCGCAATAAGGAGATTGAAGTAGAACTGGGGTGCGAGGAAGACAAAATCAAAATCATTCCCAATGGCGTGAACGTTACCTTTTTTGAAGATATCGCTCCTCCTACAGAGGAAGACAGGCAATTCATCAATATCGGCGCCTTCATTCGGGTCGTGCCTATCAAAGATATCAAAACGATGTTGCACAGCTTTCAGGTCGTACAGCGTGAAGTGCCGAATGCCCGCTTCTATGTCATGGGGCCTTACGAGGAAGACCTCCAGTATTACGATGAATGTCTGCAACTGGCCAAATCTCTGGATTTGCAAAACGTCATATTCACAGGCCAGATCCCGATCAAGGCGTACATGGGGCGCATGGATATCTTGACGCTGACTAGCATCAGTGAGGGACAGCCGCTGGCCCTGCTGGAGGGAATGGCGGCAGGCAAGCCATTTGTCACCACTGATGTCGGTAGTTGCAAGGAATTGATCTACGGCAAGGACGATCCCTATGGTCCAGCCGGCATGGTGGCACCGGTCATGCACTATGAACAGATTGGACAAGCTCTGATCGAACTTTGCCGGAATCCCGAGCTTCGCACACAATACGGACTGAACGGACTGAATCGGGTAAAGAGCAACTATACGATGGACAGCTTTATCTCTCAGTATAAAGCACTCTATCAGCAATTAGGAGGTTAAGGTATGGCTGGAATTGGTTTTGAACTTAGAAAGCTATACCGCAAAGAGGGCTTACTGCAAAAGGTTCGGGCCTTTGCTTTCACCTCATTTATCACCGTAGGTCCCTTGATCTCCTGTATTTTCATGATTTTGGGCGTGCAAGGCTTGTCGCTTCAAACGGGGGTTGATTTTGTAGAGCGAGAGCTCATCCATGTTTCGATGGTCTATGCTTTTATTTTTTCTTACCTGATTACCAGCATTGTCAATATGTTCATCACCCGCTATCTGGCTGATCGGTTGTTCACAAAAAATTACACCCATCTCATTTCGACATTTTACGGATGCCTGTGTCTGTGCCTGATCGCCAGCAGCCTGGTGGCCCTGCCCTTTATCCTGATGAAACTGGCACACTGGAAGCTCATTCTACCAGCCTTCCTGTTCTATCAGGAGCTCGTGATTATCTGGCTGGCTTCTACCTATGTGACAGCCGTGAAACATTACAAATCGATCGTGCACGCGTACTTGATCGGCGTTTTCCTTACCTTGACCAGTCTGTTTGTTTGCGTGCATTACTTTGATATCCATCAAGCACAACACCTGCTTTACTGCTTTGTATTTGGCTTTCTGTTCACGGCTGGCTGGCTGCTGCACCGGATCGATCGCTTTTTTCGGACAGACGAAGATTCGCCGGTATCCTTTCATTTTCTGTCCTATCGCAAGAAATTTCACAGCTTGATCGGCTCCAGCTTTTTTCTTGCGCTCGGTTTGTATGTTCATCAGTTCATGTACTGGATTGCGCCAACCTATCAATACCCGATTCAGAACATTTACTATGTCTCCAATTTTTATGATCTGCCCGTTTTTTACGGGTTTATCACCGTCATCCCGTCTATGGTTATCTTCGTTATGAGTGTGGAGACGGCTTTCTATCCCAAGTATCGAAAATACTATGACACGATTATTGAAAAGGGCACCATTCTGGACATCAATCAAGCCAAGCACGAAATGAACAAAGTGCTGATGCAGCAGTTGACTCTTATGATGGGCATCCAGTTAATTGTCTCGGTCATTTGCCTGGCTCTAGGTATTCGATTCTTGCCAAAGCTCGGCTTCACCTCCTATCAGATCGATACCTTCACGGTGCTGGTGCTGGCCTTTTACATGTTCATCGTTTTCTCCACCATCTGTCTGTTGCTGCTGTATTTCGATGATCGCATGGCGGTATTCAGGCTGACGCTGCTGTTTTTTGTTTCCACGGTGGTGCTCACCTGGGTCAGCATGTACCTGGAACGACATGGACTCGGATTTTTCCTGTCCTGCTTTCTGTCATTTGCTGTTGCGTATCGGCGACTTGCCCATATCTCCAGTCACATTCACTATTACACGTTCAGTGCCCAGCCGCTGTTATCCAAAGAGGGGGATTCAAGTGTTCAATCGTAAACTTATGCCAGCCGTCCTCATTTGTACGTTGCTGCTTAGCGGATGCTGGAATCAAAATCTCGCACCGGACTCGGCCAACGATCAGGCTCAATCCGACCAGAATGATCTGGGAATCCCGGATTCTGAGCCCTTTGTACCCAAACTCACAGATGATCGAATGGTATACGAGCGTGACAGTGATGGTGTCATCCAGTTGTATGTCACCGTCACGCCTGAGAATCTCAAGGAACAGCCACCCAAACGGTTTGAGATACTAAACCAGATCACCAATACCATAGATACGGAGAAAACCGTGTTTAAAGCGATCTTTCAGGAAGGGGATCTGGAGGGAGTGAAGGCCGGATACTTTGAATCCGGTCAAACGGTAGCCAATGCGACCATTACCACCCGGGGAAGATCTACCATGCGGGCGCCTCAAAAGTCCTACAAGATCAAGCTGATGGACGAGACCGGTTACTGGAGAGAGCAGAACAATCTCAACCTGAACAAGCATCCCTATGACATTACCCGCTTTCGCAACAAGCTCAGCTTCGATTACTTTGAACTCATCCCGGATCTGACAAGCCTGCGAACCCAATTTGTCAGCCTGCACATCAAGGACCTGACATCGGACGTAGCAGCGGATCGCTCGTTTAAGGAATACGGACTGTTTACCCAGGTGGAACATCCCAATAAATCCTTTCTGAGAACGCATGGTCTCGACCCAAATGGTCATTTATACAAAGCCAACAACTTTGAATTCTTCCGTTATCCCGAACAGATCAAGCTCAAATCCGACCCCGGCTATGACAAAGATGTATTTGAAACTGTTCTGGAGATCAACGGAAGTCAGGATCATGCGAAGCTCATCGACATGCTCGAGGACGTCAATGATCCCTCTCAAAATTTCAACGAGGTCTTTGACCGCTATTTTGATGAAGACAACTATCTGACCTGGGTAGCCGTCAATATTCTCTTTGACAACATGGACACCAATTCCCAGAACTTCTTGCTCTATTCTCCATTGAATTCAGAAAAATGGTTTTTCCTGCCTTGGGATTATGACGGAGGATGGGGATTTTCCATCTTCGATGAAGAGGAAGCCCAGGAGCTTTCAATTTGGGAGCAGGGAATTGCTAACTATTGGGGAACGATTTTGCATCAAAGGTATTTCAAAAAACCGGAGCATATCGAGCTCCTCATCCAAAAGATGAACGATCTGCTGAAGATCGTAACCGAAGAACAGACCCAGCAGTTTATTGATCAATATTATCCCGTTGTCAAAGCCTATATTTCACGCGAACCGGATGTCACCAAGCTGCCGGGCACCCTGGCTGAATTCGAAGAAACCATCAAAAAAATTCCGCCTTTGCCGAGACAACAGCTGGAAGACTTTCTGGTCAATCTGGAGAAACCGATGCCCATCTACCTGGATAACATCAGGGTGGAAAATAACCAGCATGTGTTCTCCTGGGATTATTCCTATGATCTCCAGGGAGATCGGCTGGCGTATACGTTTGAATTAAGCAAGTCGCCTGATTTCTCTTCTGTTCTGACCTCCAAGAAGTTGACCGAAAACCATATCGAGCTGGATTTGCTGCCCAGCGGTACGTATTATTGGCGGGTCACCATTCAAGATGAGAAAGGAAACATCATGCTCCCGTTCGATGTGTATCAGGATGTTGAGGATCGGCTCTATTTTGGCGTAAGAGAAATTCATATCGAACCTTCATCCCCATAAACCGAAGCAGGAGGCGCGACATGAAATTTGCAAATAAAAATCTCCGCCATGAATTAAAGTATTACCTGCATGATTTTGAGTACCATACACTCCGAACCAAGACCAGAGGACTGTTGTCCCTGGACCCCTATTCACAGGGTCCGGAAGGCTATCATATTCGCAGCTTGTATTTTGACAGTCTCAAACAGTCCTCTTATTACGAGAAGATCAACGGAATCTTCCATCGCAAGAAGTATCGCATCCGGATCTATAATCGCTCCGATGCATACATCATGCTGGAGAGAAAAAGCAAGTACAATGAGTTCATTTGCAAGGAATCGTCACGGCTTACCCGACCGCAATATGAGATGATTCTCAATGGCGAAATCGAATTTCTGCTAAAGGGCGATACCCTCCAGCAAGAGTTCCATGCTGATCTGAAGGACGGGCACATGAAGCCCTCCATCATCGTTGATTACATTCGCGAGGCCTATATCTACCCGATTTCTAACGTGCGAATTACGTTCGACAAAGAATTAAGTGCAGGAATCAATACCGTCGATATCTTCGAACCCGATATCGTAACCAACGAAATTCTGGAGAAGGAACGGCTGATCATGGAAGTCAAATTCAATTCGTTTATGCCTTCCCACATCCAGTCGATGATTGACCTGAACCGGTTCCAGCGTTCAGCGATATCCAAATATGTGTTGTGCCTGGCCAAAAAAATGTACGGTTCCTACTAGACAGCTGCCTGGACCGATCGTCGCAGACGCAAATCCAAATGGTGTGAGTATCAGTTAAAGGAGATCTGAGTGGATGGTAAATTTTCAGGATGTTATCAAAGACAAATTTCTAGATCTAAATGCTTTCGGTTCTCTTACCCTTGTTGATTTTTTACTGGGACTTTTTATTTCTTTCCTGATCGGAATGTTTATCTATTACGTGTATTCAAAATGCTTCCGGGGCGTGGTGTACAGCCATAATTACAACATCTCCTTCGTTCTGATCACCATGATCACCACCATGATCATTATGACCATCAGTACCAATATCGTCCTCTCGCTCGGGATGGTAGGCGCCTTGAGTATCGTGCGGTTTCGTACGGCGGTGAAAGACCCGCTGGATATCGTGTACATGTTCTGGGCCATCGCGGCAGGCATTGCCACAGGTGCCAAGCTCTATCCCGTTGCCATCATCGGTTCCATCGCTGTCGGCATCGTCATTGCCTGGCTGTCGCTGAAGCGCGCTCGCAATTTTCCTTATCTGCTTGTCATTCATTATCGGTCGGAAGCACACGAAGTGGTATTGAAAACCATCCGAACGCTGAATTCCAGACTGAAATCCAAAACCGTTCGTAAAGATTTGATCGAGATGACGGTAGAAGTGAACCTGAAGGATGACAATACAGCCTTTATGAGTCTGCTACAGGATCAGGAAGGCGTCATGGATGTGTCCCTGATCAGTTACAACGGGGATTATGCCATTTAATCTCTTCTCCTGTTGCCATTGACCTGTAGATACAAAAAGGACGATTCCCGTTCAACGAGATATCGTCCTTTTTGTGTGCCTGTTTGAATTGCGAAGTTGCGGAGTCGCGGAATCATGCGGTCCAAGGAGTCACCGATTCATTGAACCGAGAAGTGATGGAACGGATGTGCGAGGCGACGCATTCATTGGGTTAATGCCAGAAATTCATCCAGATCTCGTGCTGTCAACGCAATGGCTGCCTCCCAGAAACCTGGATGCGTCAAATCCACGCCCAAATGCTTCATCGCCAGGTCTTCCACCTTCATGATGCCCGTATCCCTGAGCAATGCGATATAGCGTTCCTCAAACGCCTCGCCCTGCTTCTCCGCTTCGGCATACAGACCGGCACTGAACAAATAGCCAAACGTATACGGAAAGTTGTAAAAAGGCACATCGGTCAAATAGAAGTGAAGCTTCGACGCCCAAAAATGCGGATGTTCATCCTGAAGCGCGTCTGCATAAGCCTCCCGCTGGGCAACCATCATCCATTCATTCAGTTCTTCAGCAGAAACAACCCCCTGCTTGCGCTTCTCATAAAACCGGGTCTCAAACAAGAAGCGGGCATGAATGTTCATATAAAACGCAACCGACCGCTGCAGCTTCTCGTCGAGCAGGCTGATTCGCTCCTCCTCGCTGTCCGCTGCCTTCACCGCTGCATCAGAGACGATCCATTCTGCAAGTGTGGATGCTGTCTCCGCGACATTCATCGCATAATTTTGGGCAAGTGGCGGCAGATCATCCATCACATATTGATGGAAGCCATGACCGAGCTCATGCGCCAGGGTAGACACATTGGACGGACTGCCGTCAAAGGTCATAAATATGCGGGTTTCCTCACTCTCTGGAAAGGACGTGCAAAATCCGCCCGGACGCTTGCCGCTGCGGTCCTCCGCTTCGATCCATCCCTCTTCAAAAGCCATCTCGGCAAAAGTAGCCAGCTTCGGCATCTGCTTGCCAAACTGCGCCACGATAAAAGCGGCCGCCTCATCATACGAATAGGTCTTGCTGGCTTCACCGACCGGAGCATCGACATCCACCCAGCTCAGCTTATCCTTGCCAAGCAGCTTGGCCTTCCGTTCCAGATAAGGCAGAAAGCGTGACTTCTGCTCCGAAATGACCTGCCACATGACTTGAAGCGTCTGCTCACTCATGCGATTCATATGCAGCGGCTCCTGCAGCACCTCCCAATTCCGATGCTTATACATATTCAATCGGTAGCCCGCTACCCGATTCAGGGTATCGGCAAACAAATCGGCATGCTCGCCCCACACCCGCTCCCATTCTGCAAACATGCGTGAGCGAACTGCTTCCTCTTTGCTGCCGAGCTTGTTTGCCGCCTGACCCGCGGAAAGCTGAACCGGCTTGCCATCTTCCTCCCACTGAAACGACAGGCGGCTGACAATCGTATTATAATGCTCCGCCCAGCCATGATATCCGTCAAGCGCCAGATCCTGAATCAGTGCTTCCTTGTCCGCATCCAGTTTCATGGCTGCCCATTCTCTGCGTTCCATGACGGGATACGTAATGTCCGAGAGTCCTGCGTCTGCCAGTAGCTGCTTGAGCTGAGATGCTTCCGTTTTCAGCAGCCATTGATCAAACCGGTTCAGGGCATTCTCATACTCCGCCAGCAGTTCCTTCATTTTACTGCCCAGCCGAACTGCTTGATGATCCTTCATATCATTGGAAGACAGACAATCCGCAAAGGATATCCCCTCCAGCAGTCGGCTTTGCAGGGATTGCAACTGATCCGTCAATGGCTCCAGCTGCTGGGCCAGCTGTTCAGCTGAGCCCTCAATTTGCAGCATGCCTGCAAAAGTATTCAGATCCTGCTGCAACTCGGACAGAAAGGCCTGGAAGCTCTCCGAGGCACTGCCTCCTTCAAAGATACGATCCAAATTCCAGCGTTGTGGCAATGGATGGTTCAACGTCATCCCTTCTTTCATTGAATGTATTCGATTCCGTTTGCTATACTGGGGAGAGAAAAGGAGTGATCATATGAGACCCTTGCAAATCTCGCCCGATACCGCTCAGAAACTGGCAAAAGCGCTCGGTGTTCCTCTTGAGCACCTCATGCATATGCCTCAGCATATTTTACTGCAAAAGCTGGCCGAATTAAACCAGCAGGCAAGTGAAAATGAACCTGAAAACGGAACCGAGAAAGCCGCTCCCCCAGATTCGCAAGAAGACTCCAAGCTTTAAGACTGCGCAAAAGCCTGCACGCAGATGCAAATGTGCGGACAAAAAAACTCCTCTTTTCTATGACAGCGAATCGATCTCACTGTTCACGAAAAGAGGAGTTTGCTTCGTTCAGGTTGCTTTATTCTTTATTCCGCTGATCAAATCGACCTGTATAATCCATCGTGCTGCCCGATTTCAGAGGAAGCGTAATACGCTTTCCTTCGGCAGCAGATTGATAAATGGCCAGCACCAGCTCGACCGCCTTTTTTCCATCCTCAGCCGTAACATACGGCTCCCGATCCTGTTCGATCGCTTCCTTCACATCTTCATAGAGACGCTCATGGCCAAACCCGTATACATTTGGCGGCATCTCCTTGTACAGGTTCCGAATGGCATCCGGGTCATCTTGGCCATCCGAGAAGTGCCATTCCTCAATCAGATTCACCGATTTTCCGCCTGCCTTTGCCGTACCTTTCACACCGGAGAGATACAAGGTTTCCTCGAGATCGAGCGGATACGTGTTCGCCGTGCCTTCCACCAGTCCATAGCCGCCATTTTCGAATAAAATCATAGCCAGACCAATATCCTCTGCCTCTATATAGGGATGATTCAGATTATCCGTTAGTCCGATTACCTCTTTCACTTCATCCCCCATCATCCAGCGCAGCAGATCAATATTGTGGATGCACTGGTTCATCAATGTACCGCCATCGAGCTCCCATGTTCCGCGCCAGTCAGCCTGGGCATAGTAGCTCTCGTCTCTATACCAGCGTGTGGTGGCTGTTCCATACATCAAACGGCCAAACCGTTCTTCCTCCACCGCTTTCCTCACTTGCTGCACTGCTTTATTGAAACGGTACTGATGACAGGCACTCACCTTGACTCGGTGCTTGTTTGCCAGCTCTATAATTTGATCTGCATCCTCGATAGAGAGGGCGATCGGCTTTTCAATAATGAGATGAATGCCCGCCTGAATACAATCTATGGCAATGCTCGCATGTCGTCCACTGTCTGTGCATATGGCGATCAGATCAACCTGTTCCTCCCGAATCAGTTCCCGATAGTCGGTATAGCATGACGTCGTTTCAGGCAGATCGAACTGCGCGGCGACCCCTGCCATTTTCTTCGGATCTGTATCGCACAACGCCACTACCTTCATCTGATTTTCGATGGCTGCCGCAATATGATTTGGAGAGATTCTGCCACAGCCGATGATTGCATATGTCAACCCCATGTCCTCACCCTGTCTCTTCAAAAGCACAATCCCTCTGAATGATTGCGCTTTCAACTTATTTGTATGTTGTATCCGCTATTTTACATGATGGATCGACACGAGACAATGAGAGAGGCTACCGAATGCTTTCAATATTTTACGATCACGACAACCGCACCATCCCGATCACGATCATAAGCGATAAAAAAACCCTCTTGTTCATCTCGATTCCCTTATCAGGAATCTGTATAAACAAGAGAGTCTATGTCTATCTATATACCAGTCGCAACGTTTCCATCAGTCTGGCGCTGGCTTCATACAATAGTGCTTCTCCCTCACGGATTGCCTCGTCCAGCCCCATCGGCCGGTCTACAATTGGACAGACGAGTGCAAGACCTTCCTGCTGAAAGGTCGTCATCTCACCGGACATCTGACCGGTAAAGGCGACAACGGGAACCTCGTATGGTCGGGCAAGCCGGGCAATGCCAACCGGAACTTTGCCGTAAAGGGACTGTGCATCCATTCGGCCTTCCCCCGTGATCACCAGATCTGCTGCCGCAATGCGTTCCTCCAGACGAGACCATTCACTCATCAGCAGAAGCCCGCTCTTCATCTCTACTTTCAGTAGCGACAGCAGTGTAAATCCAAATCCCCCCGCTGCCCCGCTTCCGGCGGCATGGATATAGTCCGTGCCTGTGGTCATACTCATCACCTGGGCATAATGGGTCATCGCTTTCTCAAACGCCGAGAATTCTTCTTCTCTTAGCCCTTTCTGCGGTCCAAATACCACCACTGCACCTTCATTTCCAAGGAGCGGATTCGTGACATCCGAAGCAATCTGAATACGCGTATGCCGGAGTCTCGGGTCCAGTTCTGCCACATCGATCTGTTCGACCTCACCCAGTTTCCCCCCGCACATATTCAGCTCTTCACCCTTGGCATTGGCAAAGCGAACGCCCAGTGCCTGAAAACAGCCCGTCCCGGCATCCACCGTTGCGCTGCCTCCGATCCCTAGCACGAGCGTTTCCGCTCCGTGATCCAGCGCTGCCTTGATCAACTGACCGGTGCCATAGGTGGAAGTCAGGAAGGGATTCCGCTCGTCTGCGGTCAGCAGCGGCAAACCCGAGGCGGCTGCCGTCTCGATTACCGCCGTTTTGCTCGCGGCCAACCAGCCATAGCAAGCCGTAATCGGACGACCAAGCGGGTCCAACGCAGGTACTGTCACTCGTTCCCCACCGACCGCAGCCAAGATGGCATCCACCGTGCCTTCCCCGCCATCGGCCATCGGAATTTGCACAATTTCGAGCAACGGGTCCACCGATCGGAAACCCGCTTCAATTTGATTCGCTGCTGCCGTGCTCGACATCGAGCCCTTGAACGAATCCGGTGCGACGACGATCTTCATTCGGCTTCCTCCTCTCCTATTGATTCAGCCACATGACTTGATAAGGCTCAAGTGTAAGCGATATTCGATCAGCTCCACACTCCACGACGTTGCCGGTCATGAGATCTGTTGCAGTCTCTGAAGCTGTCAATCCCAGTTCCTGAGCGGATCGTTCCAGCGTGACCTGCTCATCACTGACATTGATCAGAACAGCGACGGCTTCGTCCCTATCCGGAGACGTTCTCAATAAGGAAAACACGCGATCATCGAGCATGAGCACCTTCTGCTCCCCGTTCGGATGGAACGCTTTCGATCCCTGTCGCATAGCAATCAGCTTTTGGAAGGAGGTGAACACGTCATGGCGAAGCGATCCTTCACGGTCCAGTTCCGCCTGAACAGCCTTTCGCTCCAGCTTCTCCCGGTTAATCGAGCGGTTGCGACCTGTCTTCTTCACACCCTCCAGGTCATTTTGGGAACCGAGCAAGCTGTGAATGTAGATGCCAGGCACGCCCTGCATGGACAGCAGGATGGACTGGGCAGCCATAAATCTCGCCACTCTCATGTCCTGCTGTTCCTCAGGCGCTGACAGTGCATCCATGTAGTTAATATTCAGCTCATACGGACTCTTCGTGCCATCCCCATTATCCTTGTAGGAGACAAAGCCGCCATGCTGCTGCACCTTGTCCACCATCGCCTGGACCTCTTCCTTCGTCAGCAGACCTTCCACAGGACGAACGCCAATCCCGTCATGCGAAGCCAGGAAGTTGAAAAATGACGTTTCAGCTGTCGTCGGCTCCAGTGAATCTGCCCATTCAGACAGCTTGCGGGCACGGCCCGTTTGCAGTGCGTGCAGGGTGAGCGGGGGCAGCGGAAATTGATAGACCATGTGCGCTTCATTGTGTCCGTTTCCGAAATAGCTAATATTCTCCTTGTGCGGCACATTCGTTTCGGTAATCAGGATTGTACCTGGGGCAGCGGACTCCAGCACATCACGCATGACCTGGATCAATCTGTGGGCTTCCTCGAGATGAATACTGGTCGTTCCGAGCTTCTTCCACATGAATCCGATCGCATCAAGGCGAAGAAAACGGGCTCCCCGGTCTACATACATCAGTAAGATACGCAGAATATGCAGCAGAACCTGTTCATTCTCATAATTCAAGTCGATCTGATCATCGCTGAACGTCGTCCAGATATGCTTGAGACCGTTTGCCGTCTCAAATGGTGTCAGCAATGGCAACGCTCGCGGACGAGTGACAGAACGGTAGTCTTCATTCGGGTCTGCTTCGATAAAATACGAGGCAAATGCCGGATCGCCCTTCAAATACTGCTGAAACCATTCACTCTCTTGCGAAATATGGTTGATGACCGCGTCAAACATGAGATGGTAGTCTTCATGAAGCTTGAGAATGTCTGACCAGTTACCGAGTGCCGGATCCACCTGCTCATAGTCGATAACCGAAAATCCGTCATCCGAAGAATACGGATAAAACGGTAATAGATGAACATTTGTAAGCTTGTCTTTCATATTGTCATTCAGGAATCGATGCAAGCTGCTTAGCGGACTCTCTCCTTCTTCCCGGATGGAATCCCCGTACGTAATGAGCATCACATCCTGCTCATCGACCCATTGTTTCGCGGGTTTGGCCTGGACATCCTCCAGCATGTCCGCGATGGCTTCATACGTTTTGTGTGCCTTTTCCTCTCCATATACAAAGGTTAAGTTGTCCAGGATGCGGGCTCGCTTGCTCTCAGTCAAATGAATCTCTCCCATGGTCATCACCTTTCTCTCTCTTTCCTGTCCGTCTTCGGACGGCCCGATATCTATCGAAATCACGTTTTCATACTTCCATCGTAATGCATTCGATGGGGACGATCTATAGAACCGGAAACAAAAAAAGGGACGGCGCCCTTTTCTTTTTTGTTATCCGTACCAACTGGCCTCATTCAGATCACCAAACGCATGCATGGTCATCGCGACATAGAGTAACACGGCATCTTCCAGCACGCGCGGATCGTACCCTGTCCATTCCTTGATCTTCTTCAGGCGATACTGCAATGTATTCTTATGAATAAACAATTGGTTGGCGGCCTCATTAATCGACTGGTTGCACGTGAAAAATACGCGAAGTGTCTCCAGCAGCTGCTCCTGATTGGCGTTGCGGTTCAGCCTGAGCATCCGCTCGATGAAGTCCTCCCTGGTTTCCCTGGAAATCTCCGAGATAAATGATTCCAGTCCCATTTCATCATAGAACTTGAGGCGCGGTTCGGCTGTTTTGGCAAAAGACACCGCCCGATCTGCTTCCCTGAATGATCTGGAGATGCCGGATAGTCCTTCGAGATATCTGCCGGCCCCGCATGCCGCTTCAAAGCCGTGCTGGTTGGAAATGTAACGGAGGATACGTGCCACATCAAAACGAATGCGTTCTTTTTGTTCCTCCAGCGATTTCTCCGGGTTGACCGGCAGCAGCACGGTGTACTTCGAGCTTCCGGTACTGACCGCGATCGCTTCCTTTTGCGGTCCGAAATACCGAATGATCGTATCGAGGATAGCCTTGCGTGTCCGCTGAATTTCCAGTTCACCCCTCACATCCCCCTGGTGATGCTTAAGATGGTCATAGACGACCTCGCTAAACTGAAGCAGATCAAACACGAGCACGATCCGAGGCAAATACACGTTGATCTCCATCATCCATCCGCGAGCGGCGAACAGCTTGTCATCCTGCCAGTTTCCCGCCACCCATTCGTCAATAAAGGACTTCCTCGCCTGCTGTTCCAGCTCCAGCTGTTGATCGAGATACGCTTCTTTCACCAGAATTTCAGTCATTTTCTGAATGACTTCACCCAATTGAAGCACCTCTGTCTCGGAACCGGTAATCCCGATCACGCCCACAATCTGGTCCTTGAGGTAAACGGGGAGGTTCACTCCGGCCTTCACCCCTCTTACCGGATCGTCCTCGGTAATCATCACTTTTTGTTTGGTGCGCAGCACTTCTTGTGCGCCTTCATGAAAATCCCCGATGCGAGCCTGATCAATACTCGCAATGATCTGGGCCTCGCTATTCATAAAATTGACATTGCGCTTAATGACCTTCTCCGTCTCTTCCACAATGGATTGGGCCATTTCTGATGAAACCAGCATCTCGATCACCTCCGTTCTAAAAAATAAGGGCTGACTCCGCTTGCCGCAGAGCCAACCGCATGGACTGAATAACTTGAAATTACCCTTTTACCGCCCCGTCCATGATGCCTTTGATGAAAAAGCGTTGCAGACCGATAAACAGAATGACAACCGGCACGATGGTGAGCAGGTTGGCCGCCAATATTTGCGACCATGGAATGGCTACACTTTCCGAAGACAGCATGGCAAGCTTCAACGGAAGCGTATACTTGTCTTCACTTTGCAGCAACACGAGCGGCATGGTGAAGGAATTCCAGTTGTTGACGAACTCAATGATAATCAAGGTGGTTACCGCTGGCTTGATGAGCGGGGCAATGATCTGGAAGAATATTCGAAACTCTCCACACCCATCAATACGCGCCGCCTCAATCAGCTCATCCGGAATATCATCCATATACTGCTTCATGAAGAAGATACCAAAGACCGTCACACTGAACGGCAAGATCAAGCTGTGCAGCGTATCATACATACCAAGCTTGATGATGATGAAATATAGCGGCAGCAGCAGGGCTGGCGGCGGCACGGTCATCGTACCGACCAACACCATGAACATGATGTCCTTGCCGTAGATGTGCTTTTTGGAAAGCGCATAGGCCGCAAAGGTTGAAAACATGGCAATCAAAATCGTGGTCGACGTGGACACATAAATGGAATTGAAAAAGGTTTGGGTAAAATCCAGCCGACTCCAGATTTCGGCGAAATTGCTCCACTGAAACGATTCCGGCCAGAAAGTGGGCGGAAAACGAGTGATCTCCGCGTCACTCTTCACACTTGAAACAAATAGCCAGTATAGTGGCATCATGAAGATCAGACAAAGCACCCACATGACGATTTGCAAGCCGATTGCTCTTTTTTGCATACCGATCCCCTCCTTATCCGAGGCGTTTGTCTACCGCACGCTTTTGAATGACGGTAACAATGATGACAATGATAAATAAAATGTAAGACATGGCGGAAGCCGAACCAATCCGGTAATATTTGAACGCTTCATTATAGATGAGGAACGGCACTGTCGTGGTCGAATCCCCCGGACCTCCGCCGGTCATGACGAAGATTTCCTGGAATACATTCAGCGTATCGATCATGAGCAGCACGCTGACCACGAGTGTAATCCGGCTCAACATCGGCCATGTAATGAGCCAGAAACGCTGAAAGGCATTGGCTCCGTCGATATCGGCGGCCTCATACAAGCTCTGCGGAATGTTCTGCAGGCCAGCCAGATAGATCAGCATGAAATATCCGACTTTTTTCCAGGCACTCATCACCGCAATAACGGGCATCGCAAGCAATGAATTGGAGAGCCAGTTCGGTCCATCTATGCTGAATTTCATTAAGACGGCGTTAATCATCCCCTGCTCACCATTGAAGATAAACAGGAAGATCAGACTCGCACTGACTACCGAAATAATATAGGGAATGAACAAAACCGTGCGAAAGAAATTGACGCCGGGTATTTTTTGAGTTAGCAATACCGCCAGCAGCGCTGCTGCCATCAGGGTAATCGGAATATAGATCAGTCCGAAGTAGGCGGTGTTGAATAACGCCTTGATAAACAGTTCATTCTGGAAAACCTCGATATATTGGGACAGGCCGACAAATTCACCTGGAATTTCAAACAGGCCGGAATTCTTGAGCTCCAGCGGCTTGATCTCCTTGAAGCTGACGATAAATGCCCACACAATCGGATAGATCAAGAACAACATCAGAATCAGCATGGCCGGCAAAATAAACATATAGCCGCTCCAATCCAGCCTGATTCGATTTTTATTTTTTCTCATCACACTCATACTTCCACCACCTTTATCGAAACTGCTGCTGAATATGGCAGCGTACTGGCTGGCCCTGCCAGATCCATGGTCTGCGGTAAAAGGAGAGCACCAACCGTCAAGCGCGTCGGTGCTCTATATTCTCTCTATTTAGCTAGTAATTTATTTCCTTTTTCCTCAATGGTACTTAGAACCTCATCGACCGATTTGCTGCCCGTGACGAGATTGTTCAGCTCACTCTGATACACTTCTTCCTCTACTCTCACCCAGGAGTCTGTCGGAGAAGAGATGCTCGGTGTCTTCAGACCTTCAATAAAGACGAGGAATTCAGGATGCTCCTTGAAATATTCAGCATCTGCCAAATCCTTGCGCATTGGCACACGGAACGGATAGAAATTGCCGTCCTCTCCTTCTTCACCCAGCATGATCATTTCCTGCGCTTCCTTCGTTCCCAGGAATCGAATCAGCTCCTTGGCTGCGGACTCTTTGTCTTCGTCAATGCCATCTGGAATAGACAGCATGTATGGACCAAGGTCGGAAGCAGTGCCTGCTGCGCCAGCTGGAGCCAACGCGGCATCCACCTCAAACGGGTTGCCATTTTTCCAGATATCTGTAATGCCCCATGGTCCCTGGAATTCCATCGCTACAATTCCGTTACGGAAATCGGCCATGACGGCACCGCCATCTTTATTGCTTGTATCCGGAGGCGCAACTTCATCGACCAGCTTTTTATAGAAAGCGAGGGCTTCCTTGCCTTCCGGTGAGTTCAATGCAACCTTGTACTCCTCACCATCCTGCTTCACCAGTTCTCCACCTGCCTGGGAAACAAACATATTTACCAACCACGTAATATCGTGGTGCTGCTTGCCTACGAGACCGATGCCATACTGATCCAGTTTGCCGTCACCGTCTGTATCTTTCGTCAGTTTCTTGGCCGTTTCATACAGCTCGTCCCATGTGGTCGGTGGTCCGTCGATGCCTGCTTCTTCAAACATGGTTTTGTTGTACACGAGCTGAATGGTATGTCCCAACCAAGGGAATCCGTATAGTTGTCCCTCTACAGACCCAAGGTCAATCAACTGATCATAGAAATGCTGGGATTCTTCCTGAAAGTCTTCTGTCAAATCCACAAATGCACCCTCTGAACCCAAACTCTTCACTTCGCGATAAGGCACTTGCAGCAATTCCGGTGCTTCTCCGCTTAGTACCTGGGTCAGCAGTTTCTGATTGTTCTGAGTGGAAGCCACAAGCTGAACATCGATATGCTCATGCTGTTTCTCAAACTCATCCACGATCTTCTGGATAGCCTGACCGCGACCGGAATCCGTGTCCCAAGCAATCTGCATACGAATGGATACGTTCTCCTTCTGTCCATTGTCACCTGCGGCTCCGTCGTTTCCATTTTGACCATTGTTATTGCTGCTGCATCCGACCAGGACAAGCACGAATACCATAAACACCGCGAAAATTGAGGTTCTTTTTTTCATTTGAATAGCCTCCTTTTATTGTTTGTCCATTTATGTGCCCATATATTTGCCAACGATGGCAATGTATACGAAAAAACGTTTTGTTACGATCAGATTTGATTTCATTTGATTCGTTTGATCCCATCTGATCGCATTCGATGACATGCACTAGACAGATTCCCGCTCCACGATGGCTGGCTCGATCAGTCTTCGATGAGGTGCTGTGCCTGTCTCACCGAGCCTTTGGAACAAGATTTCCAGTACCGATTGGCTGAATTGCTTCTTGGGCTGATCAATCGTCGTGAGCGGAGGATACATATATGCCCCCATCTTCACATTATCAATACCGAGAACCGCCAGGTCCTGTCCAATCCGCAATCCCTTTTCCTGAACAGCCCGGTAGACACCCAGCGCACGTTCATCACCCGAAATAAACAGGGAGATCGCAGCGTCTTCTTCCAATAACTGCTTCGTTCGCTCATAGGCGGCCTTCATGTCCGAGATGCCGTAATAAATCGCTGGCTCAAGCTGCTTTTCCTCGCAAAACCGTCGAAATCCCTGTGCCCGCTCCTGATTGACCAGGAAATCTTCATTTCCGAGCAGAAAAGCGACATGTTGATAGCCGCGTTCGTACAGATAGCTTGCACCGAGATAGCCGGCCTGTTCATTGTCGAGATCAACAAATGGCGTGTCCGCATGGACCATATCCTTCCCGATGATAACAAAAGGCAGCTCATGCTTTTTCAAGTATTCAATGCGCTTGTCACCATATTTGGAATCAAACATAATGGCCCCGTCACAAAACCCGTTCTTGATAATGAAGAAACCGTCGTTCTCATCCTCTTCAAAACTGTCTGCCGAAGAGGCCGAAATGACCATCCGGTACCCCTTTGCTCGTGTTTCGCGGTACAGCTCCTGAATAATTTCATTATGAAAGGTGCTCCAGTATTGTTCATCATGCCGATCAATGAATACGACGATCTGGTTCGAACTTTTTTCCTTCAGGCGGCGAGCAATGAGATTCGCTTCAAATCCCAGCTCATCAATAACGGCCTGAATCCGTTCTCTCGTCTCTTTCTTCACATTCGGATCATGATTGATGACCCTCGACACTGTGCGAATGGAAATGCCACATGTTTCTGCGACATCTTTAATCGTTACCCGTTTTCTCATTTTCAGTCGTCACCTGTTTCTTTGCCAACGATGGCAATTTCCTGCATGACTTCATGATAGCGATTTCAGTTCGGGTGTGTCAACCTCTTGTTTCTCATTTGCTGGCTCGATCACTTGCGACAAGTAGCCATAGAGTGACTCGTAGGAGTAATAGGTCTTGCCGATGTCAAAATTGTGACTGGTCACTGCTTCGTACCGGCTTCGATCCGTCAGGGTGTCAATCGCAGCCTGCGCCGCTTCCCGAACCCGCTGATCCGCTACCTGAACAAGACCGTTGTCCTGAACCGTATGCGTATTGCCCAAGGATTCAAAGTTGAAATGTTTGGCTTTGATGTCCTTCTCATATACAGGGTATTCATAAATGACCATCGGTTTTCTGGCATAGACCGCTTCCAGCAGCTGATTGCCCCATCCCTCGAGAATGCTCGGATACGTCACATAATCGGCATGGACGTAAGCATCCCACAAGGAGAATGATTTGGTCTCTTCATGCTGAACGCGTTCGTGCTCAATATGGTCATTGACGTATCGAATATCCACGTTCAATTTGGCCGCTTTCTCATTTAACTGCTCCAAATATTGATCAGTCGACTCAGGCAGACCGGCGAATACATATACGATTTTGCTGTCCGCTTCAAATCGTTTGCCATTGTAAAGGCCCTTTTCCTGCAGCGTCTGCAAATATTCCGGCTTTTGCATCTCCGCCACGACATCGATGCCAAGCTCGATCGCCTTTCTCTCTGTAATCCGTGTTGCCTGCAACACCAGCAAATCCTGTTCCTTGACCCCGATTGCTTGACGGAAGTCTGCGTTAAAGTCATCTGCCACCCATGGTTCTCCAGAGAAATCGAAGACATTTGGAACGACTGTCGCCTCAATGCCCCGACGTTCATACAGCTCGGCCTTGGCAATCTCATTGATAACCACATGCTTCACATTGCTGAGATTTGGCGGGAAATAGGTTTCCAGCCACTCCTGAACAAAGCTGCAGGTTGGATGACTGTATCGTTCACGCTCCCAGTAAAAATCATGATGGTGAGCCACAAAGGCGATGCCTGTCCGTTTGGCCGCTTCCGTGAAAGCAATGCCTGCCGGCAGCCCCCACCCTAGAGACCAGATATTGTTCGGAATCATCATATCAATGTGGTGCGTCGTAATGAACTCACACAATTTATGTTCAATCTGCTTGGCAAACGCCAGGATATCTTCTTTCAATGCCTGTTCGGTTAAATAATTTGCTCGTTCATCATACGCATTGTCTACAAACAGATTGTTTCTCGGGTGCTTGTAATGCAGTTCATCGATCACATAGGCGTTCCCGGTACCATGACTCCCTGCCAGAAAGACGACCTCATGTCCCATTTGCTCCAATACCAGCTTCCATTTTTCCATTTCAAGTGAAACACCGTCTGTTTCTCCTACCCTGAAATGGGCTAACGCGATTTTCATAGGTTCACCCCTTTGAGCGTAATTCGATCGATGACTTCATTGTAAGCCAGGCGGTAAGCGTTTTCTATATGTGGTCAAACAAAAATCAGAACCAAACAGCCGCATGATTTGTTACAGATACCAATTGCGGTCAGCTTGGCGCTGCAACGACAAGGGAACAGCTGCCTTTCTATCCGTTCTGTTCGCTCTGAGCTCTCTATTCGCTCTATCCGCTCTGAGAGCCCGCAGTAAAAAAAGAATACAGGGCGCGCAGGCGTCCCCGTATCCTTCTGTCCTCATTTACGTTTCCTCATTCATCAATCATCAATCAGGCCTCTGCCTGCAATTTGTCCCGTTCCATATCCTCACGAACGACCGCCCATTGCTCCCGACAGGCTGCTATCATCGCTGCATCCATAATTTTCTGATCATTCACGACCCGGCTGAACCAGCGAATCGCTTCATTGTAATTTTTCAATCTGCGCTGCAATTCCCCTAACAAATACATCAGCTTGGCATTGTTGACACTGACACCTTCGATTTCATAGACCCGGATGTAGGCATCCAGCGCAAATTGCAGGAACCGCTTCTCCTGCTCATGTTGTTTGCGGTAGCGATAGAGCCACGCGATATGATGCAGCAAACCCGCAATCACCCGATCACTCTGCTGTGTAATCTGCGCGCACACCAGTGCGATCTTATAGGCGCTCATCGCGTCTTCCCACGTTCTTTCTCCGCCATAATCCCGGAAGGTCCAGTTGGCCGCGATCTTGTCAAAAAACTGTTTCTTCGCTGCCTCATTCCATTTGGCTTCGAAATTTTCCGTGTGGGCGTACCCACAGGTTGGACATACCTGTACGACATAGTATTCCGGATTATAGCGTTCATCCTCGTAATAATGGCAGAAATCACTGTCTCTCGACATCGCTTTCTTGAACTTCGGTCTGACTTTGGACGAATGATATGGGGTCTCGCACAATGAACATTGCTGCTGAATTGTATAGAGCGGCTCTACCATCCCTGTCAGCTCCTCTCCCTGTGGCTGGTTTAAATTCTGAACGGTATCAAGAACCGTCACGGTTGATAAAATGATAGGCGGGCGCAGACAGGCGCTCCAGAATCATTTTCTTCTTCTTGTCCTCCATGCCGATCTGCTCCAGCGCCTGTTTCATACAGCCGAGCCAGGCGTCTGCCCGTTCCTTGGTAATCGGAAATGGAAGATGTCTGGCTCGCATCATCGGATGCCCATAGGCATTCGAATAAAGAGGCGGGCCACCAAAAAATTGTGTCAGGAACAAAAACTGCTTATCTTGAACAGGCTCGATATCTTCTGGGAACAACGGGCCAATCTGTGGATTTTGCTGTACGATCGGGTAGAAGGCTTCCACCATTTTGCGAATGGTTTCTTCGCCGCCGATCCATTCATATAGAGATTCAGGGGGACGTTCCGTCATGCACATCGCTCCTCCAGCATTTATTTTTTTCATTATAGCACGGAAGCCTGTCCTTCGCATGACCCGCTCGGACAACCATTCATATTCCCCTCTCCCGTTTCATATACTGGGTAGCAATATACAACCGGACAACATGGTCTGACGATAGAATGGAGGATTCCTGTACGTGATCCGACAAGCTTATTCTGCTGCATATCTGTGCCTCTTTCTGACCATGACGGGCATGCTGGCCCTTTTCATTCTTTATCCCCAACCGCTGCTTCAGGCTTCCATGCAGGGTCTCGACATCTGGTGGGAGGTGCTCTTTCCTGCCCTGTTTCCGTTTCTCGTCATTTCGGAGCTGATGCTGGGCTTCGGTATCGTCCATTTCTTCGGCACCTTACTCGATCCCCTCATGCGTCCCCTGTTTCGGGTACCCGGACTGGGTGGATTTGTACTCGCCATGGGCTTCGCTTCCGGCTATCCGGTTGGTTCCCGCCTGACCGCCCAATTGCGGGAGCAGCAGTTGATCAGTCGAACAGAAGGCGAGCGGCTGATTTCGTTCACAACGACATCCGACCCCATTTTCCTGATTGGCGCCGTATCCGTCGGCTTTTTTCATCAGGCTGAAATTGCCGTAGTGCTTGCACTTGCCCACTATTCCGCTGCACTCCTGGTCGGCCTTCTATACCGCTTCTATGGAACGAACGAGAACAAGGTGCGACGAGCCAACTCGTGCAGGAACGATCATGCTCAGATCCAGCCTCCAAGGCCCATTCCCGATGACACACCGCCTTCCGGCTCTTTACTGCGTGAAGCCTTTATGGCCATGCATCGTTCCCGAATCATACAGAACAAACCCGTGGGCACCCTGCTGCGCGAATCCATCCAGTCCGCCGTCCAGCTTGTGATGGTGATTGGCGGACTCGTCGTATTTTTCTCGGTACTCATCGCATGCCTCGAAATCGTGCAGATCCTCGACCGCCTGTATGACATACTCGCCGTCTTGTTTGCATTCATTGCCCTGCCCGTTTCCTTCTCTGTTCCCATCGTTAGCGGACTGTTCGAGGTAACGCTAGGGGCGAAGCATGCAGGGAATTTGGCGGGAACCGAATCGCTTAAGCTGGCAAGCGCAACGGCAGCGCTCCTTTTATCCTGGGGAGGGTTGAGCGTCCACGCCCAGGTCGCCAGCCTGATCAATCGTACAGACATGCGTATGCGTCCCTTCATTGCTGCGCGGCTAATTCATGGTCTCCTTGCTTTTGTGCTCGTACTGCTTCTCTGGCCATTCACGCCTCACCTGGAGCATGTGCTGCTTCCGGTCTGGTCGCCTGATGCACAGTCTGCCTTCGCCGTATCCTTCACCAGCAGCCTGCAGGTGATACGCCTCTTCCTCTTCCTGTTGCTCGGCTTGCTCCTGCTCAGCTGGCTCATGCATCACATTCGCCGAATCGTTCACCTGCTGCGTCCGCCTACTTCCCGTTGAGTTCTGTCCGCAGATTCGATATGATGAGATGGAACAAGCGGTTAGGAGGAAATGAGTTTGAACTACTATGTATTGAGCCGAGGGGATGAAACCTCTAATTCCTTAAAAAAAGCGTTTGAAGCAATGGCTGAAGAACGTCACATGAAACAAGACGAAAAAAATCCCGACATTGTCATTTCCATCGGCGGAGACGGAACGATGCTACTGGCCTTTCATTCCTTCGTCGAACAGCTCGACCGCATTTCATTTGTAGGCGTACATACCGGACATTTAGGCTTTTATGCCGACTGGAAATCAGACGAACTTGAGACATTGGTGGAGCTGATGGCAAGTTCTCCCCAGTTGTTCTCTCACAAGATTGTGGAATACCCACTGCTGGATATCGAGATTACGACCCTTGACGGGCAATCCCATACGTACTATGCCCTGAATGAATGTACCTTGCGTGGGGGACGATCTACACTCGTAGCTGAACTGCATCTCAACGATACACCGTTTGAGATGTTTCGCGGGGACGGCATGTGCATCTCCACCCCGTCTGGAAGCACGGCCTATAACAAAAGCCTGGGCGGCGCGATCATCCATCCGGCTATCGAAACCATTCAAATTGCCGAGATGGCTTCGATCAACAACCGTGTTTTCCGAACGCTCGGTTCTTCCATGCTGCTTCCCAAGCATCACCACTGTGATATTTACCCGAAGACCAACCAGCCCTTGCAAATCTCAGTCGATCATATGCAATTGGAATTTGAAGCGGTCCAAACGCTGCGATGCAAAGTGGCCAGACAAAAGGTTCGCTTCGCCAGATATCGTCCTTTTCCATTCTGGAACCGCGTGAAAGAGGCCTTTATTGGCTCCAAGTACGACGAACAACGCTGAATCACAGTAAAAAAAGAAACATGCGGATTTACAACGATAAGGAAATATCAAATTAAAAAGCCCAACTTCTCTGCAAAACAAATAGAGAAAGTGGGCTTTTCTGTTACATTCGCTCAGCTATTTAATGAATTCATTAACTGGAAGAAGTATTCATCTTTATGAGTCTTATTGAGGTGATACCATGCATGTAATGTATCTGGTGCAAAGACATCTAGTTTTTTCAGAACTTCCATCGCAAATTCCAGAGGAGCTATTCCTGATGCCGTAACTAAATTCGCATCAGATATCGCAGATTCCACATCGTAGAATTTTTCTCCTTTATAGTTAGGACATACCATTTTCGTGTATGCTAAATGATTACTTGTATGTCTTCTAGTATCTAAGTATCCCCTATTCGCAAGGGCCTCAATTGCACCACAAATGGCAGCAACGATCGTGCCATTCTTTAAAGCTTGTCCAATTGATTCCAAGATAGGTTGATGGATGTCTTCATTCCAAGTAGTCCCTCCTGGTAAAATTAATAGATCTTTATGCTCAAAAGTATATTCATCCAGAGAAATATCTGGTTTTATATTCAGTCCTCCCATCGTCGTAATCATTTCTTTATTAGCGCCTACAGTCATTACTTTCAAGGGTGCTACATTTTTTTTGAAATATCTGCCTGAGTTTAGTTCAGCAGTTAAATATCCATATTCCCAGTCCGACATTGTATGAAATACATATAGAAAAGCTTTTTTTGTTTGCATCCAATAGCACTCCAATCACGATTGATGTAGCCATTATATAATAGCTTCACTGACAGTTAGCGTCAGTGAAGTTATGATTCTTGATGAAATTTTATTAAGTCCGACAGAACTTCAACAAGTTTTTTCTTCAGACTTACTGGCTCCATCACTTTAATCGATTTATTGTACGGCAAAAGTAAATAAGGTACATATGTATGTACGATATCTTTTTCAAGAAGAAAAACGGCTTGATTTGAAGTCCGTTCATGTACATAATGTCCTAAAAACCAATGTTGGCAAATATCAGCCAATGCACTTTTATCCCCACTAATAACCAAAGAAATCATCCCTTCCTTATCTTCCATAGCTGGTAGATGATTTTTCATAAAGAAGTCACGTGCTGAAAAATTTTCTGGCCGGTTAAACTTATTTTCGGTTAATATGAGACTTTCAATTCGATCTACTCTAAAACTACGGATATCATTTCTAAGATGACAAAATCCAATCACATACCACTTATGATTCCAATAGAGAATTTTGTACGGATCGACCATTCTATAATTGAATTCCTTTTCGCCACTTTTATGGTAAACCATTTTTACTGAGTACCTGTTAGCTAAGGCCTGCTCCAACTCCTTCAAAAAAGATTCCATGGAGAGAGAACTTACTCGACTTATGACTTCAAGACTATCAAAATGTTGATTTACCTTTGTTTCCTGCTGTTTGTTTGCGTATTTACTTAGTTTTGAAGTGGCCCTATTGAGTGCTTCACCTCCATAATATCCGGCTTCTTCTGCAAAAACAGCCGCATGGTATAGTGAAGTTTGCTCCTCAAAATCAAAAAAAAGAGGAGCCTCAATAAAATTGTTCAATAAAGTGTATCCACCGTTATGTCCTGGTTCAGAAATGATAGGGACGCCACTTGTTGAAATGGTATCCATATAACGATACACCGTTCTTATGTTCATTTCTAATTTTTCTGAGATTTGTTTTGCGGTTATTTTTTCACCTGAACGCAGCATCCATATCATCGCCAACATATTGTCGATTTTAGGCATATCCTTTCACCTCTATATTAAATATATTTCCAATTTCGAGTGTAACTCATCCACTATTTTTCCGATCGTTTTCTAGACGAGCTTTTCTTTGGGAGTAAATTACCTTCTATGATCTGTCATCCAACTAAGCATACTCCTTTTTGCTGTCTAGATTATAGCTGCTAGTTCAAGGTTTAGCACTACTGGTATTGTAATTGTGTTTCTTAAATGTCAGCTTTAAATGACTACAAAAAACGGCGACCTCTCCAGATCTTAGATCAGGCAGAAGGTCGCCGTTTCGTATTTACATGTTTCACACGGTTGTTTCTGGCACGCTCTTGTCAGGCGTGTTGTTTTTGCGAGGATTTGTCCGGCTTTTCCGATTTGCCAGACCGATCTGCTTTCTCCCGGCGATCTGAAGAACGATGGTGTCTGCCACCTTCACGTCCTTCGCGCCCCTCCCTGGAAGGTCGCTCTTTCTTGGGCTCTTCCATCCGCTTCAACACGAAGTAGGCACAGCCGAAATTGCAGTATTCCAGCAAGTAATCTTCAAGCTGATCGAAGGTATTCTGGTCTCTCGGAACCTGCTTGCCTGTATGCTCTTTGTGAAAGCCTTTCAGGCGAAGCTGGTTGTAGCCCCAGTCCCCGACAATGTATTCGTACTTGTCCAACACTTCACTGTAGCGATCCCGAAACGCTTCCGCATTCCATCCGTTTCGGTGATCCTTCAACAGTTCATATTGCTTGCCACCCAATTGAATCAATCGTTTCCCCTCCATCTCACACTGCGGTTCAGTTGAAGGGAAGATTCAGCTATGCCTGCTCCGCTGCAATCGTACGATCTGCGGCTTCCTTTTGTTCATGAGCATGGTATGAGCTTCTGACGAGCGGGCCGGATTCCACGTGACTGAATCCTCTCTTCAAGCCTTCTTCCTTCAGTGCTTCGAACTCTTCAGGTGTATAATATTTTTCAATCTTCAGATGATGTCTGGTTGGCTGCAGATACTGCCCAATTGTTAAAATGTTGCAATCTACGGCTCGCAGGTCATCCATCGTCTGCAAAATATCTTCCCAGGTTTCTCCTACCCCGATCATGATACTGGACTTTGTCGGAATTTTGGGCGCGTACGCTTTAGATGTCCGAAGCAGTCCCAAGGTTCGGGCATACTTCGCTTTGGAACGAACCCGATCTGACAATCTTTCGACGGTTTCTACATTGTGATTCAGCACATCGGGCTTCGCATCGAGCACCTTTTCCAGCGCCTCTGCATTTCCCATGAAATCCGGGATCAGCACCTCCACGCTGCATAAAGGCAGCTTTTCACGAACGGCCTTGACCGATTCTGCAAAAATACTTGCCCCGCCATCACGAAGATCATCTCTGGCAACAGAAGTAATGACACAATGGTTCAGGCCCATCTGCTCTGCTGCTTCTGCCACACGCTGCGGCTCCTGGAGATCCAGTTCTGTAGGCAGTCCGGTATTGACCGCACAAAATCGGCATGCACGCGTGCATGTATCGCCCAAAATCATAAAGGTTGCGGTACGGTTCGCCCAGCATTCGTGGATATTCGGACATTTCGCTTCTTCACACACGGTATGAAGCGTCTTCGACCGCATCATCTGCTTTAATTCCTTGAATTCTTTGAATTCATCTCCGGACGTCAATTTTATCTTTAACCAGTCCGGCTTGCGCTTGGTAGTAAGTGCCATGTTTATCGCCTGCCTTACGGTTCAGTATGAATGTTCTGTCTCATTCTCCCATCCTATCTTCGTATTATAACATGTTTGCCCTAACATTCCACATCGTCGCCCGTTTCTGTTAAGATAAGTTTAACAGCGTATGACATTCATGGAGGAGGAATATCGATGAATCAACCCTTATCCTTACAGGAGAAAGATGCCCGATTAGGTTCGATTTTAAGAGAAATGGGAAGCGCGCTAGTCGCTTTTTCCGGGGGCGTAGACAGCACCTTTGTTTTACTTCGTGCGAAGCAGGAACTTGGGGATAACGTCGTCGCCGTCGTGGCAGCCTCCGAAACATTTCCGAGCAGGGAATTCGATGCCGCGGTTCAGCTGGCACAAGACCTTGATGTGAAGCTTATCAAGACCGAGGTACAAGAGCTGGAAAATGCCGATTTTGTGAAAAACGATCCCAGTCGCTGCTATCATTGCAAAACCGGACTCTATGTCCATTTGAAAAATATGGCCGCGGAGCATGGCTACCCATACATTCTCGACGGCTCCAATGTCGATGACCTCGGTGATTACCGTCCCGGGTTAAAAGCAAAAAATGAACAGGGCGTGCGCAGCATTTTGCAGGAAGCAGGCATGACCAAGGAGGAGATCAGACAGCTGTCCAAAGAGCAGGGTCTGCCTACCTGGAACAAGCCTTCCTTTGCCTGCCTGTCCTCCCGTATTCCTTACGGGACCAAGATCGAGAAGCATAAAATTGATCAACTTGATGCAGCAGAGGAATACTTGCTGAAACTTGGCCTGTATCAGGTGCGTGTTCGTCATCATGATGAGATTGCCCGAATTGAAGTCATGCCGGAGGAAATCAGCAAGCTGCTGGAAGCGCGTGAAGAGATCCATCAAACCTTTACGAAGCTCGGGTTCAAATATGTCACCCTTGACTTGCAAGGCTATCGAACAGGCAGTATGAACGAGGTGCTTGATCGTAACGTCTATGCCTCACAGACAGGAGAGTCCAACTGACATGTCCATATCCCAATTTCTCAAAGAATTTGAAGCCGGATTGCTGACCATGACGCAATTGCAGGAAAAGCTGGAGAGCTATACCGCAGCGCTTCAAAAAGGCGTAGTCGAAATAAACGAGGCAGGAACCCATCTTGACGTGAATCGCGAGCAAAGACTTGGATTCCCGGAAGTCATCTATGGAGAAGGAAAAACAGCGGAGCAGATTCTAAACATTATGAACCGACTGAGTGAATATACCGATCGCATTCTTGCTACCCGCGTCGATGCGGAGAAGGGTGCGTACGTGCTGTCGCAATTTCCTGAAGCACAATATGATGAAGTCGGCCGCACCCTCACTTGGCGCAAGCACCCCGTCACGGAAGCAACCGGTTTGTACGGGAAAGCAGCCGTCGTCTGTGCGGGTACCTCCGATCTGCCAGTAGCTTCAGAAGCTGCGGCTACTGCGGCCATTATGGGGTGTGAGGTGATCCGCATTCATGACGTCGGGGTTGCCGGAATTCATCGCCTGTTTGCCAAGCTTGACCAGATTCGCGAAGCGGATGTCATCATCGTCGTGGCCGGCATGGAAGGCGCACTGGCCAGTGTGCTGGGCGGTTTGGTTGACAAACCGATGATCGCAGTGCCGACCTCCATTGGCTATGGCGCTCACTACGAAGGTCTGGCAGCGTTATTGTCCATGCTCAATTCCTGTGCGCCCGGCGTTACCGTCGTAAATATTGACAATGGTTTCGGAGCCGGGTATGCAGCGGCTACCATCTTGAGAAATCGTGGCAACGTACAACCATAATCCGTTTCCCATCACCCCGATGGGTCACGCATCCTAAGGAGATCCAGTGAAATGAAGATTTTATATCTCGATTGCTTCTCCGGCATCAGCGGAGATATGTTTCTGGCCGCACTAATTGATGCTGGTGCAGATGTCTCATATATCAAGCAAGAGCTTGGCAAGCTGAATTTGAGTGGATTCGAGCTGCAAACGAAAAACGTCGTGAAGAATGGCATTACCTCTGTGAAGGCAGACGTCGTGGTCACAGAGGCAGCCGCTCACACCCATCATCGTCACTACACCGACATCGTGCAGCTGATCGAACAGGCCAATCTGGCACCTGACGTCACCGCAACCGCGCTCGATATCTTTCTTCGCATCGGAAAGGCGGAAGGAAAGATTCACGGCATCCCGCTCGAAAAGGTTCACTTCCATGAAGTTGGCGCCGTAGACTCTATCGTAGATACGGTAGGCGCTGCCCTCGCTCTCCATTCGTTGCAGGTAGATCGGGTGCTCTCCTCTCCGATCCCGATGGGCTCCGGCTTTGTCCGATGTGATCACGGTCTTTATCCGGTTCCCGCGCCAGCCGCGCTGGAGATTATGAAAGGACTGCCCCTTGCCCATTCGGTGCACAAAGCAGAATTAACCACACCGACCGGAGCAGGCATTGCGGCTTCCCTCGTACATGACTGGATGGAAGCCATGCCGCACATGAAGGTGACAGCAATTGGCTATGGGGCAGGCACACGTGATCTGCCGCAGCAGCCGAATGCACTTAGATCCGTGATAGGAGATACGACTGCCGCCAATCTCGAGCTGGCTATTCAAAGGGAACAGAACAGGCACCAGCAGAATCACGCCCATCATCATGCACATGATCATGAGCACCATCATCATTCACACAACCATTCAGATGACCATGCTCATCACCATCATGATCATACTCACGATGGAGAGCACTCCCATCACCATCATCATGACCATGGTCATGATCATAACGAACATCCATAACGCGATCCTTTATTGCTTCAAGCCGGCCTCCTATAACAAGAGGCCGGCTTGATTTTGTTGACAGCACCGCGAATTAACCCTCTCCATGCGCAGAATTTTCGACTGCCTCACGGCATTATTGCGCTCCCTGCTGCTCTGCGTATTTGCGTCTGACTTCTTCATATACCTGCTTCAATGGAACGCCTGCCTGCCTGGCAATGCGTTCACAATCCGCAAATTCCGGTGCAAACTGGACGACTTCCCCTTCATAAATGCCTGCTTTAACCGTCACACTTCCCCAAATCGTTTCTACCTGTTCCATTACTCTGCCTAATCGATGAACGGTACATTTCTGATAGCGAATGCCCAGTGTCGTCGTTTCCCGAAAAATAATTGCCTCCATTTGCCCCAGTTTCGTCTCGGAAACAAGAACGTTCAGCATCATGCCTGGACGTCCTTTCTTCATGATAATCGGAATCCAATAGACGTCATTGGCCCCAGCTTCAAACAATCGGTCCATCACATAAGAGCTGTGCTCCGGATTCATGTCATCCAGATTGGCCTGCAACACAATCATATCTGGGTCCACATGCTCCTCAGCATGATTAAATGATGCCATGGCGTCGCCTCCATCTCACCTTATTTTCCCCATCATAGCAGAAACATCCCTGCACATACATAAGCAGCGAGCAAGAAGGAGAAAATAACCGACAGCATCGAGCTGTCATTTACTGATTTGGAGGGATTCATTTATGAGACCATACATAGCCTTCATCCGCATGCCGCTGTTACTATTGAGCGTAACGGCATTCTTGCTGGCACAGCCGGGACAAGCGTCCGCATCCCTGTTAACGAAAACTTCCTGTTGTACGAATCCACAATCCGTGGAAGCGACCCATGGCACCGCTATCGTGATCACTGATTCGACGAACCAACCCCAACCGTCTGCAAAAACCGCCATACCGGGGAAACAAAGCGGCATCCAAAGCATGACAAGCAGTTCTGGTAAATCCAATAAAGACGACCCCTCTCAATCTCCCATGTATGCCCGGCGAATGCTGATTGAGGACATGGCACTGGTAACCGGCATCCCCTGGTATCAGCTCGCTGCTGTCGATCAATATGAACGCACACGCAGCCAGACCCATCCGAAGAAATATCCGAAGCGGGACGGATTGATCGCGATCCAATTCTCAGAAATTCAATGGTCGGGTCTGTTCAATCCCGATCAAGCTGATCATCAGCCTGAAACCATCGAACTGTTCGGGGGAATCGGGCAGGATGGGGACGGAGATGGCAAGGCTGAGAGAAGCAATGACGCAGATGTCCTGTATACGATGGCCCGTTTACTGCTGGATAGCGGAATGAGCAAGGAAGATTTTCCTGCAGCCGTCTGGAACTATTACCAGAATGACCGCATCGCCAGACGCATCAACCAGTTTGCACGCATTTATCAACACTTCGGCTCCATCGATCTGTCGAGGCACGCCTTCCCCGTCCCGATTACGTCCCAATATTCCTATCGCAGCACCTGGGGGGCTGCCCGTGGATGGGGAGGCAGACGCATTCATGAAGGCACAGATATATTCGCCGGCTATGGCGTCCCCGTTCGGAGCACCACATACGGGGTCATCGAGATTATGGGGTGGAACCGGTATGGCGGCTGGCGCGTAGGCATCCGGGACATTAACAACATCTATCACTACTATGCTCACCTCTCCGGCTTCAACAAGCAATACAAGGCTGGCGATATCGTGCAGCCCGGAGAAGTCATTGGCTGGGTAGGCAGCTCGGGCTACGGAAAGCCTGGCACTTCGGGCAAATTTCCTCCACACCTGCACTATGGATTATACCGAGACAATGGCTACAGTGACTGGTCTTTTGACCCCTACCCTATGCTGAAACGGTGGGAAAGAGCTGAATACAAGGCAAGACGCAAAGCAAAATAACCGATAAAACCTTAACGTTCTGCTAAATGGCAGACCAGGCGCAAGCCTTGAATTCTCGAACGGATGTAGTAAAATGTGATTAACGCTGATGGACGAGAAGGTGAGCGCATGCTTGAACATAATGGCAAAAAATTCGTGTGTCACATCGATTGGGGAATGGAACTCGTACGTGGGAAATGGAAATCTGTCATTCTATGTCATCTCAGCGATGGACCGAAACGATTTCTGGAGTTGCAACGCATTACGAGCGGGGTCAGCCAGAAAGTGCTGACACAAAAGCTGAACGAGATGGAGCAACATGGGCTGATCCTCAAAAAAACGTACCCCGAGGTCCCTCCCAGAGTCGAATATGAGCTTACAGAGCTGGGAAAAGAACTCTTTCCCGCGCTCCAATTGCTGGAGTCATGGTCGATCAAATACTTTGACCAAGTGACGCAAGAGAGTGTGAAACCATAACCACCAAAAATTCATGCACTTGCTAAACTGCATGGAGCTAAGCATAGAAAAGGGTTGCTTCCGCAGACAGGTTCGACTGCGAAAGCAACCCTTTCGTGTTCTACTGGCCTGATCGTGCCTCTTGGATCTGTTCCTCAACCGTTTGTTGCGCTTGCCGCGCCTGTTCGTCTGTCCACCCAAACTGCTGTTGAAATTCAGCAACGACCCTTTCCTTGTTCCGCTGAACCGCATCCATCTCAAAAAATAATGCGCCTGTTCGTCTGCACAGAAAATCCATCGGCCTCATCACCATCTCATGCTCGAAGCTATAAGCCAGTTCTGTCAGCAATACGGCCTGCTCCTGCTTGGCAAGCTGTTTATATCGCGCCAGGACATCCTCTATATTAGAACCGTACCGCATGACCCATCGTTTCGCCACTTCCTCAGACAATCCTAACGACTTCACCCGCTCCGTCTTCTCTCGAATAAAGCGCGGGAAACCTTGTGAACCGCCAACCTCTCCACCGGACAGCGCCATATTTTTCGTACGGCAAGCAGGCAGATCATGCAAACTTTTCCCGCTCCAACGGTGACCTGTTGATTCCGTCAGCAGCTTCTGTACGAGGGTCACGACCTGCTCGGCCATTTTCCGATATCCTGTCAACTTGCCGCCTGCAATAGAGATCAGACCGGAATCGGAGACGAAAATCTCATCTCTGCGGGAAATTTCCGACGGGTCTTTACCCTCCTGATGAATGAGCGGTCTCAGACCGGCCCAACTGGACTCCACATCCTCCGGCTTTAACTGGACAGAGGGAAACATATCTGCAATACATTGAAGCAAATAATCCCGATCAGCTTCTGTCATGACAGGCTTTGCGATGTCTCCCTTGTAATTGGTGTCCGTCGTGCCGATATAGGTTTTTCCATCTCTCGGTATGGCAAATACCATTCGTCCGTCAGACGTATCGAAATAGACGGCCTGCTGCAACGGAAACTTGACCTGATCCACAACAATATGAACGCCTTTGGTCAGTCGCAATGTTTTGCCTTTCTTGGAACCATCCTTCTCGCGCAACGTGTCCACCCAGGGACCGGCTGCATTGACAATACGGTGTGCATAGATGTCATGACTTTCACCGGTCAACTGGTCCTCAGCCTGTATACCGATCAGACGGTCCCCTTCATAGATGAGTTCCTTCGCCTTGAGATGATTGCTGGCATAGGCTCCGTTCTCCACCGCCTTTTTCATCACTTCGATCGTTAACCTGGCATCATCCGTCCGGTATTCAACATAATAGCCGCCTCCAAGTAAATCCTCATCCTTGAGCAGCGAGCACCGCTCCTTGACCTGGGCAGCGGACAGCATCGATCGCCGTTCTTCCTTTTTAACACCTGCCAAATAATCATAGAATCGAAGCCCAACCGAAGTCGAAAACTTGCCGAAGGTGCCTCCCTTGTAAATCGGAAGCAGCATCCACTCCGGAATCGTAACGTGAGGGGCATTCTCGTACACAACCGCCCGTTCCTTGCCTACCTCAGCCACCATTTTCACTTCGAACTGCTTCAGATACCTCAGTCCGCCGTGAATCAGCTTGGTAGAACGACTGGACGTTCCCTCTGCGAAATCCTGCATTTCAATCAGTCCCACGGACAGGCCTCTTGTTACACCATCGAGTGCGATCCCTGCGCCCGTAATGCCGCCTCCAATGACCAGGACATCCAGCTTGTTCGCTTTCATTCGCTCTATATGTTCCGCTCGTGACGATGCGGAAAAGGCAAGCGCCCCTACTTCTGCTGTTGTTGCTGCTGTTTGATTCATGCCATCTCCTCCTGTTCATATCCCGATCCCGTTCGAAAAAAATACCGTGCGATAAAAAAAAGCGCAGAATACCCTACCCCTTTTCGGATAGAGTTGCTGCGCGGCTTCTCTGCGTCTCTGGCCCCTGATGAACTTGTATCATGCTGCAGCTGTTCCTGCGGGAATCAGCTCTCGACCGGCTTGAAATAAATCGCAGCTTCCACGGCCTTTTTCCATCCTGTATATCGGGTCTGTCTCAACCCTTCATCCATGCGACATTCAAAATCACGATCCAATCGCCATAGCTGTTCAATCTCTTCCCGGTCTTTCCAGAATCCGACAGCCAGTCCAGCCATATACGCAGCGCCCAAAGCCGTCGTTTCCTTCACCATCGGTCTCTCTACCTTTACCGCCAGCATATCGCTCTGAAACTGCATAAGCAGATCGTTATGTGAAGCACCGCCATCGACCCGCAATGTTTTCAGGTGAATGCCCGAGTCTTCCTCCATCACAGACAGCACATCCTTGGTCTGATAAGCCATCGATTCCAGCGTGGCCCGGACGAAGTGCTCCTTGTTGGTTCCTCTTGTCAGACCGAATATCGCGCCTCTGACCTCGCTGTCCCAATAAGGGGTACCAAGGCCAACAAAGGCCGGCACGACATATACACCTTCTGTGGACGCGACCCTGGCAGCGTAAGCTTCACTGTCACTTGCGGACTTGAGCATGCGCAGTCCGTCTCTCAACCATTGGATCGCTGATCCTGCTACGAATATGCTTCCTTCCAGCGCGTACTCCACCTTTCCATTCATGCCCCAGGCAATCGTGGTCAACAGGCCGCGCTTGGACTGAATCGCTTCCTCACCGGTATTCATCAGCATGAAGCAGCCGGTGCCGTAGGTGTTCTTGGCCATACCTGCTTCGAAGCAGGCCTGACCGAACAGGGCCGCCTGCTGGTCGCCCGCAGCCGATGCAATTGGGATCGACTGACCGAAGAAATGGTACGGCTCTGTCTTCCCGTACACCTCTGACGAAGGTCTGACTTCCGGCAGCATGGAGGCAGGAATCTGCATAATATCCAGCAATTCCTCGTCCCATTCCAGCGTATGAATATTGTACAGCAGCGTACGGGATGCATTGGAATAATCTGTCACATGGGTCTTGCCGCCCGTGAGCTTCCAAATAATCCAGGAATCAATCGTCCCGAACAGCAGATCCCCTCGCTCGGCCTTTTCACTGGCCCCTTCCACATGATCCAGAATCCACCTGATTTTTGTCGCTGAGAAGTAAGAATCTATTAACAGTCCGGTTTTGGCTTTGAACGTATCTTCATGCCCCTGTTCCTTTAACGTCTCACAAATCTCTGCTGTTTGACGCGACTGCCACACGACCGCATGATAGATGGGCCAGCCGGTCTGTTTATCCCATACGACTGTCGTTTCGCGCTGATTTGTAATCCCGATAGCCTTAATCTGATCGGGCTGAATATGACATTCTGACAGCACGTTATTAATCACGCTCATGACCGATACCCAGATTTCATTGGCATTGTGCTCAATCCAGCCCGGTTTCGGAAAATACTGCGTAAATTCCTGCTGTGCCGTACCCTTTATCTGTCCATCGTGATTAAATACGATGGCTCGTGTACTCGTGGTCCCCTGATCCAGGGCCAAAATATAGCCTGCATGCTCCCCCATGCTTCACAACCGCCTTCCTCTTGTCTGTTTCCTCTCCCACTGTCTTGCAGCGCTGCTGGATGCGCCTATGGATGATAAGCCTTCCACAGCTCAACGCGTGACGTCGTAACTGCGGCAGCGCCAGCTTCCAGCGCTTGTTCAATCTGCTCCTGCGTCTCAATCAGACCGCCTGCAATGACAGGGAGCCGAGTCTCCTGATGTACTTTCTCGATCATATGCGGAATGACGCCAGGCAGCACCTCGATCACATCCGGCTTCGTTTTCTCCACCAGGCGAATCGCTTTTTGCAGCGCCGAGCTGTCCAGCAGAAACATGCGCTGCACGGAAATCAGCTTGTTCTGCTTGATCTTCGGTACGGTCGATCCTCGCGTGGTGATCACGCCGTCTGGACGAATGGTCTGACTGACAAATTCAGCCCCAAATTCATCGCTCTTCAGACCTTGAACGAGATCAAGGTGAACCAGAATACGCTTGCCATGCTTTTGCGTACTGCCGACGATGCTTTTCAGCTGATTGATGTGGGAATCGAGCAAGATAATCGTCTTGTAGTCCATTTCCCACAACTTCTCCAAATCTTTTAATTTCCTTGCTGCCGGGATGATTCGCTGCGCTTGGATCATCTTCAGCTGTGTGCCGAGTTCCATGCCTGTCACATCCTTTGTCATATCGAAAAAAAAGAGACTCAAGCCACAGCCTGCATAGACACAATATCTCCTATAGGCGTATGACGTGAATCTCTCGGACTCCTTCACGAATATTAACTTATTCTTATTGTAAACGCTTTTTCACAACTCTGTCAACCGTATGTGTGAGCCATCCCACAGCCTCTCTCAAACTTGCATGTTGCTCTGCTTCACTCTCCCCTGACTGTCACGTAAAATGTGCTGTTTCTCCCTCTCTTTCTCCCTTTCTATCTCCTTCCTCTCTGCGCAGTTCGGTGCTCACCGGCAGCTCCAGCGCTTCTTCTCCAGGTATAGCCTTGTTGCCGGAAGAAGGAGAAGATTCCGGAGCGGTCTCCGAATCGGATTCCGGACTCACGCTCGGAAGCGACAGAGTCGGAGGCAGCACGTCTGACGTATGCGGCGTATCCACCGGATGACCCTTGTTGTCAAAATAATACATGGGCACATCTCCGACGACGAGCAGATAGGAAATGGGTACTTCCGTGGATACCAGTTCCGGTTCGGTATCAAAGGGAATGATAATCGTCACTTCTGTCATAATTCGAATGAACACTTCGACGAGCAGCATATTGATGCCTGCGTCCTTTTGCTTCGTATCCAGATCTACCTTCACGGCACCCGCCGGAACAAATTTTACCTTGATCTCCGGACCAAAGGAAGACAGGATGGCACTGTCAAAGGCCTGACCGATCGGCACATGCTCGGGAATTTTTTGCAATGTATTCAGCGTATTTTGCACTACACTGACAGTATCTGCTGTAATTTTCATGTGCTCGGCATAGTTCAGCATAAAGCCGGTTACCTTCCCGTTCCGATCCAGCTTCCAGTCAATCAGCTTCTCAAAATTGGTCGCCTGCGAGATTTTTTCCGTGATCGCCGTATTGATCGCCTGTGTCGCCATCTGCTTGACCCGGACCTTCGCCACACTCAGAATGGCCGGCTTCAGGTTGCGCTCGATAAAAACAAAACTTTGAAAGCTGAGAAAGACCGCAATCACCAGAGCAAAGAAAAAAATACGCCGTTTCTTCAGCTTGGTCGGCTTGCGACTCCTCCATCCTCTCTGACTTTTCCATCTTCTGCGGCGAAACAAACTCATACCCCCTCTGAAGCCTGTTTCGTAACGCGTGCGCGCTTGCACATAACCGTTCGTTGTTAATCAATGTATGCATGACCACCTTCCCTTAGCCCTGCAAATTGTCACACCAAGAACATGCAGGAAGTACAACGGATTCTAGCCGGTTTTTCAGCCTTCTCCAATAAATAAAGCGTTTACATAACATATGCCCTGATTTTGTCATCGTCACCGATTCATCACCGATTCATAATAGGGAGTAAAATCGGCTCTTTCGGTCAATAACGACGATAAAAAACCAGGGCAGAATAGAATTGTTTCACTTCTTCTACAGCTTCTTTATGCAGAGGGATTTTCTTGTCCTTCAAATACGCCAGTTCCTCTGAGGCATCCGTCACCTTCATGGAAGGGGAACAAGCGGGTTTTCCCATTTTACAAGACAGCGCCCATGCAGTATTCAAATTCAGGAAACTTGCACACAAGAAAATCAACAAAAACATTATTGTGCCTAATCCTAACTTCTTCATCACACTACCTTCTCCTCGTACTTAGACGAGAAGTTTGGTGTGAAAGGTTGCACCTGTCCGTTATGCAATACGGCTCGATTTATTATGTATCCTATCATACCTTCTTCAAATCTTCTTCAAAATAGGGATACTCCATGTAAAGTTGAATTATATTCACATTTTCTTTTGTCGTAATGGACTCTATGAATTCCCGATCTGACAGGATGGTCATGCCTCTATCGTTTCTTACTATCTTTTTGTTTGAGCCAAGATCCCAAGTCAGTTCCTCCAAAAAGATTCAGTTTTTTGAGCCAAGTCACTGCATTATGAAAGCCTGAAAAATTTAGTGTCGTCATGTCATCAAAAATCACCAACGCAATTTTCGTGTATCCATATATTTTCAGTCACATCCGTTTTTTTCTTGTTACTTTCTTCATACTGAGTATATAATTGATGTAACCTATAGAAAAGTGTCAGCTAAATCATTGTTAATTTGGGATTGCACAAGAAATAGAATTTTCAGTACAAAATCAGTTTGAAATCATTTCCTTTCCAAATTATAAATTTTAGTAGAAATATTTCTCTGCCGATATTTGTTTTTATAAACTCCTCGTAAAAGTCTACTTAATTATAAATATAACTTTATATTTATTATCATTTATTGATTATCACATTTTTATTAACTTTCGTACGTGTCTTTGAAAAAATCCTTGTTATTGATTCGACAAATTAAGATTATTACTACTTGCCTATATAAAAGAATAGTCTATACACGATAGAATTGCTCAAGCAATATTCTGAGTCGAGGTTAAAATAAAGGAGGAAATTTAATTATTATTGGTCTTTAATATCAATCCAATTGGAGGTGTAACTTGAAAAAAGCCGTCTATCGTTTTCTTGTTAAAGCTCATCCCAATCTAAATCACAAGAAATATTACCCTTGGAACCTAGCAGAAATATGTTTATTAATTGGGGAAGATGAAAAAGAAAATGCACTTTCTAAAGCAGTCGACAAACTTCAACGTGAAAATTGGATTCAAATATCAGAAATGCACAAGGATATTTTAATTGAAGAAAGAGTTATTGCATTGGGTGGGGAATTATTAGAACAATATTATAGAGCAAAGCAGGGCGAAAATATATTTCTTGTTTTCACAGAGAATTGGACCGGTTTTAAAGATAGCCCTCCAATCTCAATTCCAAAATTAACTGAAGCATTTATGGACAAAGTCATCTTAAGAGCAGGAGGCAAGAGGCTAGATTATATAAGCAAAAAAATGAAAAAGAATGCTGATTATATCATTGGAGATTATATTATCGAGTTAAAAATTCTTGAAGAAGAACGCTTATTTAAAGAATCCGTTAAAACTAAACTAGCCAATCTATTGGGTGTTCCAGAAAACAAATATGTTTCACTAAACCATCAAGACATTCCAGCGGACAAATATAATTTATACTTAAATGTTTTCCGTGAGCCAATTCAAGATGCTATTAAATCTGCTTCAAAGCAAATAAAATCAACCAAAGAAATCCTAAATAATGACAAATTAAAAGGTGGCATTATATTTATAAATAACGGAACGACCAGCACGCCACCAGAAGTATTTTTAGAGTGTGTCAGCAGATCTATCAAAAACAATACTTCTCAAATTGACACTAATATTACAATTTGCAATTGGCTTGAAACAAATGGATCTGATTCTTACTTCATGTACCAGATACATCCCTTGGAACCAGTCGGCATACAAAAAATCATTTCTGAATCATTCGATAATGAAATGGACGCTTTTATGAATGATTGGGGGAAATCTGGTTTTCCTCAAACAGAAGAAATGTTAGAGCCACTATTTAATATTTCATATGAGAAATATGGAATTGTATTTACTCGGTATGGCTCATATTAACTTCAATTTCCGCTTTGCATATTCAAAATCCAGTGGAACTGGGTCTGTCAATAATTTTGTGTAAACTCATTTATAAGGAATCTCCCATAAGGGAGATTGACCTGATGATTCAGGGTAAATGCTGACCAATACGCTCTGGATAGAAAACGGATAGCTGGAGAAGG
>NZ_JBHUMM010000006.1:0-29335 GCF_042685085.1 Marinicrinis sediminis
TCCTTCTCCAGCTATCCGTTTTCTATCCAGAGCGTATTGGTCAGCATTTACCCTGAATCATCAGGTCAATCTCCCTTATGGGAGATTCCTTATAAATGAGTTTACACAAAATTATTGACAGACCCTAATTGATCATTCACGTATTTTTCTAACTGGGAGGAAATTTTTGCTTGGAGTTGGAAATATTCTTCCACTTGTTCTTCTTTTGTGACATATGAAATTTTGACAAATATTTGATCATATATATTTTTCATATCCTGCTCAATCAGATTTTTATTCATTACAAAGCCTCTGGCTAAGCTTGTGCCATAGGGTTCTTCTCCTGGTTGTAAACTTGTAGATTGATCGAACATAGCAGTCGACATAAATACATTGCTGGTATTTAATTTATCAAACATTTTAGGATGTAGAGAAAATGAAAGGGTTATATGCTTCATCTCTATTTTCGGTTTATTTATGAATACTTCATATACAATTCGATCTGCATCTTCTTCTTCTCTTAATTCTGCAGTTGCAGTTATTTCATATACGTTTGGCATTTCTGAAGTGAACCCATCCACTTTCATTTTGTCTTGGATATCTTTTTCTTCAGACTGATATATTTCGTCTTGATCTTTATTTTGTTCAGGTTGATTTACATCCGCTTCACTACTTTGAGTATTATGTCCCTTATGAGAAGAGTTTTCTGTACTGCTACATCCCATGACGACAATCAGAATAGTAAAGGTCATTAAGATAATATTTAATTGTTTTTGATTCATAGGTGGTTCTCAACTCCTTAGTAAAGATCAATACAAGTACACATAAGTAATGCCATTTCATTTGCTTTCCTTGCTTGGTTTTCGCTTGTACGGCATACCCAGTGGTTCTAGGGGAGGCTCTTGGAAAAATCTTGTTTAAACTCTGCTTTTACAATTCCGTTATCTTCTCAAGAGTGGTAACTATTCTTTTCACCCAACTTATTTTAGAATAATTGCTATTCAGTGAATGAATCTCCTGTAGAAACTCCATTGTTTTTTTCACGATTTCAACTTTAAATTCCGTATAAGAAATGATAACCTTTTGCCAATCTCCATATTCAAAATCTTGCAAAGGTTTCGTTTCTAATAGCCCTCCGTGCTTTTCTTCAACTATCACATGGCTTGCTTCGAGTTCATTCCAATTGATCCGTTTTAATTCAATCCAAGAATTGTGAGATTCAGTGTCGTTGATATATACGATACCAGACTGTGATAATAAATAGACTGCTTCAGTTAGTTGTTCAAACCATGTGGACAGTAGATATAATCCTTGTAATCCCTTGGGAGGAATGATATCAGGATATATTCCATAATCTTTTTCATTAAAATATAATTCCATATATCCGGATACAATTCCCTCTTTTTCAAGTTCAATCAAATCCATGCTTGCGATCTCAGGTTCCATTGTTAATAAGTAACGTATTCTAAACATCGAATCACTTCCTACAGTAACTGACATCAAATACATGATTTCCATATGCTGAAGATAAATTACCGTTGTTATCCACAAAGATTTTATTGTTTCATCCAAGTATTATGTGAGAATGATCCATTCATTCTATTTTTGAGCGCATTATCATATGCATCTTCAACCAGGAAACATTTTCTAATGTCCTGTAGGATCAGTATAACCCAATGGATTATTCTCTACATAAGTATACATATTGAGAGACAATGGATTACTAATGGAACCTTCATAGCTATCTTAGGCTATAAAGCTCTCGCTTTCAGACAAAGAAGCACTACCCATAAAATAGCACTTCTTTACGGCTTTTGTGGCAGCAGAAGTATATTTTTTACCTATTTCGATGGAAAAAGAATATGCATTTGGATTTGATCTTCCTTTTGATTTAGGAGGGACTGCTGTTATATATTCTACTTATGAAGGAGCACCAAACGCTCAAGAATGGATGAATATGTTAACAGGTAAAGGATGGTGATCATATATGAATAATATCACTTTGCTAGGTATACTTGGTCTAGCAATAGGAATGTTACAAATTATTTTCCCCGATACTATTTTTAAATTCAAACTAACTGGAATTAAGAATCCTGATGCTATAAAGCAGGGTGGATATATAACGGTTATTGTATGTATATGTGTAATTTCTTTTAGTGTTTTTCTCTAAGTAATTGATTTGTAAAGAACAATGGAGTTGAACCACAAGTGAATTATTTTCCCTATGGTTTAGCTCCATTCTTTAAACTAATGGCTCTATGATTACTGATCAAAAAAACTGTATCTCCAAAAGTTAGCAGTATCCAACAACTGGGGTACAGTTCATTTTCACCTAATTTATTCTGGGATAATGGCTATTTAGTGAATGAACCTCGTGTAAAAATTCCATTTTTTTCACGATTACAAATTCAAACTCCGTATAAGAAATGATAATCTATGCCAGTCTCCATATTCAAAATCTTGCAAAGGTTTCGTTTCCAAAAGCCCTCCGCGCTTCTCTTCAACGATCACATGACTTACTTCGAGTTCATTTCATTAACCCATTCAACCCAACGTACAGCTGTTCGTTTACTATTCAACAATCCATCAACAAAATGAATAAAAATAAAAAAGGGCTTTAGCCATTTTAGCTAAAACCCTTTAATCTGATATGCGGTCGAGAGGACTCGAACCTCCACGGGAAAATCCCACTGCCGCCTGAAGACAGCGCGTCTGCCAGTTCCGCCACGACCGCGTATGTTGTTGTGCTCGTCTGAGCTACGAAGATTATTATATGACGGATTATCACAAAAGTAAAGGGTAAAATTTAACTTGTTTTTTCTGAGATAAAATGTTCCGTCACAATGCGGTTTTTTCCGCTTCGCTTCGCCTCATACAACAGGTCATCTGTGCGGACAAACCACTGGTCCTTCGACTCTGTTGCATCCCGATCAGACAGTCCTCCACTGACCGTAATGGACCTTCCCTCCAGCTCCTCATACGTCAGCTGCTCTAGCGTCTGCCTGATCTCCTCCAGTAGGATACGGCTCTGCTCCAGCGTCTTCCCTGTGAAGATGATTGCGAACTCCTCTCCGCCGTAACGAGACACGACATCATCCTGTGTCGTTCCCTCCTCGAGCACCTTCGCCACATGCTTCAGCACCGTGTCCCCGACCTTGTGACCGTACGTATCATTCACCTTCTTGAAATTGTCGATATCGAGAATACAGAGCTGCAGTGGCAACGGATACGAATCACTCTGCTCGATCAGGTTCTCCATATACTCATGGAAGGTCTTGTGATTATACAAGCCCGTTAGCGCATCGGTCTTCGTCAGCTTGTCCAGGATAATACTGCGAACCATCAAATCCTGCTCTGTTTTCTTCGAATCCTCCAGCAGCTTCCACATCTCGATGCCTCTGGCAATCACACCAAAGCCGATCAACGCGATCCCACTGAGCATAAGCAGGCTGACGACGAACTCATAGGGCGTGACATTGCCATTTGCCGGAGTAAAGAAAATATACTTGATAATAAAGTATGAAATATTCACAATCGCACTGTACAGCAGGTGGGCCTTGTTAAAATACAAGATGCTGGTGATAATCGGCAGAGCCAGGATGACCTGTCCCCCATGAATATCCCCGGACATAAAGGAAAAAATCGTATACGAAACCAGCGTGCCCAAGATCAGGATGCCAAGCTCACTGCCAACCGGCTTCACGCGCACGAGCAACTGCGCCGAGATCGTCAGGATCAGTACGAGCAGATCCGGAATCAGCATATGGTAGATCAGATAATTCTGAAGTTCAAATTCTGCTCGATCCAGCTGGACGGACAAGATTAAGACCGTAACCTGTCCAATCACATAGAAGAACAGCACGAGCCAAAAACAGGAGATGACAATCTCATTCCAGCGTTTTAAGTTTTGTTTGCGAAACGTATCAAAGTCCATGTACTCACCCGATGTTTTCAAATTTAGCCGTATAGATTACATATTCTCCATCTGAGACCATTTCCCTTTAATGCACATGCATTATGAGGGGGGACTGAAGCGCCATCCGCTGTCTGCAATCAAAAAAGATGGTCCGGCAGAGCGCGCTGCACAAACCATCTTTTCCTATGTCCATCCCATCCGGTCAGGCTTGTTTTGATTTTCTGCGACTGTAAATATCGATCCAGACCGCTACAACCAGAATGCTGCCTTTTACAATTTGCTGCCAGAAGGACTCAATATTCATAATACTCATCCCGTTATCCAGGCTTGCCATCACCAGTGCTCCGATGATCGCACCAGAAATCGTTCCAACACCACCCATGAGACTGGTGCCCCCGATTACACAGGCCGCGATCGCATCGAGCTCATACATCTCCCCGGCACCCGAGGTCGCCGCGTTCAGACGCGCGGTATACACCAGACCCGCAATGGCCGCCAGCGTATTCCCAAGGACGAATACGAGCAGGATACGGCGCTTGATGTTGATACCTGACAATCGTGCCGCGTCCGCATTTCCACCCAGCGCATAGACGTGCCGGCCGAAAATCGTATTCTTCGCAATAAATGTGAAGATAATGGCCAGAATAATAACGAGGATAAATGGAACCGGAATGCCTTTGTAATCATTCATCAGGTAAACAAATCCACCAATGAAAATCCCGAAGAACGCCAGCTTCCCGAACAAAATCAGATAAGGCGCCACATCAAAACCATATTTGACGCGTGACTGCCTGCGGCGAATTTGCAAAAAGACGAGAATGACAAAGGCTGCAATCGCCAGCAGATAACCGATATTCTTGTCTACATAAGATTGTCCCATAAATCTCAGATCTTCAGAAAGCGGCGCAATCGTCACACTGTCTGTGATCCCCAGCAAGATCCCCCGGAAGATCAGCATGCCGCCCAAGGTGACGATAAAGGCGGGTACGGCCTGATAGGCGACCACCCAACCTTGAAACAGACCAATTAGGGCGCCTGCGGCCAGTGTGGCAATAATGACGGGAATCGTATCCCAATCATACCAGACGTTCAATATGGCTGCGATGCCGCCCGTCAGTCCCATCAGTGATCCGACCGACAGGTCAATCTGCCCGGCTACAATAATCAGCACCATGCCAATTGCCAGAATTGCCGTAACCGACATTTGCAGAAACAAGTTGGACAAGTTGCGTGTCGTTAAAAAAGCATCGCTCATCATGGCAAAATAAATCCAGATAAACACAAGCGCCGCAATCATCGTGTAGGCCCGAATATCAATTTTGAACCACGTCAGCTTGCGCTGCTTATGATCATTTACGACGACAGGTTGATTTCCACTCATCGTTTTTTCCCTCCCGTTGCAGCTGTCATAATCTTTTCTTGGGTCGCTTCTTCAGCCTGGAATTCTCCGGCATATCTTCCTTCAGACAATACCAGTACACGATGGCTCATGCCGAGCACCTCCGGCAGTTCTGAGGAAACCATGATCACCGCTACCCCCTGCTGCACAAGCTGATTCATAATGTTATAAATTTCGAATTTGGCCCCGACGTCAATCCCCCGTGTCGGCTCATCCAGAATGAGGATTCGGGGTTGGGTCATCAGCCATTTCCCGAGCACCACCTTCTGCTGGTTGCCTCCGCTGAGCGTCCCGACAATCGTCTCGGATGAAGGGGCTTTGATTTTCAAGGACTGAATATATTCGTCTCCGCTCGCAACTTCCTGATTATTGTCAATCACACTCAAGTTCGAGATATTCTGCAAACTAGACAGCGTAACATTTTTCTTGATATCCATGCCAAGCACCAGTCCGAATTTCTTGCGATCCTCAGACACATAGGCCAATCCAGCCTGAATCGCCTGATGGGTCGTACGAATCGTAACCGGCTTGCCGTTAATGAACACCGAGCCGCTCGCCTTGCCTTCATAAGCGCCAAACAGACTCATGACCAGTTCGGTTCGTCCAGCACCCATCAGACCGGCTATGCCCAGAATCTCACCTTCCCTCAAGTCAAAGGAAACATCCTCAATGACGTTTACGCCCGGCTTATCCTTGTGATGAACGGTATAGTTCTTCACAGAGAGCACGACTTCCCCAGGCTGTGAGGTCACCTTCGGAAACCGCTCCTTCATTTCGCGTCCAACCATGAGCGCAATCACGTCATCCTCATTCAACTCTGCGGTCGGCCTGGAGGCCACCGTCTGACCATCCCTTAGCACGGTCACCGTATCCGCAATTGAGAACACTTCATTTAGCTTGTGAGAAATATAGATACAGGAAACGCCGCGGCTTCTGAGCTCTCTTAGAATGCCCAATAAGATTTCTACCTCTTGCTCTGTCAAGGCAGCGGTCGGCTCATCCAAGATCAGAATCTTGGCATGCTTGGACAACGCCTTGGCAATTTCAATCTGCTGCTGCTTGCCGATTCCGAGCAAGCCTGCCTGCGAATCTGGACTTACGTCCTTCAGTCCTACCTCTTTCAGCCACTTCTCACTTTCCTTGAACACGCGATCCCAGTGCACCACCCCAAAGGTTGCAGGCTCCTTGCCCAGAAACAGATTCTCGGCAACGGACAGATCCTTTACAATCGCCAGCTCCTGATAAATAATCGCGATACCCGCTTCTTCCGCATCCTTGATATGCTGAAACTGCTTCTCTTTTCCATCAATGATAATCTGACCTTCGTACGTGCCAGCCGGGTACAGACCGCTGAGCACTTTCATCAGCGTGGATTTGCCTGCGCCGTTTTCCCCGCACAAGGCATGAATCTCCCCCTGCTTGACCGAGAAGGTCACCTGATCGAGCGCCTTCACCCCGGGAAACTCCTTGACAATCCCGCGCATCTCCAATGCGTTTGCCATGTTCTCACTCCCTTTCTCTACTTTGCTTGTGTACAGATGGCTCAAAGGCAAGGGAAGGGAACAGTGTCAAGAACAAGCTCCTGCACACTTCCCTTGAATCCGTTCAGATCTCAGATCGTTCAGACTTATTTTGCGTTCTTGTAGACGTCTTCCTTGGAATGGAACCCATCGGCAATGATCGTGTCATCGATGTTTTCCTTTGTTACCGCAATCGGATCAAGCAGGATAGATGGCACATCAATTTTTCCATTGTTGACCGTTTGATCGGTGCTGACGCTTTCTCCTTTGGCGATCATGACAGACACCTCAGCAATTTTCTCAGCCAGATTTTTGATCGGCTTGTAAACGGTCATCGTTTGCGTGCCTTCTACAATCCGCTGTGCGGCAGCCAGCTCTGCATCCTGTCCGGATACCGGAATCTCTCCGGCAAGTCCCTGGGATTGAAGCGCCTGAATGACTCCGCCTGCTGTTCCATCATTTGCTGCGACGACTGCTGTAATATCATTATTGTTGGCCGTCAGGGCATTTTCCATGTTCGCCAGGGCGTTGGCTGGATTCCATTCCTTCGTCCACTGATCATAGACGACTTCAATCTGCCCGCCATCAATGAGCGGCTGAAGGACATTAAAGGCTCCCTTTTTGAACAAGTGGGCGTTATTGTCGGTATCCGCTCCGCCGATGTATACATATTTTCCTTCTGGCGCCAGCTTTGTAATCGCTTCTGCCTGCATTTCACCTACACGCTCATTGTCAAAGGATACATATAAGTCCACATCGGAGTTCTTGATCAAACGGTCATAAGAGACGACCTTGATGTTCGCGGAATGGGCTTTTTCGACGATGGTAGCAGCAGCCTCTGCATTATGGGGAACGACAACCAGCACGTCGACTCCTTGGCTAATCAGATTCTCAGCCTGTGAAATTTGCAGGGCATCGTCACCATTGGCTGACTGGACCTTCACTTCTCCGCCCAGATTCTCTACAGCTGCGACAAACAAGTCACGATCCTTCTTCCAACGCTCTTCCTCCAGCGTATCCATGGAGAAGCCCACCACGATCTTGTCATCCTTCTTGTCACCGCTCGCCTCGTTGCCTCCAGCATTTCCGCTATTGTTGGCTGTGTTCCCGTTGTTGCATGCAGCCAGTGCAAAAGTCAGAACCAGCATGAGCATCATCAGTGTGCTTTTCTTCATCCATTTTTTCATCAATCGTTACGCCCCTTTTCGTTTTGGTTTTGCTTACAAACCAAGTCTATCATGGTATGAAACGCTTTCACGCCGCAAGGTTCTATACTATTTTGCAATCATCTTCACTTTTTTAACCGCTTTCATGATTTGCCGGATTGTGTCGCAAATTGTCCAACCCGCTCCTTCAACTGGTAAAACTGCTGCACCAGCTCACTGGACAACTGCTGAATGTGATGCGTATTTGCTTGCTGTTCTTGCGCGGAAGCGGAAATCTCCTCACTGGACGCGGACTGCTCATTCGACAAATGATGAATATGCTGAATCGTTTGCAGCATCGATGCAGCAGCCTCCTGGATATCCAGCACACCGCTCTGGGTCTGTTCTCCCAGTTCCACGACCTGCTGGTTCGCATGCTCCAGTTGATCAAACGTAACTCGAAGCGTACCCATTTGACGACTGCCTTCTTCAATTGTCGCCTCATTTGCATTAAATTCAAGCTCCAGCTGATTCATATCCTGCTTCATCTGAGCCAACAGCTCTACAATTCGCTTGGAGGAATGGCCGGCCTGCTGCGACAGCTTGCGGATCTCATGGGCGACAACTTCAAACCCTTTTCCGTGTTCCCCGGCTCGTTTCGCTTCGATACTTGCATTCAGAGATAGCAGATTTGTCTGCTGGGACACCTGCTGGATCATGCGATTGACGTCATCGATGTCCGTCAATACATTCAGAAAGTGCCGGAAGCTCTGCTGTACATCCGTGTGCTGCTGTTCAATCCGCTTCATCTGCTCCAGTACCTCCTGGATTTGCCCGTTCCCCTGTCGGCTGAGGCGATTGGACTCCCCTGCTATTCCACACGTTTCCCGGGCGTGCAGGGCTACCTCATCAAGCTTGTCTGAATACGACTGCATCACAGAACGTGAAACCACCGTTCGCTCCAGCATATGCTCGGCCTTCTCACTCAAATGAATAATCGCCGCTGCAATCTGCTCACTCGCGGAACTCAACTCCTGACAATTGCCCTCAATCCGATTCGCCGATTCGGACGCATCATCCGTCGTTTGGCGAACATGGACGACCATATGCTCGATCGTGCCCAGCACCTGATTTAGCAAATGACCCATCCGTTCAATCTCATCACCTGTGCGGATGTCAATTCTTCGTGTCAGATCGCCACGCGCCTCACTCAAATCAGCCAGCACATGGTTAATCTTGCGGATAGGGCGAAGCACCGAGAGTATTGTCCATATGGCCAGCAACGCTGAAGCGATCACCACAACCCCCATCACGACCATGATCGTCGTCATTCCCTGTCTCGCCTGCTCTTCGTTCTCCACCGATACACGGGCTGCCTCTTGCTCATTCAAAGTAATGAGTCGGTTCAGCAGATCTTGCATATCCGCGACAAAACGCTTGGCCGTCGTATCGAAAACGAGTCTCGCACCCGACACATTTCCTTGCTGCACCAGCTCCATCATATTGTTATGATTGACGCCGAACGCCTCAAAGTCCATTTGAAACGTCTGGGCCAGCTTCTTGCCTTCCTCCAGTTGCGAAGCAGCCACATACCCTTCTACGATCTGCTGCAATTCCTGACTCTTCACTTCCGTAACATCGGCATACTGCGCATCCTGAGTATCCAGATAGTCTCTCTCTGCTTCCATAAAGGCGGCAAAAGCCAGCTTCAACTGATAAGCCTTCATGACACTCGGCATCCATTCGTCGGTAATTTCCTGCGTATTCTCATTTCCCTGCTGCAGCAAGTACAGAGAAAAACCGCCTGTCAGCATCAAAAACAGACAGAGCACGCCGAACCCCATACTCAGTTTGGCTGCAAGTGATCTCGACCCTCTTCTTTTTCTAAACTGGCTCCATATTCCTTCCTCTGCCTGTTTCTGCTTTGTCTTCAACATGGATTTGCCCCCTTCACATGTTTGTAAGCCCTTACAATGATGGTTCTCCGAGCTTACCATATCGTAGACAGAAAAAAAGACAGAAAAGACTATCTGATTTTGTCATTTCCTATCTTTTTTTGCGATTGCCAGGCAGACTGGCTTGGACTGAACGTCACGATCAGGCCCGTATCGCTTTGCGATATTCAGTTGGGGACAAGCCGCATACCTTCTTGAACACTCTGCTGAAATAGTTCGGATCATGGTATCCAATGTCGAACGCGATCTGCTTTAGACTAATTTCCGGGTCCTGCATAAGCTGTTTTGCCTTCTCGATGCGACAATCGGTCAAGTAGTCAATATAGTTCATTTTACATTGTTCCTTGAAAATTTTGCTCACATAGAACGGACTGAGCTGAACGTGTTCTCCGATCATTTCCAGTGAAATATCCTCATGGGCATGCTTGCGAATGAACGCCTTCATCCGATACACGACATCCGGCGACAATTCCTGCTTGATGGCCTGATATTCCTGGAGCATTCGCTGCATGATCGCCATGGCCTCCTTCTTGAGCTGATGCATGTCCGCACTCTGGAAAGATAAATACGGCTTGGAAATCGTAGCCCCGGCTTCCTCCGTCATGCGCCAGATCAGCAAGAGCAAATCCAGCACATGCTGCTGGGTTTCCAGCATCGAGCTTTCACCCTGCTGATGCACGTGTTCCATCCATTGCGCAAACAACTGATGCACCCGTTCGAGCTCCCCTTTTCGGGCCTCATCCAGCATTTCTTTCTCCAGTCTCATATCTGCAGCCGCTGCATGTGCCTGCTTGCGCTCCACGGCATCCTCATAATAGTAGATCTGATAGGCGCGCTGTACATTGGAAAGCGCGAGCAAGGACTCATGGTACGCCTGGCTCAGCTCTGTGAAATGGGTGCGAGGCAAGCTCACCCCCGCTACCAGTTCAGCGGGAAGCTTCCCTCGAATCCGGTCGAAAAATGCCTTCAGGCGATACGCTGTATGAGCCCGTCCACTCGTTGCGGACGAATTGAAGATAATCACCGGAATTTGCAGGCCGGAGATTGGGCCCACCCAGAAATCGGAAAAGGCCTGCAACTGCTGCTTGAGCGTGACATACCATTCGACGCGTACATCGCGGTTCAATTGCTGTTCCAGCGCAGGACGCAGCATCAGACTGATGACCATCATCTGCTGTCCGGCTTCGATTCCTTTCAGCGCCAGCAATTCCTGCAACTGCACCTCATGCACATGGTCAAACAGCAATTGCGTGACCAGATCGGTCTCCAGCATCGGCAGCAACGTATCCAGCGCATGCTGCTGATGCTCCAGCGACTGCTTGTGGGCCCGCTCGGCCCTGATACCGTCCACCACCCGCTGTACCGTTTCCAGGATGACGGACGACTTGCTGGGCTTGAGCATATAATCTGTCACCCCCAGTCGCAGCGCCTGCCGGGCATACTCAAACATATCGTAGGCAGACACCATGATGAATTTCACCTCTTCATCCTCTTCCCGTATGCGCCTGACTGCTTCCAGTCCATCCATCGCCGGCATGCGAATATCCATCAGGATCAAGTCCGGCTTCCATGTCAGGGCCATTTCCACCGCTTCCTTGCCGTTCTTCGCCTGGCCGATGATCTCAATATCTGTCATATGACTGCTCAAAATCTTCTCCAGTGCAACGCGTTCAATCTGTTCATCATCCGCGATTAGAATGCGAATCATCATACCTGCTCCCCCCTTTATATTCAAGTTTCTTTGGCAGCCTGAGCTGGACGATGGTCCCTTTGCCCTGCTCACTGTGAATGGCGATAATATCTTCCTGCTGGTAATGAAGACGCAGCCGCTTGATCACATTGGCTGTCCCAATGCCCGTACTTGTCGATGCCTGACGAATCGGCACCTGCTCCCCGCTCACGATCTGATCGATCTGTTCCTCACTCATGCCAATGCCCGTATCTTCAATCTCAATGAGAGCCGTCTCACCTGCATCACGTACGCGAATATAGAGAGAACCGCCCTCTTCCAGCGGCTCAATGGCATGCACGAAGGCATTTTCCACAAATGGCTGAATGGTCAAGGCCGGGACCGTGATATCCAGACAGGCAGGATCGATGTCCAGCTCATAATGAATCCGATCCATGAAACGCGCTTTCTGAATGAGCAAATATTCCTGCAAGCCCTCTATTTCCTTGCGAATCGTCACAGGTCGATCCAGCTGCCGCAGGTTGTAGCGCAGCAAGGTAGACACCGAACTGATCAGCTCGCTGGTTTCTTCCGCCCCTTCCAAATAAGCTTTTTTGGATAGCGTGTTGAGTGTATTGAAGAGAAAATGCGGATTGATCTGGCTCTGCAGCGATTTGATTTCACTTTCCCTCAGCAGCAGCTTGTGTTCCTGCAACTCCCGCTCCACCTTCGCCGTCTTCTCCAGTTCCTGAATAGAATGACGAATGCTGATACGCATTTGATTAAACGTATGCGCCAGGAAAGAGAATTCATCATTGGTTCTCACCCGAACCGGCTCCATCAAATGCCCCTTCGCCATTCGTTTCGCGGCATATGTGAGCTTGTTGATCGGTCTCGTAATGCTCATCGAGAAGGAATAGGAGAAGAGCAGCAGCATAATAGATGCGACCACGAGAATCCAGAAGCCCAGCTGCTTAAGCTGCTTACTCTGACTCATCATTTCCCGGTAAAAGGTTTCATACGTTTCCAGATCCTGATTCACCAGTGACAGCGTCATTTCTGACACGTACTTGGAAATGTTCGATGCTTCCACAAAATGTGTCATAACCGCATCATCCTGATTGGAGCTGATGGAACGAATGACCAGATCCATCTCCTCGAGCTGACTTTCAATCATGCCCTCGTAGTGGCGAATCATCGTATAATTGTCTGAATTTGAGATCTGATACAACCGCTTTTGCTTCATACGCAGTTCTTCCTTGAACCAGGCATGATCAAGCGCGCGCTGATGGTTCTCATTCAGGATGAATTCATTGAGTGTGGTCAGAGACTGATTGCTCAAGCTGGCGGTTTCCTTTAAAAACAGATACCGATTCAGAATGTCATGGTATTTCTCAATCGTGTGTTCATTATGATAACTCAGAAACATCCACGTCCCTGCCATGAAGATCCATATCGTAAAGGAGAGGAAAATGATTTTTTTCTGTATGGCATTCATCACAGATCCTCTCCCGTCATCAGCTCAAAGGGTGTATACATGCTCTTCTTTAGCGGCAAACGTTCCCCCTTGATCCATTGCAGCATCGCCGCCAGGCTGGTTTTGCCCATTTGCTCCGGTTCATGACGAATCGTGGCTTTGACCACGCCATGCTCCATCAGGCGCAGTGTTTCCTGCGAGTCCTCAAACGCATAGATGGAAAAACTGCGCAGGTCGAATCGCCGCTGCAATTCTTTTGCAATCTCTTGCGCCGTATTGTCTTCCATGGCAATAAATACACGGCAATCCGGATGCTCATTCAGCACCTGCTTAACGGCCTCTTCGATCGAGGAGTTTTTGGCCTGCTGCTCTGACGAGTCAATGACCCGCAGCTCGGGATATTCAGAAAAGGCAATCTTCAATCCGATCAGATGCTGCTGCTCGGCGGTCTCATCCAGTTCTGTCCGAATGACCGCTACCTTCGTCCTCGGATTGACCGTTCGAAGCATATAAGCCCCCATCTCTTTGCCTGCTGCATAATGGTTGCTGCCAATATATGTTTTGCGAAGCTTGCTGTCTGAATCAGCCGCGATCGTCATCACCGGAATGCCGTGCATCAGGGCTTTGTTAATAATTTCATCAAAGGCTTCCGTTTCCTTGCCATAGACGATCATGCCATCTACCTTTGCAGCAATGGCCATATCCATTTGCTTCAGAAATTCCGCTGCATTTTTCCGGTACCCGCCCCAGAACGCCACCTCTGCAATAGCCGGGTCCACCTCTTCCTGCACGCCATGCTGGATTCGTTTCCAGAAATCCGTCCCCAGTTCATCAGAAATGTAAGCAATCCGATATGGATCATGGGCAGGCTCTACCTCGTGAGACTGAATATTCGGCTGCTCGTACAGCACCTTCACCACCCAACCGACACAGAGGCAGAGGACGAGACCTGAAATGACAATTAAAGCGTTTACAATTTTCGTGTTCATCTGCTTGTTCGCCCCCGTATTCGCCTGTACAGCACTGTCTGCTGATGCTGTGTCTCCATTATCCGTGAAAATTCGCCGCATGGCAATGTCTGAAACCGTCCCGGCAAAGCCTGCTCTCTCCCGTCAACCTCCGGAAAAGAAAGCCAACTCTGCCTGACGTTCCCTCTCTTCCCCTTACATGCCTTTGCGATAATCGTCCGATTCCATATCCAGAAAAACAAAATGATGCTCGTCCAGCGGAAAGCAAAACGTCTGAATCGCCGTCATTCCCTCCAGGTCCATATAAGGCGCTGAGAAAAGCCCCTGCTTCGTATTCTTCATCCGGATCACAGAAGGAATAAAATAAGGTCTCCAGCTCCAGTTTGCTCCAATTACATGCGTGTCCCTGTGCCAATGATCCCCCTGATCTCTCTGCTCCGGCTGATCCCCTTGGTTCTGCTGATTCTGATGGTTCTGTTGTTCCACTTTGTGCTGTTGATCCACCTTGTTCTGTTGATCCACCTTGTTTTGCTGGTTTTGCCGTACATAATTCGCCGTCAACTGCTCACCGTCCTCCCGGCAAACATAGGCCCGAAGCACTTCCCTTGGCAGTGAGGGCGTCATCCGGGCAAGCCAGGCATCTACATCACGTTGCTCTGAATCAGACGCTTGCTTCCATCGCTCCAAATGGGCATACACGACACTGGTCAACTGAACCTCTATCCGTCTCTCCCGGCTCATCTGCCGTTCCCAAAACCGCTGGGTGTCTGCCCGGTAGGACGCTATCTGCTGACCAATCTCGTCCGCATACGTTGGAGGTGCTTCAAATTGCGGCTTGGCCTGTGAAAACAGAAAGCCCTGGACATATCTGGCTCCGTGACTTAATGCCTGACGCAAATCCGACTCATTCTCCACGCCTTCAACGAGCAGCGATGCGCCGAGTTGAGACGCCACAATAGAAAAAGACCGAAGCAAAGCACCATAGCCGCGATGAACCGCACTTCTCTTTAATATTTTCAGATCAATCTTTATAATATCCGGTTGCAGACAAGCGATCCGGTCAAAATAGCTGAAACCGCTGCCCACATCATCAATGGCAATGAGACAGCCATATGCCCGATACATCCGTACCATCTCGGTCAACTCCGCCATTTCTCCTTCAAATGCATGCTCTGTAATCTCGATCACGATTCGCTCTCCTGCAAGTCCTGTCCGCTTCAGCATCTCAATCGTCGGATAAGTGCGCCCTTCCTTCCACCGCCTGTAGATCCAGGACGGCCTCATATTCAGAAACAATCGGGTGTCCGTGTCCTTATATTGGGCGAACTGTCCAATCGCCTGTTCTCGCAAATATCGGTCCAGCCGGATCTGATCGTCTTCATTCGCGCCAGATGGGTGAAAGAAAGGACCTAACGATTGAATATGTCCATTTTGTTTCCATCTTCCTAACATTTCATATCCTGCAATCTGTTTCGTTTGCAGGGAAATAATCGGTTGAAAATATGGAAAAATGTCCGCTTGTTGCGGAATGCTTGTTGTATTCACCGATATGCCCTCTCTCATGTTGATCCTCCACATCATGCAATTATGTCATAAAATCTCACATGTATATGTCTTTAAGATTAGGAGATCTTCATCCAGAAGTCAACCGAGCTGCTGCAATCCCGTTCAACGATCGTCTCAACTAAACGGTTGTCTCAGCTAAACGATTGTTTCATTCGTACCTGAATGCGATTAAGATAGAGATAGAAGGAAGGAACGTTCGTGGCATACCATTTGAATAGGGAGGTGACCGCCGTGAAACCGATGCCGCCCAAGAAAGATCAGAACAAGCCGGATGAACAGAGACTGGAAGAACAGTTGAACCGATTCGAGGAAATCATGCTCCAGTCCCGACTTCGTGATATTGCCTATCACTTCAACAGCAAAAAAGAAGTGGTCAAAGTCAATCTCATTGCAGGTGTAGCCCGAGGGGTTGGCTTGACACTGGGGACGTCGATTGTCCTGGCGCTTTTATTCTTCATCCTTAGCAAAATTGTCTCTCTTCCGATTGTAGGCGAATACATAGCCGACCTGATGGATTATGTGGAAGGATACAGACAATAGATGTGAAAAAGGACCTGAATCCATTTACTTGGGATCAGGTCCTTTTGTATAGGGTCTCTCACTACTCCGACCAGTGCTGCTGCAGAAAAGTATCCCGTCCGGACTGAGCCCGGTCTTCCTTGTAGTGCGCGGGATTTTTCTTGTAATAGTGCTGATGGCTTTCTTCCGCAGGATAGAAGGCAGTAGCGGCACGAATGGGGGTTACGACAGGCTTGCTAAATCGTCCGCTTGCTGCCAGTTCAGCCCGGGACTGCTCAGCCAGCCTCCGCTGCTCTTCATCATGATAAAAAATCATGGCCCGATAAGAGGGACCCCGATCCTGGAACTGTCCTTCATCATCGGTTGGATCAACCTGAGCCCAGTACAGTTCCAGCAGCTTTTCATAAGAAAAGAGAGCGGGATCATACGTAATTTGCACGGCTTCCACGTGCCCGCTGTCTCCAGCTTTCACCTGCTCATAGGTCGGATCATCCAGATGACCGCCTGTATAACCGGATACGACCTGAATGATGCCGGGCAGTTCGTCAAAAGGGGTAACCATACACCAAAAACAGCCGCCTGCAAAGGTCGCAAGCTTCAAGGACCCGACCAAATGATCCTTCTCCTCCGCTGGTTGAGCAGCTGGAGACGCCATCGATGAAGGGGTTGAATGTGAATGTGAATACGTCATGATGATCAGAACTCCTTTGTCTTCGATTTCACACGTGGCTTCATTCTATTACAGAATGAATACCTCCATCAACTTTCATCAACTTTCACTAACCTTCATCAACTTCCCTTCCCTATCCTAGGACAGCTGTTGCCTGAAAGCGGTGATGATCCGCTCGATCGCATCCGAAGAGGCCAGCAATATGGAATGGTGTAACACGATGGATTGACTCATGGCGCTTTCCGCCACAGGAAAATGCAGACCTCTCCACTCGGCTTCCGTCTGAGCCACTTCAGCATGATACCTCGCATTCTTCCATGGACAGAACAGCGGACTTTGGTGGACAGCCGGATAAGGCGGATGCAGATGAAAATCACCCATGCCCAACTGCTGTTGCAGCCTGCCACACATCAGTTCTACTGCCCGGTCGCCAAAACGTGACCGAAAAAAATCACCAAACTGCTGAAAGTCCAGACGCACGACATATCCATAGTAAGTTTGCTCGTCAATCTGTGTATAGCGCTTCATCGGCAGCAGACCCGGAATGGCTTCAAACGCTTCATCCAGTCGCTTCGCATTTCGAGCCCGGATTGTATTCTGTTCCTGCAGCCGATCGAGCTGCTCCAGTAATATGGCGGCATGAAATTCGGACAGGCAACGGTTTTGCCCTTGCATCAGACCACTCGCCACCAGCTGCATATCCCCGTAGGAAAGCTTCTCGCCTGCGATCAACTCGCGTGAATCGGCCCGCAGCTGCTCCATCCGATCAAACAACGTCTGATCTTTAGTAATGACCGCTCCGCCTTCCCCAGCCGTCAGAACTTTTCCTTGCTGCATACTGAAAGCACCCGCATGTCCGATCGTTCCGGCCCGCCGACCATTCCAGACGGAGCCATGCGTTTGCGCGCAATCCTCGATCACCAGCAAGTCATGCGCCCTGGCAATGTCCATGATGGCATCCATATTCACCATGCATCCATAAAGGTGAACTGGAATGATCGCCTTCGTTCTTGGCGTAATGGCTGCTCTCACCTGCTCTGGGTCCAGGCAATACGTATCCGGTTCCACATCGACCAGAACCACTTTGGCATTGACCTGCAAAACCGCGGTCGCCGTGGCTACCCAAGTAAGAGCGGGAACGATAACTTCATCCCCGGCCCCTACCCCAAGCCCTTCCAGAGCCAGAATGAGTGCATTCGTTCCAGAGGTAGTAGGGGTGCAGAAAGGGACATCATGAAAGGCGGCGAACGCTTTTGCAAACTGCTGCTCCTTGCTGTCCGTTCCGGTCCAGTAGCCACTGAGCGTCCACCTTTTCGATGCCAGCACCTGACGAAGCTGCTCCATGGTTTCTTCTCCAAATTGCGGCCAATCCGGCCAGTCATATCCTTCACGCGACATTTTGGTGTCCATGGTCACGTGCTCATCCCCCTAATCGCCATTCCTTTTTGCAGACCCGTCTGGGCAAGAATGGCTTCTTCCACCTTCTCATTCGGGATCGGCGTCATCCATGAACCGTCTTGCTGATGCATCCGGCCAAGCCCATTCAATAATATGAAGCCCGTCTTGCCCGGCTCCTGCTTGCGGTAGCCCCGCTTGTTGTCCCGGCCGTAATATCTGGACAGCTCACGCAGCCACCCGGCTTCGGGAACGACCTGAACGTTAATCTGCCTGAGCAACTGGTGATGCATCTCGACCTCATCCTTCGTCAACAAGCCAAGGTCCTGTCCGATATGGGCAGCGCACTGCATGCCAAAGGCAATGCTGTCCCCATGTGTAAGAGCGCCTCCAGCAGCCAGCTCCAGGGCATGTCCGATCGTATGACCGTATTCCAGCACCAGGGCCTCATTCTTCTCATATGGATCTTGTCGCATAACAGACATCTTGGCCTCGATGCAAAATTCAATGCACACCAACAGTTCTTCCATCGTATACTGATTGTCTGGCCGCAAAATGCCTGTGAAACGATCAATCTCCTCCGGGCAGATGGCCAGCAAATTTTTGACAAGTTCGCATTGGCCTGAACGAACCTCTCGCTCTGGCAGTGACAGCAAAAACGGCAAATGCACACAGACCAGCTTGGGTGCATAATACATGCCGATCAGATTTTTCCCATGACTCAGATTGACCGCCTGCTTGAGAGACAGAACCGAATCAGAAGCCGCCATCATGGTGGTTGGAATATGCACCAGCGGCAATCCCCGAAACAGCAAGCCGGCTACCATGCCCGCAATGTTGCCGACAATTCCACCCCCAAGTGCGACGATGACCGTTCTGCGGTCTGCACCGAGTTCAATCACATTTTCAGCAAGTTGCTGAACGGTCGTGAGATTCTTGTCTTTCTCCCCGCAAGCAAAGGTCAGCACTTCTACCTCGCCTGCTGCCTGCAGCGCTGATCTCGCCTGCTCTACAATTAAGCCCGGTACGCCATTGTCGGTAATGAGCATATATCGATCTGTCTCCAGCTTCTCCAGCCATTGAACCCCTTGCTCCAATCCATTTTCCGCTGCAATAAAGTCATATTGATAAGAACCGAATGTGATCGTTCTTAACACCGTTCTCCCCCCCTTAGATAAGTGCTTGCCTGGCTTAAAATGGCAGACTCCCATTCCAGTAGCAACACCAGTTCTTCTTCGAGCTGCTGCATCCCCTCATCAGTCGCTCCCCGATACAGCTTCTTCGGAATGCCATTTACCAGTTCCATCCATCTTCCTCCCCATTCCTTGAGCTGCTGTGCATAACGATCTCCCAGATGCGTAGCCAGAAAATCAGCAAATTCCGTTCGACTTTTCACAATCAGCATCTGATGCCCCATCAGGCGGTATACGTACTCATACATCCGATCGACAGAAAGACCTGTGAAGGTATGCTTCACCGCTTGCAACCATTGCCTGGACTGATCCAGATTATACGGGAGATCATAGCTGTTGATCGTGTCCAGATACAAGGTGAACAGATCCGATTCCGCTAGACGTGTCCTGGTCAGCTCCCCGTCATGCAGCTGCACGACCGGACATGGGGTAAAGCCGCCCAGCCGCTCGTTGAATGGCGTGCAAATCATGCGGTGCACCTGCTCGCTCGTTGCCTTGTAACATTGACTGTGATACATATCGAACATTTCAAATGTGTGGTCGTCCAGCTGTCTGGTAATCAGCTGAAAGTTCCAGTTGTCACTGTCAAATGGCACGGGATCAAGTACAGAATGGCGAAGATTGATCGCAATAGGCACAATATCGCCCCTGGACAACCGGCCTCGAATCACCTGCTCGGCCTGCTGCACATCCTGCAGGTCTGGGAATATCAGTTCCGCCCCGATATATCGGAGAAAGGATTCAATGACCAACTGCGGATTCGGAATTACCAGCCAATGGTTCCAGCGATCAAGTTGAAAATAGCCCGGCTGCAACGCCACCTGTTCAAACGAAAAGGAAAGCTGGTGATTGTGCACCAGATCGTTGTATACACCGGCCAGCACACAATTATAGGCACCCTGTATCTTCACATCATGCCTCCTCTTTCATGGATCTCTTGTCACGAATGACGTTCACGTTCATAGGACGCTCTTTCCATCATGGTTGCTCTTTATGTGAGCGTTATTGTGCGGTATGCCCGATTGTTCATTTGGCTCCACCCTTTTTTCGCTGCCGAGCTTTTCCACGAGATGAACGAACCGTTCTTGCTGTTCGTAGGCAGTCAGCTCATTCCGGATCGAGCGGGAGCGTTCAGAAAGCCCGGCTTTTCTCTCGTCCAGCACGGTTTGAACCAGCTCCAGTACTGCACCTGGTCGCAGGTCCTGCTCGGTTCCGATCCGCCCAAGTCCTGCCCGCTCCAGGCAGTGGCTGTTGTATGCCCGCTCAAACAAATCGGGAAAGGAAAGGCTTGTAACCTCGTATTTGGCCGCTGCCACCATCATGCTGTGTGTGCCGGGAAAAATCGCCAGATCGGACAGCTCCATCGCGGTGTCACCGGGTACAAATCGTTCAAAGCGAATCCGGTCCGTAGCGACTTCCGGCTGAAAGCCCTGCATCTGTTCATTAAAGGGACCGAGTCCAAAGATGACCCGTGATCCGCTCCTGCGCAAATCTTCATACAAGACCTGAAAAGCTTCTCTCGAATTAATGCCGATCGGTAACGAGGACAAATAAATAAAAACAAGCGGTACGTTCTCTATCAGACTCTGTTCCTTCCATTGCAACAGCCAGGAGGGTCTGTCTTGAAACCTCGCCTTCGGCACCAACTGCCCGACCATATGCACATCAGGCTGGGCAGCGGGCAGCTCTTGCTCCAGGATGCCGGAGGTTGGAGAGATCAGAAGCTGAGAACGTCCGTATATCAGCTCAGAGGTATGGTTGATGGCAGGCTGCCCATAACGTTTCAACACCCGGTTCCACCCTTGCCGAATCCGCTTCAGAACGATATTGCGCTGAGGCAGTTCCTGTTCCACATGACGATGAAAATCAGGATGCATCGGCCAGTACACCATGGAAGCAAGCGGAATCTCCTCTGCTTGAGCGGCAATAGAAATGGTGAACTGCAGATCGGAGACGATGCAATCCGGCTTGAACGTCCGAATCACTTCCCGCTCCCGTTCCACCGTTTCCACCAGATGATCGTCTGAAAGATGCCCATTGGCATACAAGACATCCTCGTACGTATGAAATCCAAAAAACGGACTGTCCTCAGCCAAATAGTCGCGCTTGGGCACGGAGGCAAAAAACTGCACCCCTTCCGGTATCCAGTTCTGATAGGAAGCTGGTCCCAGAAAGGCAAGCTCATGGCCCCGCTCCTTCAGCTTCCCAGCGGCTGCAGTACACCGCACAGCGTGTCCCATCGTTTCTGACCAGTTGCTGACCACCAGTAATATGTTCATTCAGTCTTCTCCTTTGGAACGAAAAATGATCAACTCCTGAATAGAGGCGACCGTTTTCCCCCGTACACTCGCTTCTCCCTTTCCTTTCAGATAGGGCCCCCTTGCCTGGATCACTTCAAAATACAACTCAAGTTGATGCCCTGGTACAACAGGTTGCATAAACTTGATTTCCTTGATGGAAGCAATCATGCCGATCTGTCCTTTACCTGCATGGGGATCGTCTTCTGCAAAAACAAACGCGCCAAGCTGGGCGATCGCTTCCGTAATCAGTACCCCCGGCATGACGGGCTTGTCGGGAAAATGTCCCTGAAAAAACCACTCATTGTGGGTGACGTTCTTCAAGCCTTTCACCCATTTTCCGGATTGTCTGGCGGTAATGCGATCGACCATGACGAACGGATACCGATGGGGAAGGACACTCAGCACGTCCAGTTCCTCCATCCCTTCCTCTTCTGGGGGCTGTGAAGCTGCCCGCTCCAATTCTTCCTGATGAAGATGACTCATTTCCCGTTCCCCTCTCTCATCTTTCATCTCTCATCTTTCATCTCTCATGTTTCATCTTTCATCTCTCATAGAGGCTGCCATGTACTCAAACCGATAATTTGGCTAACTTGTCCTGCACGTATTGCTCAATGCGCTGGATCGACTGAAAATGACTGAGATCTTCCGTCCGATAATCAATGGGAATCTGAAATTGTTCCTCCAGCGATGTGATCAGCCAAATCAGGGACATGGAATCCAGATGAAGAAGCTCCTCATCGTCGAGCTCTCCTTCCATGGTTTCAAACAGATTGGCCTGCATGACGAGTTCTCTGATTTGCGTATTCAGTTCCATCCTTCAGCTCCTTTAATAATTCCGCTTTGATGATTTTCCCTGCCGGCGATACCGGGATACGCGCAGTGGTCTGGATGCGCTTTGGCACTTTGTAACTCGCCAGCCTGCTGGCCAGCCAGTCTTTCAGTTGTCGCTCCATGGGGCGCTCACAAGCTTCCTCCCAGACGACAAACAGGGTCAGTACAGTGCCAAACACGGCATGCTCTGTACTCACCACACAGCTCTGGGCCACTAGTGGATGGGAGCAGGCTGCCGCTTCAATCTCACTTAATCGAACCTTCAAGCCGCCTACACTGACCTGATCATTCACACGTCCGGCAATGATCAGACGGTCCATGTCATCAAACTGCACCAGATCCTGTGTATACAAAACTCCCTGCTGGTCATCACTTTCCCCCGGCTCCCAGTTCGGTTGCGGTTCCATATAAGGCGAACTTGGCAAATGGATGACCAATTCCCCTTCCCGGGTTGAAATCTGGTGATGCCGCGCGACCGGACCAACCGTGCCCGCTCCTTCGCCGTAGAAATCCACTGCCATATAACCGACCTCACTCATGCCGTACTGCTGTCCGATCCGCCAGCCAAACTTCTCCTCATATTCGGTAATGAGGGCATCCGGCAGTTTGCCCCCAGATGATAACAGCTTCAAGTTAGAAATGGCATCGGCCTGTCTGTCATCTGGACTCCTCTCCGGCAGTCCTTTGGCCAGCAGCTGATAATGAAACGCTACCCCGTATACATGGGTAAGGCGATCCTTGTCAATCTGCTCCGCAATCTGCCCGGGGTGCAGCCTTTCCGGAAAATAGACGGTGCCTCCCTGCAAAAGCGTAGAAAGTGTCGCAGACAACAGGCCATACGAATGACTGAGCGGGACAAGACACAGGACGCGACTATCGGCGTCAGGCGCGCCCGGTTCTGCTGTATAGACCTGCAGTTCTCGCTCCATCGCTTTCAATGGGCGCAAGATCGACTTGGGCATGCCTGTTGACCCCGAACTGAACAGCACCATGCCTCCATCTCTTTGTGTCTCCCATACGGGCCGCTCCTGGGAAGATTCAACCGCTCTCTCTGACTGATTCGCAGACTCCGCAGGTTTTTCAATTTTTTCATTTTCATCCGTTTTTGCAGATTTTACTGGATGTGCAGACCTCTCAGACTTCATGGACGGCACAGGCTGTAGAGAAAGCACGTCCGCTGCATGTGGATAAAACCCGGCAATCGATCCGGCTACGGCTTCCTTCTCCCGCTGCCAGCTCACAACCGCATCCGGACCAAAATGTTGCAAGCGAAGCTGCTTGTCTGCCTCTGTAAGTCGCGGGTCCAGGATTGTGATGGTCAATTTTCTGCTTGCAGCTGCATACACCCACTCCACCAGCGCGGGTGAGTCGGGCAAATCCACTGCGAGCTTGTCCACCCGCCGATCCAGTTCATCCAGTCGGGCAATCTTTTGCTGTATTCCCTGACTGAGCTGTTCATAGGATCTTGACCAGTTCCCGTGCTGCAACGCGGTCTTGCGACTTGAATAAGCCAGCCTCATGCCTCTTCCCTCCCTGACCGGGCATGCGGATACAGCATACCGGCATAGGCAGGATGCGCCGTTGATGGCTGCATAGCCTCCATCCACTGCTGGAAGGTCGCTTTCATTTGTGCGCCTCTCGCTTCCGCGTGCTGCCTGTTTTCCAGTACGATGGTCATCACCCCGCCAGCCATCTCTTCAGACTGACCTTGTTCTCTCAACCACGCACGGGCTCGCAGGGACGGTACATCGCACACCGTCATGATGACGCAATCAGCGAGGCCATCCTCCAGCCAGTCGCTCGCTTGCATCAGCAGAATACCCGCCCCCTCCTGACTGGCTCCCATACAGGTCATCGGACCATGAATGCTCAGTTCTCTCGCCAGATAGCCAATAATGGCACTGGGTACCGATTGCGGGAACATGATCGGGCTTAACTTCTTTCCCATAAGCAGGTCTTTCCAGGTTTCTTCTTCTGTCTGTGCATCTACAAACATACTCCCGAGCAGGATCGATTTTCGTTATAGTGATAGGTCACCCCTTGACCCCCTCCAGCTAACAGACAAAGGTCTCCGGGTTTTCCCCCACTCCAAACCGTACGTGCGCCTTTCAGCGCATACGGCTTTCCATCTTCTGAACCCCCTGGTAAACTTCGCATCGCAGGAGCCTGCTTCGCTGCCAGTTCCATTCAGGATGAGTTCAAAAGACTGCTCCCCTTCGCTCCACATCCATTACGATGCTTCGACACTACTATGAGAGCGCTGACTGACCACTGTCTTCCTCGTGCTGCCACACTCCGACAGTGGACGATCCCACGTTCCATTCAACCGCCTGTTCACCATTCCTTAGGTCACTGCTATACGCTGTAGGCCATCACGGGTTTGAGATACAGTTGTGCCCGTGAATCTGCAAGCGGCATTCCAGCCGCGAGACGACCGTCCCAAGCCTGAGAGGACGGCAGAAGCCATCTGATTCAATCCGGCCCTTGTTTCTCCGACCTGTTATCACATTCAGGTGTGATCGTGAAAAGGGGACGATTAAGATCAGGATTGCAGCGCTTCAGACACAGTTTCGAATACTGACCATAGAATGAGGACACCCGCACTATCGGAATCGGAACCAGAACCTGTCTGATGATACAGCCCGGGCTCCGTTCGTAAGTTACGCCTTTATCCCGCTTCATACCTTCTGCTCCGGCAGCAGCAGAACGCATGGGGAAGCTCAGTGTCTCGTGCCTCTGTATCTCCGCACGGGAGGAATCATCCTCTATCGGTTGAATCGTTCTCTTTGCCGGCAGCCTTTCTGGCTCCGGCAGAGGCCGCTGTCCCTCCTGTTCAGGATTTAAGCGGAACGTGGCGCACCAGGCTGAATTCCTGCCTGCTCGAGATGCGCATCTTCTGCTGCCTGCCTGACACTATGGTAAATCAGCGGATTAAAGGAAGATCGGACAAAGCCCCGAATGGCGGGCACCGCTTCATCTGCAAGCTGTTGATGAAAACCTGTTATCGTAAAACGATTCGCAATCCGCTGGACTTCCTGTTCCAGCCACTCCTGTGACCAGGATGCCACTCTTTTTGTTTCCGTCTCCATGCTATCCCTCCCTCAGCTTTCGAAATATCAGGGTACAGTTATTGCCGCCAAAGGCGCTGGAATTGGACATGACGGTATGAAGTTCCTTGCTGCGAGCGCCTTCCACGACATAATCCAGATCCAGCCCTTCCTCCGCTCCCAAATAGTTGGCGGTGGGGGGAATCAGATTGCGTTGCAGTGCCTCCAGACTAATCACCGCTTCGACCGCTCCCGTTGCTTCCAGCATGTGCCCGGTCATCGATTTCGTGGAGCTAACCGGAATATCCGCCATGTGGGAACCAAATACCTGCTTCATCGCCTTCGTTTCACCGCGATCATTGAGCGGCGTTCCGGTGCCGTGAGCGTTGATATAATCTACTTCTTCAGGCGAAATGCCTGCCCGGTTCAACGCCATCCGCATAGATCTGGCAAGCCCGTTGCCCGTGGGATCAGGTTGTGTCACATGGTGCCCATCCGAGCTGATTCCCCAGCCAACCAGCTCCGCAATAGGCCGAGCGCCCCGTTTCAATGCGGACTCCATCGTTTCCAGCACCAGCATGGCCGCCCCGTCTCCGATCAACAGACCGGTACGTCCTTGGGAAAATGGGCGTACGACATCATCGGCCATAGCCCGGCTGGAATCAAAGTTATAAAAGACAAGCGGATGCAGTACGTTGAGACCGCCTGCTAATGCGCAGGAAGCGCGCCCCTTTTTCAACTGATCATAGGCATAGCCGATCGCATTGGCCGAAGCAATGCAGGCGTTGGTGAACGAGACCTTTGGCATCTGTGAGCCAATCCGCTCTCCGATATCATCTGCATGGGAGAAAGGGTTTCGTTCGAGAACAGCTAATCTCCCCCCCTCTTGTCCGTCTCTGGCCAGTTCCGCTTGACTCTGCTGTTCCGGCTGGGTCTGCTCCCGGTAGAAGGCCTCCAGCTCTGCACCATCCCCCAGATTGCCAACCGCCACGACAGCGCCTCGTAGAAGAGAGGCATGACGCTCCCGATCCAGACCCGCCATTTCTAATGCGGCATCCGTACAATAGGCAGCAAAATCGCGGTACGTTCGAGGCTGCATATCCGTCTCTCCACCACGTTTGGCATAACTGTTTGTGGTATCTATCGAGGTAATATCCTTGAAGGCATGTTTGCCTTGATAGAGGGTCTCCGCAAATCGTGCTGTGCCGGGACCGAAGGGGGTAATCACTCCATAACCAGTTACAACCACTCGATTACTCATGGACACCCTGTCCTTCGAAATAATCCAGCAGCTCTGCCGCATTCATTTTTCCAATCTTCTCAATATCCTCATCTGGAACCTTCCGCTCGTACTTTTCCTCCAGATTAACAATCAACTCAAACAACGAAATGGAGTCCAAACCGTATACAACCTCGATCGGTGCTGACGAATCGGAATTCGCTTCTACCTCCATGTTCATCTTCTCCCTGCAAATTTGGGCGATCAGTTGCTGCATCTCCTCGATGCGCTGATGATGCTCATTCATCAAACGATTCCTCCGTTCATTTTTCAATTTCCCGCTGATTCTGCAACCAGTTGTGTTACCTTAACCCCGTCTAGAGCACGGCCCGCCTCACAAACGACCCACACTCACCTCCCTTCCATATATGCAAGTCAGGCATGTCCACTACTCTCAGCGCTTCCTGTCTGTGCGGCCATCGCCCTCCGATATTCCTCGTATCCTTCTTCTCCTTCTTTTGGCGGCATACGGAGTCGCTCAGTTCCGAGCAACCACCCAAACAAGAGCGCGAGCACGGCGACAAACCAGACAGATTGGAGAACCAGTTCGATCGATTGGGTCCACGCGACAGATTCACTGGCTCCTTCCTTCATCGTCGCATCCAGCCGGTACGTCTGCACGGCACCGAGGATGGCCACACCCACTGCTCCGCCAATCGAACGAAAGAACGGAATCAGGGCGTTAATCGTTCCGACATGCTGCGGGCCCGCTCCATGCAGGGAAGCGGTAAACAAGAGAGGAAAAGTCAAGCCGAAGCCCAGACCCAGCACCGCCATCATGGCATATACGATGAGGTGGGAAAATGAAGAAATAAACAGAGCCAATCCACCACAGCCAATGATGATCACCCCGCCGGACAGTATCGCCATATGACGGAAATTCAGGTGTTCTGTGAGCTTGCCGCCTATGTAGGAACCGACTACAATGCTGATCATCATAGGCATGATCACCATCCCTGCTTCTGTCCGCTCTCCTCCTTCCGCCCATTGCACATAGAGGGGCATAAAGGAGATGACTGCCATCATCACTACGCCTTGAAGAAAGCCGACCGCCTGACCGGCAGCAAATCGGATTTGACGAAACAATCCCAGAGGAATAAAGGGATCGGGATGACGGGACTCCACCCGAATAAACAAGCCTAGAAAGACAATCGCTGCGCTGAACAATCCCATCACCGGCAAGGAAAGCCATGACTGCGTAGCCGTGTACAGTTCAACCGCAAACAACAGGCTGCCCACTCCTGCAAACATAAACAGCAGTCCCCACACATCCATTCGCTGCGGGATCACCTTGCGCTCTTCCCGATAATTGACGATGAGCAATCCGACAGCCAGCAGTCCCAGCGGCAGATTAATGTAGAAGATCCATCTCCAGCTTAAAGCGGCTGCCAGGTACGCCCCCAGTACCGGACCCATCACGCTGGAAATGCCAAAAACCGTCGCCAAAAAGGATTGCATCCGGTTTCGAAGCGAAGGTGGAAAAACTTCGAATACAATCGTAAATGCGACCGGCATGATCGCCCCGGCCCCAATGCCCTGAATGCTGCGAAACACGATCAGTTGTGTCATGCTTGCGGCGAATCCACACAAGAGAGATCCCACAATAAAAATGGAGATCCCCGTTAAAAACACCTTGCGTCTACCGTACAAATCAGAGCATTTGCCGAATATCGGCATCGCAATCAACTCAGCAATCATATATGCTGAAAAAACCCAAAAGAACATATGCGCGCCAGACAAATCCTCGATCAAATGCGGAATGACAGCCGCCACGACCGTTTGATCCAATGAGGCAAGCAGCATGGCGACAAATAAGGCGGCTAACGTTCCGTAAGCCTGTTTTGAACCTTCTGTCACAATATCCCCCCGTATCGATATATCGTATTTTTAATATTCAGAATATTCAGTTGAAAATGCGCAGAAAACGGGTTGCTCGAACGATCTCAGACAGGCTTCTGTACTCGATTCCTTCGTGATTCACACCCTTCTCTCTGCCTATTTATCTATCTCTTTCAAAATTATCATGGAACCTGTCAAAATATCAACTGTAGGATGTTGAACAATTTCTTGTCATATTTTTACGACTTTTGAGAAATGATCGTTCAACCTCTCGACAAAAGATCCAGAATAAGCTATAGCGATCCCCCCATGAATCGTTGAGATGCACCACAGATTCCTGTAAAGGACGAAATCTGATTCTGCTCGGCTACTATGTCGAACCTGTACAGGATCTCAAGCAAAAACGAAGAATCTTCGCCCCGAAGCATCCCCTGTATGGAGCGGTTGAACAGCCGTTACAACTCGTGACGCGCAGCCAGCTGAAAGGACGATCCTGACGCTGCTATCATCGTTTGTATCAAGAAAACAAGCCTGTCGCAGGAAGACTGATATGCTCCCCTTTGAGTAGACACCTGAAATAACAAAATTCAGGACTACTCAAAGGGGAGCTTTTTTATGGGAAGAAGACGAATCAGTTATGACAAGAAAATGGAAGCTGTAGAGAAATA
>NZ_JBHUMM010000007.1:0-309096 GCF_042685085.1 Marinicrinis sediminis
AATGTCTCCGATGACGTACCGCCAAATGCTCGCAAATGCAGCATAAAATGGACTCCGTGATTGACGGAGCCCAATGAATACAGTTTTATTATTTTATCTGTCTACTTGACGGGGAGCAGTTCAGACACACTCCCGTGACAGGCCTATTTGTTTCCACCTATATGAGTTTATAGTAAATGACGGTTGCATCCAGCTGACCGCTACTCGACAGAGCAAAATCCGGAATTTTCCCCGCTTCCACATAACCCATCTTTTTGTATAGGGTGTTAGATGGATCGCCTTCTCTCGTATCCAGAACGAGCAATGAACGATGATGCTCACGCGCAAGCTGCTCGGCATGTTGCATAAGCAATTGACCAATCCCTTTTCTGCGATACACAGGATGTGTCATCAGCTTGGCTATTTCAGCGCGGTGTCTGCCATTTTCCTTCATGCAAAGCTGTACTTGCACGGTTCCTGCTAACTGCTGCTCCATATAAGCTACTAAGAAGATAGGTGCTTCATTTTGCACCTCTCTCCAATACTGTTGAGCCGCAGATTCGGCCAGTGGATGGAGAAATCCGATAGAGGCCCCATTCGCTACCGTCTGAATGAGCAAGTCAGACAAACCTTCCAGATGAGCAGTCATCTCCTCTACCCGATAAATCACGGGTGCACACATCGAATCACTCCCTTGTTTACCTGTCATATCGCTATTATAGCATGGAATAATGTCCCCCATTCGTCCCCAGCAAATATACCGGAAACAGAAGCAGGAAATTGTAAAACTTTGACGAATCTCTTCCATGGTATAAATATTGGGAGGGATTTGCTTTGAAGAAGAAAATTATCATTACTGCTTTATCTATTTTCACTCTTATGGCCGTTTTTGTTGCAGGAGTGTTTGCAGCAAGCAGCGGCCTGACCCTGATCGTCAACGGTAAGGTTTCCAATGCTGAGACGAAAATCATCGATGGCTCTACATACGTCCCACTTCGTGCTGCTGCCGAAATGCTCGGAGCTGATGTGAAATATGATGCTTCGACCCGCACCGTTACGATTGTCGGAAAAGATACTTCAGCAAACTTAACCAGTGACCTCAAAACATTCAACGTAAATGTAAACGTAACAAGCGGGCCGATGAAACTCAATGTATCTAAAGTAACATTCGATCCAGCCTATAGAGAGTATAGCTTTTCTGCAGAAACACAGCCCGTGATTATCCTTGACGTTACTGCAGAGAATACTTCTGATGAAAAACTTACCTGGTATGTTGATCAATCTGACATGGTCTTGAATACGAAGGAGCAGATTGAGGATACTTTGATGTCGGATTCAAGGGTTACTTCTGAATTTAATGGTAAAGTAGTGAAGAAAGGTATTGTCGTATTTCCTGTAAAGAACAGTCACTTCAAGGACATCACCAGCATGAGATTATTGCTCAAGTATGTAATCGATAAAGATTTCAACCGAGTTGCGGATGAGACCGAAACTGAGATCATTTTAAAATAGAGGTATCAATCATGAGAGTTATATTGAAACATTATCAATCTGGTCACGAGATTATTTGTAAAAAAGGTTTCTCTTGGACAACGTTTTTCTTCGGGCCATTTGTGCCCATATTCCGGGGCGATCTCAAATGGATGATCATCATGCTTATCACAGATATTCTTGTTGGCATCTTTACAGTGGGGATTGGGATGATCGTGACATGGATTATCTTTGCAAGTGTGTACAACAATCGATACATAGTAGATTTAGGTAAAAGAGGTTATCTTGAGTCAGAACGCTCTCCTCTCTCGATGCCTGCTGGGGAATATCGAATTAAGCCAGAAGGAAAAAGATTTTTTTAGCGCATCCAAAAATGGATGGACTTTTTTTATGTTCATTGGTCGAATTTCGATACTTTATATGATACTACGGAATATGGATGGAGGAACTCACACGAGTCCCCAATCCTTTCCAATACGTCTTTGACGTATACCGCCTTGACCGGATGTTGTCTCGGTATGGTGATCACCTCACCTTGAGCATTTCCTAAACTATGATGAGAGCCTTTGGTTCGATCTGGCATGTATCCGTTATGTTCAAGGTGGAGTGACAACTCCCATTCCTTACCCTAGTTCTATCCTTATCTTTAAAATGTAGAAAATAAAAGTATAAAATACTACATGGATTTACCCTACAACATCCAGATCAGAGCGATCGAGGAAGCCTACACGATGACTCGAAATGCCATGAAGGGGTACATCGAAACCAAGCTAGCTCATGCGATGATATTCCTGAACCTATGGCAGATGAAGAGTACAGCGGGAAATTTGTCCTGCGCCTTCCAAAAACACTTCACAGGCAGCTTTCAGAAAAAGCCAAGCATGAGGGTGTGTCATTGAATCAATATACATTGTATAAGTTGAACAAGTAAATCTATACCCCACTTGGCCTATTAGCTGAGCGGGGATTTTTCATTCTTCCAGGTCCAGTATTTTAACAATTTGAAACCACTTACCATTCACTTGCACCCTGTCGAGTTCTACCCTCTTCGTGGTTCAAATTTGCTGTTAACCTTTACGTAAATCGAACATTTGTTCTTATAAAGTGTTTACAATAATTAAAAATAGTGTATAATAGTTAGCGAGGGATCGGGTTTGACCCGATCGTCCGCCCAGTGCAATACTGTGGCGGTTATTTTTTTGGAAAAACCTTTAGACCCCATCCATAGTAATTGGGATACCTATAAAACTTATTCTCGATTAAATTAAAAATTTGGTTTTTAGAAGCCCATCCTTCTTTAACCTGTTTGTGAATGAAGTAAGAAATAATATCTGCATATTCAAGTATTACGTATGACTTTTTATCATCGTGGATTGAAGACCATTTTGGGTTAAAATAAATTCCTGATATGTTTTCGAAATGACTCTTAGGATTGTGATAGTTACCGTTGTCTAACAAATACTTTATATCTTGTAATAATCTATAATCCTCCTTAAAACCTCGTGACTCCAATAAAACAAAACCCTTTTTGTTAAGTTCATTAAGTCTATGGCAAAATCTTTCCAAAACAAATTCAAGAGATAATTTATAAGGATGAATAGGCGAAGTTTTATATGTTTCGTTATCTCTATATCTATTATAAAATTCCACTTTATTAACTGAGCATGAGATAATCCTTGTTTTTGAAAGCTTTATCGCATCAATTAATTCCATGAAGAATTCATCATAATTAACTAAATTAAAAGGAGAGTTCCTTTTCCTGATTTCTTTATTATGAAAACATACTCTCTTTAAACTGTTCCCATACCTACACACCCCCTCTTTCCAATATTTGTATTTTATCGTATTCATCGATTCAATTAGCTCTGTATGAGTTTCTCGCGTATGTACAATGCCCGTTAAAGTAAGTTGAGTGTGGTTTTCATCTGGAACAACGCCTTTCCTAACACATCTTTTAATGTACTTTATATCGGGTGTACCACACTCGTCTATACCAAGTATAAACTCTGAATCATTTGGCCAATATTCAAGGATTGTTGGTCTTTTCCTCCAATCTATAATCACTCTCACTACTCCCTTTTTAAAATATCATCTCTTTAATACTACAATCTATTAACTAGCATTCGCAATAAAAAAACTCCATCAGCCGAAGCAAATGGAGTAGGGGCTTATTTTGAATCGTATTCTTCGCGCCACTCCACAAACAGTTTGCGGCAAGACCCATCAGGATACCTACAAGTATCGTCTGCTTTTGATCACTTGGAGCCACCTAAACAATGCTGGCCACGATCCCTAGTTCGAGGGACAGCACCTGGAGCAGCCGGAACCCGACTCCGAGCTGCTTGGCCAGTTGAACCAGGTGCCACGATGATCCGAACAATCGTAATATCGTTTACTTGAAATTCCATCTCATTTTCCAGATTGTCTATCACCATGAACCGAGACGATGGAGACTCTTTATACTAGGTGCGATGATTGGAGGTTGTAGACGCGACAAACTACTGGGGATTGAATGACTAGGTGTGTTTCAAGGGTAAAACGATCGGAGTCAAGAAAAGCATCTCCCTCACAGAGAACAGCAAAGCAGTCGAAAAGTAGCCGAAGTCAAAAACTCGAAACGCACCTTCGACATGCCAGCCTGGTACTTGCTAGAGTTAGAGATTCACAAGATAAAATGGGGACTAGAAAAGAAGCAAATATAGATGTTGAGAAGTTGCAGGGCGAAGATCGAGAGTATGTATCTCATTCTGGATCAGTAAAAACCATTCTATCGCACGTATCCTTCTGAATGGTGGAGTACATTGATAAGAGACATGCTCTGAAAAAGGTGAGATTCCATGATCTGAGTAATTCCAGCGCAACCCTTCTCATTGAAGCAAGAGCATCAATGAGAGCCATACAGAAGTGACTAGGGCACTCCAAACATCAATCCACAGCCGACATTTATTCGCACATCACGATAGATTAGCCGAGATGCAGTTGAAAAATCCGATAAATTTGCTCCTCGTCCCCAATTAATGAAAACAATACGCACGTTCCCATCTATATCAGATCTCTATGAATAGCAAAAAGCCCTTGCTGTGCAAGGACTTTCGTCTGTATGCGGTCGAGAGGACTCGAACCTCCACGGGTATACACCCACTACCCCCTCAAGATAGCGTGTCTGCCATTCCACCACGACCGCACATATGCAATTGGCTTATATCCTTCTCTGCATATTGTATGCAGAAGATATAAACTGGTGAGCCATGAAGGACTCGAACCTTCGACACCCTGATTAAAAGTCAGGTGCTCTACCAACTGAGCTAATGGCTCTTGATTAAAGTGACCCCTACGGGATTCGAACCCGTGTTACCGCCGTGAAAGGGCGGTGTCTTAACCGCTTGACCAAGGGGCCTTGGTTGCTTCATGTCGTTTTTAGCGACAAGAGATATTATAGCAAGCTGATTTGCATTTGACAAGCTTTTATTTTTTCCAGCTCTCAAGCCTGCAATTGCCCATGAAAAAAGCCGCTTCACGCAGCTGAAACCATACAATCTTATGGCGGAGAGAGAGGGATTCGAACCCTCGCGGCTGTTACACCCTAACGCTTTAGCAAAGCGCCCCCTTCGGCCTCTTGGGTACCTCTCCAACTGAGCCTGGCAACGGAACATCCGATGCGTAACCAGCCAATAACCAACTGTATGTCTAAGCTGTAAAAAAAGAAATGGCTCCCCGAACAGGACTCGAACCTGTGACAACTCGGTTAACAGCCGAGTGCTCTACCAACTGAGCTATCAGGGAAGGACAAGAAATAATGTATCATGAAATGGGTGCCGAGTCAAGCATCCGTCTCTTTCATGATTCTGGCAGTTTAGCCAGGGGGATTTCCTTCAATTTCCCATTGCAGCCCCCGCACACATACTTGAGTAAATTGACTTTGCGGCGCCGATAAAAGCTTGTCCCGCATCCCTTGCACTGGTATTGATACCGCATGGGTGCGGGCTGTCTCGGCTTGACGGGTCTGCAATAGCGCGTACCGCCCACTTTCTGCAGCCATTCCTTGAATTCAGGATCACGATGCCGGTAGCCCCGTTTGAGCAAATGCAAGTGGTAGTGGCATAACTCATGCTTGATGATTTTCTCCACTTCCCCATCCCCGTGCACTTCATACTGCTTCCAGCTAATTTCAATATGATGACTGTGTGTAAAGTATCGCCCACCTGTAGCGGTGAGTCTGCGGTTAAAGGTAGCCCGGTGGCGAAAGGGAAGGCCGAACCACTTCAGCGAAATGTCCTCCACCCAGGCTTGCAGTTGTTCATTGTTCAAGCCTCTACCCCCCTTTGTCTTGAATTATGACGGACACATCAGGTAAACTGTCAAGTAGAAACGCGCGACAGTCAGAGAGGAGTACATAATCGAATATGCAAACATTCAGAACGGTTATTTTTCAAATAGGAGCGGGCATCGAATTCGTACAAATGCCTGCTACCCATGCGTATCAGTTAAGTGCATTGAATGTGAGGTTGCAAAAGGAAGTCAGCAAGCTGACCGCCCAAAACGTACCTACCCTTCCAACCCTGATTGCGGAGTGCGATGCGCTGGAGCTGCATGATCCACGTTATCCGCTCATCTCTGGTCTGGACTATATCAACCAGCTAGAGGAAGCATTCTCCCGCATCGAAGAGAAATCCTATCCACTCATTTCCCTGCTGACCGAAATTCGAGCCTTGCAGGCTCAGCTTGAACAGTGGTATGAGGAAGAGAACGAGCAATAATCGACGTTTTCCACAAAAAAGCAGGATCGGACCTGCACAACTTTTGCCCATGTGACGTATGATAGGAGTACCTTACGATATTGCACCCGGATACTGCGACAGGCATGTGCACGGCAGGCAGGCTGCAATAGAAAGGAGCTCATATCATGCCGAATTGGCTTTGCAAGCAGTTGGAGCATGCATACCGGATGAAGAACCTCAGGCAGATTAAGCTCTTGAATGACTGCTGGTTCTTCTACCGTCTTTCCTCACAGGTTTCACAGGTGGAAAATCATCACGCTACCCCTCAAGGTTAATGGAATGAACTCGGGCTTTCACACGTCGTCGTGCTCTCGGAACCATCACCGGGAGCATTTTTCTGTAGGTTAATTCCGCTGCTTCATCGTGAGGCTGACTCGCCCCTTCTTCTCATCCACTGCCAATACCCAAACGGTGACAACATCTCCGACGGCCACGACATCCATCGGATGCTTCACGAACCGGTCGCTCAGCTCGGAAATGTGGACCAGACCGTCATTTTTCACTCCGATGTCTACAAATGCACCGAAATCAATCACATTCCGCACGGTTCCTTTCAGTTCCATACCCGGCTTCAGATCCTCCAGCTTCAGTACGTCGGTTCGAAAGATCGGGGCTTCCAGTTCCTCTCGAGGATCTCTGCCCGGACGCATCAGGCTGTCTACAATATCCCGCAAGGTCGGGACGCCGACTTCCAGTTCCGCTGCCATTTGCTCGAGTGACAGGCTGGACAGCTTTTGCTTGAGCGCTTCACTGCCTACATCGCTAACCTTTACCTGCAACATGGCAAATAATCGATCTACAACCGGGTAGGATTCCGGATGAATCGGCGTGTTGTCCAGCGGGTTGTCTGCCCCTGGCAAGCGCATAAAGCCAATGCATTGCTCATACGTCTTCGCCCCAAGCCGCGGTACCTTCTTTAATCCGTTTCTGCCTGAAAACCTGCCATGCTCTTCCCGATGTTTGACAATATTTTTGGCCGTCGTGGCATTGATGCCGGATACATAGGACAGCAAGGAAGGAGAGGCCGTATTCACATCAACACCAACATGGTTAACAGCCGACTCTACGACGCCTTTCAACGATTCCTCCAGTTTCTTCTGAGAGACGTCATGCTGGTATTGCCCGACACCAATCGACTTCGGATCAATCTTCACCAGCTCAGCGAGCGGGTCCTGAATCCTTCTGGCAATAGAAATGGCACTGCGTTCTGCCACGTCCAGCTCAGGGAATTCCTGTTGGGCCAGTTTGGAGGCTGAGTATACACTGGCGCCGGCTTCATTCACAATCAGATAGTGCAACGATTTCTTGTCACTGCGTTTCTGTATCCAGGACGCCACGAACAATTCAGTCTCTCTAGAAGCCGTCCCGTTGCCGATCACAATCAGATCAATCCCGTGTTTTTCAGTCAGTGCCGTGAATATGGTCTCTGCTTCTGATATCTTGTTGTGCGGCGGAGTGGGATAGGTAACGGCAATGTCCAGCATCTTGCCTGTTCCGTCCACGACAGCCAGCTTGCAGCCTGTCCGGTAAGCCGGGTCCACACCCAGCACGGTCTTGCCATGTACAGGTGGCTGAAGCAGCAAGCTTCTCAAATTTTCCGAGAAAATCTGTATAGCCTGTTCTTCCGCCTTTTCTGTCATTTCCCCACGCACTTCCCGTTCCACAGATGGCGCAATCAGACGCTTGTATCCGTCCTCTATCGCAGCTATGATCCATGATTGAACGGGTGATTGCCCTTTCAGCAGCCTTCTCTGTATGTGCTGGTATATGCGGTCTGTCTCTACTTCCAGTCTGACCTTTAGGACTTCTTCACGCTCTCCCCGGTTAATGGCCAGAATGCGATGCGGCGGCAATTTTCGCACAGGCTCTTGATACTGGTAATACATTTCATATACCGATTCAGCTTCCGCATCTCTCGCCTCGGTATGCAGCTGACCGTTCTGATAGGTGTAAGTACGCACCCAGGCACGGATCTCTGCATCATCTGATACCTGTTCGGCAATAATATCAGATGCGCCTGCCAGTGCATCCTGAACGGCAGGCACATCCCCGTCCTTCTGTACATACTTGGCTGCCTCTGCCTCCAGATCAGCCTGCCTGTGCTGCTCCAGTATCCACAAGGCGAGGGGTTCCAGTCCTTTTTCCTTGGCCACACTCGCTCTTGTTTTACGCTTTTGGCGGTACGGTCTATATAGATCCTCGACGAGCTGAAGCTTCTCAGCCGCGAGGATCTGCTGCTTCAATTCATCGGTCAGCTTGCCTTGCTCGGCGATAAGCCGCATGACTTCCAGCTTGCGATCCTCCAGACCTCTGAGATACTGAAGTCTTTCCTCAATGGTTCTGAGCGCTGTCTCATCCAGCTCGCCTGTCATCTCTTTGCGATAACGGGATATAAATGGAATCGTATTTCCTTCATCGAGAAGCTGGACAGCGGTACGGACCTGTTGGACCGAGACACCGGCATCCGAGGCGATCTGCTTCCATATGCGTGTTTGTTGTCCCTTTCGCTGCTGTTCATTCATTTCTACTGTGACCGGTTGTTCAACGGCCTCGCTCTGGTTTTGACTTGTTGGTGCGTTCATTGCGGCTCCTCCTGATTCTGATTGTGTATGATGATGAAAAAAAAGACTTCCATTCTGCGGCGCACCGTGTATCTGAGCGTGCCGTTGCAGATGAAGCCTTTTTCATGCTGTATGCCCTGTATCCGATTTACTGAATGATGACTAAAAATCAATTAAACCCATACTAATTTGCAGGGCATCATCTACTTTTTTCATGGTCTCATCGTCTAAATGCGTAATTTTATCTGTCAGCCTTTGTTTGTCGATTGTTCGAATTTGTTCCAGCAGGATGACCGAGTCCCGGTCAAATCCGTGCATTTTCGCATCAATCTCGACATGAGTGGGCAGCTTTGCTTTCTGGATTTGCGCCGTAATGGCAGCAACAATAACCGTCGGGCTGAATCGATTTCCGATATCATTCTGAATCACCAGGACCGGACGCACGCCTCCCTGTTCAGAACCTACGACGGGTGACAGATCAGCAAAAAAAACATCACCACGTTTTACAATCAATCGCTCACACCCCGCTAACTAAGCGGTCAAGAGTCAGATCCGCTTCTTCCTCCGCATAAAAAGCCTCTGAAGCCATATTCAGGTTGATCTTGGCCATTTCCATATAGCCTCTTTGCATCGTTTCACGAAGCACTCTTTTTTTGCGCTCCAGTAAATACACCTTCATGGCTTGTCGAATAAATTCACTGCGGTTGGAGTTTTCCTTGCGTACAATTCCGTCTACTTCTTGAAGCAGATACTCAGGCAAGCTAATCATAATCCTTTTGGTGTTGTTCACATTTGTCACCGATTCGCACCCCCAAAACATTTCCACGCCCATACTACCATTATGACGTAAAGCATGCAGTTTTATACAAATGCAGTATATGTGCATCGTATATCCATTATGCTATACGATCATCCGCTCTACCGCCATCACTCTCTGATATCCTAGACATATATATTCGCCTTCTCGTCGAATATTCCTCTTTTTCTGCCATAATTTTTAGCAGGAATTTAATGTAATAGCGGGTTCACAATTTGATCAATCTGCCCCTGCCGGATATATACTCTCGGTACACGGTTGGAAACCATGCAGGTCACTTCATAGTTAATCGTGCCCAGGTGATCCGCAATTTCCTCAACTGGAATGGAAGCATCCTGCTGAGAGCCGAACAGCACAACTTCATCCCCCATTTGAATATGGGAGAGACCGGAAGCATTGGCCATACATTGATCCATACAGATATTTCCGACAACCGGTATTTTTTGACCGTGAAGCAAGACGTGCGCCTGATGGGAGAGCATTCTGGAATAGCCATCACCATACCCTACTGGGATGGTCACAATTTGCTCATCTGTTTGCGTCACATAGGTTGAGCCGTAGCTGATTCCGCTCCCTTTCGGCAATACCTTCACCATCGACACCCCGGATTTATAGGTCATAACCGGCAGCAGATGAACGTTCGTTCGATCTACTTCCTGCGATGGGTACATGCCATACAAGCTGACTCCGATCCGAACAGCATTGAAGGAAAGCTCAGGTGTATCTATCGCCGTTGCACTGTTTCCGGCGTGAATCCAGGGAAAATGAATGTCCTGCCTGGCATAATGGCTAACAATCTCGTTGAATCTGGCATGCTGCCCATGTGTGGCGGTTTTGTCCCGATCATCCGCACTGGCATAATGCGTAAAAAGTCCTTCCACCTCAAGGGCTGGATTGGATAAGGCCTGATCAATAAAGCGGATTGCCTGCTCCTTCTCATGCAGTCCAATTCGTCCCATTCCACTATCGATCTTCACATGGACACGCAGCGGTCGGGGCAAGGTGATGTTTTCTGCTTCATTTAATAAAGCCGGGTCATACATAGACAACGCAATATCATGTTCGGCTGCCAGTCTCAGCCCTTCTGCAGGCGTATAGCCCATGACAATAATGGGTACATGTACCCCATGCTTGCGCAATTCAAGTCCTTCATCCAAAATGGCCACACATAGTGCATCCACGCCAAGCGATTGCAGTTCCCTCGCGATCGGAACCGCTCCATGACCGTACGCATTCGCCTTGACCACACCCATCAGCTTCATATCTGGGGGAAGATGGCGGCGAAATTGTGCGACATTGTGTGTAAGGGCATCCAAAGAGATTTCGACTCGCGTCGGCCGAAAAATCGAGTCCACCGAGATTCACCTTCTTCTAAAAATCAGGATGCGATATCCTCCCGATAATTTTGTCAATAAGCTCTATGTTAAAGGGAACCTCGTGCGCTGTCAATGCAGGAACACAGACGGAACCATACCTTGGCAACAAGGTGATTTTTCAGCCTGACGCTGTTCGAAACTCGGCATCTTTGCCGCGATATGAAAGGATTACTTGCCCATCTGACCTTGAACAGATTGAGCGATCTTCATCATTTCCTCTTTCGGCAAGTTGCCAGAAGACAAACGAAACTCCACGCCTTCATCGTACCAGGTAAGCATTTTATAGCTGTCACCGGACAAAATGCCGATCGTATAGCCCAAGTCGATGATCTCACCTTGCTCACTGCTTACCGGATGGTCCGTTGGATGGGATTCTACAATGGTATATTGATAGTCTCCGCTATATTGCAGCATGACGGCCGTACCATTGCCAAATTCAATATCATGCACCCCGTCATGAACCACTCCCGCTGGAGTATAGGCAGGCATCCGTACCCCGAAGGAAGCAGGTGCCTCCCCCGCATCACCTTCCCCTTCCGTCGCCATCGTCGGAATGGATTGCAGATGATAGCTGGTCATATTGCGCTGCATGTCAAAGGAATCGGCTTCGAACGACTTGTTGAATTCAAATTGGTCGAATTGTACTTCCACAAGCACCTGATTGTTGGCATCGGCGACCTCGACTCTTTTCGGAGCATAGCTTTTCTGATCGAGCCAGATTTTTTGTCGAACCAACGCATGATTCTGGTAGTTGGCATTCACATCAAATACATAGGATTTGTTCTCTTTATCCAGCACAAACTGCCGCTGTTCATCCTCCAGTATGCTGGCTGCCAAAGTCTGGAACAGATACACCTGACCTTGATTGCTCGGCCAGTCGCTCTGGAAACGGAAGCTTTTCTTCAAATGCGGTGTTAATACATAGACACCTTCATCATTGCGGAGAACAATTTGGGTAATGTCCTTTTCCATATTGGTCAGGGCGATGCGATAATAATGCGGTTCCTGATAGGAAACCTCTACCCCGTACCGCTGCGGATTCTCACCCATATTGAGCGTCATCACACCGGCTCCATAATAACTGTTCAAATCTTCTGAAATTCCTTGCAAGTCACCCACTACATCATTTGCCGATTTGCTACCACAACCCGCCATAAAGACGGAAGCGCAGATCACAAGAGCCAGCAGCACCGTGATTTTACGCATATCATCATCCCCTCTTCACCAAATTGTTCTAGACTGATACATGTCTATGAGGGAACTTGGACATTTATGCAGACTGGCATGACGAGCTTTCATAATTGGAAAGTATGGTGGGTGTATAGTGTGCTCGGGGATGCCTGGACACGAAGTAAGGCGGAAGGATCGTTGGGTGAAGAGCAATGAGAATGCTCTAGTATCACAGAATGTTGGAGCATCGAGGGATGATTTACCTGTTCTTCTAATTTCGGTGAGGAAATCTGAATATTCCTTGCATCAATACGTGAACTTCTCTGACACTGGCAGGGAATTCGATGAAAATCCTTGATTGATTCTACTAAAACACGTTAAAATAAATGTATATAAATCTTTGGAGTGAGAATGATGCATATACCTGTATTGAAAGAGTTAGAGAATGGCACGACTGAACTGGTCATGCTGGATCTGAACGACGTCATTTACATATGCCTTGAGCGCCGCAACATTCTCTACCACACGGAGAACGAGCAATTCTGGCATATCTCAACGTTGTCGGATTGGGAAGAGCATCTCTATCACCGCGGCTTTGAACTGACGGACAAAACCAATCTCGTCAATTTTAATCGGATTAAGAAAATGGACGGCAAGCAGGGCAAGATTTATTTTGACGAGCATCCATCAGAGCAAAGCAAGTATGCCACCATTGCATTCATTAAACAAAAGCTTTATAACAAAAAAATCGCGCGCGTCATTGCAAATAACACGAACAAAAGTCTGGAGATCAAGGTCGAAAAGGGCACATCTGCCAGCGCTGCTGAGGCACAGGAAGATTATTGATGCAAAAATCCCCGGAAACTGGCTCTCCGAGGATTCTTCCTGAATAGGTGTCTCATCTGGTTCCTGTCAGTTGTCTTCAGCCTGCTCAACCACCGGTCTTCCAATGGAATGATAGATAAATCCGTGCGCTCTCGCTTCTTCAAGTGAAAAACAGTTCCGACCATCGATGATCACAGGGGCTTGCACCAGCTCCTTCACCCTGTCCAGATCAAGTTGCTTGATCTCATCCCACTCCGTCAGGATCAAAATAGCCTCTGCACCCTGAATCGTCTCCTCCAACCGGGTGCAATACTCGATTTTATCCCCGAAATGCACCACAGCCTCTTTGGAAGCTATCGGATCAAATGCTTTAACCCTTGCCCCTTTGCGCAGCAACGCCGGAATAATCTGTAGAGACGGCGCATCTCGCATATCATCTGTATTCGGCTTGAACGCCAGTCCAAGTACAGAAAGCTGCCTTCCCTTCAAAGGACCCAGTACCTGTCTCACCTTCTCCACGACAACCTCACGCTGCTCATCATTCGTACGGATGACAGATTTCATCAGATGAAAATCATAGCCTACCGAATCTGCAATATGGACCAGCGCATGCGTATCCTTTGGAAAACAAGACCCCCCATACCCAATGCCAGCCTGCAAAAACCTTGAACCGATCCGGCTGTCCATGCCCATTCCTTTGGCCACTTCTGTGACATCCGCACCTACCCGCTCGCAAATGTTCGCCACGGCATTAATAAAGGAAATCTTGGTCGCCAAGAAGGTATTGGAGGCATACTTGATCATTTCTGCACTTTCCAGCGAAGTGATCAAAATATCCGTTTGGAATGGCGCATGCAAATCTGCAATCCACTGAGCGGCTTTATCGCTGGTAGCCCCAATTACTGCACGTTCCATATTCATGCAATCGCGCAGTGCGGATCCCTCACGCAGAAACTCCGGATTGGATACCACATCAAACGTTTGGGTAGTATCTGACAGGTAGCTCTGCACCACACGCTGAACCAGTCTCCCCGTCCCCACAGGTACGGTACTCTTATTGACGATCACCTTGTATGCGTTCAAGTTCTCGCCAATGGTCTTGGCCACTTCTGTGACATAACGGAGATCAGCCGCACCCGTCACGGACATCGGCGTCCCAACTGCAATATAGATAATGTCAGCTTCCCGGATAGCGGATGGGATATCGGTCGTAAAATACAAGCGCTCCTCAGCCACATTTCGGGCAACCGTTTCCTCCAGCCCAGGCTCGTAAATCGGGATGATCCCTTGTTTCAGTTTATTGATTTTTGTCTGGTCGATATCGCAGCAGGTCACGTGATTTCCAATCTCGGCAAAGCAGGTTCCCGATACGAGTCCTACGTATCCTGTTCCAATCACCGTGATTTTTCTCATCCACACTCCAACCCTTTCTTATTGATCTCTTTGAGGCGATACCAGTTGGTTCGCTTCATGATCTACAATCGTTTTTATGTATTGAAGAACGTCTTCCCTGAGATCGGCTCTTTGCATGGCGAAGTCGATGGTGGCCTTAATAAAACCGAATTTATTTCCTACATCATAGCGGCTCCCTTCAAACGCATACGCATAGACGCTGGTCCGCTGATTGAGTTCATTGATGGCATCGGTCAGCTGAATTTCTCCACCTGCTCCGGGTGCCTGATTTTCGAGAATGTTCAAGATTTCGGGCATCAGTATATAACGGCCCATGATGGCAAACCGGGATGGCGCTTCAGCCGGAGACGGCTTTTCCACCAGCTTCTCCACTTCCAGCACCGATTCGTTCGACAACAGATCCTTCGGCGCCACGATGCCGTACTTCGATACTTCTTCCGGTTCCACCACCTGTACACCGACAACAGAGGTCTGAACCTGCTCATACACCTGGATCAACTGCGACAGGCAGGGTTGTCTGGACTGTACGATGTCATCGCCAAGCAAAACGGCGAAGGGGTCATTTCCGATAAATTTGCGCGCACACCACACCGCATGTCCGAGTCCTAGAGGCTCCTTCTGACGAATATAATGAATATTGGCCAGCTCAGAGATAGATTGTATCATCTCCAGTTCTTTCTGCTTGCCCTTTCTCTCGAGAGATTCCTCGAGCTCAAACGACTTGTCAAAATGATCCTCGATCGCCCGTTTTCCGCGACCGCTGACAATTAAGATATCTTCGATGCCAGATGCGACTGCCTCTTCAATAATGTATTGAATCGTAGGCTTGTCCACAATGGGCAGCATTTCCTTCGGCTGCGCCTTGGTAGCTGGCAGGAAGCGCGTCCCTAGTCCCGCTGCGGGAATGATCGCTTTTTTAATGGTCACACGGTTTCCTCCGTTTCATCGGTATAAAGGATAAAGACAGCGATGCATGACATTTGTGCTTTTACTTTCCTCATTTTAACATAGCCCCTCCATGACTGAAAGCATGAAGCCGCTTGTCATGAAACCTCTTCCTGTGACACAAGTTACAGTACCGTTGTGCGATATTGATTACGATAAATAACAATCGTGTACATGGAGGGGGATAAGGAAGATGTACGATTATCATCATCTTCGGCATGAAAAACAGCAGAGCCGCTCAAAGAAGGCATTATGGATGACGCTGGTGCTCACTGCATTCTTCACTGTGGTCGAAATGGTTGGAGGCATCCTTTCCCATTCGTTGGCCTTGCTGTCAGATTCGGCCCATATGGTCTCCGATGTATTTGCATTAGGATTAAGCATGACCGCCATTTATTTGGCTGCCAGGCCCCCCAATGCGAGATTCAGTTTCGGTTTCCTGCGCTTTGAAATTATTGCATCCTTCCTCAATGGTTTAACTTTATGCATCATTTCCATCGGTATTTTTGTAGAAGGCATACGCCGATTTTTCTTCCCCGAAGCGATTGATCTCCGTCTAATGCTGATCATTTCCAGTATCGGATTTGTCGTCAATCTGGTCTTAACCCTGGTACTCAGCCACAGCATCCGGGAGGAGAACAATCTGAACGTTCGCAGCGCATTGTGGCATTTTATCGGAGACCTACTAAGTTCAATCGGGGTCATCATTTCCGCAATCCTGATCTATATAACGGATCAGGTATGGCTCGATCCGCTCGTCAGCCTGTGCATCGGGATCATCATTTTTACTGGAGGCGCGCGCATCACGCGGGAAGCCTGGCTGATCCTCATGGAAGCCGTCCCCCAAAAGTATGACCTGGATCAAATCAGGGCTGCGCTGGGAGCGATTGAAGGGGTAGAGGATGTTCATGAACTGCATCTGTGGTCCGTCTCGACCGATCATGAATCTCTGACAGCCCATCTATTCGTGCATGAACACATTCAGCCTTATTGTGTCATTCTGGCTGTAACGGAGAAAATGAAGGCTGAATACGGCATTGAGCATGTGACCGTACAGGTGGAGCATGCTTCCCTGCATCCGCATGGCGCATATGGTAAAGCATTTCTGCAACATAAAAAAGAAGGGGCCCGCTAACAACGGGTCCCTTCCTCCTCTTATGCCTTAGCTAAGTGGCATATTTCAATTTATTCACAGGCGATGCCGTCCCCGTCCCGATCCAGATGTTTGCCATATCCGGCATCCCCTTTATACAATGGCGCTGCATCCGCACTTCGTGCCTCCTTGCAGCTGCGATAGGAGATGTTGCTCTTGCTCGGGATGGGGTCATTCTTGTCTGCGTCCTCTACAAAGCCTTGTTCCGATACATAATTCTCCAGGCTCCAGATACCTGCTTCCTTACGCTGGGCCTCACGTTGTATTGCCCGAAACGGATCGACATACTTGACATTGGGCGGATAGATATATGCAACCCTGGCCAGTCCCTGCTCCAGCAGCATCTCGTTGAACATCCGATGCTCATCCAGCCACATATAGACGAGCAGACGGCCATACTTGTCCCGCTCAGACACATCCAGTTCCAGTCTGACTTCCTTGCCCTCCAGCATATCTTTGGCATAGGCAGAAGCCTCCAGTCCAAATGGCTGAACCGGCTTGTTCGGATGAACCGATTCAGGGGTATCGACAAGCAGCAGACGCACGGTCTCTTCCTTGCCATCGACCATCACCTTCATCGTATCTCCGTCCACAACCCGAGTCACAAGCTGGGTATTGCCATCCATCCCTGTCTGGGTTTGCTGACAGCCTGTCAGCAGCAGCAAAAGGCATCCAAGCCACAACCATTTTCTCATGATGTTCATTACGTCCTTTCCAATCGTGGCCTATCGCGCCTTGTCGTTCCCGATCGCGCCTTCTCGTTTTCTGACTTTCCTGACCGATTCTATTTTATCCTTGTTCCTGCTTGGATGAGGAGGTCCCTGAATACGTATCATGCAAGGCTTTCATAAAGGTAGCTGCCGGCAGAAGCATGCCGATAAGTGCCTCAACCATGGCAAAAAATCGAGTGGCGCCAACAGGCAGCATATCTCCGTAACCGACAGACAGCAGGGTTTCTCCACTGAAATACAGCAAGTTCATGAAGCTGGGATCTACAGGCTTACGGGAAGACAGACTCTCCACCAGAATGACGCCTTTAAGCGACATCAAATAATAGAGCACAGCAAAACTCAGCATTACGATAACCATGACCACTACCAGTTTCATGAACATCGCAAGGCTGACATAGCTTTTTCGGTATGCTCGCTTTTTCATAAAATCAAACAGCGAAAAAAAGAACAATCCCAGGGTAATGCCAATTAACCCTACATACATCCGGTCATTCCTCCCATTCCCTCGAGCATAATTTCTTTCTATGTTTGTAAACCGGAGAACCGGCTACGAAACGAAAGAAACATCCCCTGGAAACGGAGCATTTATTTAAACCAGCCTTTTTCCCTGTACCGTTTTACGGCTTCAATGCGGTTCCCAACGTCCAGTTTGTCCAGAATAACGGAGATATAATTTCGGACGGTTCCATTGGTTAAAAACAGTTCGTTAGCGATTTCCTTTGTGTTTTTGCCGTCCGCAATCAGCCCGAGCACTTCACTCTCCCGTTCAGTGAGCGGGTTGCTCTGGCTGTAGGCCTCATCGATCAGTTCCGGTGCATAGATCCGCTGACCAGCCATCACCTTCCGTATCGAGCTGGCCAATTCCTCACTCGGGCTGTCCTTTAGCAAGTAGCCATGCACCCCTGCCTTGACGGCCCGCTCAAAGTATCCTGACCGCGCGAAGGTCGTCAGAATGATCACCCGGCAGTCGATGCTTTTCAACTCTTCTGCCACATCCAGTCCAGTTCTCCCCGGCATTTCAATATCCATCAGACAAATATCGGGCTGGTGCTGGTGAACCAGTTCCATGACATCTTCCCCGTTGTTGGCCCGAGCGACCACCGTCATATCCTCTTCCAGATCAATCAAGGCGGCCAGCGCTCCCAGCAGCATCTTCTGATCCTCTGCGATTACAATGCGAATCATGGCTTACCCTCCGCTCCCACTTGCCTCACTGTGTTGGGCACCCGAATGTGGATTCGAGTCCCTTTTTCCGAGATGATTCCCAAGCTGCCATTCACAAATTCCAATCGTTCCTTCATCCCTCGAAGCCCGTTGCCCCGGGACTGCTCCACTGGATCTGCAATGCCCACTCCGTTGTCCTTCACTTCGAGCAGAAGCTCGGTGCTTGATGACTGAATCATGATCGAGCAAGTGGTAGCTTTGCTGTGCTTGACGACATTCGTAACCGCTTCTTTCAGTGCCATGCTGAGTACATTTTCCGCAATCAGGGAAGTATGTTCCAGCCTGGGATCTCCTTCGATCTCCCATTCAATGTTGGCTGCATTCAGCATCTGCTCTACATTTTGCAAGGCATTCTCCAGTTTGACGCCTCGCATTTGGGTCACGATTTCCCGCACTTCTTTCAGTGCCGTGCGAGCCGTCCACTGTATATCTGCCAGCTCTTGACGCGCCTGGGAGGCGTTCTTGTCGATCAGCTTGCCCGCCAGATCACTTTTGAGCCCGATCAAGGAAAGCTTGTGCCCCAGCGTATCATGCAAGTCTCTGGCAATACGCTGCCGTTCTTCCAGCTTGACCAGTTCGGAAATTCGCTTGTTGGCGTCTTCCAGTTGACCCTGCAGCTTCTCTTCCTTGTTTTTATTATATGTGCTTACCGGAAGCAGGATGACCGCGATCAGGCTAAGGAAAACAAAGGGAAGCTGTGTAATGATCACGGAATTATCTGTCGCGAAGCCATAGTTAATCGTAAAGGCGGTGCTTGTAAGATGAATAAAATAAAGGGTGAAAAATACGGTCTTGTTTTTCAGGTTTCCAATCAGGAAGGCCAGAAACAGGGAGAAGTACACGTACCCGAACAGTAAGCCCATGGCGGTGGAGATGGCAATCTGCACACTCGTCCACAGATAGATCGTCCATCCCTTCGATATAAATGACAGCACATAGGCGACAAAAAAGGCCGTGATCATGATGATGCCGCTGGCAATCGTAATAGCGGAAGCGGAATGGAAGATAAAATAGAACGGCAGGATATAGAACACAACCCACACATAGGGGCTAAGTCCCGTATGCTTGCGCAGTTTCTGACTCCAAGTTTGCATGCTGTTCATCCTTCCCCGGCGTTCCTGTTACGCGTCCGATCCTGATTCGTGTTGCAATGCTTTTATTTTACCATATCCTCATTTCCCTTGGAGGCTTGGTCTTGAATTTCCACGTCGCTTGCGACTGCTGTCGCTCTGTTTCATTGCCTGTTCCACTTGTCTCAGTCCCGTTGTCCGTGCATGAGCATCGTCAGCTTGATCGATTGAAGTGTGAGGCTCCATCTTCGCCTCTTTAAATGTGACGAATTTCTTGTTTTCTTCATCCCACAGCTTGAATCGAAGGGATTTGAGACTTGTCATGAGCGTAATCGTCGTCGCTTTTTGAAGAGGCTTTACCGTGTCGTGCGCTTTCTCGAGGTGATAATTCGGCACCTTGGGACTTAGATGATGCACATGATGAAAACCGATATTCCCCGTCAGCCATTGCAGCAGCTTGGGCAGCTTGTAGTAAGAGCTGCCTTCTACCGCAGCCTGCACGTAGCTCCATTCCTCGTCGTGCTCGAAATATGAGTCTTCAAATTGATGCTGCACATAAAACAGCCAAATTCCCAGCAGTCCCGAAATGAAAAACACCGGACCCTGGATCAACAGAAATGCTTCCCAGCCGACTAGCAGACACATGCCAGTATACAAAGCTGCAATCAGCACATTGGTCACATACGTATTGATTCGCTCTGTACGGCGAGCGCCTTTGCGATTGAATCGATACTCAATGAGAAATACGCCGATCGGTCCCAGTCCGAACATGACCAGCGGGTTGCGATATAAGCGGTACTGCAGCTTGCGCCAAAATGATGCCTCCCGATATTCCTCGACGGTAAGAAGCCACATGTCTCCCGTTCCTCGTTTGTCCAGGTTGCTGCTGGTCGCATGATGGATCGTATGGGTGTGCTTCCACTGCTGATAAGGAACCATGGTCAGCACGCCCGTAAGTGTGCCGAGTATGTCATTAGCCCGCTTGCTCTTGAAGAAAGACTGGTGACAGCAATCGTGAAATATAATGAACGTACGCACCAAAAAAGCTGAGGCCAGTACAAGAAGCGGCGCAGACAGCCAGTAAGAGATCGATAAACTTGCATAGGCCAGATACCATAGCAGCATAAAGGGCAAAATCGTGTTGAAAATCTGGAAGATACTCGTTTTCAGGTTGGTATGCTCAAGAGGAGCCACTTCTTTCTTGAGTTGGACAATGCGAGACGAATTCATGTGATGATTTTCCTCCTCAGCTTTCGCTTCTTCTTCTTTCACTTTCCTTTACTATAGGATGAATCTGCCTTTCTTATAAGTCATAAATGTAAGGTCAACCCTATGACAAATGTCATATATGATCCGACAACCCGTATCCTATAGCGGTTTTTTCGGTCTGCATTCCCTCCGGATGGATAGAAGATCCTGTTTCAGTTCGAATGGTTGTGACAAAGAATGCGTATAGAGTCAGAAAGCATGATGGATAAGGAGTGATCAAGTTGAAAACGTACGATCTGATTGTGATCGGTTCCGGTTCTGCCGGGTCCGTTGCTGCAAGAAAGTGTACAGAGGCAGGGTGGCGTGTGGCCATGATAGATCACAAACCATTTGGAGGAACTTGTGCTCTGCGAGGTTGCGACCCCAAAAAAGTATTGGCAGGAGCCGCTGAATTGATAGATTGGAACCGACGCATGCAGGATAAAGGCGTTCCGAATAGCGCCTCCATGAAATGGGAGGATCTGATGCGGTTCAAACGCACTTTCACGGAAGGGGTTTCGGAGAACAAGGAATCGATGCTGCATGATCAGGGAATAGATACGTACCATGGGAAGGCCATTTTTCAAAATGAAAAAACCTTGCGGGTTGATGATGAAGTGCTGGAGGGAACCTATATCCTCATTGCCACCGGAGCAGAGCCTGCTGCACTTGGTATTGAGGGCGAAGAGCATCTGATCGACAGTGAGGCATTTTTGGATTTGCAAGCATTGCCGAAACGAATTGTATTTGTCGGGGGAGGTTTTATTTCCTTCGAATTTGCGCATATAGCCGCCAGAGCTGGCGCTGAAGTGCATATCATCCACAAGGATGAGCAACCATTGGGTGCATTCGATCACGACCTGGTAGATCTGCTCCTGAAGCACTCCGAGAAGCTCGGCATCCAGCTGCACCTGAATGCTCGTCTTCACGCCATTGAGCAGATGGACAATGCCTACCAGGTGATGCTGGATCAAGGAGAGGAGCAAACGTCGATCGAAGCCGATATGGTCGTCCATGGGGCAGGACGAATCCCTGCGCTCGATATGGCATTGGAGAAAGGACAGGTGGAACGAGACAAGCAGGGCGTAAAAGTAAATGAATATTTGCAAAGTGTGAGCAACCCACATGTATATGCCGCCGGGGATGCCGCCTCATCCGGAGGACTTCCGCTTACCCCTGTCGCCAGTATGGATTCGCATATCGTGGCAGCCAATCTGTTGGAAGCGCAGAGCAAGACCGTAGATTATCCCGTGATTCCAACTGTCGTCTTCACCATTCCAAAAATCGCCGCGGTCGGCATGCGGGAAGAAGACATACCGGCATCCAGTAACACGATTGAAGTCAAGTACGAGGAAACGACAGACTGGTTCACCTACAAAAGAACGAACGAAGGAATCGCGGCCTATAAGTTGCTCATTGACAGGTCGTCTGATTGTATTGTGGGCGCGCATCTGATCAGCAACGAAGCCGATGAGCTGATCAACCATTTTGCCACTGCGATTCAATTTCAGATTCCGATCACAGATTTGAAGAAGATGCTCTATGCCTATCCGACCGCTGCCTCCGATATCGGGCACATGCTGTCATAGATGCCCATGAAGACGTTTAGCCCATCACAAAGCCCCATCCATGTGAATGAAAATGGATGGGGCTTTGTTGACTAAATCAAATCAGATTTTTGCAATAGTCTCTGCATCATCATCGCAACCTCAGCTCTTGTAACAAATGCTTTCGGTGCTAATTGGTTCTGGTTCCGACCCGACACAATTCCTGCTTGTACGCTGGCAGCAGCGCTTTCTGCCGCCCAGCTTGAAGCATTTGCTGCATCTTCAAATGGCTGTAATACCACCTCTGCGGATTGTGATGAAAGCTTGGATGTCAGAGCTGTCAGCTTCATGGCCTTGGCCATAATCACCATCGCTTGTTCACGCGTGATGCTTTCATTCGGACGGAAGGTACCATCCTCAAAACCGCTTATGAGATCATTTGCGTAAGCCGTATGGATGGCATCATGGTACCAGACAGCTGGCTCCACATCTGCAAAAGGCACGGTGCCACTTTCCAATTTCAGTCCTAATCCCCTTACGATGATGGCCGAAAATTCAGCTCGGGTAATATTCCGGTCTGGCTGAAACTCGCCTTGACCGATACCGCTGATAACCATACGAGAGCCCATGTCGTTTACAGCTTCTCTCGCCCAGTGCTGTTCTACATCCTTGAATGCTACGGGATGCCAGACTACCGAATACGTACTGTTCGTCAAGCTGTTGATCTGCGCAACATACTGGCCATCGGTTTGTATCACTTTTGTTGGCACATGTCTGACCGTTCCATCTGGTTCAACCACAATACCTGTCGTGATTTTATCGGGATCCATGCCTTCCGGTATGGTGACGGTACGCTCGATATAGGCGTTGAACTTCGTCACTTCCTCCGTTTTATTCCCATATACAGCTTGCACTTTAAAATCAAGTGGTGGCGCCACCACCGTGAAACCGCCTCGACTCGCTGCATGCTCAACCAAACGCTTCGTATCTTCCTGTGATTCAGCGACTTCGATTTTTATTTTAATATCCTGCAGTACCAAATTTGTGCCGAACCGCTCTGAAACCACATCGATATTGATTTGCTGAGCCGGCAAGGTGTAGGATGCATTTCCTTTGCGAATCTCGACAACAGCCTGCTTCTGCTCCATGTTTTTGATCATCTGTCCATTCAGTTCACTAACCGCCACATCGCTATCCGGATTGAACGGTACTGTAATGGTTGCGCCCATACCTTCTTCCTCAAGACGCTTCTGCAGCTTCGCTTCATCTACAACAACACGGGTCACCTTCTGACCTTTTACTTCCTCTGTCGTTGCAGTGCCCGCCTTTTCCACTTTACCATTTACAAGCACTTCGACCTCATTGTCTGCTGGCTTTGGAGGCACTTCGTTCATGTCTATGACCTGGATCGTAAATGATTTTGTATAAGTCGCTCCGCCGCTGTCCGTTACATTTATTTCGATGTCATAGCTAGACTTTGCTTCGTAATTCAGGATCGCTTTTGTCAGTAAGTTGCTTCCCTCAATTGAAAAATGGTCTCCTCCAGCTGACAACGTATACGTAAAGGTATCTCCTTGATCAGGATCTTCCGTATTTAGAGCCCCCACAATCGCACCCACTGAAAGGTTTTCCCTCACCTCTGTTGAGGATAAGGTGATGTCGGTCGGTGTCTCATTTACATCTTGAATACGGATCGTTAAAGCTTCCTCATAGAGGTTGTTGGCACTGTCCGTGGCACGAACGCGTATGCTGTAGCTGTCCTTGACTTCATGGTCAAACACCGCATTCGTCTTCAGTGTACTGCCATCTATTGTAAAGCTGGTATTGTCCGTGTCTCCCGTTCCGTTTGCGAACAGGTAGGTAAACGTCTCCCCGGCATCCTCATCGGTCGCGGTCAAGGTACCGATGATTGTGGCTGATGCCACATTTTCATCTACGCTGCTGGTGGTTAAGCTTACACCGGTTGGCGTTTCATTCACATCTTGAATGGCAATCGTGAAGGCTTCTTCAAAGAATGCTCCTTGACGATCTGTAACACGCACTCGGATGCTGTAAGTGTCTTGCGTTTCATAATCGAATGAAGCACCTGTCTTCAACGTCGTTCCTTCAATCACAAAGCTTGCGTTATCGGTATGACCGCTGCCGCTCACCAAACTGAAAGTGAACGTGTCTCCGCTATCCTCATCTGTTGCAGATAATGTTCCGACCAGTGTACCCGAGGATTCGTTCTCATTCACACGGCTAACTGACAATGCGATATCACTCGGTGCTTCATTATCATTTGTAACATTCACGCTCACCGTCTCGTCAGCATGATTCGTGCCATCGCTTACACGCACGGTCAAGGCAAAGCTCGTACTGGCTTCATAATCGATCGCGGATGTATTCGCTACGCTCAACACGCCTGTTGTGGCCTCGATCGCAAAAGCGCTGCCGGTATTGCCACTCTGAATCGTAAAGGTAACCGAATCATCATCTCCTGTAGCTGCTACGGTTCCGATGGTCGCGCCATTCGTCTCACTTTCAGCCACCGAGAAGCTTTGATTTGCCGTAACCTGCGGTGAAATATCATTTAGATTAACGGTTAATGCGGCCGTGCTCAGGTTATGGGTAGCTTCACCATCATTCGCCTGGATGGTCAAGCTGAAGCTTGTCGTCCCGCTTTCTGCATCCAAGTCACCAGCATCCTGTACCGTGACTACACCTGTATTCGGATCGATGGCAAATGGCAAGGTGCTGTCTCCATCTACATCCGTGTTGCCATCCGTAATGGCATAGGTCACGTTCGTATCCGTATTTCCTCCATCCCCGTCATTGGCATCCACATCATAAATCAAGACTCCGGCATTCACAGTCTCGTCGATCGATACCGTGTGACTGCCATCCGACAAATCTGATTCGTATGCAGGTGGTAACTGAACATCGTTTACGGATATGGTAAAGGACTTTGCAAATTCAGCCTTCCCATCGTTCGTCTGAATGCGAACGGAATACGTTTGACCTGCCGTTAAGGAAGATCGATTTTTCACAACGAGTTCATTTGTATTGGCAATATCAAATAAAGAATTATCCGTATCACCCTCACCTGAAACCAATGTGTACGTGTGCGTATCGCCTTGATCATCATCCGTTGTAGACAAGGTTCCGACTTTTACATTTGTTCCGGTTCCTTCATCTATATGTTGGCTGTCTAACATCACATTTGTCGGTGCGCTGTTCTTCTCATCTTGATTAACGAAATACCAAACGGTCGGATTTCCTGCTTGGTCAACAAAACGAATATAAGCATGATAGTTTTCATTCGTAAAGATATATCCACCCGTTGAACCTGTCCCGTCACTGTCTAATCCCGTTAAAAGATCTCCATTGTAAGAAGCACCATACTGACCGTTTCCATATACATAAGGGTTACGATTGCTATAGGTATGTTCAATGGTGGTTGGGTCTATTTCCCCGTCTGGTAAATAGTCAAAAAATCGCTCAACTTTAAAGGCTTCACCATCCGTCGAAGTGAGCTGTCCGCTTGATACGACAATCTTACCGTTATCATCACCGTAGGTTGGATCCATCGTTGTCGTTTCTTCTACAATGCTGATGTCGGCAACCAAGTCGCCGGTGCCCGATGATGTAATGGTTATGGAAAAGTCTGTGTCAAACACTTTTACCGGACTGGATACATCACCATCTGCGTCAACGGCATACAAGTCATATTGCGTATGGTCTGTTAATGAGTTAGCTGTAACGGTCAAATCATAATCCGTGTTATTTAACGGCGCAGATACAGCTGCAATATCCACGGCTTGCAAGTTAGCCTCAGTCGCATAACTCCCGCTCGGTACTAGATAAATCGTTCCCGTATCAGAAGTAGCATCGGTAAATTTCGCATCTACTGTAAAGTTGCTTTCACTTTCTACTTTATTGATGATCCCATCGTCTTGTCCACCGGCTGGCTCTGTGATTCCGTCGGTTCCAATTGCGACGACCGGGGTTGTATCAGGAACGGTGGTTGTAGCGGAAACCTCATTTGTTGGACTACTTTCAGCCGCATTATGTACTGCTGAAATCTGATAGTAATACGTCGTTCCCCCTGTTAAACCTGTATCTTGGTAATTCGCCACGTCTGCATTTGTTGAACCCGCTTCAGTGAATGAGCCACCGGATGTCGTTGAACGGTAGATCTTGTAACCTCCGTTATCATCCGTTTGGTTCGACCAGGTCAGATCTACGGTTGTCTCTGTTGCAGAAGATACTGTTAACCCTGTTGGTGTTGCAGGTGCTGCTGGTGCTGGTGGTGTTGAATCGTACGCGCTGTTGCGGCCTATCGAACCATTCGAAAGGTTGACGTAATACATCTTGCCATTTTCATCATAGGCTATACCCCCAACACCCGAAAGTGAGATATAATCACTATCTACTAAATCAACCCGTGAACCCCTTCCAAGGAACTACGATCTACTTTGGCAAATCTTCCGGCTTCCGCTGCGACAATATAGAGGTTGCCGTTTGGATCAAATTCGATATCATAGGGATGATTGGGAGAGCTAAGTGTTTTCACGACTTCAATTTTATCTGTTGTTCCACCTGGACCATCTGAATAAATTAACTTTTGATTGGCATCAGCTAGAAATGTATCGATTTTGGCTTTTGGTATTTTCCAGACGTAAGTACCAGCCGCGATATATAAATCTCCGTTCGAATGAAATTCCATACCAGTAAGCTGTACTTGTGAAGCAAATAACTCGACTCCCGGTTGGGTCGTGTCTGTTCGGGTATCTAATTCACTCTTTTTTATCACATAGACCGTACTATTGGCTCTGTAAAATAGATGACCGTCAGAATGAACCGTCACAGCAAGAGGATGCACACCCGTCACAATGTCCGTCTTGGTTCCGGTAGAATCAAATTTAACGATAGAACCACCTGGAGTAGCCTGAGCCACATACACTTCTCCGTTATAATAATCGAATCCAACTGGCGTATTCAGGCCCGTAATTGCTTCGAATGAGGCACTGACTTTTTCGATCCCGCCTAACGGGGCAAAGAATGAAACGAAAAACGCTAAAATCGACACCCATGCAATGGCTCTTTTGGACTGTTCGTTGTTGAATTTTCTTTTTGTCATTGTTTTTCCTCTCCATTATGTAATTGACTTCGATGCAATATCTTAATTGCCACAACAGCACGCTTCTATCATGACCCTTGATGAATTTCGCTTCGTATACCCCCTCCTATTGGACTACATGTTTTCAGAAACAAGCATTTCATTGTTGGTCAATTATACCATTTGTCAGCAAAATTAGACATAATTTTTTATTCATATAGGTATAAGGATCTAGATATAGTAGCATTGAAAATTCAGATACTACATTCCATCGCTGATATTTGATCAAAATCATCCAGAGGGGGAACAGAATAATAAAAAAGCCTCTCAGCACGTTCAAACTTTTGAACGCGTGAGAAGCCGTAACAGCTTGAACCCAAGTTTACGTTTTTTACTTCATTGCATTTGCTTTTGTTTGCACGCAACTTCAAATGCAACAAGCTTCTTCGACGATTCGTTTTTCTACCGTATTTTTATCGTAACACTCCAGTTCCCCAATTGAGTGTTGTTTCTCAATAAGTTATACTTAATATAAGGATGGTGATTTCCATGAGTTTTATTAGAAAAGTGACGAACAGCGATGCTTTAAAGAACATCGTCGACCTTCCTGATGACCTTAGGAACCAAGACGTTGAGCTAATTATATTGCCTATTCACGACCCATTTTCTTCTAAGAAAACCCCAAGAGTGGAACCCACGGCCAGAGGAGCATTAAAACAATACGCTAACCTGGATTTGCTCCAACTTGAACAAGACGCTTGGGCAAAGGGTGTACAGGATAAACATGAATATCGTTGACGCAAATATTATATTGAGATATTTGCTTCAAGATGCCCAGCAATTCTTAGAGCAAGCCAGAGAAAAGATGGAAGACCAAAACATCTTTATTCCCAATGAGGTAATTGCGGAAGTCGTTTATGTATTGGAAAAAGTGTACAAAGTGGAACGAGCCCATATTTTTGACTCGCTGTGGAACTTACTCTCCTATAGCAACATAAGAACTCATGACAGAAACATCTTAGTTGAAGCCCTGAAGAAATACAGTGAAATAAAAATTGATTTTGTCGATGCACTACTCTTTTCCTATTCAAAGATAGGTGGACATACCATTCATACCTTTGATAAAAAATTAATTCAGTTACTTGATGAATAACGTAACGGTTAATAAAAAGGCTTCTCAGCACGTTCAAACTTTTGAACACGTGAGAAGCCTTTACTTATTTTATAGGGTTAAACGATGGTCAAACGGATTAAACGGCGTTCCTCCGAGGAGGAATCGTTGATGCACAAGGCTCCAGGAGCCTGATTACATCATGTATCCCATAAGGTAACAAACCGTAACAGCTTGAACCCAAGTTTACGTTTTTTACTTCATTGCGTTAGCTTTTGTTTGCATGCAACTTCAAATTGCGACACCATCTGATAAATACATCCACATTGATGATTAGCCTCACAAAAACTGTATCTGCCATGAACTTGAATTCATGGCAGCTACACATTACTTCATTGATCTACTCAACAAATATTTCTACATCCCCTTCAATTCTAAACATATGATCCATTGATGCTTCCGCAATGTCTTCATACGCCCAGTAAGACGTTGGAACATCTGGCCAGATTGGAGCTGGAACCTCTGTTAACGGACCTCTTCCTAGCAGTTTATTAATCACGGTAACGGCTTCCGCTCGGCTCAAGGCTTCGTTCGGTTGAAAGCTTCCATCGCGGTAGCCAATCATGATTTCAGTGTCAGCTAGAGCGGAGATCATATCGGCTGCCCAGTGGCCTTCTATATCCGTGAAGTTGTGCGTTCCAGTTGCCTCCAAGCCCTGCCATTGAAAAGCGATCGCTGCCATCTCTGCTCTTGTCATCAGTTGATCGGGCTTAAACTCATCCGTTGTATAACCTTGCATGATGCCATGTCGGGCGACCTTTTGAATATGTTCATAGGCCCAATGGCTCGATGCTAAATCAGAGAATGTTTTATTTTCACTCTCATCATTTTGTTCCGCGTCGGGTAAGTTCCTTGCAAGTATAGTTGCCAATTCAGCTCGTGTAATGTTCCGGTCAGGCTTAAAGGTCCCGTCTGTATATCCGGCAATATACGCATGATGGATGAGGTGGCTTTCTTCTTCCTCAAGCTGGGCAAAATACGTATCTGCACCTTCCATGTATACCATGGTGAAGGTACTGAAATAGTTAATGCTAAAGGTAACGTTCATTGAACCGTCCGCTTGCGTTGCTAGCTTTCCTTGCAACAGCTCCTTGCTTCCATCGCTATGCTCGATAAAGATTACAAGGTTATCTAGAAGCTGTTGCCTGCTTGCTGCATCGGCAGGTACATCCTCCGAGTGTAAGGGCAAGGTAATCGTGACCGGTTGGGATTGCATATTTGTTTCAATTTCTGCCGGTCTGCCCAATACAGCAATTTCCCGATCCTTGGCTACTTCCTGCACCATTTTTTCCTTCTTCGCTCTTTCTATGACTTTTTCTTTTTCCGATTGTTCCTTGATAGGAATGACACGGAAATAGAGGTCTTCATCGAATTGAGATAGCGTACTGTTCGCTATGGAAAGAGTCGCATTCTCTGTTTCAATAATTAGGCTTGTTTTTCCGTTTTTAAGCTCGCTGAGTGCTTCTTTCGGAATCGATACGTGAACTTCATCAGCGTTATCCTCCGGATCTGAAATCACAATACGTGCGGTATGATCCCCTTGCTCGGTTAGTCCTTTAACCGATTCCTTGGCGCTTTCTTCTGTTAATGTGACTGCATCGGTAACTTTCCCATCCGTTGCTGTCGTTCTCTTGATCGTTGTTTTGGATACTGTTGATCCTTTGTTACCACTTTCCACATTCACAGTTCTTTCTTCTACCGATCCACCTGATCCACTATCACTAGAATTGTTCCTTGTTGCCCGGTTCACTTCAATTTCATATTGTTTTGTGGTACCGTCCTCGGCCGTAACCACAATAGGAATGAGGTTATTTCCCGGAGTTAACGGGATTGTCTTCGTGCTTATTGCCTCTCCATGAATGGTCAATGTCGCGTTTACTTCATACACAGCCGCTGTAACCGTGATGTCTGTTTCTACGTTTGCGAGCTCTACACGATATGAATCAACTGCAGGCGAGAAGCTTGGTGTTAATACGCCTTTGTCCACGATCAGTTTGCTTAAATCGGCAATGCTTGATTTGGCACGGTTCACTGTTACTGTATACGTTTTTTGTCCCCCATCTTCGGCTGTTACAACGATGGGAATTACGTTGTTTCCTGTTGATAGCGAGATGGTTTTCGTGCTCGTGATTTGCCCATCCATGCTCAAGGTAGCATGCTCATCATAGACATCAGCTGTTACTGTTATGTTGTCTACATGATTATCTACATGGATATAGTAAGTATCCGTATCAGGTGAAAATACCGGGCTTAAGGTTCCCACACTGCTCTCGATGCTGCTTAGCTGCATATTACTGGAGTAAGCTCTGTCTACAGTTATCGTATATGTTTGGGATATCAGACCATCCTCCGCCGTGACGTTCACCGTGATTGTGTTATCCCCTGTATTCAGGTTGATCGTCGTGGATGCCGCGTCGCTGTTCACACCTGTTCCATTGACGGTGACACTGGCGTTAGCATCTGACAATGTCGGTGTCACCGTGATGCTTGTCACCTCATTGCTGACGCTCACTGTATAATTGACTTGATCCGATGAGAAGACGGGACTTAAGGTACCTTCACTTACGGTTAGCCCGCTTAGTTCAGCGTCATTGGAAGAGACGACGGCTGTGGCTGCACTGCTTGCCTCTGTTCCCGTTCCAATCGTATTTTTCGGCACCACCTTCACCTTGATCACTTTCCCTATATCGGTTGATTGAATTGTATACGTGTTCGTTGTCGATGCCGCTTGAACTTCTGTTTCATTGCTCACACCGTCTGCATCATAGTGATAAAAGGCGTACGTGGTTCCTGATTCTGCATCACCGTCCACATCTGCATAGCCGGATGACGCCGTCAAGGTTTGTCCCACTGTGAGCGTTCCGCTTAACGTTGGCGATGCAGTGGGCAGTGCATCGCGATGAACCTTCACGGTGTATGTACCCGTAGTCGTGCCATCCTCCGCCGTGACGTTCACCGTGATTGTGTTATCCCCTGTATTCAGGTTGATCGCCGTGGATGCCGCGCCGCTGTTCACACCCGTTCCATTGACGGTGACACTGGCGTTGGCATCGGACAATGTCGGTGTCACCGTGATGCTTGTCACTTCATTGCTGACGCTCACTGTATAATTGACTTGATCCGATGAGAAGACGGGACTTAAGGTACCTTCACTTACGGTTAGCCCGCTTAATTCAGCGTCATTGGAAGAGACGACGGCTGTGGCTGCACTCGTGGCCTCGCTTCCCGTTTCGTTCGCGTTTTTCGGCACCACCTTCACCTTGATCACTTTCCCTATATCGGCTGATTGAATTGTATACGTGTTCGTTGTCGATGCCGCTTGAACTTCTGTTTCATTGCTCACACCGTCTGCATCATAGCGATAAAAGGCGTACGTGGTTCCTGCTTCGGCATCATCGTTCGCATCCGCATAGCCGGATGATGCCGTCAAGGTTTGTCCTACTGCGGCTGTTCCGCTTAACGTTGGCGATGCGGTGGGCAGTGCTGCTTGCGGGTAATAATTGATCCCATCATTATTAGAAGTCACGATATCTACCGTTTCGTCAGAATTTATATCATAAAGAAAAATCTGATCAATTATATGACCCACATTCTTTGTCCAGTCTGGAGCGGTCTGAAAGGAACCCCCGCGATTTAGATGAACATCGAGTTGTCTCCCAAACTGCACTGGGGTCAGCACAAGATCAGGAAATCCATCCTTATTGAGATCGCCGAGCTTAGCTTCTCCTACAGCATATTCATCTTCTTCACGCAGCTTTATTTTGTCAAACCCATTATTCGCACTGTTCCGGTAATACAGCAGCACCTCATGCTTTCTATTACTATTATCCGTGCGTACTAATACAAAATCATCTTTTCCATCTTGATTCAGATCCCCTACGGAAACGTGTGTGCCAATGAATGTATCGCCGCTAGTCGGTTCAGCTTCCAAAGAAAAATTCCCGTTCCCATCACCGATTGCGATGGCATAAGAGGCCCCGGCTTCACTGATTGCCATAATAAAATCGAGATGTCCATCGCCATTGAAATCGCCTGTAGCTTTGTTGGGATTGCCCAAATTCGTAACGTGCTCCGTACTCAAGACTTGAGTAACAGAAGAAAAGCTAACATTCCCTTCTGTGCCATTGTTAATACCTAAATACAGATTAGTATCTGGATTAGAACGTTCAATCCATAATACGTCGTCTTTACCGTCATTGGTAAAATCGCCAGAAACAACACCTTTACCATAAAAAAATGCAGACCCAATTTGCGGTACCGTATCTACTAAATCAAAGCGGTCATCTGTTGCATTCCAACGATATACAAAATTTTCCCCATTCGGACCAGCCGTCACGAGATCCAAGTAACCGTCATTGTCGAGGTCAACCAAGCTGGAACCATAAATATCATGTGTATCACCACTAAACACTTCATACTCCAAAGCCCCCCTTAGATCTCTCAAGGTGGACACTCGATACCCGCCATTATACTGCCCACCCATTGCATGTAACGTTCCGTCATCATCCTCACCCATCGATACAATATCATAACTGCCAAACTTATCAGTGGACAATACGATTTTTTCACCAAAGTTAATCGTAGCTTCTGCAGTCTGAACGCCCGCAAATACGGGTTGTCCTCCAAATAGGATGACGATCATAAGCAGTACATACATGCATGCTTTGAAGCTATGCTTACCCCTCTTTAACATCTGACTACACTCCTTCTGATTGCCTTATTCATGTCCAGTTTATTCTAACAAACCGGTCTCACAAGATTCTCACAAGAAGGAATGGTAGAAGTGACAATCAGAGTCAGACGATCTCATTCTAATATGGAAGCCGCTCTACGCTTAAGCTCCTTCAGTTGTTCCACTCCCAATTGTTCGCGATAAAACGCTTCCAAGCTCGCATACTGCCGCCTCATACGATCCTTGTGTACACTTCCCGCATAAATCTCAAGCAATCGAATATGCAGCTCCGTATGATCAGGTTCAACAGTCAAGCAAGCATGGAAACGCTGCTCTGCACTCTCCTGTTCTCCTTGCAACAGATCATCCCGCATTAGCATGCGCACAAGCCGCTCATACACATTACGAAATTGCTCTTCTAGCGGAAGCTTCCATACATACTCCTTACCGGCGAACAGAGCTCCTTGATACCATGAATAGAGCTGTTCGGAACGCGCTCTATCAAAAGTCGCAGCTTCCCACACAAAGCCTGCTTGTTGAAACGCTTTTAGATCATATAGACCATTACCCGATTCCAGCATATAACCTTGTGTTGTTTTGACCAAGTTCATCCCAAGCTCGCAGTGCAGCAGCACCTTTTTCACTCTATAAATCGTATTATGAAGGTTATGTAAGGCGCGTTCCCCGTCCTTATCCGGCCAAAGCAGGTCTACCAGCTGCCATTTATCGATATCCTTGTCCGCATGACACAGCATATAAGCAAACAGTTCTCCCGTTTTGCGGGTAGGAAAATGCACCAGCTTACCTTGCGCATCCCAAACCTCAAAGCCTCCAAAGCTGCGAATCGGTATCATTGCAGAAGCGCTGTTCTTGTCTTTCATTCCGCCACGCTGCTTCACCAACCGGTTTCTTACTCGTTCTATCGCCTCTGGTGTGACCGGCTTTACGATATAATCCAGCGCATCCACATCGAAGGCTTTCAATGCATATTGCTTGTACGCCGTTGTAAATACAATGTGTGTATGCTCAGAATGCTCCATGACTTGCTGTGCAAGCTCAAGCCCACTCATCGCAGGCATTTCCACATCCAGAAACAAGACATCCGGCTTCAGCTCATGCAAGCATGCCAGCGCCTCCAGCGGATTCGTGAAAGCGCCCTTCACAGTGAAGCTCGTATTGCGGCCAATCAACAGCTCCATTAAAGTTAAAATTGGTTGCTCATCCTCTACAATAACGACCTCAAACAATGTGATCCCCCTCTACTTTGGCAACAGCAATGTGACGATCGTTCCGCTTCCCGGCTCGGAATACAGCTTTAGCTCCGCTCCTGATATGGCCTGCATCCTTTTCCTAATATTCACAATTCCGATTCCCCGCCCCACCTGTTTATCTTCGAAAATGGACGCTATGTGCGCCTGGGACATGCCTACGCCATTATCTTCAATCTTTATCTGGATACGATCCCCTTGATCCTTCATGCAAAGCACTCCCTTACCCCTTCCTTCCTTTTTAAACAAACCGTGCCGAATTGCATTTTCCACAAAAGGTTGAATACACAGGGTAGGAATGGTTACGTTCTGAAGGCTCTTATCAACGTGCATGTGAAATTCAAACCGATCCCCAAAACGAGCCTCTTCTATTTCCACATACGCTTCAATCAGCTCCAATTCTTGCTGCAAAGGAACATATTGTACAGAACGATCCAGCTCCAAAATAGTCTGTAAATATTGACTGATCCGGGACAGTAAATGAGCGGCCTTCTCCCCATCCGTATAACAGAAGGAAATGACGCTGCTGAGCGCATTGTACAAAAAGTGCGGTTTTATCTGCGCCTGGTAGAAGGCATATTCATTTTGCAAAGCTTCCTGCAACGACGTTTTTACCGAGATCAATGTTTGGATTCTGGCAAGTAAGGTATTCCCTTCAAACGGCTTTGTCACGTAATCATTCGCGCCCGCATCAAAGCCGATCATGATATCCTGCGGAGCGTCTTTGACCGTAGCCAGTAAAATAGGCAATTCCAGAAGCGTGTTGCTAGCTCGAAGGGTTCGACACAATTCGATTCCCGAAGTGCTCGGCATCATCACGTCCAAAATGACGAGATCAACGTCATGATGCTGTCGCAGCTTGTCCATTGCTTCCTTTGCTGAAAAAGCGGTCAGCACATTGTAGCTTGAACTTAATACATTTAAAAGAACTTGAATGTTCGAGGGCTCATCATCGACGATCAGAATCGTATGATCATGCACCTCTATAATGTCTAACTCCTTATTGGGATAATTCCGTACTTGCTTAGGATATTCAGCAGCTGTAGCAGCTGTAGCAGCCGTTGCTTCGGACAAGCTCTCCGGAAACGGATTGCTCGGCAGCGTAAACTTCATTCGTGTACCTTGTCCAACCTCGGACCAATCGACCCAAATTTCCCCGCCCATCAGCTCGAGCAGCTTACGACTAATGTACAGACCTACCCCCGCTCCCGAAGAATCGTCCTGAAGACGACTTTCATCCAGCCGCACAAAGTAATCGAATATTCGCTCGTGCTGATCGTTCGTCATCCCTGCGCCCGTATCTGTTACCGCAATGCTAGTCTGGCTGGCCTCCACATGGGCAGTAACCTGTATCGTGCCTTCTTCTGTATGCTTGATGGCATTAGACACGATGTTATACAGCACTTGCCTAATCCGATTCTCATCCGCATGCACCCAAATATTCGGCTCAACCGAGTTAATGAGAGTAACCTTTTTACCCGTCAATTCAAATTGCAATAATTCCAGTACCATCTGCACCGCAACCTTAACCTCTACCGCAGCACGGTTTAGCCGCAGCTGTCCATGCTTTAATTGCGTTACGTCCAATAGATCACGAATCAACATGGACAGCTTCGTAGCGGTATCCTTAATGAGGTATAGATGATGTCGCTGCTTGTCAGATAAGGGCTGCTGTTCATCCTCAAGCATATGGGCAGCCGTATTTAAAATACCGTGCAACGGAGTTTTCAGCTCATGGGATGTACTCGTTAAAAATTCATCCTTGAGCTGATTAGACATGCGCAGTTGCTGGGTAAGCAGTTCATTTTTATCATAAGCATTGGAAAACCGGATCATCAACAAAATATTGATGATGATAATAAAGCTGACTAAGCCGCCTTTTCCGGCCAAATCATGCGGAATCATATTTTCACTGTACAGCAGTCCACTCACAATAAACACAATAATGGACACATTTCCAGCTATAAACAATAACACTTCTATACGATCCGCTGAATCATAAGCTGTTCGCGGGAAAAACACAATCCCTTTGATGATGAAATAAAGAAAGATCAGTCCCATGTAAAGAAATAAAAGGTATCGCACATCCATATGCCACGTATAGGGAGCGACCACGACTGTCACCAAATACATAACCAATGGAGTGACTACCCATTTTAACTTCTCTGATGAAAGTAAACGATCATTGACAGAAAAAAGAATCATAATGAATAGTGTAAATATAGAAAAAATACTAAGCTCTATCAGTTTATATGTCAAAACGAAAGAAAAGTCAGGAAACATTCTTTGAAATATCTTTTCCCCATACAACAGATGGAAGCATACGCAGGATAATAAAAAGAGTCCAATGAGCAAATAGCTCTTATCCCTGCGCACAAGTATATAGAGACCCAAATGATAAACACTGAATATAGCCAGCATAATGATAATGCCTAAATCGAGCCCAAATTCCATCCCGCTTTGTATGATCAGATCCTGCTGCAGCCCGAACGAGATCGCATTCACGACCCCGCCTGTGGGAAAATGGTAATTGGCCACTTGCAGCACGACTTCCACTTCATTCGTATCGTTTTGAAAAAACACCGTATACGGCGTATTGCCGGGCTTATATGTTGCTACGCCAGCAGCAGGAGTACCGCTTTCACCCATCAATTGTCCATTGATATACAGGCGGTGAGACATCCGAATATTTTTCGTTTTCAATCCGAAAACTTTATCCGCTTCGTTCAGCTTCATCGTAAGCCGATATGTACCATAGCCTCTGCGATCCATCCCTTCGTTACGTGTTTTCCCTGTCCAAATACCTGGAACAGATAAATAGGATGGGTGACCGGGCGTTCGGGCTGTAAAATCTGCTGGATACAGTAGCTCTTCGTAAAACTCCCATTGTCCGTTGAGATATACCTGTCCAGCTGCTTCAAAATTCCAATTCGATAAATCGAGCTGTCCACGCTCGGCTCGCGGAGCATCGCGATTGGGCAATAATTGAGCATAGGCGATTAAGAGCAATGTCATGAAGATCAGCAGGATACTTCCGATGATACCGACATGCTTTGGCTTGAGTGAATGTAACATGTAGTGCTCCTTCTGAAAGTACCTTTCAATATCTTTACAGTATCACAAACCAGTTCATGCAACCAGTGACCAACGGGTGCGGTGTGTGTCAAGCAATTATGGGCAAAATCTAGTGGGAATACGCCTAATATATGATGTCCCTTTCTTAAAAAAACAGAAGACACCTTAGAGTGATTTCCATCACTCTGAGGTGCCTTCATTATACACAATGTGGGCAATCCGGGTTTCTCTGAAGAGAAACCCTTGCCTTAAAAGCTTCACAGCCTTCATTTCCTCATGGAGCTTTCTGTGCTCCATCGGCAATCGAGCCTACCGCTTAATCGCGGTCGCTCATCATCGAATGACTTCGATAATGGCTCGATTACATCATGCCGCCCATACCGCCCATGCCACCCATGCCGCCCATGTCAGGCATGCCTCCGCCGCCAGCGTTTTCTTCTGGCTTGTCGGCTACGACAGCTTCTGTCGTCAAGAACATGGAAGCAACGGATGCTGCATTTTGAAGCGCGGAACGAGTCACTTTCGCAGGGTCTACGATACCGCTCTCGATCATGTTAACCCATTCTGCGGAAGCAGCGTTGTATCCTACGCCAGCAGCTTCATTTTTCAGACGCTCCACAATAATCGATCCTTCAACACCCGCATTGGACGCAATCGTGCGAACCGGTGCTTCCAGTGCTTTCAGAATCATGTTCACACCTGTTTGCTCATCGCCACCCGCTTCAACCGCTGCAACTGCCTGGTAGACGTTCATCAGAGCCGTACCACCACCAGCTACGATACCTTCTTCCACAGCTGCACGAGTGGAGTTCAGAGCATCCTCGATGCGAAGCTTGCGCTCTTTCAATTCAGTCTCAGTCGCAGCCCCAACTTTAATAACCGCTACGCCGCCTGCCAGTTTAGCAAGACGCTCTTGCAGCTTTTCTTTATCAAATTCGGACGTGGTTTCTTCCAATTGAGCTTTGATTTGGGATACGCGAGCTGCGATATCCTGTGGATCACCAGAACCGTCCACCACGATAGTGTTTTCTTTTGTTACACGGATTTGACGCGCACGACCCAGTTGATCCATGGAAGTGGATTTCAGATCCAGACCCAATTCTTCTGTGATCACTTGACCGCCTGTCAGCGCTGCGATATCCTGGAGCATTGCTTTTCTGCGATCTCCAAAGCCTGGCGCTTTAACCGCTACACAGTTGAACGTTCCGCGCAGTTTGTTCACGACCAATGTAGCCAGCGCTTCCCCTTCTACGTCTTCTGCAATAATCAGAAGCGGCTTGCCTTGTTGAACGACTTTCTCCAGAACAGGCAGAATCTCCTGAATGTTGGTTACTTTTTTATCGGTAATCAAGATGTATGGCTCTTCCAATACGGCTTCCATCTTGTCTGTATCTGTGATCATGTAAGGGGAAATGTATCCGCGATCGAATTGCATCCCTTCTACAACTTCCAGCTCCGTAACGAATCCTTTGGACTCTTCTACGGTAATAACACCGTCTTTTCCAACCTTCTCCATCGCTTCTGCGATCAGTTCGCCTACTTCATCGTCAGCAGCAGAGATCGCCGCAACTTGTGCGATGCTTTGCTTGCCTTCGATTGGCTTGGAGATGTCCTGCAGCTTTTCAACTGCTGCTCTTACCGCTTTCTCGATTCCTTTACGCATCACCATTGGATTTGCGCCAGCTGTTACGTTTTTCAGACCTTCTCTGATCATCGCTTGAGCCAATACAGTAGCCGTTGTCGTACCGTCACCGGCTACGTCGTTTGTTTTGGTTGCTACTTCTTTAACCAGCTGAGCACCCATGTTTTCAAAAGCATCCTCAAGCTCGATTTCCTTTGCAATGGTCACCCCGTCATTCGTGATAAGCGGGCTTCCGAATTTTTTCTCCAGAACCACGTTGCGTCCTTTTGGTCCCAATGTTACTTTTACCGCATTTGCGAGTGCATCTACACCACGCAGCATTGCTCTGCGAGCATCTTCACTGAAAATAATCTCTTTTGCCATGAGTAAACAACCTCCCTAGTTATTCGTTCATTGTTCCATTGTTCATGAATATAAAACTCAGTCTTTCAACTCTCTATCGTTACGTAACATCCCTGTACCACGCAAGCATCAAACGTCTAAGGATGAGCGGTCTTTATGCCAGTACAGCAAGAATGTCGCTTTCACGCATGATCAAAAGCTCTTTACCCTCAAACTTCACTTCAGTTCCGGCATATTTGGAGAAGAGCACGCGGTCTCCCTCGCTCACTTCCAAAGCAATGCGCTCACCATCTTTCAGTGTTCCGCTGCCCACTGCTACCACTTTTCCTTCCTGTGGCTTTTCCTTAGCTGTGTCTGGAAGTACGATACCACTTGCTGTAGTCTCCTCCTTCGCGATTGGTTCAATGACTACGCGATCGCCTAAAGGTTTGATCATTGAAAATGCGCCTCCTTAATGGAATGTTATGATGTATTTTTTTAAACTTGACTTGTTTAGCACTCGAACTCTTCAAGTGCTAACAACAATTATTAGTTTACTGATTTTAGAGTTAGAATGCAAGAGGTCAAATGAAAAACTTTATAATCTGCACACCTTAAGCAGACTCTCCCAAACAAAGCCGAAACATACACAAAAAAGCCGCCCCCGGATTCCTCCTGGGAGCGGCCTGACCGACAGAGAGAGAAGAGAATACCGTTGTCTCTTGTCGGGTATTTATCACCACACGTATCTAGGCATTCACAGATTCACAAAGTTCACAGAGTTCACAGGGTTCACAGAACTCACTGTGATTCATCCATCTCCTCTGCCGCCTTTTCCCGTTCCCGATCCTGTTCCTCCAGCTTGCGGTACACCCGACGTGAGATCCATACGCTTAATTCATAGAGCAGGATTAGCGGGAGGGAGACCACAACAGCGGAGATCATATCAGGCGGGGTAATCAGAGCCCCTGTCACCACCATGATCAGGTAGGCCAGTCTGCGGAATCGCTTCAGCAGAAAAGGATTCAGAATGCGAATTTTGGTCAAAAACAGGATCACAATCGGCAGTTCAAACAGCAGGGTGATCGGAATCAGAATATTAAACATAAATGAAAAATATTGCGATATGCCGTACGTTTCTGTCAGATCAAGGCTGTCCGTTACCGTTGTCGAAAAATAAAACGCCATCGGAAACACAATAAAATAAGCAAAGGCAAGGCCTACCAGGCCAAGCAGGACCGCAGCAGGGATGTAACCAATGGTCGCACTTTGCTCATGTTTCTTCAGTGCGGGCTTCGTAAATCCCCACAGCTCTATGAGCAAGTAAGGCAGAGAAACCAAAAACGCGAACAAGAACGAAACATTCATGTAAATGCGCAGGGAATCCCATGGCGAGAACACATTCCAGTTGATCTGGGAAGCGGGTTCAACACCTTTTAGATACGTAATAATCGGCTTGGCCAGGATCAGTCCGACCACCATCGTCAGGACAAGCACGATTACCGCTCGCATGATTCTCTTTCTTAATTCATGTAAATGGTCTACAAACGTCATCTCTGGCTGACTGCTCATTCACGTCCACCAACCTGCACTTCGATTTTATTCCGGCAAGCGACGAGATTCCTTCTTCGTCTCCTGCTTCGATTCCAATTCAGATTTCCCTTCGGATTTGCTGGCAGAGGACTTCTGATCCTCCTCATCATCGAGCAAATCCTTTGTGCCTTTTTTGAATTCTTTGATCGTCTTGCCAAATGCCCGGCCCAGCTCAGGGAGCTTGTTCGGTCCAAATAAAAGCAGTGCGACAATCAAAATGAGAATAAGTCCCGGTACACCAATACTGCCTAATCCCATTCTCTTTTTCCTCCTTCCTCATCGTGCTGTATCTCAAATTGTGTTGTAAAGTGATCGTACAATGCGAATCATGCTGGTCTGTCCAAATTTCATCAAAACGGCTCCAGCTCGTCCTGTACACGATCCGTCTGTTGAAGGACACGGATCATACCTGGAAGCTTTGGCAAAATGGCATTGAGACTCTCATGGACCTGCTTGGGCTCGGCGGGCAAATTCACAATCAGCGATTGTCCGCGGATGCCGGCTATGCCACGATCCGTACTATAATAGTCCGCTTCCTGCATAAATCCGCGATAGCGAATCCACTCCGAGATCCCGGGAGCCAGCTTTTCCACCACTTTTCTCGTGGCCTCCGGCGTGACATCACGCGGTGAAAATCCGCTGCCGCCTGTCGTCAGAATCAGATCCGCCTTAAAGTAATCACTCATTTCGATCAGTGCTGCAATGATATCCTCCATCTGATGCGGCACCACCCGATAGTCCACCACTTCACTGCCATACTCTTCTTCGACTAATTCCCTGATGACCTGGGAACTGGTGTCCTCGGTTCCTGTCAATCCATGCTGGCTGCTGATCGACAGGATCGCTGTCCTCCACTTCATCCATATGCCTCCGATCTCTCACCAAAATGATCGATGTTGCCATTCGTCTCTATCTATGGATCTATCCGATATGCTGTTGATGTCAGTATCTGTCTGATGTCTCGCTATTATTGTACTGCATTTTCATGCAGGAAACTATATCTGTCAAAATTCCTTCTAACAATATTGTGAATTTTCATCTGTGACAACCAGATCCATAACCACGTCATGCGTATCCCTTGGAATGTGGTCGAGGAGCTGTTCTCGAAAGGCAACTCCGATCTTTAGCGGTTCTCCCTCTTCCGTCAGAGACCGAGAATCATCCGCTTGTCTCGCCTGTATCGTTTGAACCGCTTGTGCCCACCAGCGATCATAATAGCCTTTGCCATAGCCTAGCCGCCGACCATCAAGATCAAACAGCAAGCCAGGGAAAATCACGGCTTGCATATCCAGTTCATGGGATAGCAACGGTCCCGGAGAAGACCTGTCCGGCTCCAATATCCCCCACTTTCCCGGTCTTAATGCATGCCATCCGGAAACCGCGTGCAAGGTCATCCGGTTGTCCGACATGCAGATCGGGCAAATGACCTGTATCCCTTTCCCCCACATCCACTCCAGCACAGGGCGGATATTCACCTCCGAACCATACGGTACAAAGGTAAAGACTGAAAACGGTGAATGGTCTCCAGGAGTATCAGCTGTGCTGCTTGTCCGGAGGCCGTCCAATACGTCGATCAATCGGCTGCACACTCGCTCAGACTTGATCGCATGCTCCTGCGGGGACAGGGTCTCTCGCCATTGTCGCCATTTCTCTCGGAGTTGCTGTTTTTGCCGGGCTACACCCATCGTCATCATAAATCCCTCCGAACTCTCCCAACCTCAGAATGCGCTACCCTTATTGTAGCACGAACGTCCACCGAAGGCATGGGGGAAGGCGGAGCATCCAGCCAAGCATCCTGCCGGATAAACCGGGCCCATACAACATGATGATCAGAGGATTCGGTTACCCTCACCCCGCTTTGCAAGAGTCTCCACTTGTCCCGGTAGAAAATATGATCCAGTTCCCTTCCGCTCAGCACGGTGGCGGTCAGTCCTTCCGGTCTCGCCTTTTTCCAGCCCTTCATGATTGCCTGCATGAGAGGATGGCTGTCCAGCATATTGAAATCACCCATCAGCAGATCTGGTTCCCCTTGTCCGTGCGGCGAATCATCTGTCTGCTCCAGCGCTGTCATGAGCAATGGAAATTGCTGCTGTCGGTCCGCCTCGCTGACCCCAAGATGCGTCGTCCATATTTGTACCGGCATTTGATCTACGCGCACGGTCACGGACAGCATCGTTCGCTTCTCTGTCTTGCCCGGCAGTACATGCACATCTGCGGATTCAATCGGATACTTGCTGAGAATGGCATTGCCGTATTCCATAAATCCCAGCTTCAACGAGGGAGCAAAAGCCCAGGCCATATTCAGCCGCTCCCCCAGTCGTCCGATCTGATCCTGGAAGCCGCTCCTTGGATTCCAGCGATCCACCTCTTGCAAAGCGACAATATCTGCATCCATTTGCCGGATATCTCTCTCAATCCGTTCCACATCCACTGTCTGATCCAGCCCCCACGCGTGCCGAATATTATAGGTCATCACCGACAGCGTGCCTGGCATCAACCCAGAAGCCGTGAAAGTGGCGACTGCTGTTTCTTCTTTGAACGCCATCCCTCTCACCTCTGTGCCCGCATGCAACATGCCAGATAGCAAGAATACAAGCAAGGCCATTTGTACAATTGGCTGTTTTCCAAGCCGTCCCAGCATCCCGTCCCACCCCCTGATGTCTGACCCCTTCGCTGTAGTGAGCAATCTTTCTATACGGTGGGGAACATTCCTTTTCTACTATTATAATTGAAAAGGCTTACACACTGGAGATGGAAATATTGGCAATGATCTTTCCTTTCCCCCTTATCTCAGGTAGACTATTATCCGTATCCCTAATGTATGACACGAATGTTTGGAATAGATCGATTCGAATAGAACGATTGAATAGAGATCACGTTCAACAGATTACGGAAGATGTGAATAACGAGAACCGAAACAGGAGGAAGCATCATGCTGCTGCAAGCATCCGGCATTTCTAAAAGCTACGGCACCAACATTATCTTGGAGAACATTCAATTTCAAGTACTGGAACGAGAACGCATCGGCATTGTGGGCGTTAATGGCGCAGGAAAATCGACATTGCTGAAAATCCTCGCAGCGGAGCTCCCTTATGACAACGGAGAGCTTCATCGTCCGAAAGAGGTGACCATCGGGTATTTGGCTCAGAACAGTGGTCTTCACTCTGAGCGAACCCTGTGGGAAGAAATGCAGGAGGTCTTCCTGCCTCTCCTGCAACTTGAAAAAGAACTCCGTTCTCTGGAACAGCAAATCGCTGACCGTGCTTCCGAGAGTGCGGATGCAAAATATGAATCTTTGCTAAAAAACTACGATCAGAAGAGCGAGCGTTTTCGCAGAGAAGGCGGCTATGAGATCGAAACGAAAATCAAAAGCGTCCTGCATGGCATGGGCTTCAGCGACTTCCCACGGGATACCGAAGTCCATCAATTAAGCGGCGGTCAGAAAACACGTCTGGCTCTTAGCAAACTGCTGCTTCAGCAGCCCGATGTCCTCATGCTCGATGAGCCGACCAACTATCTGGACATTGAAACTTTGGGCTGGCTGGAAGATTACCTGCGTCACTATCCCAGTGCCATCATCGTCGTCTCCCATGACCGTTATTTTCTAGATGCGCTTGTCGACACCATTTACGAGATTGAACGACATCGTTCGAAACGGTATACCGGCAATTACTCCCGCTATTTGCAGCTCAAGCAGGCAGATTATCAAATTGAGATGAAACAGTTCGAGCAGCAGCAACATGAAATTGCCAAGATGGAAGACTTTATTCGTCGCAATATGGCGAGAGCCTCCACGACCAAACGAGCTCAAAGCCGCCAAAAAGCGCTGGAGAAAATGGACCGGCTTGATCAACCTTCCGGCGCGCTGAAAAAGGCCAGCTTTTCATTCGAGATTGATCGAATGACGGGAAAAGATGTACTCAAGGTCGATCAGCTTGCCTTTGGCTATGAGGAAAACAAGCCGCTGTTCAGAGATGTGGCCTTTGAATTGCACCGCGGAGAGATGGTTGCACTGGTCGGCCCGAACGGCACAGGGAAATCTACGCTTCTGAAATTGCTCGTCAACCAGCATACTCTCCAGCAGGGAACCATTCACTGGGGATCGAACGTCTCCGTCGCGTACTACGACCAGGAACAGGAAGAACTGAATCTCAGCCGCACGATCCTTGATGAGGTGTGGCACGATCACCCTCACCTGGAAGAAGTCAAGATTCGCACCTTGTTGGGCAATTTTCTGTTCAGCGGGGAAGACGTGCAGAAACGAATTTCGACGTTAAGCGGAGGAGAAAAAGCACGGGTCAGCCTGGCCAAACTCATGCTGAAAAGAGCCAATGTCCTCATTCTCGATGAGCCGACCAATCATCTGGATCTGTTCAGCAAGGAAATCCTGGAGTCCGCTCTGATGGATTACGAGGGAACCGTTCTTTTTATTTCCCATGACCGATATTTCCTGAACAAGCTGGCCGAGAGAGTTGTCGAGCTTTCTGCATCTGGCGTCCAACATTTCCTGGGAAATTACGACGACTACATCGAAAAAAAACAGGAGCTGTCGGAAATCACTTCGTCAGGTTCTGACAGATCTATGCAACAAGACGCCACCGTTTCCCCAGATTCCTATGAACAGAGCAAACAGCAGAAAAGAGAAGAACGAAACCGCCAGCGAAAAATCGAAAAGCTGGAGCAGGATATTGCGGAGCTGGAGGATGAAATTGCGAGGATCGAAGCCACCATCAGCGATCCGAAGATTGCAGCTGATTATGTACAGCTACAAGAAGAAAATGAAAAACTGGAAGCCCGCAAAAACCAGCTAGATGTCCTTTATGCCGACTGGGAAGCACTGAGCTCCTGAAAATGAACGATAAATAGCGGGACCACGGCAAACACGATCATAGTGGAAGCCGCTACGATGCCGGAATCATTGACGATAAAAGCGGCCACCGCACTGATCGAGATAGCTGTGCAGGCTGCGATCAGATAGGGATACTGCTGCTGCCATCTCTGCAACAAGCCTTTGGGATGAAGCAGCAGAACCGGCAGCAGACAAATGGTCACCACCCATACCTTCGTCCACATGGACACACTGACCAAATGCATGTTCATCTGCAACTTGCGCAGGACAAGATGGGACACATACGTCCAGTTGCCTTGTTCGAGCTGTCTCATGGCTTTGCCAATGTGGCTTTGCCCCGTTTCTCCCCCTGTAAGCAACGGAAGATTCAGCAGCCAAAGTATGAAACCCACCACGACCAGCCCCGCGAACAGGGAGCCCGCCACAACGGATCGCCGCCACTGTAGCCTCAGCCTGCGCTTGCCTCCATACAATAGCACATACACCACCGCCGCACTTGTGGTTATGGCTCCACCCGCATTTGTTCCGAGCATAGGGGAAGCCAGATAACCCCATACCAGCAAACCGAGCAGCACACCATGTAAACGAGTCCACGGCTTCCCTGTACCGGAAATGCGACTTATCTGTATCCACATCAGGGCAGACATCAGAGCAGCGCCAATGAGGACTCCCATCAATTCGTTGCCAATCCCGTAATATCTGGCCCCGATCATGGGATCATAACCGAGAACGGAATGCTGCATGCCATTCGCACCCGTTAACCCGTCGATTAAAATCGCATAGACCGTAATCGTCGTCATGATGGCGATTCCGTACAAGCCGCGAAAACGCATGCAAATCACGCTGAGTAACAGGCACGCTAGCAGAAAGAACAAGGACATGCCGACTACACCGCCAGAACCGACATACCCGCTCCACAGCATGGCCACCGGTGCTGCTAACAATGTATAACTTATAAAAGTAGCGACACTTAGCCTGCGTTTACCTGGCTTGACCAGCCAAATCAAAATCAGGACAATGAGCATCAACACCTCGTAGGTTACAAAAGGAATCAGCAAACGAGGCCGTAACCGATATACCTCGGCAGCCTCCCGCATCCAATCCGTGAGTTGAAAGATGGCATCCTCTGAGGCAATCTGTGTCATCGGATGCCCGATCCACCCTCCCTGCTCACTTTGACTCTCCACGCCCAGCAGTTTCAGCAGAGTAGGCGCAAAATCTGCATAGCTGACGATCCCTGTTCGCTTCGTCGTGAGCGATGTAAGCCAGCCGCCAGTGGGAGGTGAATCTGAGTCTGAATCGAATGAACCAGGATAAACGACAATAGGTGCCAGCAAATATTTTTGCACCACGGCCTCTCCCTGAGGCAACGGGGAAAAGAGCAACAGCGTATCCGTGGCTGATAACCGGGCTATGGCAAAAGCCACCATGCGGTCTAAATCGCGCAACACCCGCACATACTGGTCCCGATAGACATCCAGGCTTAACAACTCCTTGCTGGACAGCAATCGATCGAGATCACCCAGTTCCACCAGCGTCACAGCCGAACTGGCCTGGACGGAAGAATCCCTGATGTCCGCGAGCTCTCCAAGCTGTTCCTGCAGCCACGCATAGTGCGTCTGCATCCCATAAGCACGATTGGGGTGCTGAATATTCGTTCCCTGGTGAATCGTTCCCTCTTCCACCTGTCCGGAATGATCCATCAACAGATAGGGGGCATGTCGCAGCATCGCAGCGTCTGCTCCCTTCCCCCTGTCGCGATTGCCATACACCCGAACCTGAATTCCCTGTTTCGCCAGTTCCTCCCCTAGTGCGCCAGGCACACCATCGTGAGCCCCTCGTTGCTGAAGCCGCTTCACCTTCTCGATCTCAGGCAAAAAAATCTGTCCCTTTCTGCGTTCCCCTGTATGAAACGCATACGCGATCTCCCGTGATGGCGGGGAAGTGGCAGCCTGTTCAAACTGATAGGTGGCAGGGCTATACGCTCCCCTTCCAGCCCCAAGCGCGAGGTAGACGTCCTCTACTCCTCTTTCCGGTGTTCGCACATTCATACCTGCTGACATGCCTTGCGTAAACAGCATACGCAAATGCGGATAATCTGCATCCAGCACTTCTGAAACATCGAGGAAGGATAAACCGGGTACGGACAGCACCCATACATGCCGATGGGTATCCGGTGAGCGTGGTGGCGTTCCCTGTTGACTATTGGGCGTTAACGCAGATACCGTCCCTGTAGACAGCAACATATGCAACAGGCAACCGATGGTTCCGATCCATTTCCAAACTGCCCTCATCATCCTTCACGCCCCCTCTTCCAACTCGCCCGTTTCATCAGTTCCATCGTTTCCAACCCCTCGGGTTTCCATACTTCCACGATAGAGCGGCCAGCCCTTTCTCTGTCCATTCATCTTTCATTTATCCACAGCATTGTCCACATTACCCACAACTTATAACAGTTTGTATACACTCTTTCCACAGATTTTATCCACATTGTCCACACTATGCACAGACTAGGGTGAAAAACTCATCCCCACAGTATCCACTTCTGCATCCACAGCATGGAGCCGATTGGAGCGGACTTTGACGGTGTTGTACACAACTCAAGCAAAGCTGTGTATAACTTTTTATACACAGGAACTTCAATATAAAAAAACCGTGAGCGCCACACGGACTCACGGGGAATCCACTGATGGGGCTCACGGTTTGTTCAAACTCATACTACGTCTTATGGCCGACTCTATTCGCTAATCTTATTGATGCCTTTGCTGCATGAGAACCTGTTATGGCTGAGTCAGCGTACTACATCGTTTGGTAATCGACACTTGCAATCTTATCACGATATCTGGCCTTCCGCCCATTCCGGCAAGGACATAAGCGGCTCCGCCTTCATGTCCAGTCCGGTAAACGCCTGTTGCTCCCATTTCAGAAATGCAGCGGCGCCAATCATGGCCGCATTGTCGGTACAATACGCCATGGACGGATAAACAAACGGGATGTTTGCGGCTGCACAGGCTTCGGTCAATGCCTGCCGCAAACCCTGATTGGCTGCAACTCCTCCTGCAAGCAGCAATTGCCTGGCCCCATATTGCTCTGCCGCACGCATCGCTTTGGTACTCAGGACATCGATGACAGAGGCCTGGAAGCCGTGCGCCACGTGTGAAGGTTCTACGGTTTGGCCTTTCATTTTGGCCTGGTTCAGGATAGACATCACCGCTGACTTCAGACCACTGAAGCTGAAATCATAGGAATCGGGCTCCAGCCATGCACGCGGCAGCTCGATCGTGCCGTCCGCTTCCATAGCCAAACGGTCAATATGCGGTCCTCCCGGATAAGGCAGCTGCAGCGCACGACCTACCTTGTCATAGGCTTCACCGACAGCATCATCTCTCGTTTGACCAATAATCTCGAAGGAGCCGCGCTCCTTCATATAGATCAGCTCGGTATGACCGCCTGAAACGACAAGCGCAATCAGGGGATACGTCAGTTCATGCTCCAGCTCATTGGCATAAATATGCCCGGCAATATGATGGACGCCGATGAACGGGAGCTGTGTAGCGGCCGCCAATGACTTGGCAGCTGTGACACCCACGAGCAGAGATCCGACAAGCCCCGGGCCTTTCGTTACGGCAATGGCCGACAGATCCGTCAGTGAAAGCTTCGCTTTCTGCAGCGCCTCTTCCAAAATGATCGTCATGCTCTCGACATGCTGTCTGGAGGCAATTTCCGGTACGACGCCCCCGTATTGCTCATGCGTCTTCATTTGACTGGATATTTGATTGACCAGCACATGTTTTCCGTCCTCTACAATCGCTACCGCAGTCTCATCACAGCTCGTTTCAATAGCCAAAATGCGAACGGGTTGTTTCTTCATGATTTCTCACCATTCATTTCTTCAATATTGTCTTGCCAACTGACCGCTTACAGATCCGCCCACATGATCAGGGCATCCTCCTGGTTGTCGGAGTAATACCGCTTGCGAATGCCTTCTTCCCGGAAACCGAATTTCCGGTACAGCTGCTGCGCAATCTCATTGGAGACACGTACTTCCAGCGTCATGCCTGAGCAACCATAATCCTTGGCAATCTGCTGCAGCCGATCAAGCAGTTTCTCGCCCCATTTGCGTCCGCGATAAGCTTCAGTAATGGCAATATTGGTAATATGAGCTTCATTCATGACCATCCACATGCCGCCGTATCCGACAATCTGATTCCCGGTCTCCATCACCAGGTAACAGGCAAAATGATTCTGAGTCAATTCGTGAATGAAGGCTTCCTCTGACCAGGGCGTAGCAAATGCTTCCCTCTCGATCATGCAAATGGCAGGAACGTCCTGCAGGGTCATTTTTCGTATTTGCGGTTCCATTGATTCGATAGATTCCATGTAGGCAACTTCCTTTACTGACACCTGATCACGGTTATCGTGACTTCTGTTTGGCTTTGAGTTTTTTCTCTGCTTCGGCAAGCTGTGTGTAGTTGGGAACCAGGGTATGCACGGCAGATGCAGATGAACCATCCTGACGGGCCTGATCCATCCCCAGCCATCCCACAGCCTTTGCACGCATCAGGGATTCCTGCACAGTGACACTGGCGATGCCGGACATGTCTTGCTGAAACCCGTTCAGTTCCTGTTCAAACGGGGCAATTTCCCCGATAAATTGAAGACTGATCCTGTCCGCTCCATGCGCTTCCACACGTTGCTTTAGTTCAGACAGCCAGTGATCCAGCAGCCGAATGCCGTCCTCTGCCAGTCCCGGTTGCTTCCGGTGGGTATAAAGGGACGTATAGACTTGTCCTCTTCGTCCATTCATGACGGGCACGACCCAGACCTCTGTTTGTTCTGCCACATGAGGAAGCGCAAGCGCATGCAGACTGGAGACGCCTATAACCGGAATCTGCAAAGCCCAGGCCAATGTTTTGGCTGCGGTCACGCCCACCCGGATGCCGGTGTAAGAGCCGGGCCCTTTACCTACCGCAATACCGTCCAGCGACGACATCGGCCACTGTCTCTCCTGCATCAATTTCTCGACGGTAGGAAGAAGTTGTATCGAATGATTGCGGTTCGCCTCCAGTTGAATGGATGCCTCTTCCTCTTCCCCTGTCAGCAGCGAGACGGACAAGGTTGCCGTAGAAGTATCCAGTGCCAGCCACCTAGATGCTTCCTGGACGGATTGTTTCGATTCGATCATTTGTTCAGTACACCTGCTTCCGTTAATGCTTCACATATTTCGTCGAACGGGGACCCAAATGGCGTCAGGGTGAACATCCGTTGATGGATGTCCGTCTGTGCAATATGAATATGCAGATACGTTTCCGGCAGCAACTCCTCAATGAGCAGGCCCCACTCTACCAGGGTGATGCCTTCTGATTCAAAATACTCATCCAGTCCGAGTTCATCCGCCTCTTCCAGCGACAGTCGGTACACATCCATATGATAAAAAGGGCGCTCGGCACCCTCGTACTCCTTAATCAGCGTAAAGGTTGGACTGTTGACCATCTCCTGCACACCCATACCGGCTGCAAAAGCTTTGGAAAAAGTCGTCTTTCCCGCTCCCAAATCTCCGTCCAGCACAATTACACTGCCACCGCTTAGACGGGAGGCAAGTGCTTGAGCCAGCCTTTGTGTATCCGCTACCTGCCCGGATCGATATGTAAATTGACGATTCATGACGTCCCACCCATCCTTTAAGTCCATGCCTTCTATTATATCGGTGTCGAAGGACAGGAGCAATAAAGCCGGACATGAAAATCCTCCTCTCTTGTCGGACAAAAGAGGAGGATAGCTCGAATCGTATCCAGCTAGTGTACGTTTTCCTTCAGCTGTTCAACAGGGACAATTTTCTGGATCGAAGGGTCCTCTTTCATATGAATGCTTGCTGAACCGCTGATCTTGTCCACCTTGTCAATCCATACAGACTGGCCCTCACACTGCACAGCAATTTCTTCCGCAGCGTCTACAATCTCCTGTGCCCGTTTGGCATCCATCATGGTCGTTCATTCCTTTCCTTCGATTTGCAGGTCCGTCATCGGCAGACGAATCCGTTACAGGTCGGTGAATGCTTCAGGCTGTTCATAGGAGCGATTGATTTGGTTCAAAATCGAATCTCCCTCATCCATCGTATCCGTCGTGGAGTCATCGACCAGTCCGTTCTGAAACGTCACTTGTCCCCCGCCCAGCCCTTCGTTTACCATGCGATCGATATCCATGTCATGGCGGTCTCGTCCTTCATATTCGTGATCTTGATGGGAAGCTGTCATCTCTCTTTCCCTCCTTCCTTCTATTTCTCTCATCTGTTCATTGTTAAGATTTCCTTGATCTTCCGATTTTAATCCGCGCATCTGTGTAGAATTTTCAAAAACTTTGTCGAAAATATTGTGAAATTGTGTTACGAAAGCGGAAACATCTATGGTATAATGATAAAAAATTCTATGCAATTCATCCTATAACATCATGACTATTCTTACATAATTTGATGGAGCAGGTTAGGTCTATAGGTTGAATGCCATGACCAGGAGTGATTCGTATGCAACAGGCCCAGCATATCAATCCCTTTCTGCAATCTGCAACGACCGTACTGGAACAGATGTGCTCGGTAACACCGTCACGCGGTGAACTTACTATCAAGCATATTGAATTCAGCGGTACATACGTTTGGCTCAAAATCAGCATCTTTGGCCAATTAGAAGGAGACATTGTGTTCGGTTTCCCTGAGCAGGTGGCACTAAGAATTGTTTCCGGGATGATGGGCGGTTTCTCAATTACTGAATTTGATGAAATGAGTCAAAGTGCAATCGCAGAACTTGGCAACATGATTAGCGGGAATGCGAGCAGTCTGCTCTATGATGAGGGCATTCAGATCGACATCACCCCACCTATGCTGATCCGCGACAACGAGGCCCAAGGGGCACTGGCAACCAAGCAGGCACTTTCCATTCCGCTCACGCTGGAAGGGATCGGCCAGTTTGAAATTTTTGTCGTCATGTTGAAATAGTACGACAAGCGCTCTCACAACTTGCACATCTGACAACAAAATGAACCACACAAATCCGACCCTTCCGTCCAATATGATGGAGGGGTCTTTTTTTGGTCATACTATTCGTACGCAGACAGACATCCATTCACGAATGCAACGAAACAGCAGCCCAACCTGTCACTGATCTCCAACAGCTTCTTCACCCGCACCTGACTCAGCAACCTAACTCAACAATCTGACTCAACCATTGATACAACCTGCCGCCCGCTGCTTCCTATCACGACGAGAGAGAGGGAGGGATGACCCGAATGCATACTTTATGGAAAGGCGCCATTAGTTTCGGACTCGTGCATGTTCCGATCCGCATGTTTGCCGCAACCGAACACAAAGATATTGCCATGCGCTATATTCATACCAAGTGCGGATCGCCGATCTCCTATGTTCGAACCTGCAAGCATTGCGATGAGCAGGCGGAATGGGGAGAGATTGCCAAAGGCTATGAATACGAGCCCGAGCATTTTGTCTTATTTGAGAAAGAAGAACTCGAACAACTGGGCGGAGAGAAAAACAAGGAAATCAAAATACTGGATTTCGTCAACCTCGAAGATATCGACCCCATCTATTTTCAGAAAACGTACTATTTAGGACCGGGAGATACAGGCTCCAATGCTTACCAACTGCTCATGCAGGCCATGCAGTCTACGGGCAAAATTGGCATTGCGAAGGTGACCATTCGTTCCAAAAGTTCCCTGGCTGCCATACGGGTATACAATCAGTGCCTGTGCCTGGAAACCATCTTCTTCCCCGATGAAATTCGCACCGTTCAGCAAGTGCCGAACCTGCCAGAACAGTTGAATGTCAACGACCAGGAATTAAACATGGCCCAGATGCTGATCGAACAATTGTCTGCTGCATTTGAGCCGGAAAAATATCACGATGAATACCGACAAGAACTGCAGCAGCTCATTGACCGGAAAATCGCAGGTGAAGAAGTCCAGGTGACGCCTGAGCAGCCAAAAACCAACGTGATCGATCTCATGGCCGCTCTGCAGGCCAGTCTGAAAGCGACAGAACCGGATCAGAAAGCCAGGAAGTCAACCAAAAAAAACAGCCCAAAAAAGGCCGCTGCCAAAAACAAATCCGAATCGGCCACTGTGGATCAACCTGCTTCCAAAAAAAGAACACCCGTCAAAAAGAAAGAAAAAGAGCCGGCATCACTCTGAAGCGACTTGCACCCCACTGACCTGCCTGCCTTGTCATGGGGTGTTTTAAATAGAGGAAAACCGGCATTCTTGCGGTGGAATCGCCACAAATCCCAGTATGGTCGGTTGTCTGAGCATATGGCCCTCTGCCCATTCCAGATACTGCACCTTTACCGTAAGCAGCGGCCGGGTCCATCGCATCTGCTTCGTACCCGCCGGTACGTGGACAAACGGGCACGCTTCCTGTGCAAGGGAGGGCATGGCTTCGGTCAGTTCTTGCCATTCCCGCTGACTTACCTTCCCTCCTCCCGCATTCCCGATGTGCCATAGTCTTCCTTCCTCATCATACAATCCCAGCAACAGTGCGTTCACTACAGCGCCTCGAAAGGTGACGCCCCCCACTACGGCAATCAGTTCCTGATGGTTTTTCTGCTTGCGCCACCTGTCGTCTTTGCCATTGATCACATACGTACTGGACATATCCTTGAAGACGATACCTTCGAGATCATGATCCTTGGCAAATCGGGACAGCGCATGATGATCCGTAAAACTCTCAACCAGCTGCACAGTTTCGTCGGGTCTGACGACCTCCTGAAGCAATGCCTGCCTTTCACGCAGAGGCCTTGAGGTGACCCACTCCCCGTTCAGGTACAGCAGATCAAACACCATATAATGAACCGGAACACGCTGGATACGTCCCTGTATCTGATGCGTGTGCCGAATACCATCTCGCTTCATCACTTCGTAGAAGGACGGCTTTCCCTCCCGCATGGCAATCACCTCTCCATCCAGGATGAGAGAGTTCGCAGAACGATAACGAGACACCTCTCCGAGTTCCGGATAGTGTCTCGTTCTTTCATTTCGTCTGCGGTTATACAGTTCGATTTGTCCATCCTGGAAATAGGTGAGCATGCGTACGCCATCCCATTTCAACTGACTGATCCAGTTCGCGCCTGTTGGCATTTCCTTTGCTCTGGCCTTCACCGGTTCAAACGGTACGAGTGGTTTCATCTGCGTATCTCCTTCATCCTGCCATCTGAATGTAGGATAACCGCCCGCTCCCCGTTCCATCCTCGAAGTCGGGGTCTTGCATAAGCGCAAGTATGATCTTGCATCAAGATATCTGTCGTCCTTCAGTTCCCTGCATCCTCCGTAAGCTTCTGCCCCTGAGAACGTCTTTTCCCGGAATGTTGAGGCTTGAAACCTTTATAGAGCAACAGAAAGCAGAGGGAGAATTCCCCGAGATCTGCAAACAGCGTCCCCGCCGAAATCCACTCTGCTTGACCGGGAATGAGAAAATACGCCATAAAATCAAGCAGATATCCGACACAGCCCATCATGAGCAGCAGGCCAAAAATCGGATGTACGTAGCCTGATTTGAAGACCACATACCCAAGTGGAAACAGCCACAGACCGAAAAAAACCTGGGCGACCATATAGCCGTTTGCATGCATATCCAAAAAGAACAGCAGCAAATGATGCAACTGGGCAGTGCCGAACGCCGCTGCATATTGGGGTTCACTTAGTAATACAAGCGCTGCAAAATGGTTCAGCATATTGACCGCAAGCACGGCAGAGCCGACCAATGTAAACAGGACAAATAGCGCGGATGCCTTCTGATGAACCGTTTTAAACAATTCGTACAAGGCCAGAGCTAACAAAAAGTAACACGTGATCATCATTAAATCACTGACAAATCCAGCACGAAACAGCGCTTCGTGCTCCTTAATCTGACGGGCCGTCTCAGCCGCATTTCCCGGCTCGATCAACTTTTTTCGTACAAAAAATTGTGCAAATACACCAAACCCGATCACACTTAAATAAAGCAGGCCTGCCGTCCTTGCCACTCGATGGTTCAATTGCTGCATACCATTCTCCTTCTTTCCCCTATACTCTCGCACCAACAGGTCTGTATATTCCTGTCACGAGGACTCATTGACTCCAGTGTAGCGTGACAGAGGGAGTGGCGAATACCTACTTAAGTATGATCATGGGGAAAGGTGGAGAGCAGGCCCAGTTCTCTGGCACGGGCGACCGCTTCCGTTCGCCTCTTCACCTGCAATTTGCCGTACAAATTTCGGTTGTATCCCTTCACTGTACTTAATGCAAGAAAGAGACGCTCGCTAATTTGCTGATTGGAGAGTCCTTCTGCAATGAGTTGCAGCATCATCTGCTCTCGAGGGGTAAGGGGCTCGATCGGAGGGCTTGCGGGGCTTACAGAGCCGTCTTTCCCGGTCACAGGCACCGGGGTGAATGAGCCGTTCTCACGGCATACATCCCGCAATAGCAGCACGTAATTCGAAGCCGTATGCAGCCTCTTCTCTGCTGCCACCTCTAGCAGCCTTGTCATACTCATTCCTTCATCTGCAAAACTGCAAACACTTCCGGCAGGCTCCGCAAGGTTCACCGCTTCAGTCAGTCGGATAAGCGCGTTATGGGTATCCCCAAGCGCCTGATAAGCAAGTGCTTCCAGTATACTGACCTGGAGGCGTTGGTCTGGCCATCCCTGATCGACGGCCTCTCTGCGCAGCGGCGCCAATCGTTGCAGTGCCTCATAGACCTTGCCCGATGCGAGCAGCAACCGCACCTCACTGAAGGGAAGATCATAGGTCTGCACCATCGAAGCAGCAGCGCCAAGCTCTCCCGTTTCAAGCAAGGCCTCTACTTCCTCAGCTGCGATGTGGGCCAGCTGATAGACAAACTGATGCTGTCTGGCAATCTGCTTCGCTCTCGACAGGTGTACCGCTGCATTCGCTCGATCGCCTTGCACCCGGTTCAGACGAGCCAAAAACCGTTCGCATTCAACCACACGATCCACATGGTCGAGCTGTCCGGCCAAATCAAGCGCCTGTTCAGCAAAGGAGCCCGCTTCTTCCAACCTGTTCCAGGCATAATAAATGCGTGCAAGACCCAGATAAGCTTCACAGGCAACGGGAACAGGTGGATGCCCTGCCGCATCCAGAACATGCTGATACGTATCGGCGGCCAGCTCCAATTGAAGATTCACTTCCTGTATATGGCCAAGACCCATCCCTGCCATCATCTGAATGATAAAATGGCCGATCTGCTCACTAATGATGACGGCATCGGCGTAAGCCTGGCTCGCCGGAACGCGTTCTCCTTTGAGATCATGTGCATAGCCCATGGTCCAGCTCGTGGAAGTACGCACAGGTATGTTCTCTGGATGTAAATACGCGAGTGCCCGCTTGGACTGGAACATAATCTCATCTGGATCATGGCGCGTCACCGCCAACGCCGCACGGATTGCAGCAATATGACCGATCAGATCCCGAATGGCTTCATCCTCCGGCAAGTCCGCAAGGGCCCATTCAGCGGCTTCCAGTTTGGGCTCCACCCCGGCAATCTCACCAACAAATAGTAGAACAGAGGCGTACATCACCCAAAGGGACGGTCTGACGTTCATCTCCTTCACGGGCAGAGACGCCAACCACTTCCTCACCGGATTCACCGCTCCGCGAAAAGGCAATGGCATGCCGTTTCCTTCCATCAAGCGGGTCGCGCGGTCTATATCGTGGGCCGCAGCAGCATACTGAAAAGCCTCTATGTCCAGACCTTGTTCCTCATACCATCTGCTAGCCCGAATATGTAAATCCTTTATGCTCACAGCCCCTTTGTCCGTAGAAACGGTGAAGCTTTGCTCCAGTCTCTGCCTTAGCAGCTCTGCGAACAAGTGATGATACCGATACCAGCGGCGCTCGTTATCCAGCGGCACGAGGAAGAGGTTGGCCTGTTCCAGTTCCTCCAGCATCTGTTGTCCCGCACCTGTCCCGCTTCGTCCACCTTCCTCGCGCTCTCCCAGCATCGCCTCGCACAGAGATCCGGTAAAGCGGTCCAGCACAGAGGTATACAGCAGAAATTGCTGGATTGCTTCCGGCTGTTTGTGCAGCACTTCCTCCAGTAAATAATCCAGGACAAAGCGATGACTGCCGCTAAAGGACTGTATAAAACGTTCGGTATCCTTCTCTTCACCGGAGGCATGTGAGGACTGCAAGGAAATGGCCGCAAGCTGCAGGCCCGCGATCCAGCCTTCCGTCCGTGCTTCCAGCTGGAGCAATTCCTCCATAGACAGCTTCAAGGACATGGAGTCATGGAGAAAACGGGTCACTTCCTCATGGGTAAAACGCAAATCCTGCGCACGGAGCTCATTCAATTCATCCCGTACGCGCATCCTGGGAAGCAGCGCAAGCGGAGGGTCTTCGCGGGTAACCATAACAAGATGCATGTGGGGCGGCAGATGCTCCAGCAGAAAGGCAATCGCTTGCTCAGACGGAGCATGCTGAATGACATGCACATCATCGCACACGAATATAAAGGGGCGAGGATCGGCCATAATTTCATTAATCAACGTGGTTAATATCACCGGCACTGGAGGGGACTGCGGGTTTTGGAGCACACGAAATACGCCTTCTCCAATCTCGCTCGTCAGCGTTGTTTGCAGCGCTGCAATCACATGCGACAGAAAGCGTACAGGGTCCTGATCTCCTTCATCCAGTGACAGCCAGGCAGAAGGGCGTTCACTTTGTTTCATCCATTCGCTGACCAGCGTGGTTTTACCAAATCCGGCGGATGCCGAGATTAGAGTCAGCTTGCGATGCAGTCCTTTTTCCAGTTTCTCGATCAACCTTGAACGTGCCACGATTTTGCGCCGCGATGAAGGCATATACAGTTTTGTGGATAAAATAGATGTCTGCATATCCTAAATATACCATTGCCTTTTTCAGCCATCAACCACGGTTTCAGCGGTCTCTCGTCCCACAAGTGTCCAAGCCTTGCATCCGAGGAGGAACAGATTAAATGGCAGTCAAAGACGCGTATTTGCTAACGGTAGAATCCCAGGAAATCACCCTCACCCATCCCCACAAACGACTGTGGGAAGAGCCTGTCATTACCAAGCTGGATTATGTGCATTATCTGGCGGCGCTGGTACCTTATTTACTGAAGCATACAGGTGAGCGCTGTTTAACTACCATCCGATATCCCCAGGGCATCAGCGGCAAATCCTTCTACCAGAAAAACTGTCCCGAGCATGCCCCTCCCTTTATCCACACCCATACACAGGATAACCTGAACTACATTGTCCCGACATCCCGTGCGGATTTCATCTGGATGGCCAACCTGGCATGTCTGGAATTTCATCCGGCCCTGCACCGTATACATGATCCACTCCCGGACTATTGGGTGATGGACATCGATCCTACCCATGAACGAGGGCCTGACGTCTGTGAAGCCACCTGTTTGGTCGGAGAAGCGCTCGCCGGCATGCACATTCAGTCCGTTGCCAAGACGTCCGGCGCTACAGGCTTTCAAATTCTCGTCCCCCTGGTGAAGGGACCCACCTTCGAACAGCTGCGTGCCCTGGGCAAGTTCATATCGCAGTATCTCGTGGAAACGTATCCGCACCTGTTTACCATCGAACGCCTGATCAAGGATCGCGGCAACAAGATTTATCTCGACTATCTTCAGCACTGGCATGGCAAGACGCTGGCCGCCCCCTATACCCCGAGGGCCAGACCGGGAGCGCCTGTCTCTGCCCCTGTCAGCTGGGAAGAAGCAGCCAACGGCGTGCAGGCGGCAGATTTCCATTTACTGAATATGGCGGAGCGGCTTCAGCAGAAAGGGGACCTCATCGAGAAGGTCCCCCCGCAAAACCTGCATGATCAATTGCAATATCTGCTTAGCCGAAGCTGAAGCTACCGAGATTACAGAAGCGGCGACAGCATTCTGCCGACGGCTTCCTTCATCTTCATCCATCTGGAACGCTGCTCGAAATCCTTCAGCTCTACTTCTTCACTATCCTTTAAATCCTGCTGAAAATCCCGCAACAGAACCGCGATGTTCTTCGGATCATACAGCATGGCATTCAATTCAAAATTGTCAAAAAAACTGCGCATATCCATATTCGCTGTCCCAACGGACGCGATCTTGCGATCCACAATCAGGATCTTGGCATGGATAAATCCCCGTGTATATTCATAAAATTTCACTCCGGCTTCCAGCAGTTCCTCCAGATAGGAGAGAGAAGCCCAGCGTACGAGCACAGAATCGGAACGCTGCGGAAAAATCACCCGTACATCTACGCCGCTCAGGGCCGCCGTCTTCAGCGCCATGATGACGCTGGAATCGGGAATAAAATACGGGGTTGTAATATACACGGATTCCTCGGCAGCGGAAATCGCAGAGAAGTAAGCTTCCAAAATCGAGTCCCATGCGGCATCGGGTCCACTGGCAATAATCTGCACCGGCTCCATGCCATGCTCCTCCAGATCCCCTTGAAACAAACCGCCTTCGATCAGTTCCTCTTCCTTGGACAGCTGCCAGTCCTTCATGAATACGTACTGGAGCGCATGTACGGCCTTTCCGGTCAATTTCAAATGCGTATCCCGCCAGTAACCCAGCTTCGGATTGCCGCCAAGGTATTCTTCGCCAATATTGATACCTCCGAGAAAGCCCACCTTCCCGTCAATCACGACCAGCTTGCGATGGTTGCGGTAATTCATGCGCTTGTCAAAAAAAGCAAACAGCGGCGGCAGAAAACAGGTGAATTCTACCCCGGCCTCTTTCAGCAAGGTGAGCTCCGGTTTCTTCAAATCCATCGTACCGACACCGTCAAAGATCAGGCGCACGCGCACCCCCTCCATCGCTTTCTTGCGCAGCAGCTTCAAGAAGGGTTGTCCAGCCTCATCAGGACGAAACGTATAATATTCCAGGTGAATATGTTCCTGCGCCTCTTTCATCGCCTTCATCATGGCTTCATATGTATCTACGGCATTAAACAACACCTCAACACGATTGTTCGAGGAAAGCGGGGAGTAGGGAATGCTGGCCAACAGCTTGCCAAGTCTCGCTGTAATCACAGCCGGCACCGGCTCACTCTTCAAATAAGACCGATATTGCCGCTTCATATCAAAGGGAGCATGGAGCGTTCGTTTTTCTACCTTTTTGCGGGAACGATACTCGCTCGCCAAAAAGTAGTACATAACAAAACCAATGATTGGGAAGACAAATAAAATAAATAACCATGCCACCGTCTTGGATGGCTTTCGAAATTCAAGAATCAATATGGTGAAAATCTGAACGATAACCAGACAAAGAAAAAATACGAGCCAGTGCATCCTGCAGCTCCTCCCGTGAACCAGGCTTGTGCGACCTTTCATGACGAACCAACTATTTGGACATTATATACCTGTTACGCCAAATTATCCACTTGTGGATAAGAAGAGGCATTGAATCGGAATCCGGAGGTGTGGATATGTGGATATGTGGATAAAAAAAGCAGGCAGAAAAAAAGCGAATCCGGTCCATACCGGAATGGAACACCCGTTTGTCGATGAGATGAAAGACATTCACTTCGCATCTTCTTTACAAAAAAACAAAGACCATCTGCTTCGCATCTTTTCCGACTGCTCCGATGTCGTCATCCGCGAATTCCAGATTCAGAAGAGCAAGAAAGCCTTCATCATATTTGTCGACGGACTTGTCAATTCCGATATGGTCAACGAGATGCTGCAATCTCTCATGGTATGGAAAGGAGAAGCGCTGACACCGGAAGCCTTGCAAAATGTCTCCCTACCTGTCTCGCAGATTCAGAGTACCGAACAGTTTGCCGATTTTCTCGTATCCGTCCTGGGCGGTGACACCGGTCTGGTCGTAGAAGGAAGCACAACGGCGATGATGCTGGGCGTGCGAGGGGCACCCGTTCGGTCCATCTCTGAGCCGGAAACCGAATCCGTCGTGCGCGGGCCGAGGGAGGGCTTTGTAGAAAGCTTGCGCGTAAACACCTCGCTGATTCGCCGCAAGATCAAGACCCCTGCGCTCAAACTGAAGCCCATGACAGTAGGACGCCAGACGAATACCAGTATCGTGATTGCCTATATGGATGACATTGCGGACCCTGCAACGGTAGCTGAAGTCATACGCCGCATTAAAAACATAAACATCGACGGCATTCTTGAATCAGGATACATCGAGGAATTTATTCAAGATACCAGCATCACCCCGTTTCCGCTCATTCAATATACGGAAAGACCGGATACGGTTGCAGCCAGTCTGCTGGAAGGTCGCATCGCCGTCATGGTGGACGGCACGCCGTTTGTTCTCATTGCGCCCTTTACCTTCTGGATGATTATGCAGGCCAGCGAGGATTACTATGAACGTGTGCCGATTTCCACCCTAATCCGCTGGCTGCGTTTTATTTTTTTGATCGTCTCCCTGTTTACACCCGCCTTCTATGTGGCGGTGTCCACCTTTCATCAGGATTTGATCCCCACTTCCCTGCTGCTCAGTGTGGCAGCATCCAGGGAAGCCATCCCGTTTCCGGCGGTCATCGAGGCCCTGATTATGGAGATTACGTTCGAGGCGCTGCGTGAAGCAGGTGTGCGCTTGCCCAAAACGATCGGTCAGACTGTGAGTATACTCGGGGCCCTCGTTGTCGGTCAAGCTGCGGTTGAAGCCGGCATTGTGTCTGCTCCAATGGTTATTATTGTTTCCATTACGGGAATTGCGTCGTTCACCATTCCCCGTTACAACGGCGCCATCGCCATTCGCATGCTGCGCTTTCCGCTCATTATTTCGGCCTCGCTGTTTGGTGCGGTAGGCATTGTCATCATGACCATGCTTATTCTCGGACATATGGCCAAGCTGCGTTCCCTGGGCGTGCCTTATCTCGCCCCGCTCGCTCCTGCCAATCCGAATGCCTTACTGGATATACTTATGAGGGCTCCGCTGCAGCTAATGAAGAAGCGACCACAGTTCTTGCAGGTACAAGATGAAGATCGACAATCGTCCAGCATGAAATCGATCTTTCTTAAATTTGGCGGTCAATATGGCCACAAGTCAAAGGAGTAGGGATCATGCCAGGCAAAATGACCAACACCATATCCAAGATGCTATGCGGCATCGGTGTACTGCTGCTATGCACCAGTTGCTGGGATCGGGTGGAGATCAATGATACCGCTATCGTAGTCGCAACCGCCATTGATGTCGCGCCAGACAATCAGGTTCGCATGAGTGTCCAGGTCCCGCTTGCCGGTCAGCTGGGCGGGGCCACGGGAGGCGGCGGTGGATCAGCAGGCAGCGGCAGCAGTTATTATGTCGATTCTGCGATTGCCCCCACCCTTCGCGCCGCGACAGCCAAGCTTCAGAAACGCATGTCGAGACAGCTGTTCTATGCACATCGGCGTGTATTCATCATTAGTGAAGCCATTGCCGAAAAAGGCATCCACTTTTATTTTGACGCGCTGGCAAGAGTGCCTGAAAACCGGCTGTCTGCCTATGTGGTCATCTCGAAGGGGCCCGCCTATGAACTCATCAATGCTCAGCCACGACTGGAGCGATTTCCTGCCGAATCCATCCGAGAGATTACCAAATCATTCGGGATGAAGCCCATGACACTGAAAAATGCTTCGGTCATCATGTCTCAAAAAGGCATGGACCTGACCATTCCTTATATGGAAGTGAAGGAAAATGAAATCGGGATTGAAACGTCCAGGGAAATCAACCATCTGGGCTACGCGCAGTTCAAGGACGAACGTATGGTAGGCACGTTTACCGGGGAAGCCGAACAAGGACTGCTTTGGCTTCAGTCCGACATTTTTCCTCCTGGCGGCACGGTGAAAATAAGCAAAAAAGCCGCGATTACGTACAATGTCAACCATGCCGAATTGTCGATGGACATCCAGCTGGAGGACAGCAAACCGCGTATATCCATTCGGGTGGACGCAGACCTGGGTATTCTGGAATCCCAGACGAACACCGATCTGCTGAAAGAGGAAACAATGAATCGCTTCAAGACGCTCATTCGGCAACAAATAGAAGATCAAATCGACGCAGCCTTAAAGCTGATGCAGGCGCAAAGGGCGGATAACATCGGGATTGGCAACGCTTTTGGACGCAAGTATCCGCAGCTGTGGCTGGATCGATATCAAGATGAATGGTCTGACGTATTCGGAGACCTGGACATTCAGGTGACCGTTCATCCCACGATTACCCGGATCGGACTGATCGAAGAAAATATCATCGGCGAGGGGGGCATCTAGTTGAACAGTCTGTTTCTCATTTTGTATTTGCTGCTGTGGCTTGCCTGCCTGGCCTGGGACCAGCTCGCCGCCAAGCCTGCTATGAAGAAACGTCCGTACCCGTTTTACGTGATCTACAGCTTGTCATTGATCTTGTACCTGTTTGTTTTGTTAGGGGTGAGGGTGCCTATGCCAAGCGACTATTTTTCCTCTACCCTGGCACCTTGGCTGATGAGTTGGATGAAGTGAATTTGCAGAGGAGGAAATGGTCATGCGAATCAAGCAGCTGGACAATCAGCAACGAGGAAGCAGAAGCAAACAACCTGACAATCGTCATAGTGCCCCTGCTTCCCAGTTGCCTAAAGAAATCATCAGCCACCGCCAGCTTTCCGGCATGATCACCACGATCGTGCTCGGGGGCGGGCTGCTCGTGCTGCCCAAGGAAATCCTCAACATTTTGCATCGGGATGCCTGGTTTGCCTTCTTTATTCCGATTCTGTTTATCTTCCTCATCGCCCATATCTACAAGACCCTGTCGGCCAAATATCCTGGCCGCAACTTATATGCCATCAATGAACAACTGTTTGGCAGATGGGGCGGGAAAGGCATTAACATCGTCTTTCTGATGATTTTCGGTATGTCTCTCGTACGGGACTTGTTCACCATTTCCTCCTTCATGCAGTCCACATTACTGTTAAGAACGCCATTTGAAATCCTGAACTTGCTCTTCTTTATCCTGATTATGTACTACGGGAGCATCAGCATTGAAGAGCTGGTGCGAATCAACGGCATGATCCTGCCCATGACCGTCATCCTGATTCTGCTGCTTCCGCTCTTTCTGCTCAATGAAATCTCTTTTCAATTCATACAACCTATTTTAATGAGCGAACCCAGACAGATGCTGTTTGGCAATATGGCCTATCTCGGTCTGTACGGGGACATGATGATGATTGGTGTCTTTCTGCACACCGTTTCCGACCATCACCGTACCGAATCTGCCATCCGATATGGCGGTGTGATATCCAGTATCTTTCTCTGCCTGCTGCTCGTCCTGTCTACGCTTGTATTTGGAGAAGTGCTGGCGCATCGCTTTTTGTTTCCCAATTACAATCTCGTTCAGCAAATCCACGTCACTGATTTTCTCGACCGGGTCGATCTTGTCGTATTCAGCATCTGGTTGCCGCTCATTCTGATGAAGGTGGCCTTCGCATACAAGGCCATACTGATCGGCTGGACCCAGCTAACCGAACAATCACACAGTAGGTATGATAACAAAGGACTGGCACTCGTTCTGCTGCTGCTCACCCTCTTTTCATTCGGCAATGTGTCCAAAGCGTATTCCACCAGCCATTACAGCTCCATTTTTAATTCGATCTTTGTGATGTTCCCGCTCCTGGTCCTGATCTATGTGCGCGCCCGTCTGTCACGATCTGGTTCCAAGCAGAAGAAAACAAAGCAATCCTACAGTTACTGGCTCGGGTGGGGCGCACTAATCCTGATCGGGGGCATGCTCTTTACCGGCACCTGGCTGGATATGCCTACCCCCTGGATGGGCAATATGATCGGGCTGTTGTACGCCTTCTTCCTCCTCTTCCTCGCACTATGCACATACATGGAGGTCATGAAGGCCGATCCTCAATCACAACAGAAAAAAAATCCATCTGCTTGAAGGATTCTGTATCCCGTTTATCGAATAAGGTCTTTCGTCCCTCTTTTTTTAAAGGGAATAGTTCGTTAGAAGGAGAACTGCATGCGCATACATACGAAAAAATTGACGATTGTTGTCATTCCTGAAGCAGACGCCTCTGTGCGCCGCTTCGCCATACAACGCAGCCTGCTCTGGATTGTTCCTGCCAGCATCCTCATCCTGTGCAGCCTTTGCGTGCTGTTCTTTTACCTGTATCAGGACAATGCCAAACTGCGCGCCACACTGGAACAGCAACTGATCATGAAGCAGGAAATGCATAATCAGACGGTGCAGCAAAAAGAGCAAACCATCGCCCGACTGGAAGCCGACATCACCGGATTAACCGAGCAAGCCAATCAGGTGCTGGAGAAGATGGAGCAGCTTGAAAATCTGGAAGATGAACTCCGTGATATGACCGCTCAAGGCGAACAGGCTCAAACGAATGGGCCAGCTGAACCGTTGTCTGAACCATCATCAGTGGTCCAGATTGCTTCTGCCGCTCAAGTGCCGATTCATACCGGAACAGGGGGCGTATCCCTTTCCCTGTACACGCTGGATGCCAGACAAATGGCTGAACATACGTCCGATACTTTTCATCATCTGACCGATGATCTGGATACGATGTTTGTCAACCTGCAAGATGCCAAGCATGACATGCTGGCCTATCAGCATTTGCAGGCCATGACCCCCAGCTTGTGGCCGGTACAATCGAGACAGATCACATCGAGATTCGGCTATCGCAAAGACCCGTTCTCGGGTTATGCCAGCTTTCATTCCGGCATCGACATCGGTGCTTCCACCCACACCAAGGTGATGAGCACCGCGGACGGGACTGTCTTGCACGCAGGGTACGATCGATCCAGAGGCTACAACATTCGCATCCAGCATGGCAACGGCATCGAAACGTGGTACATGCATCTGAGTGAAATGGTTGTGGACAAGGGTGATCAGGTTCAAAAAGGAGACTGGATCGGTCAAGTCGGCTCTACCGGACGAAGTACAGGGCCCCATCTCCATTATGAGGTGCTTGTAGATGGAGAACGTGTTGATCCCAGACCTTATATGAATACGAAGTAAAGCGAGGAATGCACATGTTCAAATCTAAACCGGCTTCTGCAGTCGATCCAGCCACGACGGATACGTTAATTGGAGAAGGATCTGTTTTTGAAGGAAACATCACTTCCAAAGCATCGATACGGGTAGAAGGCACCATGCAAGGCGATATTCATTGCGACGGGGACGTAGTCATCGGGGAAAACGGGAATGCCCACTCGAATATCTCCGCACGCCATGTGGTCATCGCCGGAGAAGTTCATGGCGAGATTCAAGCTTCCGGTATGCTGACTATCACGAGCAAGGGCAGACTGGAAGGCAATGTGAGCGCGGCCAATCTCGTCATCGAGCAAGGCGCCCGATTTACCGGCACCAGCTCCATGCGTGAAACGGCAGAAGCCCCTCAGGCTCAACCACAAGCAAAATCGAAGGCTTCAACAGAATCGAATGCCATCCATGCAGATGCATAACAAGTAAACAGAGAAAGGGTTGTCTGGCACGCGCATCGCGCTAGCAGACAACCCTTCTTTATTTCTATTGTATATCCAACATCCGTTTTCGCTTAAGCCGCTACATCCCGCTTGCTAAATACGACCCAGCTCACAATATTGAACACCACGAAGTATACGGCCAGTACACCCAGTGAGAAGCCCAGAGACATATGATCCGCAAACCCGCCAGTATCATCCATCAGATACATCGTCAGATCGAGATGCTTGAAAATGAGGTAATCACTCCAGGAATATCGCATGAAAATGGCTGTAATAATGGAACCGGTAAAATAAATGAACATCGCCAGACCAATCGCCAGCGAACTGCTGCGGAATGCGCTGGAAATCATAAAGGCAAACGTGGCAACCATCAGCAAGGAAAGCATGGTAAGCCCATAATATTTCAGCAAATAGACGAATGGATGTTCACTATCCGGTATTGCAAAGCTTTCCTGTGAGAAGTCAAAGCCGGTTAAGATCGCATTGAGCAGAAACAGCACCACAAACAATACAATACAGAGGAAAACGGCAAATATCAGCATGCTGATATATTTGGAGAGCAGTACCTTCGAGCGGCTGGATGGACGAATCAGCAGCAGCTTGATTGTCCCCCACGTAAACTCTCCGGCCACAATATCAGCAGCAATGATAATGGTAAAAATAAAAATAAAGAACGAGATCATGGAAAGGTTGACCATAGCTCCCCAGAACTCCGCAGAACCATCAGCAAGCGTCAGGTTATGGTAGGCAAACGAAGCAATGACGGCCACGACAACCATAATGCCGACCATGATCCATGTGCGCAGCCTGCGATAAATTTTCATATTTTCATTTAGTACAAGATTAAGCAATCTGATTCCCTCCTGTCACTTCTAGGAACTGGTCTTCCAGCGATTTGGTCACGGCGCGTATGCCATACACGTCGATGCCAGCTTCGACGATCTTTTTGGTGATCACCGGAATCTGCGCCCGCTCCAGTGTAAGCTCGACCGCTTCCTCAGAGACTTGTTTCAGCTGAAACGCCGTTTCCGAGCCAAGCAGACTCATGACGGCTTCGGCTGCCCCTACTTCGTATACATATGTACGTGCACCCGTTGCATCCCCATTCTCATCCTCAATCATACGTACATCAATCAGCTTGCCCTGCTGAATAATCGCCACACGATCACACATCATCTGCATTTCTGAGAGCAAGTGACTCGACACCAGGATGGAGATGCCTTCCTCTCTCGCGAGTCGACGCAAATATTCCCGCAGCTCGCGAATGCCCGCCGGGTCCAGTCCATTGGTCGGTTCGTCGAGAATGAGCAGGGATGGACGGTGCAAGAGAGCCTGCGCGACACCCAAACGCTGACGCATACCCAGTGAATACGTTTTGACCTTTTCGTGAATGCGTTTGGTTAAGCCCACCAGCTCGATTACTTCATCAATTCGTTCCTTCGTAATGCCATCATTCATTCTCGCGTAATGAACCAGATTCTGATAACCGGTCAAAAATTTATACATTTCCGGATTTTCTACAATCGCCCCTACTTCGCGGATGGCTTGTTCGAACTGATTGCGGACACTATGTCCGTTAATAAGAATTTCACCCTCGGAAATCGACATCAACCCCACCATCATTCGAATGGTCGTCGTCTTCCCTGCCCCGTTGGGACCCAGAAATCCAAACACCTCACCCTTTGGAATATCAAAGGAAAGCTGGTCAATGATTTTCTTTTTACCGATACGCTTGCTTACTTGCTTCAATTGTACGATTACGTCTGACATGATTTGGCTCCTTTCTCTTACACTCTCACTCATCTTACTCTTTTTTCCTGTCATGCAGCCAGTGCAATTCGTCATATCATCGGTCATATTCATGTATGACTGTTTTCACTATCTCTTTACTTACGTTTCTTATACAATATAGTTACAAAATCTCGAATATTTATGAAGATTCATCATAAAGGAGGATGGCAATGATTGATCGCAGAAAGTGGCACTGGCTCGATTGGGGGCTCTTTGCCATCCATTTCTTTTGGCATTTGCTTGGCATGTATTTTATTGTGTTTCAGCCAGCTGCACTCGGACATGTTCCGTTCTGGCCCTTCACCCTCTCCTTGCTGGGATCATTCGGACTGCCTCTTTTTTTCTGGAGACAGGGATATGTTCACAAGGGATGGTTTCCATTTGTCGTTCTGATTACAAGCGGAACACTCCAGTTCTACCTGTCGTTTTTTGTTCGCGAAGAAGTCGGTCTCATTTTGTTTCCGACCTTGCTGGTCGCCTATCTCGCTCATCGCAGTACATACATATGGGTGCTTCCGGTTTATCTGCTCGCATTTCCGTTGCTCACTTCCTGGCTCATCTCCGATGGCAGCGTATGGCTCTATCCGGATCTGTTACTGAACACTTTCCTGCTGTTCGGAATTGGCTTTTCCTTTGGACGCATTCTGGAATCCAATCGGGATATGCAGAAACTGCTGGATGAGAACAAGGAACAGTATCAGTTCATCAACTATCAGAATGAAGTGCTGCAGCAATATATTAAAGAAGTCGAGGCCCTCAGCAAGCTGGAAGAACGCAACCGGCTGGCCAAAGAGCTTCACGATACCGTGGGCCATACGTTTACATCGGTCATCATGGGCATGGACGCTGTTCATTATTTGATGGATACCGCGCCTGAAGAAGCCAAGAAGAAGCTCGATGTGCTGCGTGAGGTGACCCGTACCGGGCTGGATGAAATTCGTAAAAACATCCATCAGATTGCGCCTGAATCGGAGGAAGTTCAACTCCTGGCGTACTTGCAGCGCCTCACCGATGACTTTGCCCTCCATACGCAAACCAGCATCAACCTGCGTACGATCGGGACACCGGTGGAGTTGTCACGCACCTTGAAAATGAATGCCATCCGCTGCATTCAGGAAGCGCTGACCAATGCGAAAAAGCATGGACAGGCCAAACATATTCAAGTCGTGCTGGCTTATCGACCTCAGGCTTTTCATGTTGAAATTGAGGATGATGGCATCGGGACCGACAAACTGATATACGGATTTGGACTAAAATCGATGAAGGATCGCGTACAAGGGCTGAACGGAACCCTTCGCACGACCTCCAGACTGCATGAGGGCACCCGTGTCACATGCACATTTCCGCTGTAGCCCCCTTCCCCGGCAGATGCACACAAGGGACGGCGGCCCAGGATGGCAAACGATTATGTCAAAGGAGTCTTGCTCATGTCAATCAAAGAGGAAATCAGAATCTTGCTGGTCGACGATCAGGATCTCATTCGGGAGAGCCTGCATATCGTGCTCGATATGGACCCCGAACTGAAGGTAGTAGGAATGGCGGAAAACGGACTGAAAGCGCTGGAAATGTGTGAAGAGCTATCCCCGGACGTCGTGCTCATGGATATCCATATGCCAGTTATGGACGGCGTAGCAGCTACACAGAAAATCAAAGCCCAGTATCCACATATCCGCGTGATCGTGCTGACCACCTTCCAGGAGGTGGACTATGTGGTGGGAGCGATTAGTGGCGGCGCGGAAGGTTATCTGCTCAAGGCTATTCACCCGAGAGAACTAATCTCCGGCATCAAGTGGGTTCAGCAGGGCGGCAGTCTCATTCCGCAGGATATCGCTCAAATGCTGGTCAGCCAGTTGAAAGAACAATCCAATGAAACCACACAAGGACAGGAAGCCGCCCCGCCTTCACTGCTTCACAAGCGCCAGGACGACCTGTACGGATTAAGTGAACGCGAACTGCAGGTCCTCGAATGCATCGCCAACGGTCTCAACAATCGTGAAATCGCTGAAAAACTGTATTTGTCCGAAGGAACCGTCAAAAATTACATCTCCAGCATCTATTCCAAGCTCGATGTCAGAGATCGGATTCAGGCAGCGAGGAAAGCCCAGGATGAGGGGATGATTTGACTGATTGAGGGTAGCGGCTGTAAATGGGCGAGCCATCCCATATGCGGCGGGTGACGGCCTGACGGGCAGCCAGCTCTGCACTTCGGGTCATCGTATCAAAATTCTCCATCTTCAGCATCCCCAGTCCATGCTTGCTGCACAATCTGGCGAGATACCTCCCGCGTTTCGGCGTGAACTGGGCAGACTGATGATCGCTGGCTCTGCCCGAGAAGGCATAAAACGTGCTAGCCACCGGCAAACGCGTCACCTTGCACGAGGCAGAGACTCGCAGGAAGAAATCCCAGTCCCAGTAATTCGCCACCTCTTCATCGAGCAGCCCGATCTTGTCGTGAACGGATCGTTCATAGAGGGTGCCTGAGGGAATGATCGTCAGAAACGATCGCAGCAGCACCGGATCATACGCAAACGAAAACGGGGTTCGAGTCGTTGACTGCCTTCCCAGCTCCCCCATCTCATACCGGAAAATTTCCGCATCACTGTAGACCAGCTGTGCCTGCTCCCTCTCCAACGCTTCCAGCATAAGCTCCATGTGCCTCGGAGCGACCAGGTCATCATCATCCAGCAGCATGATGTATCGGGTGACGGCCTGCTTGATCGCTGCATTTCGCGCCGCGACATGACCACGGTTGCGCGGAAATGAAATCACCTTGATCAACAGCTCCGGGTAACAAGCTACCACGGGCATGACATCCGTTCCCCCGTCATTGACAATGATAACCTCAAATCTCTTCTCACTCTGCCTGCTTAACGATTCTAAAGCTTCTGCCAGTGTCATCAATCGATGAAAGGTAGGAATCACGACGGTTGCAACTGCACTCGTATCCACTTCATTCCCTCTTTCTATTTTCTTTTCATTGTATCAAATTTCCAATCTTCTCTTCATCTCTTCTCTCTTGGCAACCTGCTGATCATCCGATATAATAAAAGATGCAAACGTTTTCAATGCGCTTGCACACGGGTAGACAGACAGAAGGGGGACATAAATAAAATGAGAAAAAAATGGATCGCGATGCTTGCAGCTTTGATGATGCTGATGAGTGTGATTTCGCCATCGCCAGTTTTGCAAACGGTTTCAGCAGAAGCACAGACCCAGGTAACCATTCACTATCAGGCTGCGGAAGGCAGTACGCAGGACTGGAATCTGTGGGTTTGGCCGAAAGGTGGAGACGGGGCCGCTTATCCGTTCACTGGCACTGATGCCTTCGGTCAGGTCGCCGAGATTACCCTGAACGGGGATCACACCTCCGTCGGTTTTATCGTACGGACAGATGACTGGGAAAAAGATATCGATGAGGATCGCTTCATCGAGGATATATTGGGCGGAGAAGCAGAAATCTGGCTGATTGGCGGTGATTCGACCGTCTATACCTCCGAACAAGGCAAACCGAAAGAAGAACAGCGCTTTGACGAAGTAGAGGTCACAGTTCACTACTACCGCTATGACCAGAACTACGAAGGATGGAATCTGTGGGCATGGCCCGAAGGAAAGGACGGGGCGTCGTATTCCTTTAGCGAACAGGACGATTTTGGCGCTGTAGCTCGCTTCACCTTGACTGGCATGCAGGACGCCAGTCAAATCGGATTCATCGTACGGCAAAGTACAGCAGATAATGAATGGAACGACAGAGAATTCGGAGATCGCTTCATATCCAAAATAAAGGAGGATGGTACGGCAGAAATCTGGCTGGCCCAGAACCAGGAACGCGTGCATTATAAGGAATCCCAGGTAGATCGTTCTCCCCGTATTATGAGTGCAGAGCTCGATGAAATTGATACCTTGACGATCGAAACCAATATACCGTTCAAGCCGACGGACGGCGACATGGGCTTTTCTCTGAAGAGCGAGCAAGCCAGCCCTGCCATTCTGAAGGTCACTCCGCTTGATCTGAGTGAAGACGGCTATATGAGGAATGCGGAAATTCAGCTCAAGGACCCGGTTGATCTGAATCAGTTTTATACGTTGTACAAAGAAGGCTATATCGAGGCCAGTCTGACCATGGGAGACATTTTCAGCAGCCAATCCTTTGAAGACATCATGACGTATGAGGGCGAAGACCTGGGTGCCGTATATACGAAGAATGAGACCCGATTCAGAGTGTGGGCGCCTACTGCGAGAGAAGCAAAGTTGGTCACCTATGACAGCTGGGATACCGAGAACGGAACGGAGCTGGATATGCAGAGAGATGCAAACGGCACTTGGATCGCCAAGCTGGACGGGGATCAGGACGGAACGATCTATACGTACAAAGTATTGATCGGGGACAGCTGGAACGAAGCCGTCGATCCATATGCCCGTACCGTAACGGTGAACGGAGACCGGGGCGTTGTCGTTGATTTGGATAAAACGAATCCGGACGACTGGAAGCCCGATTCCAAGCCAGCCTTCGAACATGCGGTCGATGCCATCATCTATGAGCTTCATGTGCGCGATTTATCCATGCATCCCGAGAGCGGCATTACGCACAAAGGAAAATTCCTCGGTCTGACAGAAAAAGGGACCACCGGTCCCAATGGTACCAAGACCGGACTGGATCACATTCTCGATCTCGGTGTGACCCATGTACAGATTCTGCCGTTCTATGACTATGCGAGTGTCGATGAGACAAAACTGGACACCCCTCAGTTCAACTGGGGCTATGATCCAAAAAATTACAATGCACCGGAAGGTTCATACGCGACAGACCCTTACAATCCGTATACACGCATCACAGAATTGAAAAAGACGATTCAAACCTTGCATGACCATGATCTGCGCCTCATTATGGATGTGGTATATAATCATGTGTTTGCAGTCAATACCTCCAGTCTGCACCAGCTCGTTCCCGGGTACTACTTCCGCTATACGGAGGATGGACAACTGGTCAACGGTTCCGGCGTAGGCAATGACACGGCTTCCGAACGAAAAATGATGCGCAAGCTGATCGTCGATTCCGTCGTTTACTGGGCGAAAGAATACAACATAGATGGCTTCCGGTTTGACCTGATGGGCATACACGATATCGATACGATGAATGAGGTGCGCGCAGCGCTCGATGAGATTGATCCATCGATCATCACCATCGGGGAAGGGTGGGATCTCGGTACACAGCTTGATGCCGGGGAAAAGGCCAATCAGAACAATGCCAGTCAATTGCCGGGCATTGGACAATTCAATGATTCCACCCGGGACGGTATCAAAGGCTCCGTCTTCAACCAAAATGAGCCTGGCTGGGTGAACGGGAAATACCAGGATTCCTATTTGATCAAGGGAGCAGCGGCCGGGGGCGTCTTTTACAATTCGCTCATTCAGCATTATGCCGTAGAGCCTGATCAGTCCGTCAACTATGTAGAAGCACACGACAATAACACCTTGTGGGATAAATTGACCTTTACCAATCCCGATGCCTCCGATGAGGAAAAGGAAAGCATGCACAAGCTGGCTTCTGCCATCGTCCTCACTTCCCAAGGTATCTCCTTCCTCCACGCCGGACAGGAATTTATGCGCACCAAGGGCGGTGACGAGAACAGCTATCGCTCCCCTGACAGCGTCAATCAGCTTGACTGGGTGCGCAAAGATCAGTATCAGCATGTGGTGGATTATTTCAAGGGCATGATTGAATTGCGAAAAAGCCACCCCGCTTTCCGTATGACGTCCGCGGAAGACATTCAGGAGCATATCGCTTTTATTGACACGCCGAGTGAAGTGGTCGCCTACACCATAAACGATCATGCCAATCAGGACAGTTGGGAAACCATTGCGGTTGTGTACAACGCAGACAAGAACAATCAGCAGGTCACCCTTCCGAAGGATGGAAGCTGGCATGTCGTCTTGAACGGCGAGCAGGCGGGAACCCAGCCGATTACGACGCTGGAAGGAAATCAGATTGACGTGCCTGCCAGGAGTGCCATGGTGCTCTATCAGGGAGAGAACAACGGCCTGGCAGCCGAAGGTGACGAAGAGGACCTTGCGGCAGCCTCCTCGAATTCCCAGACACTCATCTGGTCTCTTGCCGCCGCGCTTCTGGTCATCCTTGCCGCTGGAGCTTTCTTCCTGTGGAAGCGCAAGCAGTCTTCCAGCACATCTGTCTAATCATTGATGATCTTAATCATTTATGACATATTTCATTAATTATGTTAAATAAATGGTATCTGTCAGATCCATTCTGTATGATCCATGATGTAACCGCAGCTTCTACTGGAAGCTGCGGTTTTTTTCACACTTCATCATGTCTTATAAATGAACAAGCATTGTGGTAGAATAGGATGGACTTCTAGAAGAAGGTGAAAACGTGAGCATCATAGAGAATGTTAAAGAAATTAGCATGGCGGACATTCAGCATTATTTGAATGAATATGAAGCACTGGGTCCGCTGCCGGGGATTGCAGCAGCTATGATCGAGGCCTTTCTGCCGATCCTGCCTCTGTTCGCCATCATCGTGGCCAATGTAAATGCCTATGGGCCAGTGGAAGGCTTTCTGCTCTCCTGGATCGGGGTCGTCCTCGGAGCCATGAGTGTGTTCGGTCTCAGCCGATGGCTCGGCAGCCGCTTCCGTCATTATATGGAACGAAAGTTGCGCAAAAGCCAGGGTCTGTTCAGGTGGATCGAGACCAGGGGCTTTACCCCCATTTTCATGCTTTCCTGTTTCCCGTTTACCCCCTCTGCACTCATCAATATTACAGCAGGCATGTCCAATCTCCCCACTCGCGTCTTTTTTATCGCCATCATGCTGGGGAAAAGCATTATGATCCTGATCATTACCCTGGTTGGCTACGATATCACCTCTTTCCTCTATCAACCCTGGAAATGGATCGTAGGTCTTGCCATCCTGTCGATACTGTGGCTGGTGGGCAAGCGACTGGAAAAGCGATTCCACCTTTCCGAAGACCATCGCCCGTAAACATTCCATCCCTCTCTGTATACCGCTATGCGCTGCATGGCAATTTGCAGGGAGGGTTTTCTTATTTTCTGTCCATCTTCCTCTCTCTTCTTGCTTGTCCCTGAGAATTTCGATTCTATCTGTCCTATTTCCCTCATACATTGAAATCGAAAGATTAGAAAACAGGCTGGTGAGTTGGAATGAGCAAACCGGAATGGCATCACAAGTTCACCTTCTTGTTTATTCCTGGTGCAAACCAGTCGACAAGAAGACTACGATTCGCTGCTTATTGGCTGTTCCTCTTCCCTCTGGTCCTGGCTGTGCTGATCCTCATGCTCTTTGTTTGGCAAATGGATGTCCATAAACGTTTTACGAGCACCATTTCGTTCCTGCGTAGTGAGATCAGCTCACAAGAAATGCAATATGCCGATCTGAAAAAAGAAAAAGACGAAACCATTCAACAGCTTGAGCATGACATGCTTCGTTTGTCTGAGCAAACCGAGCAGTTCATGGAGCAAATGGAAGCCGTGAAACAGCTTGAGGAAGAGCTTCGCAATCACGCGATGTTAAAGGGGGGCAAATCATCCGGTTTAACCATTTTGGGAGAAGAGGCTTCATCCGCCACGCATCCCGTCCAGATTCAGGCCGCCATGACCCCGCAAATGCCATCTCGCCATCTGTCCACTTCGTGGAAGGAATGGACGAACGTTCACTATGAAAGCTTGAAACAGGCGACCGAGGAAGCGAGTATGCTCACAACTTCCCTGCAGGATGCCAAGCAACAGCTGGACAATCAGCTGAAACGTCTGCAAGCCACGCCTAGCGTATGGCCCACTCGTACAAGACGCATTACCTCTACATACGGCTATCGCAAAGATCCGTTCACTGGCGTCGTACGATTTCATCAAGGACTGGATATCGACGGCGAAGCTGGAGATCCCATCTATGCGACGGCCAACGGAGTCGTGGAAGCGGCCGGATACAGTTCCAGCCAGGGCCATTACATCATCCTTTCTCACGGGTATGGGCTCCAGACGACCTACATGCATCTAAGCAGCAGGCTCGTCAAGGAGGGAGAATCCGTCCAGAAAGGAAGCACGATTGGCAAAATGGGAAGTACCGGGCGCAGCACAGGCACCCACCTCCACTATGAGGTTCATCAGTCAGGCCGCATACAGAACCCGGCCGCATACTTGCCGTAAAAAGGGACGCCGGATCTAACCGATTCAAGAAAGGGATGAAGGAACTTATGCTGCAAAGCAAAGGAAAAAAAGAAATGAAAGCCAGTCACACGGATACGTTAATCGGAGAAGGCAGCATTGTCGAGGGACAAATCAAATCACAGGCCAGCTTGCGAATTGAAGGAAAGGTGATTGGGGATATCATCTGCCAGGGAGACGTCACCATCGGTGAGAAAGGAATGGCAGAATCCAATATAATCGCCCGTAATATCATCAACGCCGGACATATCCAGGGCGCCGTCCAGACGAAAGGCAATCTGCACATCACACATACCGGAAAGCTCATTGGCAATCTGACCGCGGGCTCTCTGGTCATTGCCCAAGGCGGCATCTTCCAGGGCAACAGCCGAATGGAGCTAAAGTCCATTCAGAACATCAAGTCGGGCAGCAGCCAGGAAGAGTCCGGATCGGATCAGCGAAACATGCAGCAGGCTTCTGCCAACCGCTAGACCCTCCGTATGACAGTTACCACCAGTCTCGCATCACACCAAGGTGCAGAAGAGGATATCCCTTCCCTCTTCTGCACCTTCTTATTTGCGTGTGCGATGTGTCCTGACAATCGGAAATTGAATGGTCTCATAAACCGCATCCGCCATGACCCGATAACCGGCTTCATTCGGATGAACCCCGTCTCCGGACAGCAGATACCGCTCCCGATGCTGAAAAGCCCGATAGATGGGAGCAATTCGAATATGCCGGCTTGAAAAGCCATGCAAAATTGCATTGTACGCTTGGATATAGCGGCCCACTTCAGCCATATCGGGAGCCAGATCATACAGTTCCAGCAAAATGAGCTGATAGGAGTCTTTGCCTTTTATACTTTGAATGATTTGCAGCATTTGAGCGATATTGTGCTTAATGGTGACAAGGGCCCGATTAAGCGGCCACCTGCTTTCATTCCAGATATACGATTTCGCGGCTTCAATCAGATCATTGCCCCCGCTCGTGATGGTCAGCAGTTGAGACTCCCCGATATGTGCGCGCAAAAGCGAATTGGTCCTCAGTCCATGCAGCATATCGCTGGAAGTTGCGCCATTTACCCCGTAATCATAGATGGTAACGGTTTGTTTGATGCGATGACCGACCATACTGGCTACAATCGGTACAAACCCTCTCCCCGAAGGAGCACCGTAGCCGGCCGTGAGGGAATCCCCTATCGCCGTATAACTGACACGCTTCACTCTGTCATCACCCGCCTTTTATCCGGTTATTACCAATGTATTCACCAATCGCAGGCTTCTACACAAAAAAAGCGCGGCAATCACAAAAGAAAAGGTCACCCTTGTAAAGGGCGACCTTTTCGCAGCTCAAAGACTTCAAACCTATTAACGACTGCTATGAAAGAGATTCGTGATCTATTTCAGGGCAGCGATGTCTTGAAAAAATGTGCGCAGCGGAGTCTGGAGTTTCTTGTACCCGTGTTCGTACAATTGACGATACCGCTCATGGTGCGCGTCATTTGGCTCCACACGTTTGGCAACAGCAGACTGAACGACCCCGGCCGCAGACTGCGCATCTGCATAGATACCGGCACCGATGCCGGAAGCAAGAGCCGCACCCAGCAGGGAAGCTTCCTCAATATCGGGAACAGTCAAGGAAACCTTCAGCACATCCGATTTGACCTGCAGCCAGTGCGGATTACGTGTGCCGCCCCCCACGACCACAAGCGCATCAATCGCTTGACCGGAAATGCCCTCCGCTTCTTCCCGGATCATCTGCAGCTGATAGGCTGTGCCTTCCAGCACACCCTTCAGCCACTCCCCCTTGCCGTGTTCCTTGCGCAGTCCGATCATCGAGCCCTTCACCGTCGACTGCGGCAGAGGCGCTCCACTGCCAGTCAAATACGGGTAATAGAGCAGACCCGTTGGCTCCGGACTAACGGCAGCGAGGAGCTGCAGCAGGTGCTCATAGGTTAGTTGTTCATCAGCCAGCAAGCCGCGAAGCCATTCAACCGAACCACCCGATGAGGCATTGCCTCCCATCCAGAACATCTGTCCCCTCGCGATATGAATACCAAAGGACAGACCTGCGTCATATTCCCGTTGACCCAGTGACTTGGGTGCCATCGTACCGACCATCGTTTCCGCCGTTCCCATCGAATCATAGACGATCTCAGGGGTGACAGCCCCGACGGACAACGCGGCGGCTACATGATCATGTCCTGCAATCGTGACCGGAGTTTGCGGCGCGATCCCGAGCGACTGAATCGCAGCAGTCGTATCACCCATCTTCTCTCCGGCAGGATAAGCCGGTGGAAACAGAGCCGGATCTAGTCCGAAATGTCGAATCCACGGCTCGTCCCACTCCAGTGTGTCGATCCGAAAGGCCAGCGTACGTGCAGCCAGGGAGTAATCAGAGGCAAACTGGCCCGTCAAACGATACAGCATATAGCCAGAGGCAGAGAGCCATACGGCATTTTCCAGCGACTGAGGCTGATGTTCTTTCAGCCACAAAATCTTGGCCAGTCCGTGCTTGAATCCAATGTGCAAGCCCGACAGAGAAAATCTCTCCACCAGGTCTGTCTCCTGCTTGATCCGATCCGCCTGCGGCTGAGAACAGCTGTCAAACCAAGGCATGAAGTGGGATTTGGCTTTTCCGCTCGACCGATCAACCATGAGCCCGCTCTCAGCCATGCTCGCGATTCCAATACTCCGAATCTGCTCCGCGGGTATATCAGCCGTAATTTCCTGTAAGGCGGAGGCAATCAGTGACCAGATTTCCTCCGGATCATAATAGGCGTATCCTTGTTCATGATGATGAGTGGGGGTTTTACGGCTTGCTGTTCGAATATGGCGTCCATTCAGATCAAACAAACCGGCTTTACTGTGAGTGGTTCCGATATCGATACCGATGATGTACACGATGTATTCACTTCTTTCATGAGTAATGTCATTGGCCTGTTCCTTCCTGCAACTTTCACTGTACCAATATTTTCTGCAAAATTCTATACCGTGCACGTATAAGTTTCAGATCGTTGTCCATAATAATGGATGTCGGTGCGAAAGGAAAGGTGATGGTTCCGTTGAACGTAGCGCCAGTCGTTTTTGCCACTCATTAGATTGGATGTTTGATGTAATTGGATTCGTCTGGTTATTCTCAGACATTGATCGACACTCGGCTTTGAGGGATGAGAAAGGAAAAACAACCAACCGCATCGACAGAAAAGAACCCTGCGGGGTTCTTTTCGTTTCTTCATCGGTCTTAAAAGGCATCAAGGATAATATTTCGTCTTATAAAGTGAGAATAAACAGAGAAAAAACGTGAAAGGAGACCATTCCATGGCAGATCAACACCCTAAACAGCAAATGAACCCTATTTCGCACGAGATATGTGAAGTAGATGGCGTATATCGCAATGAATGGGGACGTGAAGAGATGGTCAAGCGAGGCGAGGCCTTTCCTTCTGACCCGCAACTGGGCACGGCAACCTGGGAGCTAGTCAGTCTGGAACCCAAGGAAAGCTTGTACGATCAGGAAGAACCTCATCGCCACAAAACGCGCTTCTCGGTAGACCGTGGAGACAAGTAGCTGATCAAAAAAGAAGAAACCTTTCACCGCTTCCTGCGTATGTATGTCTGTGAGCGCATAGACCTTACATAATTGAAGGGAAGATGATGAAAGTGAATATCGCGTTTTTTTTACTCCCAAAAAATGAATGTGTGTGCCTGACGCCAGATTCTACCATTCGCCAAGCACTGGAGAAAATGGAGTTCCATCGGTACTCGGCCGTTCCGCTATTAGATGCAGAAGGGAAGTACGTGGGAACCATTACAGAAGGTGATCTGTTGTGGGCATTGAAAAAAACGCCTGAATTAAATTTTCAAACCATAGAGCATATCCGTCTCAAGGACGTACCCCAAAAAATGCAAAATCAGCCGGTGGAGATCAACGCCCAGATTGAAGATCTGCTCACCTTGGCGATTGCGCAAAATTTTATTCCCGTCGTCGACGACCAGCAGCATTTTATCGGCATGATCAGACGAAGAGAAATTATTGAATACTGTTCTACACTCATGCAATCGTCTGCTGCTATCTCTTAGCTTGCTCTTAGCTTGATCCTAGCTGACTTAGCTTGCTCCTTGTCCGCTACTCATCAGGCATAACGAGTTCCCTAGCTTTGCCCATGCCACATCGATTTGCTGGCATCCCCTGCAGCCTGATCTGTATGCTTGACTGTAATTTACAGAGACTCGTGTAACGTTATCCCGTTGCACGGGTCTTTTTGCATGCATGCTAATCGGCTTTCTCTCCTCATCCGTCATGAGCTTGACATACTTAATTCTATTCAACTTGCATAAAAAAAAGGTATAATAAGGAAGGTGATCCGATCACCTATTCTGTCTATATTAAGGTGTTGCTGGCTTATGCGTTCCCGCTTTCTATATTTCATTGGCCTGATTATTATTCTGCTGCTCTTGGTCAATAATCTCGTCTACTATTATTCAACTAAAAGAACGCTTGAGGATCAGCTCACCGAACGGATGGAGACGGTCGCCAAGCATATACGGATGTCCATCACACATTCCCAGCTGGGAACGGATTATGTAGAGAAATTACTGGCGGAACAGCTACGAACCGCTTCTTTGGTATATAAATATGCACTTCCTGCCGATCTGGAGGAAGTCACCAATGAACAACTGAAAAAGCTACGTGACGAAATCGGTCTTGAAGCCGTCACGCTGTTCAAGCAGACGGACGACGATATCGTAGGCTATCGCTCTACAGAAGCAAATGAAATCGGACTCAGCACGAACTTCTGGGGATTCTGGTACGAGGCATTCCGGCAGTTGTACAGGGAGGAGCCGGTTACGGTCGGTCGCGGCGAAACCCTTCCTCACTTTTGGGCTGGTCCTTTCGAGGTGGCCAATTCGGACCCTGAGAAAGTGTTCAAATGGGGCTATTTCTATGATGGTACGACCAATTACATGATCGATCCGTATATCAATATGAAAAAGCTCGATGTGTTTGACCAGATGACCGGACCCACTGCGGTCATTGAATCCATGCTCCGTGAAAATACATTCATCAAGGAAATTACGGTATTCAACCATGGCAAATTTGGCAATGACAAATTAAAAAAAGCCAAAAACCAGCATGATGAGGAATGGGTTCATCATCGAGACCGACCTATTCTGTATGGTTCCTATTTGTTTAAAAACGAACAGGCGGATGTGACGTATGTCAATCGATCTATGAAACAGCAGCGTATGATCAGTGAAGTGGCGACGCTCAATGATCAGAAAGTATGGCAATCCTATATTCCGGTGAAGGACGATACCACCTCCTATGTCATCCGCATCGTAGGCGACTACCAAACCATACAGAACAATCTGAACAAACAATTTTCCATGATGGGCATTTCCATCCTGATTGCCCTTCTCATTACCATGATCGTCATCTGGATCATTATGCGCTTTATGAAGGCCACGAGAGAGGTTGCGGTCCAGTCGGCCCAGATTGCGTATATTGAACAGTTAAATGAAATGTTTACGACCATCCGTGGTCAGCGCCATGACTTTCTCAACCACGTGCAGACCATACATAGTCTCGTCAGCATGAACAAGACAGAGGCCCTGAAGCAGTACACCGCTGAGCTCATTGGCGAGATTCGGGAAGTCAATGATCTGATTCGGGTCGGACAGCCGGCTATCGCCGCGATCGTGCAGTCCAAACTGACCGTGGCAGTGACTAAAAAAATACATCTTCGTCACCAGCTCACCGATGTCGACAAGCTCAAATTCGGTGTGAAATCGGTAGATATCGTCAAAATCATCGGCAACCTTGTGGATAATGCCTTCGATGCCGTCCTCATGCTCCCAGTAGATGAGCGCATCGTCGATCTCAAGGTCAAAACGGTAGAGCGGCAGTTGATGATTCAGGTGAAGAATCCCGGGCGCTCCCTGTCTAGCGAGGAAGTGGACCGGATGTTCCTTGCCGGATACAGTACCAAAACCTCTGACAGCCATGACGGCATCGGACTGGCGGTTACGAAAGAACGGGTGCTGCATTATCGCGGTTCCATTGACGTATGGTCCCAAAATGGCACCATTATTTTCACAGTATTGATCCCGCTGGACCAATAAACAGGTATGAAAAGCAGGCTGGATGGGGCAACTTAATGCCAAGCAGAAAAAGTCGGAACGACCAGGGGAGGCTTTCGTTTGGTACATCCATCCGTCCGTGCCTTTGTCGCGTTGCCTCTGCCCCTCCAGATCAGGCAGAGGCTGAATCAGCAGGTTCAGGGACTCGCCATGCAGCCTGAGTTTCGAACCTGGACAGACAGCCGAGATTATCATATTACCTTGCAGTTCATCGGAGACCTTGCCTTAGACAAGCTCAACAAGCTCGCCAAATGGCTGGAAGATATATGCCATCATACCACCCCATTCCCCATTCTGTCTGGAGATGACACAGTGGGGAGTTTTCGGTTCCGAACGTGCTCCACGTATTTTGTACAAGGGATGTACGTCACCGCCACCCTTGCAAACCTTGCAACACACCCTTTACACCTACTGTGTGGAGCAGCAGCTCGTTCACCCCGAATCTCGTCCCTATATGCCTCATATTACCGTTGCCCGCCGATATCAGTCCGGTCACGCGAATTCCGCGTTCGATCTGTCTTCCCTCTCCACAGAAAAACAAAATGAGCCACCCTTGAAATGGGTCGCTCATTCTGTCGTCATTTATGAAAGCCGAATCGGTCATACTCCCATGTATCATCCTTGGCGCATTATGCCGTTTCACTCTATTTGACGGGTGGCCGAATCATCATAACTGTCCTATTTTGCAAATCGGTGATTGCCGATGTTGACCACAACCTCCAACGAGTTGAAGAAAGAACCACCGGACACCTTCGGATTATAAAAATACAACGCGTCCCCCGCTACATTGACCCCCAGAAGTGCTTCTCTGGCGGCTTGCAGACTCTCATCGGAGGGCTCCATTCGCTCCAGCTTACCTGTACGGGCAGGTGTGAACTGTCCGGGCGCATAAATAACGCCCTGCAAAGTAGACGGAAAACTGGAATGCGCGACCCGGTTCATGACCACATTACCCACGGCCAGCTGCCCCTCATAACTCTCATATCCCGCTTCAGCGAAAATCAGTTTGGCCAGCAAAATCAGGTTCGGATTCACAAGTTCCTCACTCATCATGGACGGGATCACCCATTTGATGGAATCCCCTGCGGCCAGTTTGCCCTCGATATGGGTATTGCGCTGTTTCAGTTTCTCTACCTCTACCTCGAGCTGCTTGCTCACAGATTGCCATGTATCGTCTTCCTTGACTTCATACAGGGGAACGAGCTGAAGGGAAATGACGTTGCCTTCCGGTTCCCAGTTGACTTGCATATGCAGCATTTCCGCTGCATGTCTCATTGAAATATACAGGCGTCCATTTGACATAAACGGCGCCGAATCGGAAATATACTTTTCATCATTCATCGTCGTCACATACCGCTTCCACTCCATAATGACCTCATCATCATAGGGAGACAATACGGTAATAGAACGTGCTTGCTGATCCCATTCAATATTTGCTTGCAGCGCATCGGCTACCTCACGTATGGGCAAGTGCCAGCGCTGATTTTTCATTAGCGGTTTGCTGTCGAACGTATACGCCTCACCGTTAATGGTCCAGCTCGGAGTGGCTGCTGCAGAAGTAGGGGGTACAGAACTGAACATCATCACGATCACGATCGCCACCAAACCTGTCCATTGCATCACATGCTTCAAAAACCATCGCTCCTCTCTTGTTTTAATTTACCATGGCAAGGTTGGAAAAGGACAGGAAAGTTTTTGAATCCGTTTCCGTAAATTTTACCATTGACTTTTCCACAGAGATAGGGGAATGTGAAGCATTTATCGCCCGATTTATAGTAAACTAAAGGCAAACAGGCCGAAATGAATGGCAGAAAGGGTAGGGATTCATGACAAATGATCATTTGCTGCTGAATTGGATGGAAGAGAGCCGTGCCCTTGTGCACAAAGGTCAAGTGGCCGATTATATCCCCGCATTGGCGCAGGCCAGCCCGGATGCGCTTGGCATCACGATTCACCCCGTGCAAGGTTCTCCCCTCACTCTGGGGGATTGTGACCAAATCTTCACGCTGCAAAGCATATCAAAAGTATTCACCCTGATCCTGGCTCTGATGGACAGAGGGGAAGAAGTCGTATTCTCCCACGTAGGCATGGAGCCAACCGGAGACAATTTCAAGTCCATTCTGAAACTGGAGCTCGTACCTCCCGGAAAACCGTTCAATCCGATGATCAATGCAGGCGCCATTACCGTGACCTCGCTAATCGGAGGTGAAACACCAGAAGAGAAATGGCATCGCATACTGGCCTTTATTCAACACCTGGCCAGCGACCCGGACATCGGCTTCAACGAAGACGTATACGAGTCTGAGAAAGCCACGGCCAACCGAAATCGCTCGCTTGGCTACTTTCTCAAGGATGTAGGCGTGCTGGAAGGAAAAGTGGAGGAACAGCTGGATGTGTATTTCAAGCATTGTGCCATTGAAATGACTTGCAAGCAGTTGGCTCGTCTGGCTGTCATCCTCGCCAATAACGGCCTTGATCCAGACACTTCCAGGCAGCTCATTCCGGCCAAATATGTGCGCATTGCCAAAACCTTTATGGTGACCTGCGGCATGTACAATGCTTCCGGCGAATTTGCCATTCGCGTTGGTATCCCGGCCAAAAGCGGCGTATCTGGCAGCATCCTGGCCCTTGTACCCGGCCGGATGGGAATTGGGATTATCGGACCCTCCCTGGATGAGAAAGGAAACAGCATTGCCGGCATGCACATGCTGGAACGGATGAGTGAGGCCTGGGAGTTCAGTATGTTCTAAGTCGTGCATGCTCTACTGATTATGTAGAAACTGAATCCCTGCGATGCCGGGCGACGTCATCTGGTAAGGATCGAGAATCACGGTTAGCTCCTCTTCCGTCAACAGCTGCCGTTCCAGAATAATCTCTTTGACCGTCGCCCCGGTTTTCAGAGCTTCCTTCACAATCTGAGCTGCCGTTTCATAGCCGAGATGTGGATTCAGTGCCGTGATCACGCCAAAGCTTTGACTGACGTACTGCTTGCACTGCTCCATATTCGCCTCCAGCCCTTCCATGGCGTATTTCTCCAGTACGCACAATCCATTGTTCAGGATATCCAGAGACTGCAACAAATTAAAGGAAATGACCGGCACCATTACATTGAGCTCAAACTGCCCGGCTTCACTGGCCATACATATCGTATGATCATTGCCCATCACCTGAAAGGCTATCTGGTTCATCACCTCCAGCATGACCGGATTTACTTTGCCTGGCATGATCGAAGACCCCGGCTGTCTGGGCGGCAGAAAAATCTCCGACAAGCCTGCTCTGGGACCAGAAGCCATCAGCCTGAGATCATTGCACATTTTGGACAGATTAACCGCAGTCACCTTCAGCGCAGCTGACAGCTCTACATAGGCATCCGTATTTTGCGTGGCATCAACCAGATCGCCGGCATGCTTGAGCGGCAGGCCGCATAACTGCTGCAAATAACCTGTCACCTTCTCCATGTATGCCGTACCGGCATTCAAACCCGTGCCAACTGCAGTTGCCCCCATATTGATGGTCAGCAAATGCCGGCAAGCCTGATCAACCCGCTCTATGTTGCGGCTCATGAATCCGGCGTACGCAGCGAATTCCTGTCCGAGACGAATCGGCACGGCGTCCTGCAGGTGGGTTCTGCCCATCTTGATGACCGAATCAAACTGCCTGGACTTCTTGAGCAGGGTCATATGAAAGGATCTCATCGTTTGCAGGAGCCGCTGGGTGAGCTGGTACGCCGCAATTCTCAGCGCTGTCGGAATCGTATCATTCGTAGACTGGGACATATTGACATGGTTGTTCGGATTGCAATGAAAGTATTCTCCCTTTTGGTGTCCCATCCATTCCAGTGCACGGTTGGCCAGCACCTCATTCATATTCATATTGATGGATGTCCCTGCCCCGCCCTGAATGGAATCTACGATAAATGCCTCTATCCATTTTCCGGCCATCACTTCATCGGCCGCTTTGACAATGGCCTCCCCAATTTCTTTTTTCAGAAGCTGAATGTCCATATTGGCCAGCGCTGCTGCCTTTTTTACCTTCGCCAGCGACACAATCAGCTGCCGATGAATCGGCACACCCATAATCGGGAAATTCTCCACTGCTCGTAACGTCTGCACCCCGTAATATGAACCTGCCTCTACCTGTTTCTCTCCCAAGAAATCATGCTCTTTTCGGTAGCCTTGCATCCTCATCCCTCCGTCGACCGATGGTAGAACCATCCTTTTCTTCTAGGGTGCCCGATCCAGGGAGGAAATACCTATGTGTGCTGTCTACCCATACAGCAAAATGGCGTCCAGAGCCGGCTTGCCCTTGAGTAGGCCAACGGCGACGATGGTGTATCCCTTTGCCTCCAGGTTGACCTGTGGCACATCCAGCACCGACTGCTGGGTACCCGCTGCTCTCACTTCAAAATCATACCGGTTTGGCTGCAACGGGGCATACGCACTGCTGCCGCCAAAGGAAATATTCGAAAATACAACATTCCCTTTTTTCAGGGCCACATCTACCGCAGGTGCATCAGGTGCTAAATGGATAAACCGCAATTTGCTCAGTCCAGGCGCTACAAACGGCTCATCCAGATAGGCGATGAGCTTCAAATCAGCCAGCTTGTTTGCGGCTGCTACCGTATACGTATTTCCTGGTGATACCTGAACCTGCTGGCTCAAAACCGGCTTTTGCTTTTCCCCTGCCGGAAACACCTCGACCTGGTAATCTCCCGGCGGTACCGGCATATAATCCGTCACCTGCTTGTATTTCAGACCCGAGGCCACTTTCTTGCCGTTCGCATAGACATCGACTGCCGGCGCATCCGGCGAGGCATGCAAGACTCTGATGCGAGCCATCTCCATGCGGTTGACCATGTGCGGAGACATCTGCATGCCATGCATCGGATGGATTGGCATGTTTCCGTAAGGCATGTTCATAGCGGGCATCGGCGGCATCAGATTGGCGCCTTGGGCAGCGCCTGGTGCGTTTGGTGCATTTGGTGCATATGGTCCCTGCTGATAGGGCTGAATGGCAGCAGGAGATGGATTGTTCTGCTCATAGGGGTCTCCATAATGCTTGACATAAGCCGCCAGCATCTCTACACAGTGCAAGTATTTCTTGTAGTAATGAATATGCATCTCCGGATTGGTATACGTATAGTAATCAGCCAGAATCCCGTACATACTGGACTTTTGCAGCATAATTCTCCAATCTTCCATTGGGAACCTCCTCATTCGCTCGAAATGTTCTCACTGTCATAACCATATGCGAGGGAAAGGTTCAACATGCGTAAAAAAAGACCCCGTCTTGTGACACCTGCGTACAAGGTCACAACGGGATCTGATCTTACATGTCTACGATGAGTGGACGCTTCGATCTCAGCCGTCCACTTGGAATAAATGATTAATGCTTATTCGAGTTATAAACATAGATTCGTCCTGAATACGGCGGGAGAACAACCGATTTTAATACTTCTGAAGCCTTGCCTGACTGTCTGCTGAAGGCATCTACTACCTGTTCCTCCGCACCCATGCCATGGAATGGATTGGACGGATACAGCTTCACTTCATTCGCAGAGCTGTTGATGATCACTGCAGCCTGCTCACCCTCGCAAAAACGCCGGAAGGCAATCACCTGATTGGCTTCGTCCGTAAACCAGTCCCGATACGCCCCCCTGCGCAAGGAAACAAACTGCTGTCTGGCTGACAGAAGCTGCTTGTATAGCGCGAGCATCTCCGCGTCCTGTCGCTCTTCCTTCCATATCATCGGTCTTCTGCAGTCGGGATCGGTTTCCCCTTCCATACCGACTTCATCCCCGTAATAAATCATGGGAACCCCCGGAGAGGTAAGCTGGAAAAATACCGCTGATCTCATTCGGCCTTTTGCCGTCTGTTCACTTTCCCATCCCTTCCCGTACTTTTTGCAGGAAGTAAGGAAGCGTTCCGTATCATGACTGTCCAGCAGCTGAAGCATCCCGGCATAGGCCTGATCCGTATACATCATTCGAATATGATTGAGACGACGCACGAAGGCAGACGCACCAATCTGCTGCTTGGCAAAGAACTCCAGCATAATCTCCCGATACAAATAGTTCATGACACCGTCAAACTGATCTCCCCGCAGCCATGGCCCGGCCGCATGCATCACTTCTCCAATGATCGCCACCTGATCATCCAGCTGATTGATCTCCCTGCGGAACAGCTTCCACAGCTCAGGGTCCACCTCATTGGCTACATCGAGACGCCAGGCGTCGATGCCGGCTTCCTCAATCCAGTAGCGGCCGACTTTGACGAAAAATTCCTGAACAGCCGGATGACTCGTATTTACCTTCGGCATATTGGGAACATTCTGCGCGAAGGTCTCGTACGATACGCCACTTTCTTCTGAGTGCGTGCCCGTCGGCTCCGCAAAGAAATACCAGTCTCGATAAGGAGAGTGTACGGGGTCCTTTTTCGCCTCCTGGAAGTACCGCATGCCATCTCCGGTATGGTTGAAGACCGCATCCAGCATCACCCGGATACCCGCTTCATGCGCTTTCTCAATCATTTGCTTCAAGTCTTCCATCTCGCCGAATTGCTCATCGATCTTGAAATAGTCTGTTGTATCGTATTTGTGATTGGTAGGCGATTCGAAGATCGGGGTCATGTAGATCGTATTGATGCCCAGCTCTTTCAGATAGTCCATCTTCTTGGTAATGCCTTGCAGATCTCCCCCGTACATGGAATCCCGTTCCGGAATTTCCTGTTCCCACTTGCACAGCGGCTGTGGGTCATTGCCGGTATTTCCGTTATAGAAGCGATCGGGAAAAATCTGATAGACCACGGCATCCTCCAGCCATGCAGGGACATGATGCAGATTGCCTTCCGTAATATAGGCATACTGGAAGGTTCCAGCCTCATCAATGCAATAAGACGCCCCCATCTCGCCATACCAAATGTGCTCTTCCTCGAAGGTTGTGAGAACAAAGGAATAGCGAACCCGCTTGGATGGAGCCCGTACGATGCCTTCGAAGTAATCGAAATGGGACGTCGTTGCGATCTTCTCCAGCTCCAGCGCCTCTTCCTTCCCAGGCGAGGTATAGCGATCTGTATACAGAACCGTACAGGTCTTGATCTGGTTTTTTTGCGCACGAAGACGCAGCTTCAGTTGATGCTCATTGAGCGGGAATGCGAAGGGTGGTTCAGATACATGTAATATCGTTGATAACAGCATGATTTAATCTCCTTTTGCCTGTTGTTACTTCCTTTCCTATGACCGAATGAATGGATGGCAATCTGTTTATTTAACCTTTGTTCGCTCCAGCCGTCAGTCCTTCGACAAGGAATCGTTGCAACCAGAAGAAAATGACGATAATCGGAATCGCAAGCAGTACAGCTCCAGCTGCAAACATGGTAAATTCCGTAGAATTGCGCTGGTTGACCATGTCATACAGTCCGACAGCCAGTGTAATCTTGTCCTGCGACACCAGAATCAGCTTGGCGAAGATAAAATCCACCCATGCTCCCGTAAAAATCATGAGACTGATATAGGTTAGCATCGGCTTGGACAGCGGCAGGATGATCTTCATGAAAACGGTCATGTGGTCCGCTCCGTCCATCCGTGCCGCTTCCTCCAGACTCCGGGGAATGGTATCAAAAAAGCCTTTGGCCACGAAGAAATTCATCGTCAGTGCCCCTGCACTATAGACCATCACCAGTGCCCAGTGATTGTCCAGCATTTTGATCTGGGACAACAGAATGAAAATCGAGATCATGGCCATGAATCCGGGAAACATGTTCAAGATCAGCAGGCCCATCATCGTTTGCTTGCGGCCTTTGAACCGGAAGCGGGAAATGGCATACGAGCCCAGCATGGTGATAAACGTCCCCAGGATCGTGGAGAATACGGCAATTTTCAGCGTATTCATAAACCAGATTGGATATTTGTGAATGTTGCTGTTGAACAGATCCTGGTAATGTTCCAGGGTAAAGGCTCTCGGGATAAAGGTCTCACTGTACAGACTGTCTCCCACTTTAAGCGAAGACATGACAATCCACAGAGCCGGATAGGCAGCCGCTATGACCAGCAAGGTCAGAATTGCATAGGTGCTGAATAATCTTAGATTCATTGGATCATATCATCCTCTCGGTACGAGCGGGTTTTACGGAAGTTGTAAATGGACAAGCCCGCAATGATGATGAAGATAATAATGCCGATGACCGAGGCGAAGTTATATTGTCGGTTCGTCAACGTTAATTTATAGAGCCAGGTGACGAGCAAGTCGGTAGCGCCGGCATATTGATATTCGGATACGACGGGATTTCCGTTCGTTAACAAGAATATGACATTGAAGTTGTTGATATTGGCTGCAAACTGCATAATGAGAATCGGCGCGATAGAGAACATGATCATCGGCATCGTAATGCGGGCAAACATCTGTACTTTGCTTGCTCCGTCTACTTCAGCCGCTTCATACAAATCTTTCGGAATCGTGGTAAGAATACCGGTAACCAGAATCATGATGACTGGAATTCCGAGCCACATGTTCACCATTAGAACCGTTACTTTAGCCCAAAAAGGATCCAGCAGCCACGGCAGCCCGTCCAGTCCAAAGTATCTTAAGTACTGATTAATCGGACCAAACTCCGTATTGAGCAGGTTTCGAAAAACGAGCAGTGAAACCAGGTTCGGAATGGCAAATGGAATGATCAGCATCGTACGCCAAAACTTCTTTAGTTTGACGTCTTTCTGATTAATAAGTACCGCCACCAAGATTCCGCCCATAAAGGTCGTGAATGTCGACAGCACGGCCCAGATCATCGTCCAGACAAACACACCGTAGAACGTCCGGCTCCATGTTTTCAGTGTCACCAGATCCGCAAAGTTTTCGAACCCGACCCAGTCAATCAGATTGGCTGGAGGAAGAACCGGTGCGGCATAATTCGTAAACGCAATCAAAATACTGAAAATAATCGGCAAAACATTCAAAAACAAGACAAAAACAAAGGGAATGGCCAGGATCATATACGGAAACTGGTCTTCCTTCCATCTCCGAAGCATGGCCGGAAAGCTCTCCACAGGCTCACCCTGATCCCGTGTTCCTCCCGTAAATCTCGCATCGCGAACGTTCAGTATATAAACGAGGAATAATAGCAGCATCAGCAGCAGGGCAATCAGGCCTTTAACCATAAAGAAAATAGAGTGGTCTCCGTCCACCACTTGGAAGATGCCGTCTACTTCTACCATTCCTCGTGGCTGATCCCCTAATGTAATAAGTCCTGTCAACTTCTCAATCCCGTAGAACAGTGACAAGAGTAAACCGGTGACACCGATCGACAGCAACAGAATGCCTTTCGTCCATTGTCGGTTGTACAATTGACCGAGTCCCATGAAGAGGAAAGAGAGAACCGTTGCTTTCTGTTTGTGTGTCTGCATGTATATCTGCGGTCTCCTTTCTTAGAAAATCATAGAATCATCAGCCTGCCAGAGGCCGATGATTCTATGAGATTGAAGCTTCAGCTATTACTGAATTTTTTCTTTCAAGGTTTTCACCGCATTGTTCAATGATTGTTCCACATCTGCTCCATCATCCCATACTGCAGTGAACGCACCTTGCAAAGGTTCCCATACACTATTCATTTCCGGAACAGAAGGCATCGGAACAGAATGTTTAAACTGCTCAATATAACCACTTAAAATTTCATCTTCTTTAATTTTTGGATCTTCACTCGCCTCGGTATTTGCAGGTAAGATTCCTGTCATTTCGAAATTAAGCAGTGCATTTTCTTTGTTCGTAGCAAAAGAAGCAAATAATTTTGATGCATTTGGATATTCTGTATAAGAGTTTACATAGTAAGAACGTACACCAGACAATGTCACCGGTTCTTTACCATTTGGCAATTTTGGAAGCGGCATAACACCGAAGTTTACTTTCCCTTTATGTGATCCGACTGCCCATGGACCATCAATATTAAATGCAAGTTTGTTCTCCTGGAATAGTTGATTTTTCACATCACTTGTAATGTCATCCACATTTACTGGCAGGATTTTGCTTAGTTCCTGATAGTACTTAATCCCTTCAACCGATCCAGCGTTATCCAGTCCGATATCGTTAATATCTGTTCCATTGTTTCCAAAGATATATCCTCCATAAGGTGCCATAAACATGTGATTATAATAAAGAGATTTAGCTTCCCACATCAATCCATATTTTCTGGCATCCTTATCGGTAAATTCTTCTGCAAAGGCAGCTAACTCTTCAAAAGTTTCAGGCAATTCTGTCACTAAATCCTTGTTATACAACAAAGCATATGTCTCAATTGATTTTGGATATCCATACAGTCTATCCTCGAAGGAAGAAGCGAGAATAGCTGCTTCAGCGTTGCTAGCTATGGTTTCTTCGGCAAATACATCGTTTGGTAATATGAGACCAGAAGATGCAGCAATACCTAACTTGTCATGCGGGAACATGACAACATCAGCTCCTAACAATGCAGGGCCTCGGTTTGCAAGTTCATTCGCCTGATCAGGAGCAGGTACGCCTTCTACGGTAACAGGCACTCCATACTTTTCTTCAAATGCTTGTGCAACAGCTTTCGTATATTCAATTTCAGCCGGGTCATCCCAGACAAGCAGCTTGGCGCCTTCTTCAGGTGCCAGTGCAGGGGCTTCCGCGTTTTCCCCAGTATTTCCGTTGTTTGAATTGTTCGGAGTATTTGAACTGCCTCCATTTTCAGGTTTCGATGCGTTGTTGTTACTAGCACAAGCAGCCATCGAAAATACCATAACCATTGCAATAATCAAAACCATACTTTTTTTCAACATACTATTTCCCCCTGTTTAAAAATTCTAATAATTTTGAAAATAATTGCTTTACTTTGTGACACATCAATATCTTCGCTTAAGCAACTGTTAAATTCCACACTCATCCCCTTTCAAGATTCACTTTGATATCGCTTACATATCAAGTAAAATCTAACCACTTCCTCTAAAAGATTTAGGATGATCGGTTTCCTGTATACAGAAATAACTTTCATAGGAAACCGGTTTCATTGACATAACTTTATCACAATAATCTTCACTATTCAATAGTATATTTTCTTTTTTTTCTCATATACTTTTTACTCAATTGTTTTTCGTAATACATATACAGGATACTCAGTCATTAAACCAGAAGAGCCATAAAGCTCAATACGATAATTTCCTTCTACTGTAACTAGCATTTTCACTTCCAATGAACAGTCCATACCAGCATTCATTTTAGCTGTTCGATAGTTCTCTAACGGTGGTAATTCTTTTTGAAAAACAACATCATTATGAGGATCAAGGACTATCAAAAAAGCTTGATCAGTTCCTTCTTCAAACCACATCTTCACTAATATATGCACAGTGTAAACCGAAGGACACATCTCCACTTGCAAATCATTTCTAACATCTATAATCTGGTGTCTTTTTCTTTCTTCATCAAATATAACCACATCACCGACAATAAGCTGAGCATCTTTAATTTTCATTTAACTACCCCTTTAAGTGAATGAAGATAAGGAATTACTTGTCTATATATTCGAAGTTTCCCATGATCAAGCCTTACAATTTGATTATGAAGTATCATAAATTTATCCCAGTATCCCTTTTCACTTATAGAAATGAGTTCACATTTCAAATTTTGATTTTTCTTTATTTGAATTAACCATTCAGGTGCATATAGTATAATGACAAGATCCATCTCAAGCATTTGGTCAAGATAAGAAAAAAGCGAGCCTCCATAATCTACAAATATCACATGAATATGATTACATTCTTGTATAGAACGTGATTTAATCTCGTCGAGTAAGGTTGATATATATCTAATTTTCTTTTTCTTTATTTTTATTAAACCCATCACACTAATTATATTGATGAGGATGACCAGGATAAGTAATATTTCTATTAGCATTTTTCGAACTCCTTAATTTCTTCCATTCCGTTAAATTTTCAATGCACGCAACTAAGAAACTTAAACTTAATAACTTTATTACTCCTGTAATTTGACTTATCTCATACACAGGCATCTGAAATCTCACTAAGAGGATTGATATAATTAACACATTTCTAAATATTCCATGTTTATTTAACCAATGTATTTCACCAAAACAAGCACATATATTATTATTCAACTTATCCTTTTTCGCTCTCCACAATATTATTGTAAAAAAACATACAACTACCACTCCAAAAAACACCACGACCTTTATCATCATTTGAAATACAAATCCTATTAGTAATGCTCCTTCTGCACCTATGACAAGTACTGTGATGAAGTTGCAGTACTGATGAGGAATGATTCCATAAGAACGAATATGCATAGAAAAATCTTTTGGATTTAGACACTTAGCGAATAGACTAACTCCAAATATAAGAGCCAATACAAAATCAATCACGTAGACATATATCATTGTGATTGGATTGTATTCAAATGTTCATATAATTGCTCATGCGTATCCAAACTTTTGTTTAGTACTACCCGATTTTCTTCATCCATTACATATAAATACGGAGTTTCAAATACATGAAACTCATTAACCAGTTGATCCAATGTAATCATGACAACCGGGAACTCAAACTTGAAATAGTTAACGAGGTGGTTTATTTCGCTTTGATTCGCAACAATATAAACGGTGATCGGTACTTTTGTAACTTTATTGAGTGTATTTAAATGGGGTAAAAGGTCAATACAATGAAGACAAGTGAGTGTGACAAATATAGCAGACCATTTTCCCTCGATAATATTTCGCTCACTTGGAAAGAGATTTCCTATGTTCAATGGAGTCGTACGATTACTAGAATTGAACAATTCCTTGAAATTCATTTGCTTCATTCAAATCACCTTTCTCTTTATTTTGTGAAATCCACATTTTCTTGAATTTACCATTTAGTTTCATCAGTTCACTAAAGTTCCCTTCTTCAATTATCCTTCCATTGTGCATCACAAGAATCTTATCGGTGAGTGGAGTGATGCTTAACCTATGTGTTATAAATATGGTCATTTCCTTTTTTCTTTTCTCTAAGATATCATTTACAATAGCAACCTCATTTTCTGGATCAAGTGCTGACGTGGCTTCGTCCAAAACCAATAACGATGATTTTTTGTATAGTGCTCTGGCGAGAGCAATCCGTTGCCATTGACCACCTGACAGTTGTTTCCCTCCCAAATATTCATTACCAAGCAATTGAGATTCGTGATTCTCAATATTAAAAGGTAAAATATTCGCATATAGTTCAGTAAATTGGCCCCATTTATTCTTATCTTTAAGATTATGGTCAAAGGTAATATTGTCATAAACAGAAACAGGAAGCTTTAAGAAATCTTGCTGAACTGTGGATACACTCTTATAAATTGTTTCTCGATTTAAGTTGTTTATATCATTTCCATCATAAAATAATGTGTTATCCATAATTTCATGCATTCCTAGTAAAACTTTACCTAAAGTAGATTTTCCCGATCCGTTCTCACCAACTATAGAGACAGACTGACCTGCTTCTATCGTTAAATTAAGATTTTTTAAAGCTGGCTCATTAAAATCTGGATATTTGAAAGATAAGTTTGATAACACAATCTGACTAAATGCGCATGTATGATTAGCTACTGATACTTCTTTATTTACTTGAGTATTCGACGAATAGATATATTCATTGATTAACTTTTCGTACTTCTCCTTTATAAAGTAAAACTGTTTAACTATGCTAATTTGGTATGCCAATGAGATCGCAGACCCTTCTAAGACTCCAAAAGCGGCTGTCACTGCCACGTACTCTCCCAAACTTACGCTTCCTCCGGCAATTCCTTTAATAAGAATGATTTGAACAATCAAAAAACCTGCTAAGTTAGTTATTTTCGATGCTGCATGCCAAGCGCTTTCTTCTTTCATAAAGTTCACTTTTCTAATGAAAGTGAACTTTATTGCGTTCGACCATTTATATAGAAAAAATGGTTTTATATCAAATATTTTAAGCTCTCTTTGATTTTCAGGCCTCATCATATTGTCAAAATAATATTGTGACTCTCTTTCCTTTTCTGATAACTTAATATTTAAATTTTCTCTTTTTAGCACGAGTTGATTATGAAAAATAAATATAGGAATGGAACATAGTATAGTTACAATAATGATGTACATATCTACAATTACGATAATGTAGCTGTAAGTAATAATAAGCACAGTTTGTTGGATAATCGCCAAAGCTGCACTTACAAGCTGGTTAATCAGCATATAATTATTTGAGACATAAAACATATCATTACGAAACTTTGCTCTTTCTAGGTTTGTAATCGTTGTGAAATTTAAAGACTTCAATAGATATTCTTGCAATCTTTGCTGCCCATACATAGAGAACTTTTCTTCCAAAAATTTTTTTACTACATCAAGTATCCCGATTAATACTTGAATACTGGCTATTAAAAATAACAAATCAATAACATCTCCGAAATGATATAGCTCTGTTATTTCATTAATCAAATTCTGAGTAAGACTCAAATTTATTCCTGATAATAATGGAATTAAACAAACAATTACGAGGATTATTGAAATTGTAAATGGAGCGTATTTGATAAGAATGAAGAGGGCTGATATGGCATTTTTCCTCTTCATATCCAATGTCTCTTGAAAGGAAATACGAGTTGTTCGAATAATTCCACACGATTACAAGGCGAACTAGTTAATACTTGACCGGCTTGATTCACACAATATGCCCAGGGCATAGCAAAGCTTCTGAGCTCATTATGTAGTTGATCTATTGAACAGGAAAAAGTATGAATACGTCCTTCATACATATTCTCAATTCTTAAATACTTTTCTTCATCAAATTGAAAAAGCCCCACTATATTTACATGAGGATTCTCAATTGAGAACTGATACAATGATTCCATCCCTTCTGAGCAGACATCACAGTGCTGGCTAAAAATTGTTACAATTAAATGATCCGTGATTAAATCATACAAATGTACTTCTTTCTTCTCAATCGAATTCAGAGAAATATTCGATATATATTCACCTACTTCTAATGGATTCAACGTTTTTAAAAACTGCAAATGTTCTTTTTCCTCATTGTCATATTTAATAAATTTGTCTATCATTAAATCATCCCTTGTATAATCATATAGAATCCAACCCCCTTCGCAGAGGGAGTTGGATATACTTGCATTAGCAACAGCCAGCAAAACTTCTGGATGAGTTATAACAATAAGTAGTACCGCCTGTAGGACTAGTACATCTGGTTTTTGTAATATAATACTTTCCACCGTTTACACAAGGATGACTGGAATCACAGATGTATTCTCCACCACAAGAACTCACGGTCCATCCACCAGGACAAGACATATAGCTCACCTCCTTTATTTAAAAGTGAGAAACCAGGGTATCCTAAGGACGAAATGGCATGATGTTCTTGTTATCGAAAAACTACCGATTATACAGTAATTTTAAAACAACAATGGACAAAGAAACCGGTTTCTATTGTTAAATCTAGCACATCTATTAATTTTTGGCAATATTTTTATGTGATGCTAATTTTTTTTGCCGAAGGAGAAGATTATGAAGGTTACAATCAATGATATCGCCAAGGCTGCTGGTGTATCCAAATCCACCGTATCCAAAGTAATGAACGACTCCCCCACCATCTCGGAAGCGACCAAGCGCAAGGTTCGCGAGATTATGAAGCAGATGAATTATACACCCAGCAGCATTGCTACCCAACTGGCCAGACAGAGCAGCTTCAACATTGGGCTTGTCGTCGATATGTCTCGCCAGAATGACTTCCTGAATCATGATTTCTACAATATCATGGGGGGACTGGAAAGTGTGATCGCGTCCCATCACTATGAGTTAACCATATGCAATATCGGCAATCTGGAGACATCGGACTTTTTTGCAAGGTACATTTACAACAAGCGTGTAGACGGCATTGTCCTGGACAACTCGATCCTGACACAGGAGATGGCTTCCGAATTGCTGGAGCTGTCTTTTCCGTTTGTCTCCCTCGGGGAACTCGATGGAAGGGACGATATCTTCTCTGTCGATCTGGATAATCGAACCGGCGGCAGTATGCTGACCCAGCATCTCATCGATCAGGGCTATAAGCGCATTGCTTTCCTGGGAGGCGAACGGGCAGACCGTATTTTCCAAAACCGGATCAAGGGCTACAAGAAAACCTTCGCTGAACATCAACTGCCCGTACAGGAAAAGTGGATTCGCACCGGCTTCTCCAACGAAGAGAATGGCCGCGCGTTTATCCGGCACCTGCTGGAGCAGGATGAACGTCCTGACGCGTTTATTTGCATGAACAACAACGTAGCCTTCGGGGCTCTGCAGACGATCGTAGCAGCCGGCATCAAGGTACCGGAGGAAATGGGCATCGCCACCTTCGACAATTACCCGCTGGCACCTTATACGACGCCTCCCCTTACGTGTCTCAATACGGATACCTTTCAATTGGGCATCGATGCCGGACAAATGCTCATGAGTCAGTTGCATCAACAGAAATCTGTCGCAGCCCCTCATCAGTCCTTTATCTCGCCCGTACTGATCGAACGTGAATCGACCAGACTGAATCAGATTGCCCGACCTTAAACGAAATGGATGAAAAACCCGGAGCCCTCAGGCCCCGGGTTTTCGTGCTTGCGCGATACGCTGTCTTTACTCTGTTTTTGCTCTATATCTGCTGCTGTATACAATCTTGTACGACTGGATTACAGATCCTTCCACCTCTGAACATTCAGGGAAAGCGTCGCACTGGACGTAGGGAAGGTGTAACTCCGATCCGTAATGTCCGAACCATTGCTGTTTACCTCGACAGTTCCCCAGGAACCGCGTGTCAGCTTGTACTGCATCTGGGTACCGGGTGCAGCGGTCAAGGTAATGGCATAGGTGCCATTTCCCTGCTTGGTTAACTGATACGCAGGCGCAGCCGGATTCCAGCTGCCCAGGCTGGTTGCCATGTAAACCGGACCGGCAGCAGGTGTATTGCCCGGTACGGTCACCTGAAACGTCACACTGACTTGGGTGACGGGACTGGGCGCCCCCGCCGTAATCGTACCACCGTCAAAGGTCCAGGTACCCGGGTTGAAGTTGTAATTCTGACCACCATTATTGTCCCAGGTGCCGCCGCCGTCATTGAAGACTGCTTCCAGGCTGCTGCTTGAGCCAATGTCTACCGTCAGTTTGGTATAGCCGCTGACTTCAGAGGCTGGCATCTGCACACCAGGAACAGCGGTCCAGGTACCGCCTGCCGGACGATAGTGCATATACGGCGTGCTGAACCCTTTCTTGTAATACACCGTCACCTGACTACCCTGGGCAGAAGTGGTAGCGGTGGCTGTACTAGAGCTCGCGGATTCATTTCCGGCCGCGTCATAGGCCTTGACAGTATAGGAATAGGACGTCCCGGCGGAGAGACCCGTATCGGTATAGGAAGTACCAGATACCGTCGCAATCTGGCTGCCGCCTCGATACACCTTGTAGCCCTGTACGCCCACATTGTCCGTTGCCGCATTCCATGACAGCTGAATCGCCGTGCTGCTCTGGGCTGATGCCTGCAAGCCTGCCGGCACGGACGGTGCGGTCGTATCAGTAGCGGGAGCTCCTGCCGTAATGGTGCCCGCATTAAAGGTCCAGGTACCCGGATTGAACAGGTAGTTCTGACCACCATTGTTATCCCAGGTGCCGCTGCCGTTATTGAAGACGGCCTCGAGGGCACTTGCACTGCCAATATCGATCGTCAACTTGCCATAGCCGCTGACTTCCGCATTTGGCATCTGTACGCCGGGCGCGACAGTCCAGGTGCCGCCTGCCGGACGATAATGCATATACGGGTTGCTGAACCCTTTCTTATAGTACACTGTCACTTCATTGCCCTGATTGTTGGTCGAGAAGGAAACACTCGAGCTTTGGGCTGATTCATTTCCCTTGGCATCATAAGCAGATACCTTGTAGGTGTAGGCGGTCAGCGCAGTCAGTCCACTGTCAGTAAAGGACGGCGTTGTACTGCTTCCGACCTGGCTACCGTTCCGATAAATGTGATAGCCGGCCACGCCCACGTCATCCGTAGACGGGGTCCAGTTGAGGGTAATGGTGCTCTTCGTCTGGGACGGTGAAGTGATGCCGGCTGGGACCGTTGGCGGAGTCGTATCCACCACAGGAGGAGTATCGGTCACGAACGGATAGGTTCCCTGGATCGGGCCGTTCATATCCTCCACAATCGTGCCATCCGCTTCCTCACGGTATTGGCCCGCTCCCACAAATACCGTCTGAATATCACTCTTCGTCACATTTCCTTTGCTGTCTACCGCTTCAATGTAGTAATCGACCATTTCATTCTGGTAATCATCAATATACGTATAGTACAGATCTCCGATCTCCTGTGCCGGGAGCACCTGCATCGTCTGCTTCGTCGCAGACTGCCAGTCCACACCGTTCATATCCGGCGTCAGATCCCGTACATTCATATTGTACTCGGTCCAGTTGCCGACTTTGGACGGCGTAATGTTCGGTACGCCCTGAGCAGCGAGGGCAGCAGGATCATACACGCGGAACGTATTGTCGGCCGTATCAGCCCACTGACCTTGATGTGTACGCATTTTGAGCTTGATGCTCTGAATGCCGTTGACATCATAAGCATACGTATACACCGCAAATGAATTGTCATAATAGTGCAGCGTCCACCCCTGGGATTTGTCCTTGTTGGCGCTTCCCGGGTTATATGGCCAGCGCTGCGGCCACCAGACAGAAGGACCGGTGTCGTCCTGATTCAAACGAGCGTTGACATACGGCTTGGAGAAATGCAGCGATTGGTTAAACGACAAGGTCGGCTTGACATGATCATCCTGATTCTCATCATAGTAGCCAAAGCCGGAATCCAGTGCCGGAAGCAGGAAGTACCAGGACAGTTCCGCCGGATTGGCCCCTCCTGCATAATCCATCGCCTCATTGCCTTTCACCGGGAAGGACATCATCCATGGATTCAGCTGATTGCCTGTGTGCGTAATTTCCTGGTCCAGTGCGGTTGTCGGCTGCCAGTGATTCGGATGGCCATCCAGCCAAATCTGCTCGGCAGTCTGGGCATAATTCAGCGCAGCCTGCAACAGGGCAAAATTGCGCTCCAGATAGTGATAGCCATATTCAAAGGAAACCGTCATCCCCTCTTCCTGGCCAAAAATATTGGTTTTAGGCGCATAATTGGTTCCCATCACCTGGTTGAAATCGGCAAACTGGCCTTTCCAGATGCCGAATGGCAGTTTCCAGTGATGCCACTGCGGGTCGGAAGAGGAATCTCTCGTATCGATCCAGGAACCGTCTTGCACATGAACGACATCCGAAGCAGGCGGCGTATGCTGAAGCAGATACTCATCAATCCCCATCCCCTTCACGCCACTGTCTGCATACGTCACATTGCCAGCATTGCGCCAGGTTTCTTCCGATCCGGCACGACCGGACGAATTATCGCCGTCATGGGCGATGACGAAAAACTGCTTTTGCGGCACCAGCCCTTCAAACGGCTTGAGCGCACTAGCGGTTACGCTTCCCTGATATCCTTCCTCCCAGCTCTCTGCCTGGGCTACCGGAATTCCTACGATCTTAGATTCCTGTCCGGTCTCGGGATTGACGTATTTCACCCAGTGCGGGGTCGAGGCAAACGGGAACTTGTTGCGCACGACCTGCTGTTCATTAAACATTGGCTGGGATACCCACGAGCCGACATTGCTTACATTTTGCATATCCGCCCGGTTCGGTGGCGATACGAGGGTATCAACACCGGGGTTATTCAGGTATGGATAATCTCGCAGTGTACGGGAAAAATGGTTGTTGCCGATGACTGACCATTCAATATCCAGCTTTTCCAAGACCGGAATAATGCGCTCTGAAAAGCCGAGCTCTGTCGGGAAGAACCCTTTGGAGCTCTTGAAGTCATTGCCCATAAAGTAAGGCTGGGCAAGCACGGCGCTCTGGTAGATCAGGTCCTTCAGCATGTAGTCATTGCCAACCAGCGGCCCCATGCTGTGATGCCCGGTAAAATGAATCAGATCGAGCGTGCGCTGATTGTTGGTTGTGCGCAAATTGTTGTAGGCATTCTTCCATGGTGTGCCCCAGTTGGGATTAGCGTACCCCGGGACATTGCCATGGTACATCAAATCATTGACATTGGTTACAACTGAACCAGACATGGTGACATGCATTTGCGCCTGGGGATGATTCTGATCCAGCGCTCCTGCTACGTTCCATGGCCAGTCGAGATAGGCACCTGTTTTCGCATGATGGGAGTAATAGCTGGTCAGATCGTCATGGGGCATCGGGCTGCCATTGGGGAGAAAGTACGTATAGTTTGACGGTGGATTGTTCTTAAGCTCAATAACCTGTCCATCATAGGTATACCGGATCGGAGCCCCGACCGGTGTACTGGCGTATTGTCCGGTATCATAGTAAGCCCAGAAGTTCGGCATGTGATTGTGATAGACATGGGAAGCCGCGATCTCTGCCGAGGCGCTCTGCAAGCCCATGGCCGGAACCATTAGCATCAGCGACAACAGCAACAATAGTGCCGTTTGAATCCTTCTTTTTTTCCTCATTACATACCTCCATTATTTAGTTATGGGTTCGGCTCTCCAACCGCTCCGCAAGCAGCTCTTTCAGGCTGCATCTCTGTTCACCACCTTTCTGTAAGCGCTTACTTATTTTCACGAAAACCCCCTCTTTTCTATCTGCCTGCTGAATGCAATCACGGGTACGCTAGGTACGCTGAATCCGATCACGAATGAAGGTGTATGGCTGGAAGATGGGAGATGGGATGAACATGCAGGGTCATACAGGGAATGGGGAGGAAAATAAGTAGAAAAAGAAACCGATCTGCATGTAAATGAAACCGGTTTCTTTTTCTTATTTTAACATGGGTCGTCCAACGGGGTCAATGCATGATTTCATCAGCGGTCATTTTCAAGCACATCATCAGGCCGAGCCATTTGGAGGTAGTTCCTTCGGAAGCGCCCAGTTGATTGGCGACTGTCCGCTTTGTTGGAGAAACTCGTTCGTCCGGGTAAAGGGCTTGCTGCCAAAAAATCCGCGATGAGCAGAAAACGGACTCGGATGAGCAGCGGTGAGAACCAGGTGATGCCCGCCCGTTATGAGTTCCTGCTTGGATTGCGCATGCTTGCCCCACAGCACGAAGACCATTGGGGTGTCCCGTTCATTCAAACGACGAATCACTTGATCGGTAAAATCCTCCCAGCCGTATCCCTGATGTGAGGCTGGCTTCCCTTCCCGTACTGTCAAGACGGTATTCAGCAGGAGCACCCCCTGTTGCGCCCAGGGGATCAGGCAGCCGTGCTTGGGAATGGCAAGTCCGGTATCGGCATGAAGTTCCTTGTAGATATTTTTTAATGATGGCGGAATGCGTATACCGGGTTGAACGGAAAAACTGAGTCCATGCGCCTGTCCGGGACCATGATAAGGATCCTGTCCCAATAGGAGCACCCTGGCCTCCTGATAGGAGGTATACGTAAACGCGGAATAAATCAGATCCGCCGGCGGATAGACCCGATGCTCTTCGTATTCCTTCTGCAAAAAGGTGTTCAAGGCTGAGGGTGCAGAAGGGTGCAACGGATCGGGAAACAGCGGATCGGGAAGAACAGACTTCCATTGCTGTGGCAATAACTGCATGATCGAGACTCCTTTCTCTGACTCAACGTTGATACCTGATTGGAATCTGTATCTACAGGATGACAGGTATCGCGGGTATTGTGTGTATCATGGCTATCATAGATATCGTAAGTATCAGTATCATGGGTATCCACATTATGACAGATATGAGGCAACAGCCATAGCCCTTTGAACGAAAAAAGCATCTGGAACGAGGTCCAGATGCCTTTATTCACCAAGATATGTTCAGTTTTGTTCTGATTAGTTCTGTTCTGATTAGTTCTATTCTGCTCAGTTCTGCGCCTGAGGAGTTGCGGCCTGTACGGGCGCCTCTTGCACAACGGGTTGTTCTTGTGCTTTCGTTTTCTTCTTGCCGGATACATACCAGTACATGAAGCCCACAAACAGTCCGCCACCCACAATGTTGCCGAGCGTAACCGGAATCAGGTTATGGAACCAGCCAGCCATCGTAATGGTCTCCGGATGCGGAAGCATGAGAGACAGGCTAAGGACCGTCATATTGGCAATGCTGTGCTCATAACCGGATGCGATAAAGCCGTACAGCATCCACCAGATTAAGATCAGCTTGGCGGCATCATTTTTCGTGCGCATGGAAGTCCAGATCGCCAGACATACGAACCAGTTACAAAGAATCCCACGGAAAAACAATTCACTGAATCCCAGCTCCATTTTCATCTTCGCAACATTCATGAGCAAGTGATTCTCGGGGATGTTATTGAAGATGCCGCTGCCTACAATCAGCAGACATAGCACCAGGGCGCCCAGCAGGTTGCCTGCATAGCACCATACCCAATTATAAAGGGTATCCTTCCAGGTTGTCGCCTTGGACAAGGTACTAATGGTATAGAACATATTATTGCCGGTAAACAACTCTGAGCCGGCAAAGATGACCAGCGTGAGGGCGACCCCGAAGGACATGCCCATCAGCATCGTCGTATAGATGGAACCGCCTGCATGCAGAATCCCGCCTACACGGAATATGAGCACGATACCAAGTCCCACATATCCGCCAGCCAGAGCCGCAGCTACCAGATAGCGAAGCAGGCTTTCTTCCATCATTTTCTTCTTGTTCAATGCCCCTTGTGTCATCACATCCAGGGTGTCTTTCACCATCTCCATCACTCCTTATTCCACTCTCGTTCAAACTCGGTTATTCCAGTCCCAGCCAGACCTCTTCACCTTTCACATTCAGCGGGAAAACGCGAACCTGACCTTCATCAGGGGCGTACACCTTTCCCGTTTCCAGATTAATGCGCAAATCCCGGAGGGGACAATACAGATCATGTCCGCTTACGATCCCTTCTGTCAGCGTCCCGCCTTTGGGATGCGGGCTCTTGTTCTCCAGTGCATAGAGCTGTCCGTCAGAAGTATGAAAAATAGCAATTTCCTGTTCGCCTGCCCGGATAAGCTTGCCGTAATGTTTTGGAAAAGCATGCTTGCTGCCTAATGAGATATAACGCATTTGCTCGTTCACCTGTGTATTCATACTGACGATTCCTCCCTACTGTTCAATGGCAATCTGAATCGGCTCATACAGCCCTGTGCGAAGCTCATCGTTGTCCAGCACTTCTCTCCAAGGATCTTGATACTGATTGATCACGATCATCAACCGTGCTGCCAGCTCCTTGCGCTGCGTGACATCCTCTACCACCGCCTGGCGAATATCTTCCAGACCGAGGCGCTCCACCCAGTCAGAGGTACGCTCGCCGTACTTTCCAGTTTCTCTGTAATACTGAATAAACGCATCAGAAATTTCCATCAGCTCTTCATCTGTCTTCACCTTGCACAGCAGATCTGCGGCCCGCAGGCGTATGCCTCCGTTCCCGCCGGCGTACAGCTCCCAGCCGCCGTCATTCCCTACAATGCCCAAGTCCTTCGTGCCGGACTCCGCACAGTTACGTGGACAGCCATTGACGGCCATCTTGAACTTCGCTGGCATGTATAGTCCCTGATAGCGCTTCTCCATCGCGATGCCCATCGAGATGGAATCCTGCGTGCCAAAACGGCAGAACATCGAACCTACGCACGTTTTGACCGTTCTCAAACCTTTGGCATACGCATGACCCGACGGCATATCCAGCTCTGCCCAGATGCTCGGCAGATCTTCCTTCTTCACCCCAAGCAAATCGATGCGCTGTCCGCCTGTCACCTTGACCATCTTGACTTCGTATTTTTCCGCCACATCCGCAATGCGCTTCAGTTCCTGCGGCGTCGTTACCCCGCCATACATTCTCGGCACGACCGCAAAGGTTCCATCCTTCTGGATATTGGCATGCAGACGCTCGTTGACAAAACGGGAATCTTTCTCGTCCTCATGCTGCTCGGGCCATAGCATACCCAGATAATAGTTCAATGCAGGACGGCATTTCGAACAGCCTTCCTCCTGCTTCCAGCCCAGCACGTTCATCACTTCCCTGACGTGCATCAGCTGTTTTTCCTTCATGGCGGCAATCACTTCATCCCGACTCAGATCCGTACAGCCGCAGATGGTTTCCTTCTGTTCACCCTGTTCATAGTTTTCTCCCAGCACATACGAGAGTATCTGCTCTACCATCGGCTTACAGCCTCCACAGCTGCGCGTCGCTCCGGTATGAGCCTTGATCTCATCGACTGTGGTAAATCCTTCATTCTGAATGCAGCTCACGATGTTGCCCTTGGTCACTCCGTTACAGCCACATACAATCTCACTGTCATCCATAGCTTCTACCGCAATACCGGCTCCGGCAGTTTCTGTACTTCCGCCAAACCATTGCCCGTACAGCTCATCGGTCATGATTTCCTGCTTCTTCACCGCACGATCCATCACGGCGGCGTCTGTGACATCTCCGTACAGAACTGCTCCCACGATACGATTTTGATCCAGCAGCACTTTCTTGTAGGTCTGCTTCCAGTCATCCTGACGGGTCAGCACCTGATGATGTTCTTCCTCCTGGAAGATACCAGCAGAAAACACATCGACGCCGGAAATTTTCAGCTTCGTCGATACGGTTGAACCCGTATACGGTTCCGTCTCGACACCAGCCAAGCGCTTCGCCAGCACCTGTCCCTGCTCAAACAGCGGGGCAACAAGGCCGTAGCACACACCGCGATGCTCACAGCATTCCCCTACTGCGGAAATATGCGGTACGCTCGTCTGCATGGTGTCGTCCACGATGATCCCTCTGCCCAAGGCGATGTTTGTCTCCGCTGCGACATCCTTGTTCGGCACAATACCTGCCGCCATCACGACCAGCTGAGCCTCTAGCTCCGTGCCATCTGTAAATTTCAGTCCGCTCACCTGTCCGTCTCCGAGCAGTTCTGCGGTTTGTTTGCCCATCAGGAAGGAGATGCCCTGTCTCTCCAGTTCCAACTTCAGCATGCGTGAGGCCACACGATCGAGTTGACGCTCCATGAGATGCTCCATCAAGTGAACGACCGTTACCTCCATGCCGAGCTGAGTGAGTCCCTTCGCTGCTTCCAAACCGAGCAGTCCGCCTCCGATAACTGCGGCCTTGCGAACCGTCCGGGAAGCCTGCATCATACTCTCGCAATCCTGAATGTCCCGGAAGCCGATGACCCCCTCTTGTTCCACGCCTGGAACCGGCAGTATAAACGGCTTCGAACCGGTCGCAATAATGAGCTCATCATACGGGACACTAGTTCCGTCCGCAGCATATACGATCTGTTGCCCTTCATCGATACGTTGCACCGCATTGCCGAGATACAGGCGAATACCCTGCTCTTCATACCAGCTGATCGGATTGAGAATAATATCCTCAAGCTGCTTGCTTCCCTCCAGCATATAGCTCAGCATAATCCGGTTATAGTTGGGATGGGGCTCCTGTCCAAATACGGTAATGTCATATTCTCTGGTCAGTTTCAATATTTGTTCAATCGTGCTGATGCCTGCCATGCCGTTGCCAATCAGAACGAGCTGTTTGCGCTTTTCCGTCATGTGTGCCACTCCTTTTTTTCCTCATGTCTATCAGGTTGTGATGAAGGCCGATGCGTTCCGGCATATCATCTTCTGTCCCTGAAATTGATTAAACGTACAAAAAGTACTGAATGGATGTGTAGCGTTCCTGGTGCTGCTTCTTGCTTTCTTGATTTCGTAATCATTGTAAGAAAAAAGAGGGCCTCCTAACGTGACAATCGTCACTCCAGGCTTCATTTTCGACCCGAAATTGTGACAATTGTGTGAGAAAGATCCGCTTCGGCAGGCCGGGCGCATACCAAAAAAGCAGGAAAGCGACTGCTTCCCTGCTGGATCTGATTCCTTCTATCTCTTATTATTTACTACTATCTCCTTCTATTTGCTTCATACCCTTCTATTTGCTTCTATTTTCTTCTATTTGCTTCTATGCCCTTCTATACCCTTCTATTTGCTTCTATACCCTTCCTTCTAACTCCATCTATCTGTTTCTAGATACTTCTATCTCCTTCTACCTGCTTCTATCTGCTACTACTTTCTATTCACTATGACTCAGACAGCCATCGCATCCGGTTGCTGTGCCGTGTCTTGCCTCTTCGATCTGACATATATCCAGGTGAAGTACAGCCATGTAGCGGCAGACAGGACGCCTGCGTAAAGGAGCATTGTTTGGATACTGTCCCACATCTGCGCGGCATTTCCGCTTGAAATCACGGCCTTAAAACCGGTCACAGAGTAGGTCATCGGGAGCCAGGCATGGAAACCTTGCAGAAATTCCGGGATCAACTCCAGCGGAAAGGTTCCGGCACTGGTCGTCAATTGCAGAATCAGAATCAGAATGGCAACGAAACGACCCGCATCTCCCATAACGCTGACCAGAAATTGAATGAGTGTCATAAAGACCACGCTGGTCAGGATGGTGAAGAGGATAAAAGCTTTGGTATGATCGACTTCCAGCTTCAGCACCCACAGCAGAACGCCGTCCACGATGAGCGCCTGCGCGATGCCTACCGGAATCAGAACAGCCAGCTTGCTGACAAACCATCGCCATGCCGCAGCAGGCTGAACCGCAGGCTGCTTGATCGGGAAGACAATCGTAAACAGCAATGCTCCTACAAACAGACCCAGAGAGATGAAATACGGCGAAAATCCGGTGCCGTAGTTCGGCACGGTCGTATATTTCTGCTCTGTAATCTGAACCGGATTGACGATCATATCATACCGTTCTTCACCCCCGCGAACAGACTGGGCGGACCGGGCACCCTCTGACAGCTCTGTACTGAATTCAGTCACTCCCTCCTGTACGGACAAGAGACCCTCTTTCAATTGCAGCGAGCCTGCCTGCAACTGCCCGGATGCTGCATGAAGATTCGAAACCCCAGACACATAAGCCTGCAACCCTTGATCAAGCTGGGCAGCACCTTGATTCAGCTCCTCGGCTCCAGCCGCAAGGCTCTCACCGCCCTGCAGCGTCTCGGCCAGCTTGACCTGAAAGGCCTCCATATTCGAAGCCAGAGTCACCGCTCCGCTTTGAACGTGCTCCGCCCCTTGCGCAATCGGTTCAGAACGCTTCATCATCGTCGCCCATTCACCATTCAACTGCTGACTGAGGGCAACAAGCTGCTGAAAGGCCGGGTCTTCATTTAATCCATTCGCTTCACCATATGCACGCCATTGTTCCGTTAACCGCTGAGCCTGCTCCTCATATTGAGCCATGGCCGCCATTTGAAGGGTCAATCCCGTCTTCAGCTCAGATGCACCCTGCTTCAGCTCGTTTCCTCCGCTCACCAGCTGTCCATGACGGTCATGCAGCCGTGCAAGGCCCTCATGCAGTCCGGCCATTCCTGACCGCAATTCACCGGTTCCCGCTGCGAGTTCCTGACCGCCACCCAGGAGTGGAGACAAACCCAACTCGAGCTGTTCACTTCCATTCTTCAATGCTGCGGTCCCGTTCGCCAGCTCTTCAGCGCCAATGGATAATTCGCCTACTCCTTCAGAAAGGGTGATGGCCCCTTCCGAAGCCGTCGTCAGTCCGTCAGCCAAGGCGGACACTTGCACAAATATAGCCTCGGTATAGGCGGTAGACAACTGCTCGGCCAGCTTATCCTTTAATTCTTTGACAGCCGAGCCGCCAATTTGGGCGGACAGAAAGTTATAGCTTTCATTCGGAACGAAAATCAGTTCAGCTTTCTCTGGCACATCTCCCGATATCGAGGCCGCCTGCCGGGAGAAATCGGCCGGAATGTGAATCATCATATAATAATCGTTGTTCTCCAGCCCTGCCCGGGCTTCCGATTCGGATACAAAACGCCAGTCAAACCCGGTATGGTGCTGCAAGGATTCCACGAAGCCATCTCCAAGCTGAATCGATTCCCCGTTCCACTGGGCCCCTTCATCCTCATTGACGACTGCAACCGGCAATACATCCAGCCGGTCATACGGGTCCCAGAACGCCCATAAGAACAAAAACGTATACAAGAGTGGAACAAATAAAACGGCCATAACCGGTATCCATACTTTTCTGTTACGAAAAATGGCTTTCCATTCCGCAATGGAACTGAACGTTTTTTTCATGATTTCTCTCCCTTATCCTCTGTTTGATTTCTCTTTTTCTCTCTTCTCTTTTTCAATTTTTCTTTTTCTCTCTTTATTTTTCTCACCATTTCTTATTCTCTCTTGGTGAGAAGGGTTGCCAGTTCTTCATCTATGTGATCAGTCTAAATGACTGTTTTGTTCATTTGGTCAATTTTATTGAAAAAAAATGACTGCTTATCTCGCTGAATCGAGGCGCAGTCCTTCACCCAAATACAGCTGAAACAGTCTCGCAATCTCTTCCTTGGACAAGGCTTCATGCTTCTTCGACCAGTCTGAGATGAACGCGATATACAGTTTGAACATGACATAAGCGGTGATTTTCGGATCACAGGTTTTGATCTCTCGCTGTGCAATCGCGCGCTCAATTTCCCGCTCGATAAATTTGCGGATGGCTTGCTCCACTTGCTGTAGTCCTTCTTTTGCCATGGGCGTCCCCATTTCCTGAACCTCATGCGAGAGCCGTATGGTTAGTTCATGCTTATCCCGAAATTGCAGCATGCCGTACAGTACCCGATGCAGATTATCGAAAAAGGACAGCTTGCGGTCTATCAAATCCTCCGCGACGACTTTCATTTCAATAATCAGCTGTTCGATAATGGATTGAAACAGCTCTTCTTTTGTTGCAAAAAAGGTATAGATCGTCCCTTTTCCTACATTCGCAATCTTCGCCACCTGCTCCATCGTCGTCGCCTTGTATCCAAACAAGGCAAAGGACTTGAAAGCAGCCTCCATCACCCATTGCTTGCGTTCGGTCGGATTTTTCATTCTAGTTGTCCCCTAACTGTCTCCAGACCTGAATTTGACCAAATTCCAAATTCGGTCATTTGGTCACTATTTGATTGTATGACAGAAGGATAAAAAAATCAAGCAAAGCAGACAAGTCCTGCTCCACTTGATCATAGCCTTCCCTTGATTTAGATCAAACGAACTCAGACACATGGCAACTTATCAAATTCGATAGACAGCTGCCTCGTACGGCTCCAGCATACGTGCGCTCAGATCAGCCTGTTTTGCAGCCTCAGCCTCGTCGGCATTCGTAATGAGCAATTCAGGACTTGCCTTGACCAGACCGTCCGGCAGTTGCAGCGAGACTTCACGGGCACTGAAATTCAGAATGATGAGCAGCTTTTCCTCTGCACTCGTACGGGTATAGGCATAAATGTCAGGATGCTCCTCGAGCAGCAATTCATAACGACCATATACCCAGGCATCCGACTGCTTGCGCAGTGCAATGAGCTTCTGATAATAATAGAACACAGATGACGGGTCCTGGAGAGCCTGCTCCACATTGATTGCACGATAATTGTCGTTAACGGCGATCCATGGTTCTCCGGTCGTAAAGCCGGCCTGAGCGGAATCATCCCATTGCATCGGGGTCCGTGCATTATCCCGGCCTTTCACCCAGACCGCTTTCAAAATGTCCGCTTCGGACTTTCCGCGTTTTCGCTGGGCTTGATGATAATTGCGAATCTCCACGTCCCGATAAGCTGCAATGGAATCAAACTTCACATTGGTCATCCCGATTTCTTCCCCCTGATAAATAAAAGGGGTTCCTTCCAGCGTATGAATAAAGGTAGCCAGCATTTTGGCTGACTTCGTCCGGTACTCCCCTTCATCGCCAAAACGGGAAACCTGTCTCGGCTGATCGTGGTTGGACAAATAGTTGGCATTCCAGCCTTTGCCGTGCAATTCCTCCTGCCAGCGTGTCATCACCTGCTTCAGCCGCGTCAGCGGGAATGGCTTCAGGCCCCATTTCCCTTGCGACCCGCCAGGATGATCCATATTCATATGCTCGAAATGAAAGACCATATCCAGTTCTTTGCGAGCTTCCTCCACATAGAGCAGCGCTTCTCTTGGTGACGTCCCTGGCGCTTCTCCGACGGTCATGATGTCATAATGGCTAAACACGTTCTCATTCATTTCTCTCAACTTGTCATGCACGAGCGGCAGGTTGAGGAAGTAATAGTGTGCGGGAACCACATCCAGCTTGTCGGGATTCGGTGCGTTCGGGTAGCCCTTTGCCTTGCCGATATGGTTAATGGCATCTACCCGAAAGCCGTCAATACCCTTGTCCAGCCACCATTTGACCATCGCATGGATTTCTTCCACGACCTTCGGGTTTTCCCAGTTTAAATCGGGCTGCTTTCTGGAAAACAGATGCAGGTAATGAGATTGGCTTGCTTCATCCCATTCCCACACCGGTCCGCTGAAAAAGGATTCCCAGTTGTTAGGAAGTTGACCCTTCTCACCATCTTGCCAGATGTAGTAATCTCGCTTCTCACTCTCCGGTGATTGTCTGGACTCGATAAACCACGGATGCTCGTCGGAGGTATGGTTGACAACGAGATCCATAATGATCTTGAGACCGCGCTCATGGGCCTGGGCCAGCAGCTCTTCAAAATCAGCCATGGTGCCAAACTCGCGCATAATATCATAATAGTTGCGGATGTCATAGCCGTTGTCGTCGTTCGGGGAATCATAGATTGGGCAGATCCAGATGACATCCACACCAAGCTGATTCAGGTAATCCAGTTTGGAGATCACCCCCTGCAAGTCACCGATGCCGTCGCCATTGGAATCCATAAAACTTCTCGGATAGATTTGGTATGCAACGCTTTCTTTCCACCATGTGCGTTTCATTGCTGTCATGTACGTTTCCTCCTGATGTGCGGTTCATTTAAGGAAAAAAAGATGGAACTGCCCGATCCCAGGCTTGTCCATCTCTTTGTCTCTTGATTTGGTTTGTCTTTATACGTGAAAGCGCGGCTCGGACTCTTTGGAAGCCACTTTGCGAGATCGGCCCGAAGTTCCTGGCGCTTCGCAGAGCTTCGTAATGTAGCTGTCCATGATATCTGCCAGATAGACATAGTCAAACTGATGCTTGGCCCGATGAAATCCTGCTTCTACCAATTCCTCGCGTAGCACATCATTTGTTACCATCTCGATCACCGCGTCGCCAATTTCCTTTACATTCAGCGGATCAACCAGCAGACCTGTTTTGCGATCAAGCACCGCTTCAGCCACACCACCGGAGTTCCCGGCAATGACCGGCTTGCCGCAGCTTGCCGCTTCCAGGTAAACGATGCCGAAGCCTTCAACATCCCCTTTTACCTTCAGATGACGGCTGGCCATAATAAACAGGTCACACGTATTGTACAGACGATGAATTTCTTCGTCGTCCCTGGCGCGACCCGCGAAGATCACAGCATCCTCTACCCCGTGCTCCAGTGCCAGCGCCTGCAGTCGCTCCCGCTCAGGACCATCCCCGACGATCAGATAGACGGCATTGGGCACCTGCCTACGAATATTAGGAAGCGCCTCAATCACTTTATCGTGTCCTTTTCTTCTCACCAGGCGGCTGAGCGTCATCAGCACATATTTGTTCTGCAGGCCAAAGCGCTCGACCAGTTCGGGACACTTGTCTCGTTTCTCAAAGTGCTGCTCCACGCCGGGATTCACGATATGAATCCGGGAACGGGGGACGCCATAGCCTTCCACCAGGTTCCGCGTATATTCACTGTTCGCGAGTACGCCATCGGCTCTGCGCAGAATCATCTTCGTAATCGTACGCAGGATCGGAATTTTCTTGAACTCCAGCATGTCCTTTCCGTGCGTAGAAACCATGTATTTCTTGCCGGAAAACACACTGAGCAGCCAGCCGATAAAACCGATCAGAATGTAGCCATAAATCGTAATGTCCGTCTGTTGCTCCTTGATGGTCTTCTTCGTCATTCGAAACAAGCGAATCCAGCTGGACGGCTGAATCTTCTCGTCCTGGAGGAAGTGACCACGCTGAATCCGGTAAGTCTGCTTCGCATCGAACGCCTCATCCCCTGGATAGTGGGGGGCCAACACGGTCATGTCATGCTTCGTCTCGCGACTCAAATTATGATAATAGCTCTGCATCCCGCCGACGCCTGGCGGAAATACACCGGTCACCAGCAGGACGTTTCTTTTCTTCATGTATGTTTCCAACCTTTCTTCAATAAGGCATAAGCGTTCATGAGCAGGAAGAACACCAGCTCACTGAGCACGTTCCATATGCGTGTAATAATCGAGATTTGCGTAGCCATATCAAGCGAAACCTCGAAGGATAGCAAGTAAATTAAAAACCCTTCTCTAACCCCAATGCCACCAGGCAAGGGACTGAGCAGCCCCACCAGCCAGGCAAGCGCAAACGTGCCCGCCGCAAAAAACAGGGAGACATCTTCAAGACCAAAGCTCTTCAGCAGCATCCAGTACGCCAAACCCATAATAAAGTGACTGATCAGAAAGTAGGTCAAAAAGGTAAAGAAGGTTTTACGCGGCAAGGTCAACTGCAATTCGCGGAATCGCTTGAACTTTCGCAGCCTCTTCTCTGACCATCGCGTAACGGGATTGTAGAAAACATAAAACAGTCCGAAACCAATAAAGCACAAAATCATTCCGAACAAGCTTAACATATTCAGCAAATATAATAAATAGACCGCATAGATCGCAGCTGCCATGACCAGCAGTACGTTCTCATAGAAAATCGTCAGCATTTGATGCGGCAGCGCCACCCCTGCCTGACTGGTCATATAGATGCGACCGACATAATTCCATACACCCCCGGGGATGTACTTGGCGAATTGGGAATTGATGTAGATGAGCAGCCCCTTTGTCTGGGCAATGAGGCGACCGGGATGATTGAGAATCTGCACCCAGTTCCAAGCCTGCATCACCAGGAAGAGCGTAAACACAACAAGAGAAAGATAAAACCAGCGATTGGCATGCAGCAGAAAGTTCCATATATCTGAAAAGGTCATGTTTACTTTTGTAAACAGAAAGTAAAAGGCCACGGCCAATATGAGGGCATTGAGCGTGAAAAAGATGGTCTTTTTCAGCTTCGGATTCATTTTATCCCTCCTATCTTATGTATCCAATCAGATTGATCGCATGGCACTTTCACACGTTATGATGATAAAGCACTTACTCCACTATATTACAACTGCATGCATTTGCAAAGGTTCAAATGAAGTGCCTGCTGCACATTTTCGCTGAAACTGTTCCTATTTTCCCCCTTTTCACATCGTTTAATGAATGCCGTTTGCCTAAATTTTCTTCGTTTGCGATAATGCTTACATATCATTCTATAGAAAATGAGGTGCATGATGACGATGAAGGACTCTTCTCAAAAAGTGTTTGCCATGATCGGAGCTTATGCAGAAAAGGATGAGCCGGGGGTTACGGTCTGTCTCTACCATCCGCAAACCGGTCAGCTGGAGATCCAATCCCAGGTTTCGGATTTGAAAAACCCGACCTTTCTTGCCGTCAAGGCGAGCACGCACCATCTGTATGCCTTGACCGAGGAGCAAAATGAGCAAGGAGACCGGACAGGCGCAGCCGCTGCCTTCTCCTTCGATGTACAGAGCGCATCCCTGTCCAGGCTGAATCAGGCGTCTACGGTGCCCAAAACCACCTGTCACGTGTCTCTGGATGCCACCGGCCGCAACGCCATTGTATCCAGCTATCACGGCGGCATGATCGGTCTCTCTCCGATCCAGGAAGATGGGACGCTCGGACCTGTCGCCCAGATTCAGCAGCATGAGGGCACAAGCATTCATCCGGCCCAAACCCAGGCCAGACCCCATTCGGTCTTCATGGATGCAGCCAATCAGTACGCGATCGTGTCCGATCTCGGCCTGGATCGCATCTTCGTCTACAAGCTCGACGTGGATGGACATCAATTGATTCCACACGATGAAGTAAAGGTTGCACCCGGTTCCGGCCCGCGCCACTTCACCTTCCATCCCGCATTGCCATACGGTTACGTCATCAATGAACTGAACGGAACCATCACTGCGTTCCACTATGAGGCTTCTGCAGGGAAACTGACCGAAATCGAAACCGTATCCACACTGCCAGACGGCGCAGAAGGAGAAGCGTCCTGTGCCGATATTCACATCTCTCCTGACGGACTGTTCCTCTATGGCTCCAATCGCGGTGATCACAACAGTATTGCGGTCTATGCCATCGATCCGCAAAGCGGACGATTGACGCTGGTTGAGCATACGCCGACAGGCGGCGGGCATCCACGCAACTTCGCGCTGTCACCAGACGGACGCTTCCTGCTCGCAGCCAATCGGGATTCGAACAACATTGTGACCTTTGCCCGTGACGCCAAGTCCGGCAAGCTGACTCAAACCGAACACAGCCTCGACATTTCCAAGCCGGTTTGCATCCAGTTTTTATCCGTATAGGCCCGGAATTTATATACACAGCGCAAAAAAGCCCTTTCTCCCCGGAGAGAGGGCTTTCGTTGCGGAGGTCATCCGGTATCCTCCTCACCGCTTAGGATACCGCTGCCTTTCTATGAGACCCATATGAGCGCCGCAGCCCCGATAACCCCTGCTCCCTGATGAAGGTGAGCCGGTACGATCTCGGTCTGTTTTCCTTTCGGACTGAGCGCATATTGTCTGACATACTGTTGAACCGAGTGAAACAGCGGATCGCCAACCTGTGACACGCCACCGCCGATCACGATTTTTTGCGGGTCCAGGATGTTAATGAGTGTTACACAGCCCATGCCGATATACGTAAACACCTGTTCAACCAACGCTGTCATGCGCTCATCTCCCGCAGCATATGCCTCGAAGACCTCCCGTGCGTCCCTCGGCTTGTCCCTCGGCTTGTCCCCTGGCTGCTCCATCAGCGCGGCAGCCTGTCTGGCAATCGCCGTACCGGATGCAACGTGTTCCCAGCAACCCTTCTGTCCGCACGGACAGGTTCCCTGAGAAGGATCAATTACAATATGACCCACATCCCCCGCATTGCCTGACATACCCGTCACCAGTCGGCCATGTGTATACACACCCGCTCCGATGCCTGTACTGATCGTCAAATAAACAAAATGATCTTCATTCTGGGCTGCGCCGACCCACTTCTCGGCCAACGCCGCAGCTGTCGCATCATTCTCCATCCGAATCGGCACGGATGCCGGCACATGTTGCTTCATCGCCTCTACGACGGCAAAGCCGTGCCATTCCGGCAAATTAGGCGGACAATCCAATATGCCCCTGCTCGTGTCCAGCGGGCCCGGTGCCCCGATCCCGATCCCGGCCGCATCGCCAATCCGCAGATCATTCGCCTCCAGCAACTCCTCCGTCGTCGTCATGATGCGGGCAACCATTTCCTCTGCCGAGGCCTGTCTGTCCATCGGAATCCGCTGCTGAGCCAGCAGTTCTCCCTCCGGACATACCAGCCCTATGGCGACCTTCGTTCCTCCAATATCAATTCCCACTGCAAAACGCTTCATGTTCTCTTCCCCTTATTCGCTAGCGACTTTTTTCCTTGTACTCCTTGGGCGTCATGCCCACCATTTTCTTAAACAGCTTGTTGAAATAGACTGCATCCCCATATCCGACAAACTGGGCGATCTCATAGTTGCGCAAATTCGGATGATCGGTGAGAAATTGCTTCGCCTTTGCAATGCGCAACTGGATCAGGTAATCCGTAATGGTGGCGCCAGTCTCATTTTTGAACAGGCGGCTTATATAGCTGGAACTCATGCCGATCGTTTCGGCCAGCTTTTCCAGTTCAAAGGGCTGATCGTACTCCTGATCCAGGATGGACTTGATCTGATCGATTACATAGTGCTCCGAATGGGCTTTATCCCCGCTCGTTGACAGTTCCCGCTCAACCTGCGGACTACGTGCCTTGCGGTCATAAATCTGACGCAGCAACTGATAGAGCTGCTGCTTGTCTACCGGCTTGAGCAAGTAATCGACGACCCCGTACCGAAGTGCTTTGCGTGCATATTCAAACTCGCTGAATCCGCTGAGTATGATCATCGAAAGCCCTTTCATTTGTTCACCTGCGTGTTCCACCAGCTTGAGTCCATCCATAATCGGCATCTTGATGTCCGTAATCAACACATCGATCTCCTGCTCATTCAGCTTGGAAAGGTGATTCAGCGCATCCATGCCATTGCTGTAGGAACCGATGATGTCAATGTCCATATCCATTTTGGACAATATCTTCTCCATGCCCAATCGAATGAAATCCTCATCATCTACAATGATCATCCTCATGTATGGACGCCTCCTGTTATCGATATGTGATATTCCCAGTATACAGAAAGACCAGGCAGCAGCCCAGTCTTATTGGTCACAAAGTTCACTATGGGGCGGTTTATTTCACCGCTCCGCTTGTAATGCCGGAGAAGATGTAGCGTTGAAGGAACAGGAACAGCAGCGCGGTCGGAATCATAATAATCAGAATCGCGGATGAGACCATCTGCCAGTCTCCGCTGTTCACACCGAAGAATCGCATCAATGACGTGGATACCACGACATGCTCCTGCTTCGGCAAGTAGAGAAACGGGACAAACATGTCATTATAAATATGGATCGTTTTCAAAATGACGAGCGTTGCGGTCGCAGGGGCCAGAAGCGGGAAGATTACCGTCCGGAAAATGCGGAACAGGGAAGCACCCTCCAGCATGGCCGCCTCGTCCAGCTCATACGGAATGTTGCGGATAAACTGCAAATAGATGTAGATCTGCAAGATGTCCGCCCCGACGTAAATGAGTACCGGTCCCATCAGGTTGTTTGTCATCCCGAGTGCCTGGACGGTCTTGAAGTTGACGACCTGTGTGGTAATTTGCGGGATAATCGTCGCAAACAGGAACAGCCCGACCATCAGTCCTTTTCCCTTGAAATCGAATCTGCCAACTGCATAACAGAAAGCCGAACCGAGCAATACATTGAGAAAGAGGGTGACACCGATAATGATGATCGTGTTGCCAAAGGCCAGCGCCATGTCTGCCTGTTGAAACGCTTCGATGAAGTTCGTGAGATTCAGGAAGCTGTCAGGCAGGGCAATGGATGACTTGTCATAAAATTCATCCTTCGTCTTGAACGCATTGACGATAATAATGTACGGAGGGAACAGGACGCCAAATCCGGCCACGATCAAGGACATATATTTGATCACTTCTACCAACCGATTCCGTTGCTCCATATCTAGTTCCCTCCTTTATTAAGCAGATACCGCTGGATCGACAGGACAAAGATGACGAAGGTCAGCAGCACAACACTCATCGCAGATGCCAGACCATAGTTGTTGAACTGGAAGGCGGTCTCAATAATTTTGAATACAAACGTCTCACTCGCTCCCGCTGGTCCCCCGTTGGTCAAGACAAACGGCAGATCGAAGACTTCGAGGGCGCCGGTTACGGTCAGGAACAGGTTCAGCTCAATAATCTTGTAGATGTTCGGTAACGTAATATAGAGAAAAGATTTGAATCCACTGGCTCCATCGATGGCTGCTGCCTCATACATGTCTTTCGGAATGGATTGCAGGGCAGCCAGATAGATGACCATGTTGAAGCCCATGAACCTCCAGAAACCAACAGAAGCCAATGTATAGTTGACGAAGGATGGATTTCCGAGCCAGCTCGTTTCAGCCAGGGAATCAAATCCGAGTTTTCCAAGTAAGAAGTTCAGAGAACCATTGGTCGTATCAAATACATAGGCAAACAAGTAGGCTACGGCTACGCCATTTAAAATGTACGGTAAAAATAACAACAGTCTGAAAAAGTTTTTCCCTCGTAGCTTACTGCTCAAAATCACAGCAAAATAAATCGCGACGATGTTTTGCACAATCCCTACTACAAAATACGCAAAGTTATGTTTGAACACCCCGAAAATTTCAGGGTTCGAGAAGACTTCCTTGTAATTCGCCCATCCAATCCAGTCCTGATCCGGACTCAAACCATCCCAGTTCGTAAAGCTCAGTCTGACGAGCTCCATTGCGGGATAATAAGAGAAGGTCAGAAGGAGTGCCAAGGGAATGATCGTAAAGGTTACGATGATCCATTTTCTCTGTGCAGCGAACCCCATTTTACTCAGCATTGGTGATCCCTTCCTCCTGTATAAGATCCGTGCCGGGCACCATCCTGCAGATTACCTTGCAGGAGGAACAGGAGAATGGATGACCCCCACCGATCATCCATTCCGTCCCGATACGCTCCATAATCCGTGTTGAAACGTGTGTCGAACTATCTTTATTCGATTCCCAGATCTTTTTTCGCTTTAGCCCAGGCATCGTTGTACTTGTCTACGACCGCTTGCGGATCATCCGTCAAGACGAATTCCTGTACGAGAGAGCCTTGATCCAGCTGTGCCTTGTTTTGGGTAGCGGTTGCATCGTCATTACCTGGCGTTGCTTCTACAAAAGTCGGATTGTATCCATTGAACTCAGCCAGCTGTGGAAGCTGAGGCTCCTTCGACTTCAATACCGGAATAAATCCAGCGAAATCATCATAACCAGACTCTTCCACCATCCACTTCACAAAAGCTTTTGACGCTTCTACATTTCCGTTTTTGTTGACCGCATACACCCAGTCATTGTTCAGAGGCGCTTTCAGTTCGCCAGAGTTGTCAGCCGGGAACGGGAAGAAGCCAATGTCTTCGGAGGCTGCGCCATTCTCAATAATCTGATTGATAACCCAGTTACCAAGCAGGTACATGCCGAAATTGCCTTGTGCGATTTCTTTCTTGGACTGCTCCCAGTTCGTCGAATTGACGTCTTTCTCCAACAGACCTTTTTCATACATCGTTCTCAAAATAGTGAAGGATTGACCATATGGACCGTCCATGGCATACGGATCATCTACTTTTACACGATCAGCCTGATGGGTAGAAGAACCGGTCAAAATCGTCGGCACATCATAATACCAGGCCTGCAGTGGCCATTTGTCCTTGAAGTTGGAAGCGAAAGGCACGATCCCTGCTGCTTTCAGCTTTTCAGCAGCGGCATAGAATTCATCCAACGTCTTAGGTGTTTCTGTAATGCCTGCTTTTTCAAAAGCTTTCTTGTTATATACGATCCCGACAGTGGAAGCACCGGATGGAACCCCGTACATGTTTCCTTCATAAGCTTTCAAATCCTTGAAATAGATATCGCCGGAGAATTCAATATCATCTAGTGGCGCGAAGTACTTCGGCAAATCCGAGTTAGGCAGCGATGGGATGAAGACAACATCCGGGAATTCGCCAGAAGCAATACGGATCTTGACATTCTTGTCATAATCCTGAATCGCTTCGAACTCCAGATCTACTTCCGGATATTTCTCTTCAAAGCGCTTCTCATAATCGGCATATTCCTTGCCGACCATATCCGTACGATTGGTCAGAAAGACAACTTTTCCGCTAAGTTCCGCCTCGCCTGCTCCATCTTCCCCGTTATTGGCTCCAGCATTGGCATTGCTTCCGGAGTTGCCATTGGCATTGTTGTTATTGTTGTTTCCGCCACAAGCCGCCAGTATTGTTAGCATCATCACTAATGTTAAAGCTAACGGTAACCACTTTTTCATTTGAAATCCCCCTCGTTTGGTTGTTTGTTAACGCTTACAGGTACAGTATACTTCATGATGCAGTGCCGAAAAATGGTCTGCGTTTTCTTTTATAGTCTTCAATTGTCCTGTAAAAATGACCATAACAAATTCATAACAAATGAATATGTAATCGCTTTAATGTATAAAGATGAAGCGTGCATCACGGAAAAGAGATTCCGATATTGACGTGCTGAACAGACCCTGATATGCTTTAGTTATATTTGTTAGCATAACAATCATAACTAGAAATGGAGGCGATAGCGTGTCCCTTTCACTAGACTATATGGCGGGCATGACTTGGGGATGGACCGGTATAAGAGGAAGCTGGACCTCTGCATCCGCGCAGCATTCTATGAAAACCATGAAGCAAAATCTGCACGTTTCCTGGACAACGCTTGCATTTGGCGCCCTTCAGGCGCATGCCCATGCCACAGAAATTCCATACTGGCAGGCCCCTACCGTAACGGACGAGGAGGTGATCCAGGCCGTGCAGCAGGCCAAAAGTCTGGGACTCAAGGTTTGCCTGAAGCCCGTGGTCAACTGTGCGGATGGCACCTGGCGGGCCCACATCAATTTCTTTGATATCGACGTGCCTTGCGAGCCTAAATGGTCTGAATGGTTTGCGTCTTACACTTCCTTTATGCTGCACTATGCACGTCTTGCAGAAGCCACCGGTTGCGACATGCTGTGCATTGGCTGTGAAATGGTGCAGACAGACCGCAGAGAAGCGGAATGGAGACAGTTGATTCGACAGATTCGCAGCGTATACAAAGGACCTCTCACCTACAACTGCGACAAATATCAGGAAGACCAGGTGAAGTGGTGGGATGCGGTAGATGTGATCTCCTCAAGCGGCTATTATCCGATTCATGATTGGGAAGCCCAGCTCGATCGCATTGAAGCGGTCGTACAGAAGCATGAAAAGCCTTTCCTGTTCATGGAGGCCGGTTGTCCGAGCCGTACGGGCTCCAGCCTGCTCCCTAATGACTGGGAACTGGCAGGAGAGGTGAACCTGCAGGAACAAAAGGCTTATTATGAAGAAATGTTTCGGCACTGTGAACAGCGGGAATGGGTCGGCGGATTTATGCTGTGGGACTGGCCTGCTGAACTGTATGCCGCAGAAGAGGCAGCCGCAGACAAAGATTACAACGTCTACGCCAAGCCTGCGGAAGAAATCGTGGCGACTTATTATCAGAGAAAACTGGAAAAGCAAAGTCAATCAAGCGAGGTGAACTCTTGACATGAATGCAGATATGCAAGCATGGAAGCAACAATTCGAGGATGAGCTGCAGCACAACATTTTACGGTTTTGGATGACGCATACGCGAGACGAAGAACAAGGCGGGTTTTACGGGGAAATCTCCCCGACGATGCAGGTCCAGACAGACGCTGAAAAAGGACTGGTATTAAACGCACGTATATTATGGACCTTTTCGTCCGCCTATCGCCTGAATCCTGATCCGGCATATGCCGACATGGCCAACCGGGCCTATGAGGTTCTGACTTCTCAGTTCGTCGATGCAGAATTTGGCGGATTGTTCTGGGCGGTGGACCCAATCGGCAGACCTACAGCGGACAAGAAGCAGGTGTATGGACAGGCATTTGTGATCTACGCCCTGGCCGAATACAACCGGGCCTTTGGCCACGATCAAGCACGCGAGCAGGCGATTGCGCTCTTCCATCTTATGGAGCGCTACAGCTATGACCGACAGTACAAGGGATATGTGGAGGCATTGTCCCGAGCGTGGGAGCCGATGGAGGAAGTAAGCCTCAGCGCCAAGGATATGAATGAGAAGAAGTCGATGAACACCCATTTGCATGTGCTGGAGGCCTATACGAATCTGTATCGGATATGGCCTGCTGACGAGCTGGCAGACAAGCTCACCGAGCTTATTGAAACGACGATCCGCTACATCATCGACACCGAGACCGGACACTTCCACCTGTTTCTGGATGAGGCATGGACGGTCAAGTCTGATCATATTTCCTACGGACATGACATCGAAGGCAGCTGGCTGCTCGTGGAGGCTGCTCAAGTGCTGGAAAATCCGGGATTGCTGGAACAGGTGAAGACGGTGGCGCTCAAGATGGCCGAAGCCACGCTGAAGGAAGGGGTGGATCCAGATGGGGGCCTCCTGAATGAAGCCTCTGCCCGCGACGGGCTGATCGACACGAATAAGGACTGGTGGCCGCAAGCCGAGGCAGTAGTCGGGTTCTTCAATGCGTATCAAATGAGTGGGGACCAATCGTATCTGGAGGCTGCCAGAAATTCCTGGTCGTTCATTCAACAGTATCTGATTGACCGGAAGCACGGCGAATGGTACTGGGGTGTCACCCGAGAAGGACAGCCCGTCCCGGACGCACCAAAGGTCAGTGCCTGGAAATGTCCATACCACAACGGTCGTGCCTGTATCGAAATGATCGAACGCATCGATCAACTTATCACAATGGAGGGATCACGATGAGCCAATCTGTATTTGAAACGAGATATGAGCAAATCCATGAAAAGTATGAAGCCACCATTCGCAAGAAGAATGAGAAAGCGCCTTTCGGAAATGGCATCTTTGACCGATACGAGCATCCTGTTTTGACAGCCGAACATGCTCCGGTTATATGGCGATACGACCTGAACCCGGAAACCAACCCGTATTTCATGGAACGGATGGGCATCAATTGTGTGTTCAATCCGGGGGCGATTGAGTTAAACGGGAAGTTCTATCTGGTAGCCAGAGTAGAAGGGGATGACCGGAAGTCATTCTTTGCCATCGCCGAAAGTGAGAGCGGGATTGACCGATTCCGATTCTGGGATCAGCCAGTCGTCATGCCCGAGACAGATGACCCGGACATCAATGTATACGATATGCGTGTTGTCCAGCATGAAGACGGATGGATCTACGGGCTCTTCTGCACAGAACGCAAGGACCCTGATGCACCAGCCGGCGACCTGTCCAGTGCCGTGGCCCAGTGTGGCATTGCCCGTACGCGGGATCTGAAAGTATGGGAACGTCTCGCCGATCTCAAAACCCCGTCCGCGCAGCAACGGAATGTCGTTCTGCACCCGGAATTTGTTCATGGCAAATATGCGTTCTACACGCGACCGCAAGATGGCTTCATCGACACCGGTTCAGGCGGAGGCATTGGCTGGGGGTTGTCCGATTCCATGGAAAATGCCGTCATTCATGAAGAAGTCATCATCGATCGCCGTTACTATCACACCATCAAGGAAGTGAAGAACGGTCAGGGTCCTGCCCCGATCAAGACCGAACAAGGATGGCTGCATATCGCACATGGCGTTCGCAATACAGCTGCAGGCCTTCGTTATGTCCTGTATGCTTTCCTGACCGATCTCGAACAGCCAGAGCGGCTTCTGCACGCTCCTGCTGGTCATCTCATCGCCCCGCAGGGAGAAGAGCGAATCGGAGATGTATCCAATGTCGTCTTCTGCAATGGCGTCATTGCACGCGAGAACGGGGATGTGTATATCTACTATGCTTCCTCGGATACGCGCTGTCATGTCGCCACGACCACAGTCGATCAATTGCTGGATTACGTCATGCATACTCCGGAAGATCCCCTGCGCTCCTATGCCTGTGTGCAGCAGCGTATGGATCTGATCCAGCGCAATCTCTCCTACACCCAGTCCCGCTAGCAGCAGGTGCAGTTCAGCTAACCTATCCATTTATGACCTAACCCCGTTTACAGCCTCCCCTTTCCATTCTCTTTTACAGAGGACAGAAAGGAGAGGCTATTTTCATTCCATTTGTACTCATTCCTTTTGCATATATCTCTTATTTATACATGCCACAATCGGCTCGATTTCGCTCTCCCGGGTTCAGTCTGCCGGACGGTCATAGCAGGCCAGCATGCCTTTCTCATCTCTCGTCCGCTTCGCTTCCTTTTTGAACTGCAGCTTCTTCTTGAGCAGGAACATCAGCAGCTTGTCTGTCCAGTTTAACCGCCCGTAATCGAAAGCTCCTCGCAGGTGAAAATAATCAACCTGTTTCATCATCTCCACTGTGAAATTGTTCTTCTTCACTTCCGTGATGGCAGACTCATGGGCGGGTGATGCGCCAACGGAAAATACGATGACGTGCTTGTTTTTCCAGCCAGACATATGATCCCTGATTAGCGAGAGACCCAGCATACCTACCACATACAGAGAACCGCCATATACAATCGTGTCATATGCCATCAGATCCTCGCTGGATACTTGCCCATGCTCATATAGATCCGCCCCTGTCGCTTCTGCGATCCAGTTCGCGTAACGGCGTGTGCTCCCATATTTCGTCTTGTAGACAACCACGATCGAGCGCTCCCTGCCTGTATGGCTTCCATTCGCCTGCAGACCGATGTGCGCAGCATCTGCTTTTTCGTTGCAAGACGGCTTCACGTCATCCTTCCTCCTTTACACGTAGCGTCATACCTGACAGTTGTGTTTATCCCCATGATAGATCGATTTCCACCTTTTTGCCGTGACCGTTTTCATGCTGTTCCCATTTTCCCTTTTCATCATTCACATCATTTCCCACAATCTTCTGACATTGTGCCCATAATTCTTGTCTACATTATAGGTGTAACAACGAAAACGAAATCAAAGGAGTCGATGAACATGAATTGGAAGAAAACCATCGCAAGCTCTGTTCTTGCACTAGCTATCGCGGTACCGGCGGCAGGAAGCATGGCCGCTTCGGAAACTAGCGAAGGAGGTACGGTTGAGCCGGCACCACCCGTCAACCAGCAGGGCAATTGGCAAGATGGGCGCTTCGGTGACATGAAGGCACGCTTTGGTGAAATGAAAGATCGCTTCCAGGATCGTAAAGAACAACGCGGTGAGCATCACAAGCATGGCTTGCAGGCCGGCATCCATCAGCAAACCTATCTAACGCTGCTATCTGATCAATACACGCCTGACCAAACGGATGAATGGGAAGCCGCGTTCGACACCCGGAGTGAGTTAATGGAACAGATGAAGGCTCTGAAGGATGCGAAGAGTGAGGAAATGAAAGCCGAAATGGAAGCCATAAAAGAAAAGCTTCAAAACGGTGAAATCACGAAGGAAGAATTGAGAGCGCTCATGCAAGAGAAAAAGGATCGCATCAACCCGGAAGCCAAAGACGCGATCAAAGCTCATCATGAGAACATGCACGCACTGATGAAGCAGTTGGGCGAAGCACTGGATGCCGATAATGCCGAGACCATTCAGTCTACCCTGAATGAACTGCTTGCACAGCTTCAGCAAGGCAATACATGGCTGGCTGAAAAACTGCAACATGCTGCAGATGCCGAAAATGCCTAATTCCACCTAGGTACATGACGAGCACAGCCAGATTTGCGAAGGGATGCATCTCATCATCGAGGATGCATCCCTTCTTTTGCATTTGTACAAATCTTGGTATAGTAACATCAGAAGACAAAATGTCGTCATTGCAGCGTAAGGTCTGTACAAGGAGGTATGGCCATGGGATATCGCGTCAATCTGGTCGAGGACGAGCTGAATCTCAATGAGTTGCTGGTCAGCTATATGGAGAAAGAAGGATGGGAAGTGACCGCGTTTACAGCCGGTGAACCTGCGAGAGCTGCCATTTCCCGGCCGCCCCATCTGTGGATTCTGGACATTATGCTGCCTGATCTCGATGGATATCAGCTGATTCGCGAGATCAAGGCTGAGACACCGGAAGTTCCGGTCATTTTTATTTCAGCCCGGGACGCAGACCTTGATCGTGTCATCGGACTCGAGATGGGGAGCGACGATTATTTGCCCAAGCCGTTCCTCCCGCGAGAGCTGATGATCCGGGCAAGAAATATTTTAGAACGGGCCTATAAACTTTCCGCGTCCACTGAAGCGACCCGCATCCATGCAACAGGTCCATACCACATCGATGAAGACAAGCGCATCGTCATACACGGAACCTCTTCGATCGACCTCTCCTCCATGGAATTTGATCTGCTCTTGTGGTTTGTCCGGCATCCAGGGCAAGCTTTTTCCAGAGAGCAACTGCTCCAGCACGTATGGGGGGCCGATTACTACGGCACGGATCGAGCCGTAGATGATCTGGTCCGGCGCTTACGCAAGCGTCTGCCCGAGCTGAGAGTGGAGACGATCTATGGCTTCGGATACCGGATGGTCAAGGCGTGAAGAGCATCCGCAACTACTCGCTGGCTGTTCAGATCTGGATGCTGCTGGCAGCTGTGAGTCTGGGCATATCCCTGTTGATTGCACTGCTGATCCCGAGTACCCTGAAATCCTTTTTCAATAAAGAAATCTTCCTGACGATCGAAGAAGCGCAGCATCTGATGATTGATCGGGGAGCGGTCAATCAGGAGCGTTTCAATCAGCTGCCCTCCCAGGAAGTCAATCCGCAGGATATTCGGAAGGTCAATCATCTGCTCATCCTGCCGAACGGGCGAATCCTCCCTGTTTCCAAAAGTCTCTCGCCCTACACGAACATCATCATCCAGGACGCGAAAACCCAGACGGAGATGTCACAGCGCTATTCGAGGGACATCGAGGGCAAAACCGTGTTTTACGTCATTCGTAAAGGATATGTCCAGGGGAAAGACTACTTTATCGTATCCTACATGTGGGGAGACTACCGGGATGAATTGGTGAGGACCCTTTTCAAGCGCCTGCTCTGGGTCGTGCTCATCGTGGTGCTCGTCAGCTGGATTCCCTCTCTGCTGGCGGCGCGTTATTTATCGAGACCGCTCGTTCAGATGAAGGAGCATGTCAGACGGATCAGCGAACGAGACTGGCATCAGCCTTTCACACTGGAGCGCAAGGACGAGCTGGGAGAACTTGCTGATTCCATTGAACGGATGCGCGAGAAGCTCATTCATCAGGATCATGCCCAGCAGTCATATTTGCAGCATATTTCACACGAACTGAAAACGCCCGTGATGGTCATTCGCAGCTACGCACAATCCGTACAGGATGATATTTACCCGAAAGGCGATCTGAAAGGATCGATTCAGGTCATTGAGAGCGAAGCGATGAGGCTGGAGCGCAAGATCGCCCAGCTCCTTCATCTGACCAAGCTGGAATATTTGTCTGAAATGGAGTTGTCCATGCAGCCTTTTCCGTTGCATACGCTGGTCGAGGATGCGGTGGAAAGGCTGAAATGGCGAAAGCCGGAGGTCGAGTGGGACGTTCAGCTCGATGAAGCCTTCATCACTGGAAATGAGGAACAATGGAATATCGCCATCGAGAATGTAATTGACAATCAGCTTCGCTATGCCCGTCATCGTATTGTAATTCGTCTGACCGACGTTCCCGGCCCGAACGCTTCCGGTATGTGGGCTCTCCGTTTTTGGAATGACGGTCCGGAACTGGAGCAAAAGTTGCAGGATAAGCTGTTCATGCCCTATACAAAAGGCAGCCATGGACAACATGGACTCGGCCTGATGATTGTCCGGCGCATCGCCCACATCCATCATGCAGAGGTACGACTTCAAAATGAACGCAACGGGGTGGCCTTTACGTTCTTCATTCCAGCCAAGCCCCCTTCTTCCCCGTAACCAAGAGCCCGCCCCCTCTTCTAAGTACGGGCAAGGCAACTGCCTGACACAGGGAAAAGACCAAAGAGGGAAGCATGAGACCTCCAACCGGATGGTTTCTCACGCTTCCCTGTTTTCCGTTATCCGTTATACGCTATTCTCTTGCCGCGTCCAATCTTGTTTATTCGCTTTCGTTCTGCTTATCGTTATCGCTTACGACCTTCCCGTTCCTGCATGGAATCCCGAAATACGATCTCGCCCGCAATCAGTACCTTCTCAAATGGCGCCTCAGGGTTTGCCATTCGTTCAATGAGCTTGTCGACAGCCCTTCTGCCAAGCGCTTCCTTCGGGACGTTGACGGTCGTAAGAGCCGGTCTAATCTGATAGGAATCTTCAATATTGTCGAATCCGCTCACAGATACGTCCCCGGGAACGGAGATATTCAATTCCTGCAACGTTTTTACTGCCGCCACAGCGATCGAATCGTTTGCGCAGACAAAGGCAGTCGGCAGCGTCCGATTTTTCTTCCGCTTCATGATCCAGCCTTTCAGTTCCTCCAGAAAGTCGGAAGACTCATACCCGTGCAAGGTCAGCACCCGTTCCTCCATATCGACTGGCAATCCCTTATCTTCCATCGCAGCCCAATAGCCCATCCAGCGATCCTTAAAACTGCGCGAGTAGGTAATATCACCTAGAAATTGGATGTCCGTGTGGCCGATCCCGATCAGATGCTTGGTCATGCGGATCATGCAATCCACATTATTAACAAACAGCGTATCGCAAGGTATCAACGAATCCTCATGATCCACCAGCACGATCGGCAGACCTACGCGGTGCACCTCAATCAACAGCGACGTATTGATCTCTCCGACACCGATGAGACCGAGTATGCCATCTGGATTGAGCAGGCTCATAAAATGATCCATGCTCTGCTCGGAAATGATCACCATTCCGATGCCCCGCTCTTCCAGACGAGCGGACAAACCATCCAGGATTCGGCCCCAGTAGAGAGACTCCTTGGTCTGGAAACGGATGTTAGGCATGAGCACCAGCACGGACTGCTTGCTTCCGTTTGCGGGGTGACGGACCTGCTCGTTTTTCATCTGCTTCACGTAAGCATTTTTCTGAGTGAAATACCCAAGCTCGGAAGCGGCATCAATGACCCGCTCCTTCGTGGAATCACTGACGCCGCCTTTTCCGGAGAGCGCCTTTGATACAACAAATTTGGAAACACCCAGATAATCCGCAATTTGCTGCATGGTTACTTTTTTCGCCATGGTTGTGTCCCTTCCCCTATCCTCTAATATGCCACCATTATACCATTTCTGTTAGCATGCGTCATGTATTGTTAGCGATAACTGCTTTATTTGTTAGCTACTGCACAGGCAATTCCAGCACTTCTTCTCTGGCCCGCTTCCAGCGCTGGTTGATCGCTTCAAATGAGGCGGCCAGATCCCGCGATGCAACCAGTTCCTGCACATATTCGCCAGACCAAAAGGCAATCTGGGCACGGTTGGCAATTTCAAGCAGCGTGTCCGAGACGGGTACGGATTCGACGAGCGTCGGCTCGTAGGACAGAAACTCCTGAATCTGCGGAAACGCAGCTTCCTCCCCCTTGATGACAGGCAAGAAGCCAGAGTCTGCAATATAACCGGATTCCTTAACCAGAAAGTCGATCCAGGCCTTGGCCAGCTTCTTATGTTCGCTGAATTTGCTTACCCCGACGAACCAGTCCGGATTAACGGGTGCGTAATAGTTGCCGCTGTTATCATAAGGGAAAGGGAAGAAACCGATATCCTCCGAATTGGCCCCTGCTGCCACCACCTGATTGATCACCCAGTTGCCCAGAAAATACATGGCTGCCTCTCCGGTCGCCACTTCGGTCTTGGAAATTTCCCAGTAGTCTGCAAAGAGCCGGTCTTCCACGTACCCGCGATTGATCAGCGTCTTCGCTATCATAATGCTGCGCCCCCACGCATTGTCCAGCTGCCAAGGCTCTGGCTGATTGATCATGTTGTTCACATAATTGGGGTCTTCATTCATAAAGACCACCAGTTCCTCTCCCCACTGCTTCATCGGCCACTGTGCGCCATAATTTAGGTAAACGGGAACAATGCCCGCCTGTTTGAGCTGCTCGCAGGCCGCATAAAATTCATCCAGCGTCCTGGGCACTTCCTCGATGCCCGCCGCTGCAAAGGCCCGTTTGTTATAAATAATGCCTTCAATGCTGCTGCCTGTTGCAAGCCCGTAATTCTGTCCCTCATGCATTCTGTGATCAGTAAATCGCATATTCTCCATCATGGCAGGGTCCAACGGCTCGAAATAATTGGGCAGCTCCCGATTGGTCAGATTCTTGGGAATGAGCAGCGCATCTCCCAAATCACGCATCGTAAGCCGGGCAATGATGTCATCTGCATAATTCGTCAGTCCTTCAAACTGGACGGTCGCGCCCGGGTATTTTTCACTGAATGCTTCCGCATATCGACGCATCGTTCCGTTTTCAATTAAATCGACACGGTTGGTCAAAAAGGTAATCGTTCCCTGCATCTCTGGATCGCTTGCCGGTCCGTCGATCACGCTGTTGTTTTCCTCTTCCTGTTGGCTGCATGCCCCCAATCCCATCATCAGGCACATCCCGATGAGCAGACAACCCATCCACCTGAAATGCAGCTTTCTCTCTGTTTGATTGTACATGGCAGATCCCCCCGTTGCAGTGTTATTTCGGCACGCAGATGGTAATCTCCGTTCCAATTCCCCGCTCGCTCTCTATATGCAGACCATAGTCATGTCCATAGTGCAGTCGAATCCGGTCATGGACATTTTTCAGTCCGATCCCTTGGCGCTTGCCATCCGTTGTACCCGATTTCAGCTGCTGATGAAGACGGTCGTTCAACCGTTCCAGCTGCTCTGGCCCGATGCCGCTGCCATCGTCACGTAATCTGAATTCAACGCAATCTTCTTTCTGCTCTACCTCAATCGACAAATGCATCGTCGGCTGTCCGTCTTCCATGCCATGGTAGATCGCATTTTCAATAATGGGCTGGAAGATCAGTTTCACGACCGGATAAGGCTTCAATGCTTCCGCGGTACCGTTTCCGTCAGTACAAAACGGTTCGGATAACGGTAGTTTAAAATCTCCACATAATTGCGCACATGTTCGAGCTCTTTCTCTATCGTGACAACCTCCCGCAAGTCACTGATGCTATACCGCATCAGCTTGCCCAACAGAGAGATCATATCGGCTGCTTCGGTGTCATCGTTGATCTCGGCCATCATGCGGATGGCTTCCAGCGTATTATAGATAAAATGCGGATTGATCTGACTTTGCAGCGCATGCAGCTCTGCTTCCTTCTTCTGCGACTCCATCTCGTAGATGTCCTGAATCAAATGCCGGATGCGTGACAGCATTCGATTAAACTGATTGCCGAGCTGACCCATTTCATCCCGGTGCTTGACCTGGAACTGGACATTCAAGTCACCGATCTGAACCTTTCTCATGAGAGCAATCATCTTGCGCAGCGGCTTGGTCAAGGCGTAGGAGAACACGATGGACACCGCCAGGGCCAGGATGATCACCGCACCTGTCGCAAACCAGGTCACATTGCGAATAACAGCGGCTTCTCTCGTCAGTTCCTTCACCGGGATGGAGATGAGCACCTTCCAGTTCGTATTCTCAGAGGTCGTGTAAATAAACAGATGTTCTTCTCCATTTACCATTTCGTAAAAGCTGCCGCTGCCACCCTTCGCCTGCTGGATGATCGGCTCATTTTGAATATTGGTGGCGACCCATTTCTTCTCACTATCATAGATAGCATGGCCATGTTCATCCACGATGACCGTGTTTCCCTTCGTCAGCTGATCCAACCCAATGACCTGATCCTCAATGAAACGAATATCCGCATCGACTGCGATCAGTCCGATCGGATTCAGGGAGCGGTCAATCACTTTGCGTACAACGGTAAAAGCATAGCGGGTGCTCTGCAAATTGCTGACAAACTTTTGCGTACTGACGAGGACGGCCTCCCCGTTGGATTCGCTGGCCTCCAGCTTCCATTGCTCATAGCTTTTCGGGATGTCCAAGCGTACGCCTCCCGATTTGGCGGTATAGTAACCGTTTCCAAATTGATCGAAAATATAAACGGAGTTCGCTCCGCGCTTGATCGTATTGATGAAAGAGATATTATCTTCAATTCCCCGTTGAATCATGAGCAGCGTATCGAAGTCTCTGGGCAACGCATGCGAATCCTCTCCCTTCACTTTTTGCTTTTCATATTCATTCGATCGAATCAGATTGGTGCGAATCTCATCGACATAGGCAGGAATCGAAGAAATGCGAATCATATCCTCAATATAGTCGTCGGTACGCTCCATCATTTTCGACAGCACCGTTTTGGAGTAAGCGATCGTATTATCTTCGATGGAGTCCGAATAATTGTTGTACGAGATATAGCTGATGAGAAACAGCGGCAGGGTAATGATCAGCAGGAACACCAGAATCAGCTTGCGTTCCATCCGCATGTCCTTCAGTCGGTTCATCGATGCACGCATCTTGTGAAGCATGAGGGACATCTCCTCTATCATTGACTTTGTTGGTGTTTTTTTCTTGGTGTTCTCGTTCATTATACCAAACAAAATAGGTTTCTAATATTAGTTTTTAGTGATAACATATAAATAACAAATATAACATTTTGAATTTTCATGACGAGGTGACCACCACAATGAAGAGACCCAATATTCTGATCGTGTATACAGATCAACAGCGCTGGGATGCGCTTGGTGCCAATGGCAACAAGGAGATTCAAACCCCTCATCTGGACAAACTGGCGGAGCAAGGTGTCAATTTTCAGCATCATTATGTACAAAATCCGATCTGCATGCCAAGCCGTGCCAGTTTTCTGACCGGCCTCTATCCTTCTGCGCTGGGCATTACCCATATGGCGGTGCCGCTGCCTGAGGAATCGGTCACGCTGCCCAAAATGCTCAAAAATGCCGGTTATGTATCTGGAAATATAGGCAAACTGCATGCCCTCCCTCATTCGAACCGGGATCACCGTGATATTCATCCATCCTACGGATTCGATCATTTGGAAATTTCGGATGAGCCGGGCTGTTATGAAGATGCGTACCGGGCTTGGGCTAGAGCGAAGGCGCCCGAGGAAGCGGCGAAGATCAGTCTCGGACTGCCGCCCGCAACAGAGACCTGGTATTCCCTGATGGGCATCCAGGATGACATCACCCATATCGAGCGCGAGCCCAAGCATGCGGTCCCTTTTCCTGCTCGTGAGGATTTGACACACAGCGCCTTTGTGGCTGAACAGACGATGGCTTTTATCGAGAAACATCAACAGGATACCTGGTGCTGTATCGCAGGCTTCTACTCTCCGCACACACCATGGGTAGCCCCCCAGTCTTTTCTGGATCTGTATGATGCGCAGACCCTTTCCCTGCCCGATCTGCCCGAAGAGCTGGACCAACTGCGCAGGGAGGATTATTTCTCGGATGAAGAGCTGCGATCTGTGAAGCACGGCTATTACGCCATGGTTAGTGAGGTCGATCATTATGTCGGGCAAATCCGCAGCAAGCTGGAGGAGCTTCAATTGGATGACAACACGCTAATTGTGTTTACGTCCGACCACGGGGAGTATCTCGGCGATCATCTTCGCTATCAGAAAGGTTACCCTGGAGAGGACTGTATCAGCCGTGTACCGCTGATGATCTACTGGCCTCAGGGCATGCGAGAGGCGGGACGATCTTGCACATCGATTGTGGAAGCCGTCGATGTGCTGCCTACCTTGCTTGATTGTGCCGGCATCCAGATCCCGAGCCATTTGCAGGGCACCTCACTTCTGCCGGCACTGCGCAATGAACCTTTCGCTGGCAAGGCATGTGCCCTGATGGAATTTACAGGATGGCGCAACATTCGCACACAGCAGTATCGCTATTTATGTGAGGATAACGGCAAGGAAGGACTGTACGATCTGCAGAAAGATCCGATGCAATACCATAATCTCGCGCAGGATATTGCCTATGCGGAGGTGCTGGCCGACATGCGCAAGCTCCTGATACAGAAGATGATTCAGGTGCAGCAGCCTCGCCCGCGTACATGGGTATACTAAGACAAACATGGCTTCCAGTCAGTCGCTTCGCTTACGGGGTTACCAATCGCTCATCATCTTCCGGTAATAGGCAGGCGACTGACCCACCTGTTTTTTGAACATTTTGGAGAAATACAGGGGATCCCGAATCCCGACAGCATATGCCGTTTCCTTGACAGAGAAGTGATGATTCAGCAAATACGCCTTCGCCTTCTCGATCCGCAGATGATTCACATACTGGATGGGTGATTTTCCCGTATATCGCTGAAACAGATCAATGAAATGATCTTCCGAAACATGGATCATTTCAGCCAGTTTTGCCAATGTTATTTTTTCATGCAGATGACTGCGTACCCATTGCAGAACGTGATAGAGACGATCATGCAGCGGATGATCAGGGTGGAAGGTTGGCGTCACTTCCTGCAGCCTCGCCTCCATGAGCAGGCCGACTAGTCGAAGCAGCGCATGATCCATGAAAAATTGCCGCATCGGGGTGTGGGTATGGGACCAGTGAATCAACTCCTCCAGATCATCTTCCCGGATCGGATGCTCATCTTTGTGAATGACCACAGGCATTTGATACAATTTGAACCAATCCATTGAATCACCGGCGTACAGTGTGAACCGAGCGGCAAAGTTGGAAATCCTGCGGCAGGACGGAAGCAGACGGGCATGAAAAGTCTGTCCCGCAGGAAGGATCAGTACGTCTCCTGCACTTGCCCCTATCTCCTTTTCCCCAATCTGAAACCGAGCCTCCCCCTCATATAAATACCACAGTGCTGAGAAAGGGTTGGTTCGGTTGACTACCTTCCAGTTGTGATCCTGCTTGTGAAGCATCACGTGATGACAGGCTACCGTCAGTCTCTCCCAGGGTACCACACACCATTCCTCCTTCGTTTTCAACCATCCATGCTGCAAATTCCAGGGCTACATCGACCTGGACATGCACAAAAATGGGGGCTCTAGCACATAAATTAACCACTTTGGGTCAATCCAGTCCATTTTCAGTCGAATTGACCTGTGTTATATTTAGAATTGTTAGCGCTTTATTCAATTTATTGTATAACTATAATAACAGGAATTGGAGGTGAATGATAGATTCCTCACTATCAAACCCAATCTTTTTGTAAGCGCTGACAAAAAAATATAGGAGGTACCCTATGAAAAATTGGAATCGAAAAGGATGGATGTTGTTGCTGGTGGCGATCATGGCCCTGTCCGCAGCTGGTCAGGCCGTCGCACATACGGTTTCCTTATCCAACTCAGGAGCTAGTGTGGCCACCAAGGATGTGTACAACTGGCTTGCCCATTTGCCGAATCGGACTGATAATCGAGTCGTATCCGGTCACTTTGCCGGTTACAGTGACGATACATTCTCCATGACCCAAACGAATAACCTGAAAAACCAAACCAATCAATATGCCGGCATCTTGTCCTGTGACTATGCCAAAGGCTGGTGGACGGGACTAAACAGTCTGACCGATGCCATCAGCTATGGCTGCAACACGGAATTGATCAACTACTGGAATCAGGGTGGGCTGGTTGCGATTAGTATGCATCTGCCAAGTCCGGACAATCCGAATGGCGGTGGCTACAAAACCACACTTTCCACGGCCAAGTTTCAAAATCTGGACAATCACACCACGACGGAAGGCGCCCGCTGGAAAGCGATGATGGACAAGATTGCGCTCGGTCTGCAGGAATTGGAGAATGCCGGCGTGCCTGTTCTCTTCCGTCCCCTGCACGAAATGAACGGTGAGTGGTTCTGGTGGGGCAGCACGGGCTACAATCAGTACGATGCCAACCGTGCCCAGGCTTACAAGGATACGTGGATCAACATGTACAACTATCTGACCACGACCAAGGGCTTGAACAACCTGATCTGGGTCTATTCAGCAGATGCCAACTGCAACAACAAGACCTCCTACTATCCTGGTGATGCATACGTGGATATGACCGGACTAGACGCCTATATCGACAATCCATCCAACCTGACGGGCTATGATGAAATGGTCGCTCTCGGCAAACCGTTTGCCTTTGCCGAAATAGGTCCGCAAACGACAAATGGCACATTCGACTACAGTCAATGGATGACAGCGATCAAGCAAAAATTCCCGAAAGCCGTCTATTTCCTGGCCTGGAACGATGCATGGGGACCCAATAACAATCAGGGGGCGTCCGCTCTGATGAATGACAGCTGGACGGTCAATCGAGGGGAAATCTGGAACGGTTCGACCCTGACTCCGATCGTCGAGGCGGGCTCTGGCGGAGGCACATCTGCCACCACCCTGTATGGCTTCGAGGGCTCTACCCAAAGCTGGACAGGCCTCAATGTAAGCGGAGGGCCCTGGTCTGTAACAGAATGGAAATCGGAGGGGACGCATTCCCTGAAGGCAAATGTTACGCTGGCAGGCAATCAGAAGTATACGTTAAAACGTACGGAGAACCATAATTTCAGCGGCAAAACCACCTTGAAAGCTCGTGTCAAGCATGCCTCCTGGGGGAACCCGGGTTCTGGCATGACGGCGAAGCTGTTCGTGAAAACAGGTTCCGGCTGGACCTGGCAGGATGGCGGCAGCTTCTCCATCAACAGCTCGGGAACCACAACGCTCACTTTGCCAATCTCTTCGCTTTCCAATAGTGGGGATGTGAAGGAAATCGGGGTCGAATTCTTCTCACCTACTGGCAGCAGCGGCAGCAGTGCCATCTATGTCGATCAGATCACCATTGAATAACACATCCGGAGCAGGATAAAGGCCAGCAGGCCGTCCTGTCCCCCTATCATCAAACGGGGCCGTCCCGAGGATTCAATATCCTTTGGAACGGCCCCGTTTGCGTGAGGGGATTATTTATTCTCTTCACTTTCCAGGAGGAGGGCATCCAGTTTTTTGCGGCGACGCTTCTCTTTCTTGCGTTCCTCCCTGGCCTCCTGTCGGAGGGATTTAAGCAGGGAGACACACATGAAGGCGAGCACGATGGCAAAGGGCAGAGCGGTAATGATCGACGCAGTCTGCAACGCTTTGAGCCCTCCGCTCAGCAGCAGGACAATCGCAATAGAGGACTGCAGAACCCCCCATGTCAGCTTGACTTTGGTGGTCGGGTTCAGCTTCCCTTTGGAGGACAGCATGCCCAGAACGAATGTGGCGGAGTCCGCTGATGTGATGAAGAAGGTGATAATCAGAAAAGTCGCAATGAGGGAAAGCAGAATCCCCCACGGAAATTGCCCCAGTGTAATAAATAGCGCCGAGGTCATATCTGCACTGACGGCTTCCGCAATTTCTTTGCCTTGGAACATTTCAAAATGGAGGGCGGTACCTCCAAATACCGTAAACCAGAGGAAGCTGAAGATACTGGGTACGATCAGCACACCCAGCACAAATTCCTTGACCGTTCTTCCCTTGGACACACGGGCGATAAACATGCCGACAAATGGTGCCCAGGCAATCCACCATGCCCAATAAAATAACGTCCAGGTCGCGATCCAGTCATTTTGCGTAAACGGGGTCAGTCTCAGACTCATTTGAACAATGTTCTGGATATACCCGCCTACCGTTACCGTCAACGTATCAAAAATAAAGGCGGTAGGTCCCAGAATGAGCGCACAGAGCAGCAGACCAAGTGCCAGCACCAGATTGGTGTTGCTCAGGATCTTGATGCCTCTGTTAAGACCGGTAGCGGCCGACATCATGTACAACACCGTCACGATGACAATGATCAGGATACGGGTATAGGTTTCGTTCGGAATGTCGAAGACATACGAGAGACCGCCGTTAATTTGCAGCACACCCAGCCCCAGTGACGTGGCCACTCCGAAGGCTGTGGCTATAACGGCCAGAATATCGATGCCCTTGCCAATCGGTCCATTGATTCTCTCGCCGAGCAAAGGATAAAAAGTCGAACTGATCAGTCCTCTTTGGCCTTTGCGGAATTGGAAATAGGCCAGGGATAATCCAATTACGGAGTAGATCGCCCAGGGATGAAGTCCCCAGTGAAAGAACGAATAGCGCAGTGCCGTCTTGGCTGCTTCCGGTGTTTCACCTTCACCAACCGGCGGAATCAAATAATGATACATCGGCTCCGCCACCCCGTAGAAGACGAGGCCAATCCCCATGCCCGCACTAAACAGCATGGCAAACCAGGTGAGATTGGAATATTCCGGTTCGTCATCATCAGAACCCAGACGAATCTTGCCGAATTCACTAAACGCCAAAAACAGGGCAAACACAAGAAAAGCAAAAGCTGCAATCAAGTACATCCATCCAAATTTCTCAATCATGAACGCCAGGGCGACATCGGAAGATGCAGCTAATCCCCCAGGCGAAACGGCCCCCCATAATACAAAGAGCACAATGACAGCAACCGCTATGTAAAAAACCATGAAATTTCCCCCTTCTCTAGTCTGAATCGAATGTTGACCAAATGAAATCAGTTTACCGCATAGCCCGTCTACCATTCAATCTGGTTCTTTCCCATATTGTGCACTGAAATTTAAAATTTACTATTCGAATCCTCCGGTTTCAGGACGGACGATAGGTGTGTTGTCTATCTTTACCTCCAAAACAATCTGTCAAAACATGGCTGCCCTAAGCTGCATGGATCTGACATAAGCTCACTTGATCTGAATGGATCTGTCTGTCCTGTATCAGCTATGTCATGTATCTGTTGTGTATCTGTTGTGTATCTGTTATGTCTATTCTGAATCGCAAAAGGGAGATGCCATAGCAGCATCTCCCTTTCCGTGTTTCTTCATCTATCGCGCCGATTTATACACATGCGACTTGTACAATAGCTCGGTGCAACTTTTATTCTTCTATTCTTCGAGATTGAACCATTTCCAGATCAGCATGGCCGCCTGGGCGCGGGTCAAATCGGCTGCTGGCTCGAATTGCCCGTCACCTGTCCCTTCAATCAGGTTCAGGTGTGCAGCCTGCTGGACAAATGGATATGCCCAGTCGGAAATTAATTCCGCATCCCGGAACGCAGCATCCTGCCCCGTCTCTTGGGCAGCTCCGTGGCGATACACATAAGCTTGCATCAGTACGACCGCCGCTTCCTCACGGGTGACGGCGTCATCTGGTCTGAAGCTCCTTCCATACCCTTGCATGATGCCGGCTTGAGCCACGGCGCCAATGGCGTCCGCATCATATCGTGACTGCTGAACATCTTCAAAGGCCGTGCTGAATGCAGACTCCGTATCCAGCTTCAGTGCCCGTGCGATGAGCGCCGCCAGTTGCCCGCGGGTGACGTTGACATCCGGTGCATATTCACTTTCATTGACGCCATAGACGATCCATTTGGCTGCCAGCTCTTCCACGGCTTGCTCTGCCCAGTGGGACGACAGATCTGCAAACTGCTTGTGATATTCCAAAACCGTGTAGGTGGAAAAATGATTGGTTTCGAATGTGACTTGACCGTTCTCGATCGTACCACCCATATATGCAACCTGATCACCGTTCACATAGTAGACGCCAGCATATCGCGAATCCAGCTGCGCCCATTGATCATCGGTCAGTTTGAACGAAACGGTGATCGGTTCCTCAAACTGATTCAAGCTACCTGTCCACTGCGCTTCCTCTTCTTTCGACATTCCCTGCGCCTGTTCGTGCTGCATGGCAAACGTCAGATCGATGACGATGTCGGTCGCTTCATATGCTGCGTTTCCGGCTACAGCTTGTCTGGTTTCCGCTTTGCCTTCCTCCGTATGGGTGGCAACCTGGAGCACGATATCGGTATTTTCTCCGATCTCATCCAGGACGGAACCGAACAATCCAGCCGGAATCTTGATCTCGATCTGTCCAGTACGCAGCGTCAGATTCTTTTTCTTTTCTTTCGCTTTTTTCAAGAGGCTGCTCTCAAACTGAAGGCGAACCTGCGGCTGTATTTCTTCATTTCCAGTGCTATCTTGCAGCTGTTCGATGAGTATTTCAAGCTCATTGACGTCTTCTCGTTCAAGTTCCTCCAGCAAGGATGCCTCTGGTAAAACGATCGTGCCGTTTGACTGGGGGTCGGCTTTTACTTTTACCTGCTTCTTGCCATTCACCGGTTGCTCGCGTTCTTGCTCTTCATTCGTATCTGGTTGAGAAGAACCGGAATCCGATGTATGCTTTCGTGTCATGAACGTAGCTACTTCCGACCGTATTTTACCACCAAAATCATCCTCAGCCATGACATACCAGCCATATTCCTGATTGTCCTTTAATCCGTGCCAGACGACTTCGGCTTGTGCGCCGCTCTCGACGTTCTCAACCGTATCCATCATGGACTTCGTATACACATTGGCTTCAAATGTATCGGTTGCGACCCGCTTCTCCTTCGGCTGCAAATCCAGCTCAATTATGAATTCATCTTTCCCTGGATAGTCTGCCGTATCATAGTAATTGTAATCATCCAGCAGCGTGCTGTACGTATTGACGAGTATGCGATTCTGATCCTGATCGACATGCAACAGACGGATATATCCCTGTCCACCCTGCGGGCCACCCTGGTAGTCTGCCAGCATCTGATAGACTTGACGATCCGGCTGACCGTCTCCATCATCATCGATCTGATCGATTTTCGTTTCACTGTCATGGTAATGTCCACTCAGTACCGCTACCACATTCGGATTGGGCACCACAACTTGCTCATAGATCTGATCGCCCAGCGGACTGCGGGACCCGGTCACCATCAAATATTCATGGAAGTTCAGGATGGCAATGCGATCCGGATGCTGCTTGAGGACCTCATTGATCCAGTCGATCTCTCCCTGTCCGATAATCCAGCCCATATATACCATGACATAATCATTGCCGCCAGCTGAGATTAGGTCATAATGCCCCCGATTATCCTGATAGGAGCCGCCGTAGTATGGTTTGTCCTTGAAGCGCTGTTCACCGAAATAGCGGGAATAGGCTTCATAGTCTCCTTCCTTGTGACCCACATCATGATTTCCAGCCAGCACGCCATAAGGGATATGGGCGTCATCGAGAATACCCATGTATTCATCGGCATGGAGCCACTGGTATTCCTCGTCCCTTTCATCGACCAGGTCACCGGTGTGAAACACATACTGAATATTCATTTCTTCCTCATTGTCTGCAATCCATTGCATCTGGTTCTCGAAAATATGGGGATAGCTCTCCGAGTAATACTGCGTATCCGAGATCCAGACCAGCGTATAATCGTATTCTGCCGGTGATGCTGGAATCTCATCCTGTACAATGACATGGATTTGACCATCCAGCAGCGCGTCTCCTGCCTGTACGTTGCCAATGAGGGTGAAGTCTTCTTCATCCTGCGCAATATGGTCTGCCACCATCACCCATTTGCCTGCTTGCGGCTGCCATACATACATGCTGACTTTACGACCTGTCAGGGAATGGCCTTCCCACTTCAGTTCGACTTCATCCTGACTGCTTACCGCGGAATCGATATCCACAACGAAGCGATGATAAGGGAAATCCCCGACACTGTCTGTCGTGACATATTGATCATCACTGGCCTCAAGCAGCTCGATTTGCTGAGCCTGAAGCCAGGTTTCTCCGTCCGGATGCAGCATGGCAGGCGGCTCGGTCTTCACCTGATTGGCATAAACCTTCACTTCTGCCTCTCCCGGCTTCATCTGGAAACCACGGTAGAAATGAACATCCATCTGGTCGCCAGTAGGATCAGAGACTTGTACGGACAACGCCGCACTGCTGCCGATGCCTGTCGCACCATGGGCTGGTGAAATGACAACCGGCATGTCCGGATGCTCTGCGTCTACCGTAAAGTGAATGGTCATCTCCTGCTCATTCCCCGCTGTGTCCGCAGCATGAATGTAGAATTGCTGTACGCCAGCGGTCAGTTCAGCTGAGGAGGTCTCATACGGCAGCGTAATCGCTTCTCCGTTCAGAGTAGCCGTCACATTGGCAATAGAGGAGATCGCATCGGTCACCTCCGCATCAAGCAGGATGTCTCCCTTGTAAACGCGTCCTTCTTCCACACTCGGCGTTACAACCGGAGCGGTATTATCGACGAAGAAAGTCGTTGTCACATCCGCGTTTACACCATCCATCGCAGTTACCACATGGGGACCGTCTTCTGCTTGTGTCGTATCCCATGCATAGGCTTGTGCCTGGAAGGCTTCACTTGCCAGATTGAAATCAAATTCAATAAAGGCCGTAGCCCCGCCGCCATCTCCCATCGTCAACTCTTCGTTCGGGTCTGCATAGGCGGGATCACGCAGCAGCGTGCCGTCTGCCAGCAGCAGTCTGACATTCTTCATATAGAAGTCATCCCGATTCTCTTCCGGATTGGCATCGAACGGAGACAGCTTCGTACCGGAGCGGACGGCAATCAGATTGCTGCCCACCTGCAACTTGTCTGCAGGAACGGGCACGGATAGGGTCACATATTCATTGATCGTGTCATCGAAAATGTGCAGAATCTCATCGCCAATCGTGACACCGTTCTTGAAATACAGATTGGATTTCTTCATGTCAAACACGAAGTAGGCATCCGATTCCATCGCTCTCGTCGTCGTATTCATCACTTCACCGTCAAGGGTCATCGTGATTTGCTCTGGCTGCACATCGGAAGAGGTGGCCTTGAGCATGACATTGCCCTGTACGATCTCGTCATTCTGGATGTTAAGGCGAAGTGGGAGCGCCGTTTCTGCCCGATTAACCTGAATAGTCTGCACCGGAGTGGTCACGGTGTTGGACCCATCCGATATCGTGTAGTACACCTCGATATATGGCTGCTGATAATATTCAGGATAATAGATTGTGTAAGAATAGCGTTTATCTTCGTAACTCTCACGTACGTATTCAGATCTGTATGCACCCGCTCCATTTACCCGATAGTGAATGGAGACGGTTTTGACTTGGTGATTATCCTGGGCATTGAGCACAAGTGCCAGGTTTTCCATTTCCCCAATGTGCTCCGGCATATGTTCGAAAGTGTACACAGGTTCCTCTGTATCCGGCAGCAAAGGCACCCGCTGTTCCGGAATCTGAATCGTTATCACACTGCCAGGTGTCGCATCCAATTCCCCACTGCTCACCTTGAGCATGTCTTGGGAGCCATTGGCCGGGTAGCGGTATACGATCCCTTTGTTCGCTTGGGTGTCATCAATTCCTTCAATCAAGTTGTAGTAGCCTGCTGACACCTCGAATCCTGTATGGGTAGCGACGATGAGACCTCGTTTGCTGCCATTGGCCATGCCGTTGGAATAGACACGCACGATGTCTTCATTTTCAACGAGGCTGGTTCCATAGTTGCTGTTGAAATCTGCAACGGTCAGATCGCCATTGCCGGAGTTGATGATCCAGAACACCAGTGTTTCGCCTGATGGAATGAGTACATCGGTTTCGGGTTCCCACAGCAAGTCAGCTTCCGGTCCATCCATCGGATAGCGGTATCGAATGACGTAATCCTTGAAAGAAAGCGGCTGATCCGTATTGTTGTAGACTTCTATAAATTCATAACCGTCCAAGCCGTTTACATTTGTTGAATCCGGCACCACTTCGGTTACCAGCAGGTGTGGCATCACTTCATGACTCGCTTCCTGCTGTTCAAGCGTAGTCGTATGGACATCGCTCTGCACCAGGTTCACACCATCAGAAGCCTCGATGTAATAGCGAACAGAAGCACTCCATAAGAGATTGCGCTTGATGTCTGCGGTATAAGACGCTTCTGTACCCGCCACTTTCTTCATTTCAACTGATTGAAAAGGAAGACTGTCATGCAATTGGTAATAGACAAGTGCCCCCTCGACCTTGCGGTCATCGGTCATGTCTGCAGAAATCGTCCAATCCTGTTCGAGCGACAATTCGGTTGAAACAGGTATATGATGGATGACCGGCGCCACCATGTCTGCAGCGAGATCGACGGCCTGGGCTGGCACCTGTCCACTCATGATGCTGCCTGGGGTCGCACGCTCATTCAGCCCTGCCTTGATCATGCTCGATTGATCCGGCGCGTATTTGTACACAATGCCCCGATCGGACTCGGTATCATCTTCAGCACCATCATTGTAAGCAGCACTTGAGATTTCATTGCCGAAATCATCAGCCACAATCAAGGTTCGCTCACTGCCATTGGCCATGCCGTCACTGGCCAGCTTGAACAACTGGGCATCTGTCAGTGCGGTGCCATAATTGGCATTGAATGCAGCCGTATCTTCCGTCTGATTGCTGCTGTTCTCCATCCAGATGACAGCGGTTTGCTGGCTCGGCAGTATCTTGTCTACCGTGATATCCCATACCAGATCCGGCTTGTCGTCCGGATAACGGTAGAGAATCTGATAATCCTGAAGTTGCAGATCAAGGGTTGTATTGTTGTACAGCTCTATGAACTCATAGCCGTCCGCAGAACCTGTATTGGTGCTGTCGGGTACCAGTTCGGTAATGAGCAGCTTTGGCATCTGGTTGACTTTTGTTACATTCGGATGCGTCACCTCGACCTGATGATACGTGTCGGCGGCGGCCGGATGCCGCGCTTCATTAAGCAGATCGTCTTCGGCTGTCAGATAATACCTCAGTTCCCCGGGAAGAATCGTATGAGACGGGATATGGGCTTCATACACATGGCCGGATACGGAGGTTAGCGCATAGGATGTCCACGGCATCTCTGCACCCGCCTGGACATGCACAGTTGGTTGAACGATGGCATCCCCTTCTGCATCCTCCACTGTAGCGGACAACGTAAGATCATCGGTGCTGCTGATGAGATCTACAGGGGTATGCGTCATTGTCGGCGCCACATTGACGACCGAACCGGTCACATTCACCACATATGAACTTGTTGGATCGGGTTCGTAGGCGACGTACGCTTCTGTTACCATGCGAATCCCATATTGCAATTGGCTGGCACTCTCGAAGTACGTCTTCGGCACCACTACCTGATAGTCACTCGTGTAAACCGCGCCGGTGACAGAGGCGTTCTGCAACTGCATCGGCATGCGTTCAGAGGCCGGCATGGTATCGGATTTTATCTGGATTTCAGCGGCCTGAATTTCGCTGCTGCTGTCAATGGTCAGGTTCAGTTCATAATCCGCATTCGCAGGAATAGAAGCCGGAGCGGAATGATTCGTTGCCACACTTGGCAAACTCAGCGAAGAGGCTGGGATTTGGGCAGGATCAATAACCCCTGGCGTTGGGGTTGCCTGCTGCGCATACAACTCCATTTTGATTCCATTTGTGCTGAAGCGATATTGCGCGGACAAGCCGCTGCCAATGTCTGCTCCTTCGTAATAGGCATGCGAGATCCATTCATCCGCATGATTGGCGAATGCAAATTCACGATCTCCGCCATTGGAGACGCCTGTAAAGCCGTCACCATCTATTTCTAGCAGCTGCTCCTCGGTTACACTGCTTCCGTAATGCGCATTGAAATCATTCAGAGTCAGGCTGCTGGTATTATACCAGGCCACCATCACTTCTCCTGGCTGAATGAAGGTGTCTTCTTTCGGTTGCAAGGACAGATCCTTGCCCAGTTCCGAGTAGTTGTACCAAAGTACAAGATCGGACGTATAGATCGGCTTGTCGGATACATTGACAAATTCGATATACTCATACACATCCGTTCCTTCGTTATTCGGTAAGATTTCGGTAATCAAAATCGGGGACTGCTCCCCATTGGTGACCGCTGCTTGTACGACAGGTGTCCCATTCAGGGGTACCGTCAGACTAAGCAGCATCGCAATGACTAGCATCATGGACAAGCTTTTGTGAATCTTCTTGCTGATCATGTTACTCCTCCTTGTTAGATGTTCCCACATCCGATCTCTATCAGGATAAGTGTAGGGATATTCTATTAAGAGAAGATCAAGATAGCATAAACAAATTGTAAATGCGTGTCGAATCACGTTGTAAATTTGTAAAGCTAGCGAAAAAACAGCGCCTTGACTATAAATGCAAGACAACATAAAAAAGGACTCCCTCTGAGTCCCTTTCTGCTAAATCCTTTATTCGTCACTTTCACTTCTTCTGATTACGACTTATCCTGTAACCACTGCTGTTTCATTTCTTATTAACTTCTATTCCGCTCTATCTCACAATCCACTTCAGATCGATCTCGCAAATGGTGACAGATCAATGGTACCGTTTGTTCACGTTCACTAACCACCACACAGGTCATCCCCAGTGATGAACAGCTTGCAAGCGTTAAGCTCACGTCATGCTCCTGCTTGATCGTATGTTGCTACTGGTTGCTATAAAACAAAGGACTGTTCTTCCAGTTTCTTACGCATTTCCTGGACGAACCTGGGTGCAAATACCGGGTCCCACTGCGTTCCGCTGCCCTGCTCAATGATGTCCAGCGCCCGCTGCATCGACATGCCTTTACGGTAAGGTCGATCGGACGTCATCGCATCAAAAGCGTCTGCAATGGCAATAATCCGTCCGAAAAGCGGAATGTCCTCGCCTTTTAAGCCGTCCGGATATCCAAAACCATCATAGCGCTCGTGATGTGAACGTACCCCCGGCAGCAGGTCGGCCATCGCCTCTTGCGGGTGAACCTGCTTTAATATGTCTTCTCCAAGTGCGGGATGCAGCTTGATCTGCTCGTACTCTTCCTCTGTCAGCTTGCCATCCTTGAGAAGGACGGAATCCCGGATGCCGATTTTACCGATATCATGCAGGAGTGCAGAGCGCTTTAGCCGCTCTATCTGCATATCGGACATGCGCTGCATGTGACCAATCATGACTGAAAACTGGGCAACCCGCTGGGAATGACCCGCCGTATAACGGTCACGTGCATCGAGTGCAGCAGCGAGTGTGGAGATGTAGCTTTCTACCAGCTGCTGGTTTTGCAGGTTTCGATCCTTGATAGAATCGACCATATGGTTGAATCCCGTTACCAGACGGGAAAATTCATCAGAGTAGAGATCTGGCACCTTCTGTTCCAGATTCCCATCCTGTACTTGCTTCATGGCATGATAAAGCTGTCCGATAGGATGCTGCACATCACGGGTCAGCAGCCAGGAGCCGAAGAAGGAAAAGGTGATGCCGATAATGAGCATGAGCAGGGTCCACATCCAAAACGTAGCCGCGGTGGAGATCCCCATATCCGCCAATCGGAATTGCACCGCCAGACTAAAGAGCAGCAAGGGGATGGTTCCGACCAGGAAGGCTCCCAGCTGGAATTTTTTCTCCATGCTTACGAGCACTTTCCCCTCCAGGGTCAGCTCCTGCTGATGTTCATGAACGCCCAGTATGCGGACCTGCTGAATGAGCGGGCGAATGCTGCGCGTCGTTAAATAAAACTCCACCAGCGCATGCATCGCAGCGATCAGTACGGCACCGCCAAAGGCAAACGCAAGATACGAATAAGGGATATTCAATCGATCGAAATAAATGAGTAGCGCGGAAAGGGAAAAGGCAGGAATGGACATGCCAAGAAAATGCGGGCCAAAGATTCGGAAAATGGACAGCAGTGGCATGCGATGAATATGGACATACGCTTCCTTCAACTGCTGCCATGAAGGGTTAGACTGGACAAAAACGTCCTTGATCGGTTTCAAATGTTTTCGGAAAAACCACAATTCCATCGTGACCATCACGGTACACGAGATCATCATCAGAAAAAACAAATAAATAAATTCTGAAGCCGCAATGCGGGCGCTGAAAAAAATAAACGCCCCTCCGAGCAAAATGACGGCGATGGAAGAGCCGACCAAATAATTTTTGACAACCTGTCTGACAAAGGAATGATAGTGTATCATGTTGACCCTCATTTCATGTTGCGATGAATGACACCTTACAAACTTCTCTCTTTTTTTGGCTTTCCCTTCTTTTCCGCCCCTCAGCCTGCAAGAAAAATGTCCGGGGATGCAAAAAGCGCCATGGCTCTGCCTGTTGCAGAAGCCATGACGCGATGCAGATGTTCTGATTCTACTAATTTCGATTTCGTAAATGTTGCATGAGCTGTGCTTATTCGGGTTGCTACAATGGCTTACACACTGTGTGTTTCGCCATTTGCGAGCGCGGCTTGCGCCTTGCGTTGTTTTTTCGACTTGCGGAAGTACAGCCCTTCATAAACGACGGGAACGATGATCAAAGTTAGCGCCGTGGCTGTCGTCAATCCGCCGATGACGACGATCGCCAGAGATTGGGAAACGATGTTGCCCATTTCCGTTTTCATGAACAATAGCGGCATCATCGCACAAATGGTTGCAATCGCGGTCATGAGGATCGGCCTCATTCTGGTCGTTGCAGCCTCCAGAACGGCATCCCGAATCGTCATGGTCTCTTCATTATGTCTCACCCGATCGATCAGTACGATGGCATTGGTGACTACGATACCAATCAGCATCAGTACCCCGAAGGCTGCTGTAAAGTCCGGATTGATCCCGGTAATGATCAGACCCAGGACGGCCCCGATAAAGGCGAGCGGAAGCGAGAACATGATAGCCAGAGGTGCCCGAATGGTTTTGAAGGTCATGACCATCACCAGATAAACGATCGCAATCGACAATAACATCGTAACGAACAGATCCATCAAATCTTGCATCTGGTCAGCAGACGCTCCACCTACGACAATTTCGAGGTCTTCGGCTACTTCCATGTCATTGACGATCTTGTTCATATCTGCTCCAACCACAGACAGCTGTTCGGCTACGGCTGACGCACTGACACGAATATAGTCTTTGCCGTCCTTGTGGTAACGAACGGTGGCTTCCTCTGTCTCCTCAAAGCTGGCCACGGAGGTAATCGGTACGAGACCTTGCTCGGTCTGAATCTGCATGGAGGTCAAGTCTTGCTGGCTGCTCGGCTTGACGATCGCATCAACCAATACTTGCGCCTCTGCATCTTCCAGCTGAATGCTGCCAATCGGGACCGGGTTCAGCATCATTTGCAACTGCATGGCAATCTGTTGCGCATTGGCAGCCGTCGGGTCCACATTGAAGTAGAAGACCGGTTTGGTCGCATCCATATTGCTTGATACTTTCTCCACATGCTCGACTTCTCTGATCTTCTGCACAAGTTCCGCTGCAGCAGCCCTGCGCTCCTCTTCTGTTCCGCCCAACAGGTCGATGTTGATGTTGGTAGAAGTCGAGCCCATCATGCTCAACTGGCCTACAGAGAGCTGGGCATTTTCATAATTGGGTTTCTGGTTTTCAATAAGATCGATGACAGCCTGCGCATCGCCATCTTCCTCCATGACCATCGTCAGCGTCACGTTGGTCGGGGAATCGACTTCTCCCCACTGTGCCAGCTCAGCGTTATTGCCCTGCTCCATCAATACATATTTGACGCCTTCCTGCCCTTGAAGCAGTGCGGCAAATTCCTGTCCCTTGGCGATCACCGTGTCAATAGGGGTATCGCTCTCAAATTCCATGCCTGCGGTCATAAAGGTAGCATCCGACGCATCGAGTGCCCCTTTCGGCATGGCTGCATACGCCCAGATCGATCCGACAAACAAGGCGACGGACAGGACAAGCGGCAGCCACTTGTGATCCAGGTTCCATTTCAAAAATGAAGCAAATCGTTTGGATGGCTGATGTTCCTTCAGCTTGCTGTTTTTAAGCAACCAGGCACTCATAATCGGTACCACGGTCAAGGCAACCAGCAAGGAGGCCAGCAGGGAATAAGATACGGTCAGGGCGAAAGGCAACAGGAAGTCCTGCAACGATCCGCGCAACAGACCCATTGGCAGAAACACCACAACTGTCGTAATGGTAGAGGACGTAATGGCTCCAGCCACTTCCCTGGTAGCGTTCAGAATCAGTTCTTTGGACAATGCTTCCTTCTGCATGCGCCTGAAAATATTCTCAATGACGACGATACTGTCATCAACGAGCCTTCCGACTGCAACCGCCACCCCGCCAAGGGTAATGATATTCAATGTGACGCCCGACAGGGACAACAGATATAGCGTAATGCCGAGCGACAACGGAATCGATACGGCTGTAATCAGCGTCGCTTTGAAATTGCGCAGGAACAGCAGGATGACAATCGTGGCAAACAACGCACCCAGCAATACTTCCTGCATCATATGATTAACAGAGCTTTGAATGGTATCTGAGGTATTCATCAGCATGTTGAAATCTGCGCCCTCAATGTCCCCGTTCAACTCTTCCAATCGCTGCTCTACCGCATGTCCTACAGCTACCTGGTTGGCGTTGGCTTCCTTGGAAACCATCATGAACAGGATGTCATTTCCGTTCAATTGGCTGATGGATTCCTGTCCGCTGGTCGTACGAACGTTTGCAACGTCCTCCAGCACCACCCCTGGAACAAGCGGCAGTTTCTTCAGCGTGGACAGATCCTGAACCTCGGCCTGTACCTTGACATTTCCACTCATTCCATCAATATTCTGTTCGCCGATTGCCACCGATACCTCTTTGCCCTCCAGCACACTGTAGATAGCCTGCACTGGGATTTGCAATTCAGTGAGCTTTTGCATGTTCGGCTCGATCATAATCTTGGGAGTGGTCTTCCCATACAGCACGACATTGCTGACCCCATCCAGCTTCTGAATCGCCGGCACAACGGTGTCCTCTACGCGCTTGACATTCTCATCGGTCAGTCCGCCTTCAAAGGCCAGCGTAATCTGAGCGACAGGAATCATGCTCGTGTTGAGCTGCAAGACGAAAGGGTTCATGACCCCTTCAGGGAACTGCAAGCTCGCAATCGCTTCCTGCACTTCGGCCTTGGCATCTTTCATATTGGTCTTGGAATCGAAATTCATGTTGATTTGCGAGAATCCATCTCCGGTTTGAGAGAACATTCCACTCTTTCCCTTTACCGATAGAACGGCCTCTTCAATCGGAGTTGTCACTTGCTGCTCCATTGTTCGTGCATCCTTGGACGGACCGATCGTAGTAATCGTAACCTGTGGATTGTCTGCCTCTGGCAGCAGTTCCATCGGCAAGGTCGCGTAACTGAAAATCCCCACCACAAGCGATAACGCCACGATCAGCATGACGGCCGCCTTATTGCCAAATGCCCACCTTGTAAACCATGTCATTGTTTCTCTTCCCCTTCCATATGTACCCATCTTTTTCCTTGATCTATCCTTATTATATCGGGTGAAAGTCATGATGAGACGTGGAGAGAGTCATAACCTCGGCATGACTTTGGTCATATCCTGCAACTCGCCGTCCATTCACGTTGCCGAGGCGTCTGCATAAAATAGGCTGAACCCCATCTTCAGAGGAGGAACTACCCGATGTATAATCAACCCGCGACCTCTACTTATCAACCCCCTGTTCAGCCCATCTCACTGGTCGATCCCTATGTGTATCAAACCTTGCTGACCGTAAAAGGAAAATCGATTGTGGTGGACACGGTGCGCGGCTCCATACGCGGAACGCTGGCAGAGGTGCAGCCTGATCACATTGTGCTGCAGGAACCGAAAGGCACCTCGACTTTTTTTGTTCGCATCGCGCAAATCGTTTGGGTCATGCCGGAAACCTGAAAGACGCTCCGTTCTTAACTGTGTGTCTGTCTGAATGTCTAGGGGATGTCTGTCTAAAAGTCTATCTGTGAAAAGTCTATCAGACTGGTTGTCTGCTTGCGGCCCTGGTTCAGTACCCCGCCGGATCAGGGTTCTCCCTTTCCTTCTCCTCGTGCTCTTCTAATCACACATAATCGACAACCCCTCCTCCATACATATAAACAGGATGACTGACAACAGGAGGCTGAAACATGATCAAAAGATCGAACCGACTGCTCATTGAGCTGCCGGAATCGAAATATGCCGATGCCAACGCAGCAGCGGCTGTTCAGGAGCTGCTCGGTGGCCAATTCGGGGAAATGTCCACGCTGAACAACTATATGTATCAATCGTTTAATTTCAGGGAAAAGCAGAAGTTGAAGCCGTTCTATGACCTGGTCTCCAGCATTACGGCGGAAGAATTCGGTCATGTGGAGCTCGTTTCCCATACCATTAATCAGTGTCTGACAGGCACGACCTATCCGAACCCGCCAGACAACACGCCGCTCAGAGACGGGCTAGACAAACGCAATACGTATCACTTCATCGCCTCGGCGCAGACATCTCTTCCGTTCGATTCCATGGGAAAATCATGGTCAGGGGACAACGTGTTCAATAGTGGCAATCTCATTTTGGATTTGCTGCACAACTTTTTTCTGGAATGCGGGGCGCGAACACATAAAATGCGGGTCTATGAGATGACCAATCATCCGGTAGCCCGTGAAATGATCGGGTATTTGCTGGTGCGTGGCGGGGTACATGTGGTGGCCTATGCCAAGGCGCTGGAAATCGCGACAGGTGTCAATATCACGAAGCTGGTCCCGATACCAAATCTCGACAATGCCAAATTTGACATGGCCAGAAAATATGAGGCACAGGGCGTTCATCGCAAGCTGTATACGTTTAGTGATCAGGATTACCAGGATATTAAATACATATGGAAGGGAACACATCCCGAAGACGGGCAGCCCCTTGAGGTCATACAAGGTACACCACAAGGAGGCCCGATTCCAGAACTTGACGATCTGCCCGAGGAGTTCGCCCCGGGCATCTCGCAGGAGGACTTTATGGAGATTGCCAAGCGTCTGCAGCGAGAAGCCGGCTTTTAGCGTCCATTAGGGCTGCAACCGATAGACCGCAGCCTCATACGGGGAAAAGATCATGTTTTGCAGATTCGCTGGTGTCTGCTTATCTTGATCAGAGTCGTGATAGTTATCATCGTTGCCCAGCAATTTCTCCCATCCCCCATGCGGAAGATAATCGGGAAGCTGGAACCTTGCTTCCTGCTCTGTGAAGTTCAAGATGATGAGATATGTGCCCTGCTCGTCCTTTCTAACATAAGCGAACAGCTGCTCATCCTCTTCCAGCAGGTTTTCGAAGGAACCATACACGAGGGTAAGGTGTTCTTTTCGCAGTTGAATCAGCTGCTGATAGTAGGCGAAGATCGAACGGTCAGCGACCCTGTCCTGCTCCACGTTAATAGAGGCATAGTTCGGATTCACCTTGAGCCATGGGGAGCCCGTCGTAAACCCGGCATGCTCGCTCGCATCCCACTGCATCGGTGTACGGCTGTTGTCGCGACTCTGCTGATGAATCTGCTCGAGCACCTGCCGTGGATCTTCACCGAGTTTCATGCGTGTATGATAATAATTGACGGACTCCAGGTCCTGATAATCCTCGATATCGGTAAAATGGACGTTGGTCATGCCAATTTCTTCACCCTGATAAATGTAGGGCGTACCTTGCATCGTCAGATTACATGTCGCCAGCATCTGAGCCGAAGCAATGCGGTACTGACCATCATTCCCAAACCGGGAAACGGTTCGGGGCTGATCATGGTTCATCCAGTACAAACTGTTCCATCCGCGACCATGCAGCTCAGTCTGCCACTTGGTCAACACCCGCTTCAATGTCGTCAATTTCCACGGAATGGTCTCAAACTTGTTGTCCGGACTGCGATCGACTTTCATATGCTCAAACTGGAAGAGCATCTGAAGCTCCTGTCGATCCTCTCCCACGTATTTCAGCGCCTCTTCCGGGCTCGTACCCGGGCACTCTCCAACCGTCAGGATATCATAATGCCGCAGCACCTTCTGATTCATTTCCTGCAAATATTCGTGTACGCGGGGGCCGTTGATAAAGGCGTCACCGCCGTTGGCGTATCCGTCATCCCCGACTGGCGCTGCGTCTTCAAACTGAGGGGGCTTGGAGATCATATTGATGACATCCATACGGAAGCCGTCAATACCTTTGTCCAGCCACCACTTCATCATGCTGTAAATGTCCAGTCTGACCTCTTCCTGCTCCCAGTTCAGGTCAGGCTGTTTTTTGGAAAACAGATGAAGGTAGTATTCATCAGTCTGCTCATCCAGCTCCCAGACCGATCCACTGAAGAAGGATCGCCAGTTGTTCGGAGGCTGCTTGCCATCAGCCGGACGCCAGACGTAATAATCCCGGTAAAGACTGTCCTTGGAAGCGCGGGCTTCGACAAACCACGGATGTTCGTCCGATGTATGATTCACAACGAGATCCATAATGAGCTTCATACCGCGCTGATGCATCTGCGCCAGTAATTGCTCCCAGTCTGCCATCGTTCCGAAATCTTCCATGATGCTGTAATAATCACTGATATCATAACCATTGTCATCGTTCGGAGAGCGATATACTGGATTCAGCCAGATGATGTCGGCTCCGAGTGACTGGATGTAATCCAGCTTCTCGATGACACCCTGCAAGTCGCCAATCCCGTCCCCGTTGCTGTCATAGAAGCTGCGCGGATATACTTGATAGACGATACCTTCCTTCCACCATTTACGCATACCGTATCCTCCTGTTCTTACTCCAGATGCAAGCCGGATTTCTCTACCATTGCATTAAGCTGGTTCATTTGTTCTGCTGTCAATGCCCACTCCACTGCCTTCGCATTTGACACCATTTGTTCCGGTGTCTGTGCCCCGCAAATGACCGAGGTTACCGCATCCTGCTGAATCAGCCAGTTCATCGCCACCTGATTGAGCGGCTTGCCGATTTCATCCGAAAATGCCTTGAGCTCTTCTACCAGCTCATAATAAGCATCAAAACGATCCCCGCTCAGCTTCGGATTGTTTGCTCTCACGTCTTGATCACTGAAGTTGTTCGTACGGGTAAAGCTGCCGGTCAAAAGGCCCTGGAATAATGGACTGTATGGCAGAAACGCCATGCCTTCCTTTTCACACAATGGAAGAATTTCGTCCGCTGCCCGGTACCCGAGCGGAATCGTGTGATATTCCGATGGATTGCGTTCAATCATATTGTACAAGCCCTGGAAAGAAGCCACTTCTGCATACTGCATCGCTTCCTTCGTCAGAGCCAGGCTGAAATTGGAAACGCCGATATATTTAATCTTTCCACTCTTCTGAACCTCATTCAGGGCCAACATGGTCTCCTGAATCGGCGTGTTCGGGTCTGGCCAATGAATCTGATAGAGATCGATGTAATCGGTCTGCAGTCTTTCGAGACTGTCGTCAATCTCCTTCATGATGCTCTCTTTCGTCAGGTTGTTCGTCACTCGATTCTCCGCATCCCAGACGAGCCCTACCTTGGAGGCAATGATGACGTCGGCCCGATTTACATTGCGCTCTTTCAGTGCCTGACCGAGCACTTTCTCAGCATGACCAAGTCCATACACAGGGGCCACATCAAAAAAGTTAATCCCCAGATCCAGCGCTTGATGAATCGTCTGAATCGACATACTGTCGTCATAATCATCCCACTGATTCTCACCCGAAAACGCCCAGCAACCCAGGCCAACTGCAGAAATATTCAAATCCATTGCACGTACTTTTTTCATTTTCATTCTCATTCACTCCCCATTTATATTATCTTTTTACAACGCCATACCGTTCTCCTGCCATAAAATCCTGAATTTCGTTCACGGATACCTGATTGGCATCTCCTTCAATCGAATGCTTCATCGCCGCAGCTGCAACTGCGAACTCGATACAAGGCTGTGGTTCCATACCCTGCTGCTTGGCATAAATATATCCTGCCGCAAAGGCATCCCCTGCACCTACGCGGTCCACAATCTCAAAATCATACAGGGCTGATTCCCTGATCTCACCATTTTGCAGGCTGTATCCGCTTAACTGGTTACGTGCCGCAGAAATCGGATTCCTAAGTGTGGACAGATAGACTTTGCCGGTACCATACCGCTGTTCCATTTGCTGCAAACCTCTTCTGATCGCTTCCGCACGCTTCGCATAAGGCTGATTGGGCAAAAGCTGCTCGCCCATACCCTGAATCAAGTCTTGGTCCAACCCGATGATTGTGTCTGCATCCGGAATCAGTGGACGCATGACCCGATCTGCCTCTTCCCGGCTCCATAATGCAGCACGGTAATTCAGATCCAGACTGATCGGAATATGACGCCGCTTCGCTTCCTTGATCGCCTCCTGGAGACTGGTCAACTGACCAACCGCTGGCGTAATGCCCGTGACATGCAGCCAGTTTGCATCAGCCAGCGCTTCCTTCCAGTCAAAATCATCTGTCCGGGCCGCTGCAAATGAGGAACCCGACCGATCATATACCACTTTGGGAGACCGTAAGGTAGAGGCCCCTCTTTCCATAAAGTAGAGCCCCATCCGCGGGCCGCCCCTCGCAATATGCCGTGTACAAACGCCATACTGCTGCAAATAGCGAATCGCTCCGTCTCCGACCCAGTGATCAGGAAGCTTGGTTACATAGCGAACCGGCAAGCCCCATTGTCCAAGACTGACCGCCAGATTGGACTCCGCACCGCCAAAAAACATATCCAACGAATCGGCTTGAGAAAATCGCAGCCGTCCAGGGGGCAAGAGCCGAATGAGCATCTCACCAAAGGTTACGACGTATTGGCTCATCCCGCCTCACCTGACCCGTTCATCTGCTCCCGTGTCTCTCTCACTCTGTTCACAAACTGAGCTGCCAGCTTCGCAATCGTACCATAATCGCCCTGGCGCCCGCTCTTCGTCAGCTCGCTTCCTGCACCTATAGCCGCACTGCCTGCTCTCACCCAGGCTTCGATCTGCTCCAGACCAATCCCACCTGTAGGCATGAGTGTGGCCTGGGGCAACGGCCCCTTTACGGACCGGATGAACGATGGATCAAACTGATTGCTAGGAAACAGCTTGATCAGATCAACGCCCGCTTCCATCGCCTGGATCATTTCCTTGATCGTCATGCAACCCGCCATATAAGGCACCTGATAGCGATTGCACAATCTGGCTGTTTCTGCATCGAAGGCCGGACTGACAATATACTGGGCTCCTGACAAGATCGCGATTCTGGCTGTTTCTGCATCCAGTACCGTTCCCGCTCCGATCGTAATGGCAGGGTGCTGCTGCTTTCCTCTCAGTTTCTCGATCAATTGTTCCGCCTTCGGCACGGTAAACGTGACCTCTATGGACTGAATGCCTCCTTCCAGGCAAGCGGCGGTCATCGACTCCGCCACTTCAGCTCTGCTTTCCCGAATAATGGCGACGATCCCACTGTCCATGATGCTGTTGTATACGTGTATTTTGTTCATGCTGCTCCACCTGACTTTCCTTTAGCTTCATGTGGTCATGTTATACTTGTATACTAGCATACAAGTATAAAGTCGTGCAATGGCTTTTCCTGCCCGAAGCGTACCTGATTTTCTCAAATACGCCTCCCCTGCACACGTACATGAAGGCGGGCAGCCTGTAAGTTCCGAGACGGTAACGGAGGTAGGTTCCGTAATGGAAAAAGAGCGTCAGGACGGATCATCACCTGCCTCCTCACTTGCCTTGTCCGCCTCTGCTTCAGGAAATATGATCGTGGTGACCGATCGTCTCCGCCGATCCGCTCTGGGCTTGTTCTGTGCAGCACGCTCGATCAGCTCCCGCATCTGCCGGATAAGCTGCTCATTCTCCGCATCGGACAACCAAAGCGGTACCTGGCGATAAGTGACGCCGTCTTTCATCAGTTGCGCAGAACTCTGATGCACATATTCGCCAAAATCAGCCATTACGTGGGTCGCAAATTTCATAAACAACGCGAAATGCTCTTCTGAGGACACCTTTTCCAGTGCTTGCAGCGTAAGCGGGGACTGATGCTCAGGCAGCATAAAAATTCGCTCCAGCGTCCCGCGCTTTCTGATCTGTTCGGTCACGGTAATGAGGTGGGCCTGCTCCAGCACTTGTATGTGGCGGTACAAGGTCGCTTGGGATACGTCATCCAATCGTTCCAGCAGCTGTTTCGCTGTCAATTGAGCTCCATCCACCAAGGCCTGAATAATCCGCATCCGTACAGGATGCAAAATGAGCTTTTCCAGTCTTTCCGGTCTATCTGATCTATTTGGCTTTTCCGACTGTTTCCCCGCATGTGTATCCATGTGTACCACCTGTCCAAAAATCTAGTATTGTGCCTTGCACTTCCCGCTATTATACCAAAATGTCCCGTCTGTCGTTAGCAAGTTGACCGTTGCCGATTTGTGTGCTAATTTGTATATACAAATGATGATGACCCGAGCAGAATGATTAGTAAAGGATGGGATGACATGACAGAAGAAGAAAGTGTGTTGATGAACTGCCTGTTCTTCACAACCAATCGGTTTGCACGCAACATTACCAAAATGGCCGATCAGATGTTTGACTTTGATGATCTCGCTCCTTCTTATCTGTACATGATCTTTGTCATCCATTTTCACCCGAAACTTACACAAAAGGATCTATGTCAAAGGCTGTCGATTGCTCCTTCTACCAGTACCCGATTCATCGATAAGCTGGAAAAGAAAAAGCTGGTCACGCGTCATGTGATCGGCAAAGAAACCGCCATTTCCTTGACGGATGAAGGAGAGCGCATGTATGAGCAGTTTAGACAAGCCTTGAAGAGCTTTTTTGACGCTTATGCGGCCTCCATCGGTCGTGAATTCAGCCTGGAGCTCAGTAAAATGCTGCATGAAGCGAGTGTGAAACTGGAGACAGACAGAGACATCTAATTTTTTTTAACCTTAATTTGTATGTACAAATATAAATCAAAATTTCCCCATAGGGGACAGGAGGAATCCGAATGAAAGACAAAACGATGCTGATTATCGGGGCTGGACCTGGCATCAGTCTACACACAGCCAGAAAGTTTGGGAAAGCGGGATATAAGATTGCCCTTGTTGCGCGCTCCATCGAAACGCTCCAGCGCTATGAAGAAGAGCTGGCCGCGCAGGGAATCATGGCCAAGACTTCTGTAGGGGATGCCTCGCAAGCATCCAGCCTACGCGGGGCCATTGATCGGGTGATTGGTGCATTTGGACGTATCGATGTACTGCTCTACAATGCTGCTGCGGGAACGCCGGGTATGCCGACCCAAGTGGAGGTATCTGATCTGCTGCATGATTTTCAGATCAGTGTGGGAGGGGCACTGACAAGTGTACAGGCGGTTGTTCCGCATATGAAGGAAGGGGCCATTCTGCTGACGGGCGGAGGTCTGGCCTTGCAGCCACATGCTTCGTATTCGTCGCTGGCCATTAGCAAAGCCGGTTTGCGCAGTCTCTCCTACAGTCTGCATCAGGAACTGCAACCTGTGGGTATCTATGTGGGCACCTTAACCGTAAATGGATTCGTACAAGAAGGAAGCGGTTTGACAGCCAACCATGCCGCCGAAGCCTTTTATCGCATGTCGCAGGAACGTACCGATATCGAAGTGATACTTAAAGCTGAAATGCTTGAAGCCAAATCACTGGAAACTGAAATGCTTGAAAATAAAATACTGGAAACTAAAAAATAATCCGATCTGAAAGGTGAGATTCCCTATGAAGACACAGGTCATCGTTGCACACCCCCATTTGGAAAACTCAAAAATAAACAAGGCATGGATGGAGCGACTAAAACAGGAGGAAAATATGACGGTTCATGATCTGTACGGCGCTTATCCGACCGGAAGGATTGACAAAGAACAAGAGCAGACACGTTTGCTGGCTCACGAGCGAGTGGTCTTTCAGTTTCCGCTTTATTGGTACAGCAGCCCCTCCCTGCTGAAGGAATGGCAGGATGTCGTGCTGGAGTACGGCTGGGCTTACGGAGCCAAAGGCGACAAGCTGCATGGAAAAACATTCATGCTGGCCATTTCCACCGGTGGTCCGGCGCCCGCTTACCAGGCCGGCGGATATAATCAGTACAGTATAAGTGAACTGACCAAGCCTTTCCAGGCTATGGCAAACTTGACTGGCATGAAGTTTCGCCCTTCATTCGTACTGCACGGCGTACATCCCCTGACGGACGAGCAGATTCAGGAAAGCGCTGAAGACCTAGTACGCACCTTGCAAGATTGAGCGCATTCATCCTGAATTAGCCGGTATCATACAAAATTGAGCTTGTTCATCCTAATTCAATCTGTACCATGCAAAACGCCTCCTGGCCAGATACACAGGAGGCGTTCTTTGTCAGGACCTGTCACAATACGGGATCAAGCCCCACGAGAGGGGTGATCAGGCATCGGGAGAAGGTTCCGATTTTTTGCGGTTGATAAAGGCATATACGGCACCCATGAAGAGTCCGCCCCCAACGAGGTTGCCCAGAGTAACCGGAATAATATTGTGAACAAAGCCGGCCATCGAGATCTTGTCCGGATGCTCCGATACGAGCGCAATCGCGAACGAGGCCATATTGGCAATGCTATGTTCGTACCCGGAGATGAAGAATCCGAACACGTACAGCATCATGGTAAACATCTTCGCCCCGTCTCCCTGCTGAGTCATCGGAATGAAGAAAGCCAGACAGACCATCCAGTTACAAAGGATGCCCCGAAAAAAAAGTTCCATCGTCGGAGCCGTCATTTTCTTGGCTACAATCACCATCAGCATCGAGTCCGCATCGGCATGCGCAAACAAGCCTGCCGCCAAAATTAAAAAAGCAAATAAAAATGCGCCAATGAGATTCCCTGTGTAGCTGAACAGCCACAGTTTGATCGCATCGATCCAGGAGCTTCTCTTGCGCAGAGCTGCATACGTAAAATAAAAGGTGTTACCCGTAAACAAGTCCCCGCCCCCGTAAGCAATCAGGATAATCGCGCCACCAAATGTAAAGGCGGCAAGCGGATACGCCCAAGGGGAATGCACCTGATAAAATAAATCTCCTGTCGTAAAGGCCACCACAACTCCCATGCCGATAAACATGCTTGCGATGATGGCTCTCAGCATAAATTGAGGCCAGCTGGTGTTCAGAATCTTTCTCTTCTTCAGAGCCAGCTCTTCTACCTGTAGCAGTGCGCTCTCCAAATTATTCATGGCTCTCAAACTCCCTCTATATATTTGTCTCTACTTAAACTATCACATTTCCAGGACGGAAGATGTGACAATCGTCATTGCTACAAAAATCAACAAGCCGCTATTCCCCTTAGCAGGAACAGACGGCTTGCCTTTTAAGCAATATGGCGTTGTTTTCTCGTTACACGGATGGACTGAAATAGGTAGGGTACGCTTCCTTCAATTTCTCCTGATCAATCTGAACGGTATTCAGATGCTTTTGCACGAGCTGTTCAGCCAGTTCCATATCATGCAGCTCAATCGCCCGGGCAATCTGCTGATGCTCGCCAACTACCTGCACCCAGTCCAGGCTGGTGGTGTACTGTAGCATACGCAGACGGTTCAAGTGAGCATCCATGGAATAAATCAGTTTCCATATTCTATGCTTCCCACATCCAATGAAAATCCATTCATGGAATTCTCCATCCAGCTCATAAAGCTTCTTCATATCTTTGGTTTTGGCGTAGATTTCCTGCATCGCCAGGTTGGAGTGAATCTCATGCAGGATGGCCTCAGGAATCCGCTCGGCAGCTTCACGGATTACGGCTCGCTCCAGCTGCTCTCTCATGAATCTGGCTTCTTCCACAAGAGATAAATCAATGCGGGAAATGGTGGTTCCCTTCTGCGGATAAATTTCAACCAGTTCTTCCTGGGACAAGCGAATGAGCGCTTCCCGAATCGGGGTGCGACTGACTTTCAGAGACTCCGCCATTTCATTCTCACTGATGGTCATGCCAGGCGCCAGGCTCAAATCGATTATTTTTTCTTTCAGTATATTGTATACCGTATCTCTCGTGGATGTTTTGACAGACTTCATGACCGGGAACCTCCCATAATGGTGTACTTCTATACTAGTTCACCCCAACTGGAATTTCAATCCGTTTTATGGAAGGACAGGATTTCTCATCTCTTTTTATAATAGACATTCACCCAGTATGCCCTTCATGCATACGCTAATCGAAAGAGATCGTGGACATGAAACGACGCTCAGAATGAAACGGAAATGAGGAGAGAAGCATGCAGATTCATGTGATTCAGCCAGGTCAAACGTTGTTCGGTCTGGCACAGGCATACGGCGTATCGATCGCACAAATTGCCGAGGCCAATGACATTCAGGCTGATCAGACGCTGGTCGTCGGACAGGCACTCGTCCTGCCCATCACCGGCTCCTATTACTGGGTTCAGTCGGGGGACAGCTGGTATACCCTCTCACAGAAATTCGGCATCCCGTATCCCACGCTTGCCGCTGTGAACCAGATCAGTGTCAGCCAGCCGCTGCAAATCGGGACCCGCCTGTATATACCGCCCGCCAACAAGCGCCCGGCAGAGTTCAATGCCTATATCGAACCGCGTGGCGAGAGCGTCTCCAGCGACCTGCTTCAGGCAGCCAGGGAGGCAGCTCCCCACCTGACCTATCTCGCCCCGTTCAGTTTCCAGATTCAACGGGACGGCTCCCTGAAGGCTCCGCCGCTGACCGGCTTATCCCAGATCGCTGCGAATCAGCAGGTAACCCTGATGATGGTCGTTACTAATCTCGAAGGGGATCAGTTCAGCAATGAGCTGGGCCGTATCATCCTAAACAGCGAAGAGCTGCAGAATCGATTGCTCGATCAAATCTTGCGCACAGCCAGGCAGCTCGGATTCCGGGATATCCATTTTGACATGGAATTTCTGCGACCCGCAGACAAAGAAGCCTACAACCGCTTCTTACGCAAGGCTGCAGACCGCATCCATCAGGAGGGCTATTTGATTTCCACTGCACTGGCTCCCAAAACCAGCGCGCAGCAGACCGGGGAGTGGTATACCGCTCACGACTACCGCGCCCATGGCGAAATCGTGGATTTTGTGGTCATTATGACATACGAGTGGGGATACAGCGGGGGTCCTCCCATGCCCGTGTCGCCCATCGGGCCGGTTCGTCAGGTGTTGGAATATGCCCTCACCGAAATGCCCGGCTCGAAAATCATGATGGGGCAAAATCTGTATGGATATGACTGGACGCTGCCGTATGTGCCGGGCGGTCCGTACGCCAAAGCGCTCAGCCCGCAGGCTGCCATCGCGCTTGCACGCAAGGAAAACAGCGCCATCCAGTATGATTACAAGGCCCAGGCGCCGTTCTTCCGTTATATCGATGATGAGGGAAAAGGACATATCGTATGGTTTGAGGATGCCAGATCGATTCTCGCCAAGTTCAAGCTGCTAAAAGAGCTCGGTCTCAGAGGGGTGAGCTACTGGAAGCTTGGCCTGGATTTTCCGCAGAACTGGCTGCTCATCGAAGATCAATTCAACGTCGTCAAGCGTTCATAGCCCGCCATTCAGAGCGGTTCCCCTGTCCACCCGCATTCATCAAGTTCGCAGGGAGGAGGCAGGGGTATTTCCGCTGGATGAGGCGGACAGGCCGGAGTCGGCAGGCCAGTGCAGCTGCGTCTGTCTCTGCTTCCACAGTTGTGCATATTTGCCGTTTCTGGTCAGCAGCACATCCTCGGTTCCGTGCTCTTCCACGCGACCTTTATTCATCACCCAGATCTGATCCATCTCTCTCAATCCCGTCAGGCGATGCGTGACCCAAACAACTGTTTTATCCCGGAGTACCGATTTCATGCTGTTGTAAAAGGCGCGTTCCGTGATCGGGTCCAGTCCAGTCGTCGGTTCGTCAAAGCATACGATGCGGGCATCCTTCAGGAGCGTTCTGGCCAGAGATAGACGCTGCTGCTCTCCTCCTGAAAATCGCGTTCCCCATTCTCCGACAATCGTCTCGTAGCCTTGCGGCAAGGCAGCAATCGTGTCATGGATCAGTGCCTGACGAGCTGCTTCCTCAAGTTCCGCCTGCGTGGCATCCGGTTTAGCCAACCGCAAATTATCGGCAATCGAGGCATGGAACAAATACGGATTTTGCGGCATATACGCGATGCCTTCTCTCACATTTTCCTCTGTGATCTGGTGAATATCCATGCCATTCAGCCTGATCTCTCCCTGTTCATGCTGACGGAGCTTGAGCAGCAGCTGCAACAGGGTACTCTTGCCCGAGCCGCTTTCGCCTACGATCGCCACATGCGCCCCTTCCGGAATGGTCATCGACACCTGCTGCAATGCCGGACAGCTTTGCTGCGGATAGGCGTACGTCACTTCTGTCAGTTCAAAAGCGGTTTGCGAAGAACGTTCAGAATCAGGCAACTCTGAATGCACAGACGGAGAATATGGATCATCAGAGCGCCGAACAGCCTGCTGATCTATTGTCTGATCTGTTATCTGATCTGTTTGCTGATCCGTTAACGGTGCACGATCTTCCTGCCCTTTATCGGCAAATGCGTTCCCCTTCGCCAAACGCAGCAGACGGCGACCTGCTGCAACGGTCTGATCCCATTCCATAAAGGCCAGCGGGAGCGGCATGATGGCTTCAAAGCAAGCCAGGGCAACCAGGGTAATCGTCGGAAGGGCGATCCCCCCGATTTCCCCACTGGCTGTCAACGGAATAGCCAATAGCAGGGTTAGCCACATCGCGATGTGACTGACACCGAACATGAGGCCCGAGCTGACACTGCTGATGCCGCCCATTTTACGCTGAACGCGGGAGAGTTCTTCTTGTGTTGCCTCCAGCTGATTCAGCTTGTCATCCAGTTTGCCGTAGGCAGTCAGTTCCCCCATTCCCGCAATCAGGTCGGAGGTTTCCGTATAGAGCTCTGACCGAACCGCCACATGGCGATCCCCCCATTGCCGGGTAGCCCGGCGATTCCACCACGGAATGGCGATCCCGGCGAGCGTCATCATCGCAAGCAGTACCAGGCCTAATGTAAGGTCATAGCTTCCCAGAATGACAAATCCCAACAACGCGGTCAGCACCGCAATGACAGGCGGAGACAACACTCTCAAATATACGTTTTGCATCTGATCAACATCATTCATGACGGAATTCAATACATCTCCACTGCGATGCTCCTCCAGCAACCGTACGGCATGAGGCTCCATCCCGGTATACAGCCACACGCGAAGTCTGGCCAAAATACGAAAGGTGAGATCGTGAGAGGCCAGACGCTCCAGATAACGAAAGACGCCCCTGCTCAATCCGAAGAAACGCACCCCGACAATCGGCATCCAGAGCAGCAAGACCGTTTCCGGTTGCAGCGCAGCCGATGCAATCAGGTAGCCGGAGGTGCCCATCAAGCCAACATTCGTTCCTACGGTGAGAAAACCAAACAGCACAGACAGTGCCACCAGCCACTTATGAGGGAAGATAAAGCGAAGCAGTTCCCTGATGATATTCATTTGTCCTCCCCCTCTCCAAGTTTGCGCTCGTTCCCGCACCCTTCCATCTATCCTGCAAATGATTTTTCCTTCTACTCTTCCATCTATTTTTCAATCCAATCTTCCATCTATGTGTTTGCGGACAGCCGCCTTCAATGCGCAGCCCCTTCCATATGCTCAGCCTGGAGCATGGAGGCATACAATCCTTGCTGCTGGAGCAAGGTCTCGTGCGTCCCGGTTTCGACCACTTCGCCATCCTGCAGCACCAGCAGATGATCGGCCTCTCTCGTCACCGCAAGTCGGTGAGCAACCGTAATGGCCGTACGCGCAGCCAACAGCGGATTTAAGGTATGCTGAATCATCTGCTCGGTTTCCACATCAAGCTGAGCGGTCGCCTCGTCGAACAGCCATACCGGGGACGGCTTCAGCAACGCTCTGGCGATCGCAATCCGCTGTACCTGGCCTCCGCTCAGACGTACGGATTCATCCATGATCGTTTCCAGCCCCTCAGGGAGCGTCGCAACCAGCTGATCCAGTCTGGCGTCTCGGCATGCATCCTGCACTTCGGTGGCGGTAGCCTGTGCATGTCCGATCGTCAGATTATCCTGCAAGGTGCCGTGAAACAAATGCACCCGCTGGGCCACAGGCGCGAGCTGTTCCCGCCACCATTGGATCGACAGCTCCGCCAAATCCACGCCCTCTATGAGAATCCGTCCAGATGTCGGCTTCAGGTACCCCATTAACAGCTCCAGCAGGGTGCTTTTGCCTGAACCGGTCGGACCGGCAATCGCCAGCCAGTGTCCCTGTTCGAGTCGAAAGGATACATTTTTCAGCACGTCCTGCTCCGAATCCGGATAACGGAAACTCACCTGATCAAATTCAATCGCATAGCCCTTTTTCTGTGCTGGCAACTGTTTGCTGCCTCCGTCTTCCTCCGTCCATCCGAGCGGCTTCGTATCCAGAATCTCGAAAATGCGTTTGGCCGCCGAGATGCCGTTCATCGCGGCATGGTATTGCGTGCCCAATTGCCGAATCGGCGCATAGAAATCCGGGGCAAGCAGCAAAATCAGAAAGGCACTGCGAAAGTCCATCTCGCCCGAAATGAGACGCAGACCTAAAAATACGGCGATGATTGCCGTACTCAGCGTGGCAAACAGCTCCATCACGAAAGCAGAAAGGAACGCAACCCGCAGCGTTCCCATCGTAGTCTTGCGATAGCGTTCACTGACTCCGCGAATGATTTCGATTTGAGCCTTACTGCGATTGTAGAGCTTCAGCGTCGTCAATCCCTTGAGAATGTCCATGAAATGACCGCCAAGCAGTCCAAGTGTTCGCCATTGACGATCGGTCATCGCCTTGGCGCCGATGCCAATCAGAATCATGAACAGGATCAGCAAGGGCAGGGTCACAATAAATACCGCCGTCGTGACCAGATCAAGCCCCAGCACTGTGATGCCAATGGCGAACGGAATGATCATGGAATAGGCGGCTTGCGGAATATATTTGGCCAGATACGCATCCAGATGCTCGATTCCGGCATATACCGTATGAATCAGTTCCCCGCTGCGCTCCCGCTTCATATAATGGGGGCCCAGCTTCGCGAGATGCCGTACGAGCCGGCTTCGCAAATCTTGCTTGATGCGAATGGTCATCGCGCTGGCCGCCCACTCTCCGGCAGTCTGTATCATCATACGCAGGACCAGCCACAACAAGAGCAGCCAGAGCAGTGGAAGCAGCGCCTGGAGATCCTTTTCCTGCAAGAAGGCGCCATCGATGATGGCGGCCAGAGTCGTCGCTTGCAGCAGGATGAACAGGCCCGTAAGAATGCCAAAGCCGATACTGATGACAAGCAGCTTGCGCGCTGAACCAATCTGCTTAAACAATCCTTTCATAATCAGTAATCCAAATGATCACTTTCCGTGACCCGTTTACGGAACACCCAGTACGTCCAGGCCTGATAAGCCAGTACAAAAGGTACGGTCGTCAGCGCAACGATCGTCATCACCTTGAGGGAATATTGGCCCGAAGCTGCGTTGTATATGGTGAGATTCCATTCCGGATTCAGCGAGCTGATCATGACGCGCGGGAACAGATCCATAAATACCGTAATGGTAGACAGCGCGATCGTAATCCCGGTCATCACAAAAGCCCAGCCGAACCGCTTGGACTTGATCAGAAAATGCACGGACAACAACGCGAATCCTGCCAAAATCGGAATCGCACCAGGACTAATCCCGTCTCTTGTAAACATGTCTGTTTCGACATAGCTAAGCACGATGAACAGCAATAGCAGGGCAGATGTCCACGCTCCGGCTTTCATCGCCACTTTGTGCGCTTTCTCCTTCAGTTCCCCTTCTGTTTTCAAGGAAAGGAACAGCGCGCCATGCAAGATGAACAGCAGTACGATGCTGATGCCCGCTGTTACGGAATATATACTGATCAGATCCCAGAAGCTGCCTACATAGTTCATACTCTCGTCAATCGGCACGCCCCGCATCAGATTCGCAAGGGCAACCCCCCACAGTAGCGGAGGCAGCAGACTGCCAACGAAAATAACCCAGTCCCAAGTCGCTCTCCAGCGCTTGCTCTCCAGCTTGCTGCGGAATTCAAAGGCCACACCCCGTCCGATCAAGGCCAGCAGCATCAGGAACAACGCCATGTAAAATCCGCTAAACAAAGTTGCGTACCAGTGGGGAAATGCGGCAAACATCGCGCCCCCCGCCGTAATAAACCACACTTCATTACCATCCCAAAATGGGCCAATGGTATTGATAATGATTCTGCGATCGATATCCTTTTTACCCAGGAACGGCATCAGCATACCCACGCCAAAATCAAAACCTTCCAGAAAGAAAAAGCCGACAAACAATACCGTAATCAATATAAACCATACGACCTCAAGCTCGATCATAATCCAGTTTCGCCTCCTCTATTGTCCCTCGCTCACGTGTCCATCGCGATTCCATCGCTTTTCTATTGTGTTTCTATCGCGTGTCCAGCGTGGTTCTCTGCCATCTCTTTTTCTCTCTTTTTCTTTTTCTTTCTCTCTATCTCTATCTCTGTCTCTATTCCGAGCTATATATCTTAGCTCTCTACTCCTATCCGATCACCTGACAGCTTTGATAGCCCTATGATTCCTCAGAGCGCTCCCGCTTGCGTCGCATCGCGGTCAGGATGATGAGGCACATGGCCAGCATGCACATCCGCATCCGGGCCTATCTTGATAAAATGAACAAATAAATAGACCAGTGCAGCTGCCAAGATGCCATAGATAACGGTAAAACCGATCAGGGATGTCAGAACCATACCGGCGGATACCGTCGGGGATACCCCGTCACTGGTCTTCTGAAGGCCAAACACAACCCAAGGCTGTCTGCCTACTTCCGTCATAATCCATCCCGCTGAATTCGCGATATATGGCAGAGCAATAGCTGGGACCATCCATTTCAGATAACGAACCTTGCCCTCCAGACGATTGCGCAGCATCAGAATCGTACCGATCAGACTGAGCAGGATGATCAGCATGCCTGCACCCACCATGATGCGGAAGCTCCAGAACGTCGTTTTAACCGGTGGAATATAATTGCCAGGTCCATATTTCGCCTCATATTCCGCTTGCAGATCATTCATCCCTTTTACGCTGCCTTCGAATTTATTGTAGGCCAGCATACTGAGAGCGCCTGGAATGTCAACCTGAAAACCATTCTCCCCTTTTTCCGTATCAATAGAGGCAAACACGGTCCAAGGTGCCGGATCTTCACTCGTATCCCAAAGGGCTTCGGATGCGGCCATCTTCATCGGCTGGGATTCCATCAAATGCTGTGCCTGCTCATGACCGGTGAAGGCAACCAGAACACTGGCAATCAAAGTCACGACGATCGCGATGGAGAAGGAAGGCCTGAATATTTCTACTTGCTGCTTGCGTGCCAGCTTGTAGGCACTGATCCCGGCTACGAACATGCCGCCCGTCGTCAAAGCCGCTACAATGACATGGGGAAATTCAACCCATAGCTGCGGGTTGGTCAGCAAGTCTCCAAAACTCGTCATCTCGGCCCGCCCATTACGGATCGTATAACCCGTCGGCTCCTGCATGAATGAATTCGCGGTCAAAATCCAGAACGCAGATATCGACGTCCCCACGAAAACAAGCCAAATGGAAGCCAGATGAATTTTCTTCGGCAGACGATCCCAACCGAAGATCCAGATTCCGATAAAGGTCGATTCCAGGAAAAAGGCAACCAGCGCTTCAACCGCCAGCGGGCCACCGAACACATCTCCCACATAGCGGGAGTAATCCGACCAGTTCATGCCAAACTGAAACTCCTGCATAATCCCGGTCACGACGCCCACGGCAAAGTTAAGTAAAAACAATTTCCCCCAGAACTGCACCATCCGTTTATAATTGTCGTCATTGCTCATCACGTATTTGGTCTGCATAAGGGCAATCAGAAATACCATCCCGATGGTCAACGGGACAAACAAAAAGTGATACACCGTTGTAATCCCAAATTGCCAGCGTGCCAAATCCAAGCTTTCAAACACATCCAACACTCCTTTTCAGCTGCATGCTGTCTTCATTTTCATATTTGTTGTCACTCGTTCAACTCATCCCATGTGGACTTTCTGATATTATAAAAAAGCCCCTACATCCGCGATGTAACATTTATCACATTTTGGGGAGAGTGAGCGGAAAATCTATGAAGACAGTCACATTTCTGCAACAAAAAAAACATCGATCCTCCCGTAAATTCATACGGTACAGATCGATGCATGAGGGTGAAAGATATGATTTTGTCCACGCTAATCCGTTGATATCTTGCAATGAATATGGATCAGATGAGGATGCTCAGTTCGAAACCGGGCAATAGGCAGTCAGGCGAATCAGATCATGCTGGAACCGGATATCCCGATCTTCTCTCACCTCTTCGACTTCATGCGGCGAAGTGCTTAGCTCCATAATCCGCCAGTCTTTAAATTGCTGTTTCATCTTTTCCATCGTATCGCTTGTAGACATGTTCAATTCAAGAGAAGGCTCTAACGGTTCTCCGGTTTCCGCGTCCTTTTCCCGAACATGCGTATTCACGACCACAGAGATCAAGCCACCAGGCTTGACTGCCTCTGCCAGCTGCAACAGTGCCTGCTGGAATCGCTCAACTGATGAGACATGCTCCAGACAGCCGTGAGCGACGATCACATCATAGGATTGAGGGGGAATACGAATATATTCGATGTCTCCCTTTTTTACCGTGATAACATCCTCAACCTGATATTGTCTGCTGTAGGATTCCAGTTTGGAAAGGGCATCTTCAAGTACGTCTACACCCGTAACCTTCCCGCCTCGCGGTCCAATGATCTTCGCCATCGGGATACTGTTGCGTCCAATTCCACAGCCAAGATCGAGTACGCGAAGTGAAGCAGCCTGTGTATGACGGGTCATCTGCCGCAATTCTTCCATCAACTGCTCATCTGGCTTCTCCAGCCAGGTCCCTTGCTCAAACAGCTCATATTCCTCATACATCTGTTGATGTCTAGCCTGTTCTTCCGTCCGTTTCTCTGTAAAGGTCTCCATCCGAAACGCCTCCTTCAGTAACCTGCTTTTTCTTAGATTACCCGTTTAGGAGGCAGATGTAACAGAGAAGATGAAAAGCGTGATGTCTGGCTCTTTACTTCCCAATCTGAATGCCTTTCTCAGATGACTTCTGGTTTTTGTTCGTATTCACGAGCACAGGCAGTTTCTTCACACTTTTCACAAGCGGTGTGTGGCACTGGCTGCATGTAGGTGCTGCTTCAAAGGAAAAGTTGTCGCGCATCCACTCATTACAGCCTTCCTCCGGACACGACCAGATCTGTGTGTCCTCTTCCACGATTTCTTCTGCAAACTTTTTTCGAACGTACATCGCATATACCCCCTGTCATGGATTACGGATTACGGCCTGTTTTCCATTCAAGCTGTGTGTTTCCTGATATTATATTCAAAGGATGAACCTTCACTTCCTATTTTATACAATCCAGTCCATTCATATGAACCCACCCTGCATGAGGTTAGGTTCTTCATGAAAAAATGCCCTTAACACGATGTTAAGGGCACTTTCCAAAACGCGTAAGCTTACAGCTTAACTACGTTCTCAGCTTGTGGTCCGCGATTTCCTTGAACGATGTTGAACTCAACACGTTGTCCTTCTTCAAGTGTTTTGAATCCGTCTCCGACGATTGCGCTGAAATGTACGAATACATCGTTGCCGCCTTCTACTTCGATAAATCCAAAACCTTTTTCTGCGTTAAACCATTTTACTGTTCCTGTTTCCATGAAAGAAAACCTCCACTACATTTTAAATTATATGATCTTCTTTATTGTTATAAAAAGCTTATAAAATAAAAAATTCACATATTGCTCAAGGTTAAATCAACGAGAAATCTAACCCTCAACAACACGTGAATTCAGGTCGCGATCAATCTGATCCATAATACCCATAGTGTAGCACACATGACAGCAAGTTGCAACCTGAATCTTCACCCGTTTTCGGTTCCCCGTTCGGCGAGCTCTACCCTATTGTATGCCAGTTATGATCCATGTATGCCTCCTTTTTGCGCAGGGAATAACGTATGAATATAAAGATTGCAAAATCGCTCATGCAGTTCAGGAACGGTATATGCGCAGTCCTGGGTAAGGTAAACAAATAAATCCGGGGCCATGGCAGCCAGCATGGCTCTTGAGGCAAAGTCCGGGTCCATCTCCTGACATTCCCCCCGCTTCATCCCTTCTTCCAGCAACTGGCGAATGGTCCCCTGGATAAATTGATACGGAGCAGAATCAAAGAAACGCCCCCTGTCCTCATTGCAGGTTTGCTTGGCGAGCTGAACGGTATTCAGCCATTTCGGTTTGTGCTCCATAAATTGGAGGACGTCCAGTGTAAACTGCATCAGGATGTGCTTGATCGACTTGTCGGATACAACCGGGTCGAGATACAGACTCACCTCTTGTTTGAATCGATAAAAACTTTCCTGCATGAGATCCAGGCACAGATCCCCCTTGTGACGGTAACGACGGTACAAGGTACCCTGCCCGATGCCCGCTGTCTTGGCAATTTGGTGCATACTGACATTCTCAATGCCCTTTTCGTCGAACAGTTTTTGCGCTGTATGCAGAATCAATCGTCTTCTGTCTGATAGCTGGGGTCTTTCATCCGGTGCGATCATGCTGGTCACCTCATTGTTAAAAGTTTGTGTGGGGCGGTGTGTGTTCTTGACATCCGGACAATTGTCCGCTATGATCCAAAGAGTGCGGACAATTGTCCGCCCTAACACAACATATAACGTTATGATTTCTTCTTATTGTATCCCTGATTGAGACAGGGGTCAATCAAGGAGGAGAAAGATAGAGGAGGAGAAAAATGTCAACTGCATCAAAAGCAAGCCCGGAAGCAGAATCGATGTCCATCAAAGCGATTCTTGCCCCTCTCGTGGCGATCATTATCGGATTATTCATGGTTATTCTGGATGGTACCGCCATGAACGTAGCCCTGCGCAGCCTCATGTCCGAATTCGGCCGCGACTTGTCCGTGGTTCAATGGACTGTAACGGGGTATGCGCTCGCCCAGGCTGCCGTCATTCCGCTAGCTGGCTGGTTGTCTGACCGGTATGGCGCCAAACGCATCTTTATCATCTCTGTTGGCTTGTTCACCATCGGCTCCCTGTTGTGCGCACTGGCCAACACCGTCGAAATGCTGATTCTCTTCCGAATCCTGCAAGGTTTGGGAGGCGGTATGGTCATGCCGATCGCGATGGCGATCATTTACCGACTCAGCCCGCCTGGAAAAGTAGGAACCGTCATGGGGATGCTAGGTGTGCCCATTCTGCTAGCTCCGGCTCTCGGACCAGTGGTAGCAGGACTATTCGTTGACTATGCCTCATGGGAATGGATCTTCCTCATTAACATTCCAATCGGTATTATCGGTATCTTTGCCGGCATACGCACTTTGCCTAATATCGAACGCCAGGCGGTTGCCGCCCTGGATATGCTAGGTATTATCTTTGGACCGCTTGCCTTTGCTGCGCTGTCCTTCGGTGTCAGTGAAGGAGCCGTAGACTGGACGTCCGGTAAAACCATCGGAGGTATCGCCATCGGGGTCGTGGCGTTGATTATCTTCATCATCGCCGAGCTGTCTCGCAAGCAGCCGCTCCTGGAACTGCGTGTATTCCGTTCACCTGATTTTACCAAGGGTATTATCGTTCAGTGGATCTCGCAAATCGCGCTGTTTGGCTCGATGTTCCTGGTTCCCCTGTTCCTGCAGCTCACCAAAGGCTATACGGCACTGGAAACCGGTCTGATCATGCTGCCACAAGCGATTGCTTCCGGATTGTTCATGCCGATTGGCGGCAAGCTGTTCGACAAATTCGGTGTAAGACCTTTGCTCGTTACCGGAATGGGAATCGTAACACTCGCTTCCTATCTGTTCTCTACCGTTTCGGCAGAGGATGGACTCTTCATGATTATGCTGCCGCTCGCTCTGCTCGGTGCAGGTATGGGTCTGTCCATGATGCCGCTTAATACGCATTTGATTCAGGCTGCTCCGCAAAATCTGGTGGGACGTGTCACTTCCTTGACTACTGCGGCCCAGCAGGTCATGACATCCTTCGCCGTTGCCGGACTGAGCACGATTCTGGCCAACCGGATGGAGGCGCATCCCGAATTCGATCCGATGTCCATGATGCAAGGGCTCGGCGTCTTGTTTGACTCTTATAGTGATACTTTCTTCATCCTGTCTGTCATCGCCTTTATCGGCATGCTGCTTGGATTCTTACTGAAGAAACCAAAGCAGGCACCATCAGACGGCAGCTCACCAGAGGTTGAAGCTCCGATCATGGCCGGACATTAAAGACACTACGGATATATATCCACAATCAGCTCCCTATCTGCTCAGGCATCAGGCATATCCCTGATCCTGCAGATAGGGATTTTTCGAATGGAGGAACAGCGCGCATGAAATGGAAAATTATGAAGCAGGACGGCAGGTTCTGGGTGTGCCGAAAAACGTGGCAATCTCCGGACTGGATGGGCATCGTAAAAAAAGACCTCCGCGTGCTGTCCAATCGAAGAAAGGAACAGATGGTGGAGGTCTGGGCGGATTGTGCAAACAGGGAACTTGCAGTCAAATTGTTGGCCTTATTGGAGCGAAGCGAAAACAAAGTCAGTGACTAAAGAAGACCAACTGGATGAAGAACAATACCGCGAACAGATAAAAGATCGGATGCACGTCTCGCCATTTGCCTCTGATTCCCTTTAATACCGGATAGACAATGAAACCCACTCCAATGCCTGTGGCGATGCTGTACGTCAGCGGCATGAGGACAATGATCAGAAATGCGGGAAAAACCACTTCAAAATCGGTCCATTCGATTTTTTGAACGACACTGATCATTAAAAATCCGACAATAATCAGAGCTGGCGCCGTAATCGCCGGTATGCCTGCCAGTACCTGAGCCAGCGGGGCAATGAACAAGGTCAGGCCGAGCAAGACACTGACGACCACAGCGGTAAGTCCCGTTCTCCCTCCTACTGCCACACCTGCACTGGATTCGATATAGGCAGACGTAGGACTCGTTCCGAGCGCAGCACCGGCTGTCGTGCCCACCGCATCAGCCAGCAAAGCGCCCCGTGAGCGAGGAAACTTCCCGTCCTTCATCAATCCAGCCTGCTCGGCTACTCCCAGCATCGTACCCGTTGTATCAAATAACGTGATCAGTAAAAAGGTAAAGATGACCGCATACAGGCCGTGTTCAAATACACCACTGAAATCCATCTGGAAGGCCGTTTCCGATAAACCGCTCGGCCAGCCGATCCATTTGTCCGGCATATCCAGCAGCCCCATCAGAAAGGCAAGCACAGCCGTCAGCAGCATACCGATGAAGAGATATCCCTTTACCCGATAGGACATGAGCACCAGGGTTATGACGAGTCCGATCAGGGTGAGATACGTCATCGGTTCGCGCAAATCACCCAGTGTGACCAGCGTGGCAGGGGAATCGACAATGATCCCGGCGTTCTGCAACCCGATAAACGTAATAAACAAGCCAATGCCCGCTGTTATCGCATGCTTCAGGCTGGCCGGAATCGCATCCAGCAGCATGTAGCGAAACGAGGTCAGCGAGAGCAGCACAAACAAAATGCCGGACATGGCAACGGCTGCAAGAGCCATTTGCCAGGTTACCTCGCCCCCTACAACGGTAAAGGCAAAATAGGCGTTGAGCCCCATCCCGGGTGCGATCACGATCGGGTAGTTTGAGCCCATCCCCATAATTAGCGTCCCGATGATACTGGCGAATATGGTCGCCATAAACACCCCTTCAAAATCCATGCCTGCCTGACCTAGTACACCCGGGTTTACGATAACGATATACACCATGGTAAAAAAGGTTGTAATCCCGGCCATCACTTCCGTCTGTACGGTCGTGCCGCGCTCCTTCAGTGCAAACCATCTGTTCATAAGATGCTGCCTCCCTTGCCTTTCTTTCTATTGTTTTCTGTTCAAACAAATAAATCCTACCTATTCGTACAGGAGCCGTTTTAGATAGACGGATCCCGTACTCGTAGTTAGGATCGCTTGGCTCCTTGTAGAAACCCTCAAACCATCTTTATGAGGATATACGAGTGAATGTTCTATGCGTGATGATAGGTGATGATACGTGCGTGATTCATTTTGCCTTTCATAGATTATCTGAACACGGTGGAAAAGTCAATCCGTTTTTCGTGGATTTCTCTCTTCTTTCCGAACAATTGCATTTTATGTACCGACATCGTTCGTTTATGATAGATATCGGTGCAAATGAAAGACCCCTTTTCACAAGGGGCCTTTCACCTTCGGATACAGTTTGCTTAGATCAAGTTGGCTTTACTTAGCAGCTGCCGAATCATCACGGCTGCTTCTGCACGGGTTACCATCGCTTTTGGAGCCAGTTCATGCTTGGATCTGCCAGCAATCACGCCGGCCTGCAAGCTGTTGGACACACTTTGCCATGCCCAATCGGACACCGCCTTCCCATCCTCGAAGACAGCCAGCATACGCTCCGCATCAGCCGCAGCGACTTCTATCTGCAGGTCGGTCAGCTTCATCGCTCCATTCAGCATGACCATCGCCTGCTCTCTCGTTACCGGTTCACCGGGACGGAAGGTCTCGTCTTCAAATCCCTGCACCAGCCCTTTCTGATAGGCGGTTTCGATTCCATCCTGATACCATCTGTCCGCTGTGACATCCGTAAAGGAGGAATCCGCTTCACGCTCCAGCCTCATGCCAAGGGCTCGAACGAGCATCGCTGTGAATTCAGCACGGGTGACAGATTGGTCAGGTCGATAAGTCTGATCTTCAAATCCGCTTGTCACCAGTCTGCCGCCTAGATCCTCAACCGATTCCTTCGCCCAATGATTCTCCATATCCTCAAATTCGGTCGAATGCCAGATCAAGCCATAGGTGCTATTGGTAAGACTGTGAATGACGGCGACCATTTCACCCTCCACCTGGGTGATCTGGGTTGGTACATGTCGAAGCAGTCCATCATTATCCATAACCACAGCTGTAGAAACCTGATTATTGCTAAAATCTAATGGCATGGGGATGCTTCTCGATACGAAGCGACTGAAATCTGTAATGGAGTTCATCCGGTCTCCCACCGAGGCCGTAATCGTAAAATCAACAGGATTGGCGGCCAGCGAAACCCCTTGCTGAGCAACCGCCAGTTCCAGAAGCTGAATGGTCTGCTCCTCCGGTTTTGAAATTTGAAGTTCAATCTTTACCTCAGACGGACTCACTTCAGTGCCAAACTGTTTCATCAACGTCTCTATATTCAATTGCTGAGCGGGAAGGGTATATTGGGCCTGATTCGTTTGAACATCCAGCACAGCCGTTCTGGCGCTCATGTTCTGCACCATCTGCCCATTTAACTGCGCAACCGTCCGATCAGCATCTTGATCCATCACGACAGAAATACGGGCTCCATCTCCCTCTTCCTGCAGACGCTTATCCAGCACCTGCTGGTCTAAAATGAGTGTAGCGGTCGTTCTTCCTGAATGGTTCTCTAGCTTGACTTTCCCTGCTTGAATCGGCTTGCCGTTCACGAGCACTTCTGCACGTTCGTCCGCAGGCACATTCACACTTCCAGCCGGATCACGCGGAATGACGGATTGAGATGGCGAGGAAGCCAGGCCCGTCCCCGCTTCATTGATGGCGCGAACGGTAAAGGAATAACTCTGAAAAACATCCAGGTTCTCTACGACAATCGGACTGCTCGTTCCTGTCGCCTGCAGCCCTCCTGGCGAAGCGGTCACTTCATAACCCGTAATCGGTCTTCCTCCATCATCCTCCGGTGCGGTGAAATACACCGTCGCTTTGCGATGCGCCGCATTCGCTCTTACCTCAGTCGGGGCGCCTGGAACAGCCTTGGGTGAGGCACTCACCTGAGTCGCATAGGGGCTGTCTCCCATCTGATTGGATGCGACGACCGTATAATAATACGTCGATCCATTGGTTAATCCGCTAGCCTCATACGCATACACCGATCCGGTCACAGTCGCAATGGCGTCCCCGTAGGTCGCTTCTGTGACACTTTGATAGATCTGATAGCGATCCGCTCCATATACCGGATTCCAGCGCACCGTCACCTGACGGTCTGCTTCCTCCGCGGCTGTGATCACCGGTTTATTCGGAGCTTCATACCATTGGGTGATCCCCAGAAAGAGATTGCCGCTCTCATCTTCAAATGCCTGCGCGTCTATATCGAGATAATACACCTCTCCATCCTCAAGCGGGACATCCAGCGTGACGGTCACGATCAGCCCTGTTGCCACGATACGCGGGTCCGTAAGCTCCAGCTGCTGATGCACCGACTGATCGCTTGCCTTTCGAATGGTCAAATAGGTGCCCGCAACAGGCGTCACATACTCATCCATGACGATTTGAACCTGATTTCTCATCGCAGCATGTCCGTCCGTTTGAAAGTGCAGACTTTCCACCGCTGGCGTTGAGATATCTGCGGGCTGAATTTTACGAATGACATCATTCGTCTTGTCCGCGACATACATGATCCCCTTGCTGTTAAACGCAACGCCTGTCGGATAATTAAACGTGGCATCCTTGGCATTGTTGCCGTCTCCACTGTATCCATTTACCCCTGTTCCAGCCACATGGGTGATATAGCCGGATTGCATATCGATCTTACGGATCATAAAGCCGTCTCTCTCCACAACATACAGGTCTCCCTGTGCATCAAACTCAACAGACCACGGCCGGTTTATAGCCGCATCGATTGCCAATCCGTCGGTGCCGCTTGTCATTTTCACGCCCGTTCCGGCAATAGTCGTGATGATACCGGTGTTCACATCGACCTTGCGAATCTGGTTACCCGTTTCCTCCGCAATATAGATATGTCCATCGGGTCCCACTTCCACATCATAGGTTCCTCTTAACAAAGCCTCTACCGCAGGCCCATTGTCTGCATCCGTACCCACCAGGCTGCCACCGCCCGCAAAGGTCTCGATGTTGCCCGTCTGTGCATCCACTTTGCGGATTCGACCGTTCATGCCATCTGCGATGTACATATCCCCATTGGCGGCAAAATCAACCGCATAAGGAAGAGCCATCCGCGCTTCCGTGGCCGGTCCTCCGTCTCCATCAAAGCCCCAGCCTGTGACACTTCCAGCTACGGTCTGGATGATGCCGGTATTTGCATCAATTTTCCGAATGCGATCATTATAGGAATCGACCACGTACAGATTGCCTTGCGGATCAAATTGAAGATTTCCAGGGTTGTTCAGTTGCGCTTGTATAGCCGGTCCTCCATCTCCACTAAAACCTGGCGTGCCCGTACCCGCGATGGTGGTTATGATCCCCGTCCGGTAATTCAATTTGCGAATTCGGTGATTTTGTTGATCGGCAATATAGAGATTGTCTTCTCCATCTATCACCATATTAAATGGATTGGCCAGTCCGGCTGACTTCGCCGAAATGCCGTCCCCGATATAGCTAGCAAAGCCCGTTCCTGCAACGTGATGAATGGTCAGTGGCTCAGCTGGACCTGGCAAGATATCGATCGCCATCGCCCTGCCCGGCAGCCCTGTACTGATCGCCATGATCACGAGTAATAAAATAGAAAGTCCTTTCTTGTAGATACGTGTCATTCTTTACCCTCCTGTAGTTGGCATTTATCCTGTGATGTGGCTCATGATGCGTTCGTCATGTTGGTTATGTATGGGATTGCATATATTCCACACTTGGTAAAAAATTCGACAAATTGTACGGAACTCCTTGTTTATTATCACAGTCCGTTCCCGCGACTTGCCGACAAATAAACCCCTCTGTCAGCTTTCCGACAGAGGGGTTTCGTCTTCACCGATATGTTCCGCGTCTCCAAATAATTCATCTACTCTCTGCCTGGCCTTGTCTTTCATCTCCTGACTGATATTCATAGCGACCATCCCGATTGCCCAGGCAAGAGCTGACAAATCATCGGTGTAGCCGACCGCAGGAATCAAATCCGGAATGAGATCGAGCGGGAGAATAAAGTAGCCGAGCGCGCCATAAATTTGAATCTTGGCTTTCAGCGGTGTATGGGGGCTTTGCAGAGCGTAATAGAGCAACAGTCCGCTGTATACGGTTTTCTTACCGGCCTTTTTGCCTTTCTTCCGTACTTTGCGCCAGAACCCTTCATCGGAATAATAGGCCTGATAGCTTTCTGACTCTTCATTCATATGGGATCTTACTTCCAGCTCCTTGCCCATGTTGGATGTTAGTTCATGATGCTTTTTTGTGTTGGATGTTCCTTCCTGCTGCTTGTCGGTGTTGTTGTTGTGTTCCTCATCTATATTCGACTGGCTTGTCATTTCCATTCCTCCTTGCGCGTTTGTGCCTTCTTTATACCCTCATTTCTTCGCGCTGACACCCGTAATCTCCTCTTCCCCAATTCTGGATGATTGCATAACTTTCATCCAAGGAGAGGGAGGAATTTCCTTTCTTCTGGCGTATTCATTATATTTGGCAAAAAAATCGAAAATGGATGGTGAACCCACATTGCGCAAAACCATGACCGCAAGCTTTATGACATTCGTATTATGGGTCAGTATGATTGGCATGGCCGTCACACCGGCCGCCGCGACCGCTCATGCTGACCAGACAGCTCAACCCGTAGTAGCCGATGAGAAATTGGCGGAGTGGATACACAGCGAGCTTTTACTCCCTGCAGACGCACCGGTTACGACAGATGATATCGCGATTTTGACGGAGCTTCATATCGACGAGACGATGAACGTTGCCTCGTTGTCTGGGCTGGAGAACGCTACATTTCTGCAAGAACTGACCGTGCGTGGAAATAGGATCAGCCGTCTCACACCCCTAGCCCATCTGACAAATCTGCGTGTGCTGGATGTATCCGATAATCCGGTTCAGGATCTGAGTCCGCTATTGCAAATGCCCGCGCTGGAAACGGTACATATGAGCAGCGATATGATCTCTGATTCAGCTGACACGGTCAAACAATTGAGAGACAAGGGCATTCGGATTGTGGAACCTGTTAACGAACCTGAGCATCCTTCCCGTCCCGCAATCCAGGTTTTCAACAATACCGAACCTGTTTCCTTCACCAAAGATCCTGTCATCATGAAGGGGACCACGATGGTGCAGTTCCGTCCTTTGTTTGAAACCTTCGGGATGGACGTTGAATGGGACGCTGCAACCCGCACCGTAACCGGAAAAAAGGAACAGCTCCTGATTGAGCTCACCATGGACAGTCGCACTGCGAAAGTTAATGGCCAGCTTGTCTCCCTGCCGGTTGCCCCCCTTCTTCTTGACGGACATACGATGATTCCGCTTCGCTTCGTTGGAGAAGCAACGGGTCGCCGGGTGCTGTGGGACGGCGAGACGCAAACCATTGACATCTACACGAGCATTACCTCCATTAATCTCGAAATCCTGTACGCCGATGATACCCGATACGAGGGTGAGAGACGGGACGGGGTTCCGCATGGGAAAGGAACCTTTACGCATAAAGGACAGATTTTCTATGAAGGCGAAGTCAGAGACGGGATGATTGAAGGCCAAGGTAAAATGTATGATGTCATCTACCCCGCCTCCTACTATGAAGGAACTTTTGTGAACAACCGTTATCACGGTGAAGGGAAGCTCGTATACGGCAATGGACATTATTATATCGGTCCGTTTGTAGATGGAAACCGGGAAGGCGAAGGCAAGATGTATGACGATACGGACACCCTGCTCTATTCCGGCATGTTTCATGAAAATGCCTATAGTGGAAGCGGCATCGGTTATATGAACAACTACATGTATGAGGGAATGTATGCGAAAGGGACCTTCGAAGGATCAGGCAAGATGTATTATCAGGGGCGTCTGGTCTTTGAAGGAGAGTGGTCTCAGGGTGAGCGCAAGAACGGGAAGATGTATTTCTTCGGCAGCCTTATTTATGAAGGCAGCTTCGAAAATGATTACCAGCACGGCTTCGGTGTATTCTATGATGAGTCCGGCACCGTCCTCTATCGCGGACAAGTCGTACAAGGGGAGAAAACCGGTGTTGGCATCCTTTATTATGAGAATAGGGACCGCTACATCGGCGAAGTCTTGAAGGGCGAACCCGTTGGACAAGGAGTACGGAAATCGGCAGATGGTACGATCAAGTCACACTAGAACGTTTAGAAGAGATCGACGTATTTAAGCGAATCTGCCATAAAACAAACCCGACCATGCGGTAGCTGGTCGGGTTTGTTCGTTCCATGTTATTTATATTTATGCTGATCTTTCACACTGACTCTTCGTTGTCCGGCAAGTCGTCTTGCTGCCGGGACAATGATCGGTTCGGGTTCACCCGCTTCAGTCATCTTGGCTATCAGCCGTGTCCTCAGTTCTTCCAGTACGGGCTGATAAGGGTCCATGCCAATCAAATTCACCAACTCATACGGATCTGAATGAAGATCGTACAAGAATAACTCCTCATACTGATTCGATCCTGCATCCATGACGGGATCTTTGTCCGGCGCATGAACCGCATATTTCCAACGCTCTGTCCGGATCGCTCGGCCAACTTGTGTTTCACTGATTTGAACCAGCACTTCTGATGGCCAGTCGCAGGACTTCCTTTGAACAAGGGGCAGCAGGGAGTGACCCTGCATCTGCTCCGGAACGGGAATGCCCGCTGCATCCAGCAAAGTTGGGGGAAGATCAATCAGGCTGACCAGTTCATTGACCTGCCCTCCCCGATTAAAGACGGAGCCGCAAATCGCGGCAGGAATACGAATGGAGCTTTCATGACAGGAGCGTTTATACTCGGTATTTCTCGTCTTGAAATGACACCCGTGGTCCGATGTAAACAAGAGGATCGTGTTCTCCGACAATTGCAAGCTTTTCAGTGCATCTCGTATGCGGCCCAATGCTTCATCCAGTCTCTTCACCATGCCATAATAACCGCCCAAGTGCTGATGGCTGGTTCCTCCCAAAGCCGCCAGATCTGGCGGACACCAACGTCCGGTATACGACTCTTCATAACCCTCAGGAGCCGGATAATGATCGGAATGATTCTGATGATGCGGCTCCAGATAGGATACCATGAGGAAAAACGGATCATCCTGATGCTGATCGATATATCGGATCGCTGCATCGGTCATCGCATCTACCCGATAACCAGCCAATTTAATGGATTCGTTGCGATGATTGTATAGAACCGTATCATATGCATCCGATGAAAACTCCAACACGTTGGCCGCCAGCCAATCCTCGTATCCCCCTCGCTTTCGCTCAGGAACAGGTTCCTCATCTGCCAGGTGCCACTTGCCAATATAGCCCGTCCGATAACCCGCTTCCTTGAAATAGTGGGCCATCGTCTTGCTTTCTTTTGGCAACGGAATCGCGTTGCGATAGCAGCCTGTGGTGGTGGCATACTGTCCCGTTTGCAGACAGGACCTGGCGGGGCCACAGACGGGCTGACTGGTGAAGGTATGGGCAAGATGCGTCCCCTGCCGGGCCATGCGGTCAAAGTTCGGTGTCAGATTCAACGGGTTGCCATGTACACCCGTTGTGTCCCACCGCTGCTGATCGGTAAAAAATACGATCACGTTTGGTTGCTGCTGTTTATTCAAGCTGATCCTCTCCTCTACTGCCTCTCTTATCCACGGGATTGCGATCCTGATCCCAGGGTCTGTCTGGTTATTGCACCTGCATGGTCATGGCTTCCATGCCATTCATGCGTTCTATGGGCTCAGCGTCCACTGTACATTGGACCCGACCCAGCCCGTGGAGCCCAGGTCTACATTGCCCGTAACAGGGTCGTAATGCAGTCTTCCACTCGAACCTGCTCCGAGATTGTCGATGTAATATTTGCCGTTCCCTGCGGCATACAGTCTCCACTTGACGTTATTGCCGGTTTTGGTCGTTGAAACGGTGTCTACATTGCCCGTAGCAGGGTCGTAATGCAAACGTCCTGACGTACCACCAGCATCATTATCAAGATAGAAATACATATCGTGTTCGGTGCTTTTCAGCTTCCAGGTCACCTGAGTACCTGACATCGTAACGGAAACGGTATCGACATTTCCTGTCCCGGCATCCCGGTTCATTCGTCCATTCGCTGCGCCGCCTACACTATCTACGGTCTTGGAACTTTGTCCGGTACTCCATTGTCCAGTCGCCGCATCTAGTTGGAAAGAATCATAGTAATCCAGATAGATGGAGCTGCCACTGAATTGAATCGGCAGCCATACGTACGTGGAATCTCCCAGATAATTGGAATCGTGACGGTCGCCCACATAAATGTAAGAGGTCGTGGCACTGCCGTTCACGACAAGAATGTCGCTAGGCTGGGACTCATACGTAACTGAATTTCCGATATTTTGCATGGCACTCCAGCCACTCTGCACCGAACTGGAGGTCGCATATTTCATTTGATTGGCATTCCAGCCTGTCACACCCGATGTAAGCAGATAGTAGGTGGAGTTGGCTTTGAACATGACCGGTGCTTCTCTTCCTTCCAAGGCACGCGAACCACTTACAGAGCTTAGATAATCACTGGATAATTGATCGATACAGATCGAACGTCCGGAATGGCCGTTTGCATTGACATTTTCTGCATAGACGAGGTAGGCCGTTCCGTCATCGTCCTGGAACAACGATAAATCTGCCGCTTCTCCACCCCACGGGGTCAGGTATTTCTCAAATGTAAAGTGCCCATCGATCGTATCGCTCGTCGCGATGGCAGCATATTTGGCGCCATTGACTTTGCGTTTCATGTACATGACGTATTTGCCGGTGCTCTGATTATAAATAACACTTGGTCTGGAGCCCGTTCCTCCGCTCGCAGCATCCGGCATGTCGTTGATAGTCAGTGCATCATTTACGTATTCCCAGTTCTTCAAAACGGTAGATCGATAGCTTTTGATCGTCCGGAAGACATTGTCATATACCCCTGTGCCATTCTCTCTCTGAGTACCAAATACATAATAATAACTGCCTACCTTGATGAAGCTCATCCCATGTGCGTCGATCGTATTGTTCGTGGTGTCATACCATGGAATGCCATTCGTCTTTGTTTCCACCTGGGCGGCCTGTACCATCAACGTACCAAACAGGGACATCACCAGCAGTAGCGACAGCACGACTTTGAATCCTTTTCTGGTTGTCGTTGTTTTGCTTGCATTGTGCAACATCAACTCATCACCTCTTCATTAAAATTCGTGACGCCTCATGCAATCCTCTATTATGCATGCGAAAGCTGTTCGGGCTTCTTGTTCTCTGTCAGGATGACTTCACAGAGCAACTGATGCCTCAGGCTTTCGATCACGGCTTGGTTTTCAGGAAGGCAACTTCTGTTTTGCCTTTCCTCAGGGTCGAGCTTCAGATCTGTCAATTCACAGGCCCCATGGCCATACTGGACGAGCTTCCAGCGGTCGGTCACAATCGCTTTGGAATCGGTATCGGTCTGCCCGAATCCCGGTCTGTATTCGATGATGCAGCGATCCCGTACGACCTCATCCGGTTCGATCAAGTGTCTGTTTAAGGAAAGGCCATCGATATCGTCTGGCGGAGAAATACCTGCCAACTCACATAAAGTAGGGAAAATATCGACGGAGGAAGCCAGGTGATTAGTGACGCGGGCACCCAGGGTGCCTTTGGCTGAAACAAGCAGCGGAACATTCATCAGTCCTTCATAGAAGAAAGGCCCCTTGTACCATAGACCATGATCCCCCAGCAATTCGCCATGATCGGAGGTAAAGACGATCACCGTGTCCTCCGCCAGCCCCGATTCCTCGAGTGAATCCAGCATTCTCCCGATGTTCTGATCGATAAGTTCCACCATGGCATACGTATTTCGAATGCGTTCCTTGATCTGTGTATCTGTCATTTCATCGGGGTAGTCCGGTTCAATCTCTCCCTTGCGATGCCATCTTCCTTCATAATGCATCTGGTAATGATCCGGTCTTGTTTGCAGGTCCTGTTTGCTTCCAACAGGTTCCTTGACCGGCTTGTCCCGATAGCGAGCGGCGGTCTCTTCTGGCGGATCAAATGGATGATGGGGATCAGGAAAGCTGGCAACGAGGAAAAAGGGCTTGTCCTCTTGCCGCTGTGTCTTCAAATACTGAATCGTCCGGTCTGCGATAAAGGTCGAATCATGTAATTTCTCTGGCAATCCGCGTGCTCCCGTATCCGCAATCCCGGACAAGGGGGTTCGGCTTAACATCTCAGGCGTTCCGCCGTTTTCACGAAACCAGCGCCCATAATGAGCAATGGGATTGGTGTGGCCAATGGTCAGTTCGACATGATCGAATCCGCAATAGGGCCCATTCCAGTCGAAATCGTCCGAAAACGATCTCCACCTGTCTGCTGACTCCAGGCTCCCACTGTCTGCCTTTGCGCTATACGGAGCAAAATGCAATTTTCCAATCGAAGCCGTCTGATAGCCGGCCTGGGCAAACCAGTCTGCGGCTGTAGCTGGTTGCCGATCCAGCAGCAGCCCATTCGTCCACATGCCATGACTGCGCGGATATCTCCCGGTAAAGATAGACATGCGGTTGGGCATGCATATCGGATTGGCTACATAGCACCGTTCAAATTTTACACTTTGTGCGGCAAGCCGATCGAGATGAGGAGTATGGGCATACGGATTCCCATAACAGCCCATGGAATCTTTTCGCTGCTGGTCGGTCAAAATCAGGAGTACGTTTTTGTGAGTGGTCATGGATCCATTCTCCTCCTTGAAAAAAGGTTCGCCCATTGATTTATCATAATGTGATGTGCTAGGATAACATCACACGAAGTTCAAGGGGGCTCTATATGCATAAGGGATTAAGTGAATATGCCGGCGAATACTCGACCCGCTGGTTTTTGAATCCGTCTTCCTTTGACAAACAGGGGGGCATCTGGATTATGCGCGCGGGTAAAAAGATAGCCAAACCTCATTTTCGCATTCCACCTCGCATGCTGGCCTATTACAGTCTTCATTTCGTGTTTGAAGGACAAGGAACTTTTCGATTTGATTCCGAATCCTATAGGTTGGAGAAAGGGGATATTTTCGCCGTCTTTCCTCATCACATTCATAGTGTGGAGACAAGTCCAGACGCTCCGATTCAAACGTTCTGGATTTCTTTTGGCGGCATGCAGTCCGAAAGCCTGCTTCAGCAGATTGGACTTACCCCATTTCAACCATTCCAGGCCACTCGCATGAATGAAAGCGTTGTCAAGCGTGTGGAGGAGTTTGAGGAGATCGTCAGCACGCGGGAACGCCATTCTCATCTGTCGGCTCTCGGCATCTTCTTCCTCCTCATGGCCGAGCTCAGGAAAGAGACTGAAGATCATCCTCATCAAGTGGTGGGTGAAGTCGGCTGGCTGCGCAAGGCCGTGGAATTTATGAATACGCATTACCTGAATATTTCGGTACAGGATGTGGCCGACTTTCTGGGCATCAGCCGCTCTCACTTCTCCAACACATTCAGTCAATCGCTATCCATGAGCCCCAAAAAATACCTGGACAGCATCAAGATGAAAAAAGCAGCTTCCATGCTTGAACATGCGGATCTTTCCATTTCGGATATCGCCCTTTTTTTAACCAAGGATATATTTGCGTTTTCCAGAGCCTTCAAAAATCATTTCGGCATGTCGCCCAGCGAGTATCGGAAAAACCTTGTTTCAGGTATATCTCAGGCGACAACCCAGACCCCTCTCAAATTTGGTGCCCTGATCATCAACGATACGTTTGACGATCAGCCTGCTGGTGGCACGCCTCGGGATTATGCGATTTTCGGATCTGAGATTACGGTGGAGAAAGCGCCTGATCTGATTGGACATGCCCTGTTTTTCTCCAAGCAGGACACGGGCTCCCTGTTCGCGGAAAGAACATTTTCACCGGTGACGGGTCGCCTGCGACTAACGTTTCGGGTCATGGTCCAGCAAACCACTTCACCGATGGCCATTCATTTCATCAATGTCTTAAATGCGCCCGTCATGCGTATCAGTCTGAATCACTCCGGCACGCTTTCCTATACGGAAGCCAGCATCTGGACGCAATCCAGGATCGAATATCAAACAGACATCTGGCATCATGTTGAAATAGAGCTGGATTTGGATACCGAGCGCTACTCCGTTCATTTCAACCATGTTCTCGCGGTCCATCATGCCCGGATTGAATCCTCTTCTCATCCGGTTTCCAAGTTGAGAATCGGGATGCAAGGAACGGGTTCTGCCTATTTTGACGATCTTTCCCTCATGTGGATGATGAACGAATGGGGATAGACCGTTGCCTCGTTATGAGTCGGTTCCTGCCGGCTTCATCCGTTTTTGTGATTTGCGGTGCATGTTGATGGTGAGATAGATGAAAAAGACGGCGGCAATCAAAATGCCGAGTGTAATAGGACGGGTGTACAGGAATGACAGATCGCCACCCGTGGTCGCCACCGATCTCAGGAAATTCCGTTCAATGATGGGGCCCAGAATCAATCCGAGAAGCAGCGGTGGAACGGGATAGCCAAAACGGTGCATGGCAAAACCGATCAATCCAAACAGCAGCGTGACCCAAACGGTAAAGATGCTGTTTTGCAGCGCAAAGGTTCCGGTTACGATCAGAACGATAATGATCGGAAACAAGAATTGGGTGGGCACCTTGGCGATTTTCGCAATGTAAATGGAACCATACCAGCCTACAATGAGCACGATAATCTCCAGGATCAGAATGCCCAGGAAAAGACTGCTCACCATTCCCCCGGAATGTTCAAACAGTTGGGGACCTACCTGAATCCCATGCAGAATCATGGCACCCAGTATGATCGCGGTCGATACATCCCCCGGAATACCGAAGGTTAACAGCGGAATGACGGAGGATGCTTCAGTTCCACCTGCACCGGATTCGACGGCTGCGACGCCATCCAGCTCCCCTTTGCCGTAATTCTCAGGTGTTTTCGATGATCGAATCGCTTCATTGTAACTGAGAAAAGAGGCAATGACGGCGCCTGAACCAGGCAAGATGCCGATGAAAACCCCGATAAATCCACCCTTGATCATCGTTTTGAATGAACGTCTGAATTCTTTGAAAGTCAGGGCTTCGCCTGTGACCTCAATTTTCTGGTTCTGCTGTTGCGAGTGATGACCAGACAAAAATTTCTTCAGCACTTCTGAGATGGCGAATAATCCAATGAGTGCGGCTACAAGGGGCACGCCATCTTCCAGGTACGGACTTCCGAAGGTAAAACGGGCTACACCGGTCACCGGATCTCGACCGATCAAGGAAATAAATACACCGATCGCAGCAACAAAAAGCGCTTTGGATAATGATTTGCCTGCTACACTTGCCACGACTGACAAACCGAAGATCCCGAGGGCAAAGTACTCGCTGGGGCCAAAGTTCATGGCCACTTTTGACAGTAACGGCGCAAACAGAACCAGGGCAAGGACAGAAATGAAGGCACCGATAAATTCGGAGATGGCCGACATTTGCAAGGCTTTTCGAGATTGTCCTTTCAGGGTTAGCGGATATCCATCGAGCGCCGCTGCGGCACCGGCGTTCGTACCCGGTGTATTGATCATAATGGCGGTAATGGCGCCCGCATATACCGCCCCAAAATAAATCCCAAACAGCAGCAGAATAGCCTGCATCGGCTCCATGGTGAACGTAAGCGGAATGGCAATACCGAGGGCCATCGGTCCGGTCAGACCCGGTATGGCCCCTACAATGGTTCCGGTCAATACGCCCAGGATCATAAACAGAATCAGCGTTGGATCTGCTAGGGTTTGTATGGCTGTGAGGATATCCACGTTGTTCAACTCCTTTTATAAAAACCAGGGTAATGCCGGCAAATTCACATTCAGTACGACGGCAAAAGGATACCAGATGGCGAAGGTCACCAGAATCGAAAACAAGATGACCTTATATCCTTTTGCGCTCCCCAGCAAATAAGCAGCCACATTGATGACGATACACGTTGTAATCAGGTAACCCAATCCTTGCATGCTCACCACGTAGAACAGCAGCAGCAAAATGCCGGCAATGAGATTCCGATTCATTTTTAGTGCAGGATTGGTCCCTGTCTCTTCTACTTTCTTGGTGATCAAGAACATGACAATCCGAATGATCGTAATGCCAATCATGATACATGCAAGTAAACTGGGGAACAGCTTCGTGTTCTGCGGCTCATTCAGCAGGGATCGTCCGGTTTCAACATGATATGGAATCATGATCCAGAGGATGATCCCTACGAGCGCCGGAAACACATAATGCAAAACTGTGTAGATTTGCTTGGCTTCTATTTTCTTATGCATGATAACCACACCTGTCTCATTATGGTTGTAAGCCCTGTTCGAGGGATGAAGGAAAGAGGATCTTTTCTCGTTGCTTTTAGTTCTGCAACTCGCCAATCACGGACTTGGCATTGGTCACATCGGATTGAATTTCTGCAGAGATTTCCTCCGGTGTCATTCTGGCCTCTAGCAGATTGGATTTGGTTGCGAAATCCTGGAATTTATCCGAATCCATCACTTGATGAAAGACTTCATTCAGTTTGGTCTGAAGCTCTGCCGGCATTTGTCCAGGTCCATAGATCGAAAAGGTGGAACGCAATGCAACATCTATTCCTTGTTCTTTCAACGTCGGCGCATCCGGCAAATTGCTGTAGCGTTCATTGGCTGGCACCCCTAATATTTTGAGATTGCCCGCTTCCAGCTGAGCGGAAACATTCGTCAAATTGACAATGGCAAGGTCAAGATTCCCTCCCATTAAAGCCAGTGTCGCTTCATTGCCTCCATCGAAGGAAACGTGATTGATCTTGATACCCGTTTTCTGTGACGTCAGCACTGCATTCATGTGGGCAAAGTTGTTTGCACCCGGTGTTCCGACACGGATCGGGTCTTCCAGATCCGCATAGTGATCTGCCATCTCTTTCATGGTGTTGTACGGCGCATCTGATTTTACGGCGAATACCATTTCAAAATCCCCAACGCCAATGATGGGCTTGAAGTCGTCCGGATACGTAAAGGCTACATCCATGAAGATAGGACGCAAGCTCATCACTCCGCTGGCAATCATGCCGATGGTATACCCGTCAGAATCAGATTCCACCAGTTTTTGTGTACCAATGACCGCCGCCCCGCCTGGATGATTCTCTACAACGAGTGGCTGTCCGGTAATCTCACGAAAAGCCGGCTGCATCGCTCTGGCAACGAGATCAAGTACTGAACCGGGCGGATTCGGAATAATCATGGTGACGGGCCCTTCCGGATAGGTATCGGCCATTCCTTCTGATCCTTGGTCATTAGACGAACCGGCTTGATTGGATGATTGGTTTGCCTCTTTGTTCGAATTGGCCTGATTATCGGAAGCGCTTCCACAACCGGCAAGAGAAATAGCAAGCAATACGATCAACAGGCAAGTGAAGCCCTTCCATTTTACTGATTTGTTTAGCATATGATCAGCCCCTTTTTTCATTTGTTTGGATGCTCTATCCTGATCATAGGTCAATGAAGGAGTTTGTCCCATACCATATTGTATGAAATTCATTTATCATTTTGTGTGATGGATCTCATAGCGATCTTCCGCAAGTTTCATTACCCCGAATGAAAAAAGGTTTCGCCCGAGGAGCGAAACCTCTATTTTTCATAAATCAGGCTTCTGGCAACCGGCTCTGACTTGCAGCGAGCGCCGATACAAATGGACGATCCGCCGGGGCAAACAGATAGTGAGTCAGCGCTATGGGTTCTACCCAATCACACGCATCATGATCAACTAACTCTATTTCTCCCGCTATATATTTGGCCGTGTATGCGATCAGGCGTATGGCTGTATCCCCTTCCGCATGCTTCTGCATCCCGAAAAAAGCAACAGGTTCAATCTGTATATTCATTTCTTCTAGCAGTTCTCTCTTCAAGCAAGCCTCTACCGATTCCCCCTGCTCGATCTTCCCGCCAGGAAATTCCCATAGCCCCCCCTGCGCCTTTCCTGCCTTTCGCCTCGCAATCAGCACGTCTCCTTGTTCATTCGTAACAATGGCTGCCGCTACATCGATCATAACCGATCCTCCCTATATGATTGCCTTATTTGCAGCAGGCAACATCGCAGGAGGCATCTCTTCCTTGAGTCTCCATACGAAGTTGACTGGTTTATTTCCATCGTGTTGCACGTATTCCGCTTCTCCCAAAAAGACATAGGGAGCGGTGAACTTGTTCTCTTCCTTATAGGCTCTCACAAATAGCGCTACTCCTGTTCCCCTCTCTTGATGATGAATATATCTCTGAGCGGTGTTGGACTCTACAGATGTTCGACTCTGCGTTTGCCAATGAAACAAATGTTCATTTATCGCATAATCTTCATATTGTGTCGATGGTGAAAAATCCTTGTCCGATTTATTCAAGGTAATGAAGAATAGATCCGTTTTTTTATCCGCCATGTACTTCACTCCTTCCCGAAAAGCAGGCGCACGCTCCTCATTCCAATATCCAAATGCAGCCAGAATCTGATCGACGGAATACGTGCAGTGCACTTCCAAAGGACAAGTGTACGGAAATTCATTTGGTTTACTTACGAAGTCAAGCTTTGACAATGTATAAGAAAAAATATCGATGATTTCCTGTTTGAATGATTCTGCATCGAATATATGTTTCAAGGCCTCTTCTACATGGCTGTATCCTAGCTTGGCAGGCTCTGTGCGATAAAATGTATAATACAATATCTGTAGCATTAGCTGCTGTTCTTCCGTTGCTGGTTTTGTTCCCTGCTTCAAGTAGGACAGCAAGAATTGAAGGAGTCTTCTGGAGTTAAGATGTAGCAGAGCAGGGATTCGTTTAACCAAATCTGGACGGGTTTGTTCTGGTGTGGCCAACTCATAGAGCCCTGCTTCCGCTTTCAATCCATAAAAACTTCGTTGACCCATACGACCACCATAAAATTCATGCACACTTATCGCTTCGACTTGCAAAAAATGAGCCAACGTCAACGTAAAACCCGTATCGGACTCGAAATATTTCATTCTCTGAATCAGATTTCGACGTGTGATGGCGGCTCCTTGTACATTCGCCAGGATATACTGCCTCGCTTGCTTCTCCAGTTGAATAAAACTACCCCGAGGAAGATGAAAAAAGCCATGTTGAACATAATGTTTAATAGAGTGCCTCGTTTTTCCGGTTAAGGCCCTGAATTTATCCTGGAAGCGATACTTGTGATGAGCCTGTCCAATAAAATCAAGAACCGTTAAGCACTCCTTGTCCTCATGTAGACGCAGACCTCTGCCGAGCTGTTGCAGGAAGACGGTCAAACTGTCCGTCGGGCGTAAAAATAAAAGTGTATTTACGCTTGGAATATCTATGCCTTCGTTATATAGATCAACGACGAAAATCATGCGTAATGCTCCATTTTCCAGCCTCGTTTTCGCCTGATGACGCTCTACTGCCGTTGAGTTTCCGTGCAATGCCACAGAAGGGATATCTGCTTCATTAAACATTTTCGCCATATACTTAGCATGATCTACCCCTACACAAAAACCTAATCCCTTCACCTGCTGCATATCGGTCGCATATTTTTCCATACTCTTTATAATTTGTATGACTCTTCGCTTGTTACGGGTGTATACATTCTCAAGCTCATTTAAATCGTAACCTTTTCTTGTCCACTTTATTTTGGATAAATCTACTTCATCCGTGACTGCAAAGTATTGAAAAGGGCAAAGCAACTTGCGATCAATCGCATCCGTTAGACGGATTTCTGCTGCAAAACTATCTCCAAAATAGGACAAAATTTCTTTACCATCCATTCGTTCAGGTGTAGCCGTTAGCCCTAGTAAAATGCTGGGTTGAACGAAAGCAAGCAGCTTTTGATAGGAAGGAGCAGCCGCATGATGAAACTCATCGACAACGATGTAATCGTAAAAGGTCGGGGAGATTTTCTCTGTGAGATTCAGTGCGTTCATGCTTTGGATACTTATAAAAAGATGATCTATCGAATCGGCTTGATACTGGCCAACATGAAGTTCTCCAAAATTCAGGTCTTTCAATATGTAGCGAAAAGTATCTAAACTCTGTCTTAAAATCTCTTCTCGGTGAGCAACAAACAGTAGTTTAGCATGAGGCTTTTGTTGGATAAAACGCTTATAATCAAAGGCAGAAACGACCGTCTTCCCTACTCCTGTTGCGGCAACGACGAGATTTCTGTTACGACCGTATATCTCCCGTTCCGCTTGCAACTTATCTAATATCTCTTTCTGATAGTCATAGGGCTTAATATCAAAAGGGAAAATCTTTGAGGAAGAATCTATGGAATGGTCACACTGTAGGGCACTGCGTAGCTTATGATGTTCAGTCTCGTCTGCGGCACGAAATAATTTAAATTCACGGTCATTCCAATAACTTTCAAATGATGCCTCCATTTTCTTTAGAACATCACAAGCATCCTTTTCCGTTACTTTCAAATTCCATTCGAGTCCACTCGTCAGCGCAGGATTAGACAGATTTGATGAACCCACGTAAGCTGTGCTGAACCCCGTTTCCCTGTAAAACAAATAGGCTTTCGCATGCAACCTTGTGCGTTTTGTATCGTAAGAAATTTTCAATTCCGTATTGGACAACTTGCTTAACTCCATAATCGCCTTATAATCTGAAGCGTTCATGTAAGTCGTCGTAATCACTCTCAGCTTGCCACCCTCTGATGTAAAGCTCTCCAATTGATCCATGAGACAGCGTAATCCACTCCACTTGATAAATGATATCAAAAAATCGATTCGATCTGATGTCATAATCTCTCTCTTTAATTCAAACAGCATATTGGGTTCATAGTGAGATCCTGTAAATAAGGAGCTTTGAGAAAGTGGCGTGGTAGGACGAATAACCTCTTCATCCCGTACGGATCGAATATGATTCAGTCTTGTATAAATATATGTGAGGATTTCTCCCTGTTCATCAAGTCTTAATTGCTCACATTCCTCTGGCCCAAGTGCATGCTTCAATGTCGCAATCATGTCGTTGCAAGTTTGTACTTGAGCAAGCGTTAACGCTTCGTCACTACCGGGCTGTTCGCGAACCATCTTCAGGGCGCGTCGAGTCACAGTCGCAATGTAGTTGGACAAAAGTTTTCTTGCTTCCTCAACGTTCAATGGCTCTCTGCCAATCTGGTATTCATCTTCGTTTAGCATTAACAACTGCTGTGCGGTCAGTTTATTGATGACTTGCTCATAGATTCCTTGTTTCATGTGATGCCTCCCCGACGAGATCCTTACCCCATCTCATTATGCTTCATACCTGCGCGCATTTCCCCGAAACACTTCACGCACATGCCATTCCAGGTACAGATCTCCAGGTGCATACTCAGATCGAACCGGCTCCATGATGGCTTTTCCATGATAACGAAGAAGCCACTCTTCAAAACCTCGGGTACCGTGCGCTTCCTCCGACACCCATAACCGATGTTGGTCTGTCACTGTAAATACACCGCGATCAAACAGTTTATGATGAAGCGAGCATAGTGCAAGACCGTTCTCTTCCCTGTCCGGTCCTCCCGATTGATGCCAGCGGATATGTGCCGCTTCCACGCCAACAAGTTGATGTCCCAGTCGCACATGAAACCCGCATACCGCGCAGGAATAAGCATACGCTCGAAGCACCCGCTCTCGAAATTTTGGATCTCGTGCCTTCTTCCGATAAGTATGGACGTGAAGGGCTAGACCGACAGCCTGTAAAATGTCTTCATGGATACTTTCAGGAAAATGATCCTCCAAAATATAGATAGCAGACTGACTAATCAGGGCCGGGTCTTGCTGCAACAACTCTTCAACCTCTGGCGTAAACTGTCCCTTGATGCCCTGATTTCGCAGTTGTTTATCCGTGAAGCTACTCCGATCCACTGTAGCACTAAGTTCCCAAATCCCATCCGTCGCAAGCCGAACAAAAGGCTCCTCAGGGTGATAGGAACGTCTTGGGGGGCCAAATTCTTTGAGCAATTGAGTCAGGGGCCCCTTTGCCTCTTCATAGGATACGACGATATTCTCTCCGCGTTGAAATCTGCCCAGTGCATAAAGGATGAACAGTGGCTTATGAGGAGCTCGCTGCCCATGTTTTTTCCATATCGATAAGTGTGACAGACGCCGCAACCATTCGTGTTTATCCATGTTAATCCACTCAGCTGGAATTCAGTTCATTCAACCTACAACTGCATTCGCCATATCTTCCTCTATTTCCTTCTGCATCCATCATCCAGGCGGGTTATTCGATCCTTTACATGATGACATATACCATAAACGCGGCATATCCGATCACGAGCAAGATCCCTTCGATTCGTCCAACTTTGTACTGGGTTCTGGATACGATCAACAGCAGCAGCGTGAGAAAGATCAGCATCCACACATCGGTTCCGATCTTCGCCTCAGGCTCCATAGGTGTGATCATAGAGGAGACGCCGACGACGAATAAGAGGTTGAATATATTGCTCCCAACCACATTGCCTACCGCGATTTCATTCTGTTTCTTAAGCGCAGCGGCCACTGATGTCACCAGCTCCGGCAAGGAGGTACCCAGAGCGACGATGGTCAGGCCAACCATCGTTTGGGTCATACCTAATTCCAGGGCAATGGTCGTACTGTTCGTCACAACCAGCTGCCCACCGAAAATAATGGCAGCCAGTCCGACCACGCTGATCAGGGTATATTTCATCCAGGATGCCTTGGTTCCGGTCTCTTGCTCAACCGTATTGGCTTCACGGCTGTTCTTTGCCGCTTCGAAGATGTAATACATGAAGATGCTAAACAAGAGCAGCAACAGAATCCCGTCTCCACGGGTAATGACATTGACATCGTGACCTTGCAGGGTTCTATCGCTAATCATGACAAGCAGAGCGGTCGTAGCCAGCAAAGTGAAGGGGATCTCTTTCCTGATGGTCTCACTTTCCACCCGAATGGCCATGATGATTGCGGTCACGCCAATAACCAGGGTCGTGTTGAACACATTACTGCCAATCACATTCCCGAGTGACATCCCCGCATTTCCCTCAATCGCAGCCATAATACTCACCATTGCTTCAGGCGAACCGGTACCAAAAGCCACAATAGTAAGACCGATGAGAATAGGAGGGACACGGAGAAACGCTGCAATTTTCGATGAACCGTCCACAAAATAATTGGCTCCAGCAATAAGCAAAATGAATCCGGCACTCAACCATATGTATGCCATTCGATTCGTATAGCCTCCTCGCTCCTGTTTTTCATACCTTTTCCGAATTTCATCAAGCTGATACAAAGGTTCAGAAGGAAATGATCATTTGTATGGTTTTATTCAGTATAACAAAAAAAGCACTTCGCTTATGAAGTGCTTACGTCGTTCATTTCAGTCCGTTTCACATTTTATATTACACGATTCACACTGCATGGAAGGAAAGCATGCATGCTAGGTATACCAGGTATAGCCCTCTGCCTCCAGTCTCTCCTTCCATATCTCAAGCAGTAGTTCCAGTTCGGCTGAGTAATCTTCCTTGGTTTCGTCCTTGTCATACTCCAGCTTTTCCAGGATCACGATTTCGATTCCATCTTCTCCATATGTTGACCAATCCTGCTGCAAAGCCTGGTTAGGGTGCAGGTTCATTCCTAGGGTAAACGTTAATCTGTTTATCTTTCCCTTCAGGTTGGCTGATGCCTCAATGAATGCACGCTTCTCCGTCTTGGGACGGATCATGTACACCCCCATATCCGGCTTCATGTTTTTATATTGCATCTGCAATTCCTTACGTCGATCCATGGTCCTCACTCCTCTTCCTTCTTCACTTACCCGATCAATAGCCCATTTCCCTTAAAATACCGGATAAGATGCGCAGACGTTCTGCAATAATTTCTCCATCCTCACTGAGCGCCTGATTAAACAACTGGATGTCCGATAAGATCTGTTCATTTTCTGTACAAACGGCTACATTCATCGCATCCCCTTGTAAACCCACCCGATCGATCGCCGGTTGCTCCGGATCATACAAGTTGTCATAGCGATAGGCCTCACGAAAATGTTGCAGGGTGCGACTGATTAAAATGGTCAGATCCAATACGCGATGCAACGGCAGTTCCTCAGACTGTCTGGACCACTTTCCACCTGTATGACGCCATACCTTCGCAGAAATATCTACTCTTCCACGGTCATTCCACTGTGCCAGTCCAAGTGACAGGCCTTTGGCATCCGAATCCTGCGAGAATCGGCCATCTACTTTCTCATAGTCCTCCGATACGATCACAGGTTTATGCTTGAGGTTTGTTGGAATTTTCATGAACTAATCGCCACCTTTTTATTTTAGTTGTTTACTCATTTACTAAATGACTAGATTCAGTGATCCCTTGGTCACATGCATTCCATGATCCTCAGATCACATGGTCCATTGATTCACCGGTTTTTGAGCTGGTCATCTTTCACTTACTCATTTACTAATTTACTAATTTACTAATTTACTAAATTCAATTATATACATTCTACACTCCTGTATGGAACGATGTCAACTTCCCCCTGATACCTCTATGTCATACAAGCATTATGACCAAAATAGAAAGGCCGATAAATAGACAGAGTGGCGTGAACAGATTGGTATCCCACTTGGCAAACAGGGTGCCGTGCTGTTTTTTAAACAATCCCATGAATTTTCCGTCACCTATCGCACGAAGAAGAAACAAAAGCACCAGCAGCCAACCTCCGTACACATGAAGCCTTTCTGGAATCCAAAGCGCGTCTTCCCTCTTTCCGAGTTCCAGCACAAATACACTGGCAAGCAGCAATCCGACCGCTACTGCACCCGTCGCCATTTTTCCAGGACGAAAGAGAGGGGTTGTATCCTGACTGGGGATGGCCGCTGCTACCCCACGTGTACCTCCACACAGCCAATAAACATGTACCAAACCAAGCAAACCTAATAATCCACTTATCGTCCAGGTCCATATCATCATCGTTGATTTCCTCCTGTGGCTTCTGTCATGTTACTTATTTCTCTCTTCTCTATGATCTCTATCTTCATTATCTTCTCTAGCTTCTTGAACTTCACTATCTTCTATGTATTTTTTGTGTCTTTGTATTCACTATCTTCTCTGTGTTCACTATCTTCTCTATTAGTCTATCGCTGCTGGGCATAGCGCCCTCTCGCGCCTATCCTCTAGGCGAACCTTTCCGCTTCCCGTCAGTTCAGCGGAACATGGATTCGATTGGCAATCTGCCTGCATTTAGTATAGCGGATAATGCCTTGCCTTGTCCAAGCATTTGACACGATGAAGCTACAGCACGCTTTTCCTCGGTCAGGATCATACGCACTTCGACTCTGACTGACAACATCTCTTATATTTCGCTATGGAGAGGTCATGTAAAATATGGTAACATTAGCAAAGATCATCAACTAAAGGAGGAATAGACTTTTGCCGGGTTCATCCCGGTGCACGAAGAAAAAATGAAAATGAGGTGAAATGATGAAGAATATCGCCCTGTATCCATTCAACAAAATTACGAAGGGTTTGATCAAATTCAGAGATTTGATCGATGCACGAATTGGTGCGGTCATCGACTTTACGATTGATTCTCGCGATCATGTGGAATGGAAACTATTACAAGAAGATAGTCTTGGTATTTTCCTTACGAACAATCTGGAGGAAGGACTGGAAGGGATCGATACCCTGATTTTGAATGATACGGGTACCCCTTTTGGCAATAGCCAATCTGCCTATCAGAAATTTGACCTGACCCAGATGTGGAGAAAGCTGGTCCTATACGCTGCCCATCGCGGCATTACCGTCATCAGCGTGCATGAAATTACGGATGCGGATACCCGGCGCTGGCTGCAAGCACATGATATTGAACTGCATGTGGATCAGCAACTGAATGCAGACATGTTAAGTGAAATGAGCCAACATTATAACCTGCAGGATGATACAGAAATCGGTACCTATCTCAAACACTTTGAGCTTGATCAACGACTGCTGGACAGCTCCCCTTCCATTTTAAAAGTAGCCATTTTCGCAACGAGAGGTTGTTTAGGCAAATTCACGACCCAGATGAGCATATACCGGGAATTAACCCACAGGGGCAGGGCGACTACCGCGATTATCACGGAACCGACTGCCTTTTTATTTCAGCAGCCCGGAGCAGATATTATGAAGTTTCTGTCTCAGCAAACCCTGGCCCAATACCCCTACTACATTCATGCACTCGTGCAAAAAGCCGAGCAAGCCGGAGCGGAGATTGTCCTGATGGCCGGACAGGGATCGTTGCTGCCAAACCATAACTTTATCATTGCTTCTACCAAACTCGCATATCTGAGTGCCTATCAGCCGGATGTTACCTTGCTTGTCGTTGGCTATGATGACGACGATCGAATACAAGATTGCCTCGACGTGTTGCGAATCTATGGCAATCAGAAAAAACCGCACAGGCTGCTGCTGCCTAATCGAATTGAAATTGGATTCGGGGAGTACGATATCCGATCTGAGGCAGAAATGAACGAACGGAAACAGGAACTTGAACGCAAATTCAATATAGAGGTGGAATTTGTCCTGCATGCAGACAAGGTTGTCGATGAGATGGAGGCATTAATCGATGAAAAAAAGATCACGGTCTCCGTTTCATAGCGATTTCCATGCGATCGTCTGCGCTCACATGACAATGCCGTCACCTAATTCAGGAAAAAGAGGTGAATGCAAGGGATGTTGAATCAGGTTGCCTTGTACCCGTTTGATAAAATTACGCGTGGTCTCATCCGGTTTCGCGATTTGTTGCAGGTCGAGATTCGTTCCGTTATCGATTTTACATGTGACCACACAGAGGATATTGGATCACGGCTAGGCGGTGAAACGACCGGCATTCCGATGACGAACGACATCGAAAAAGGCTTACAGCAAGTCGATATCCTGATTGTAAATGATCTGGGGAACAACCCTTTTGCCGATCCTGCCCATAACCTGGCGGAAAAATGGCGAACACTCGTCAAATGTGCGTATGAAAAAGGCATAACCATCATCAGCCTGCATGAGATTGTGGAACCGGGAACGAAGCAATGGCTGCGTGCCCATGAGATTTCCCTTCAATTTGATGACCAGCTGGATCATGAGCTGCTGGCGGATATGGACATGCATCCTCTGCGTGGCAAGACAGAACTGGAAAGGTACTTTCGGCATTTGGAAGCGGATCATACGGGTTACACCTCGTCTCCTTCTTCCCTGCGTGTCGGAATTTTTGCCACCCGAGGTTGTTTGGGCAAATTCACGACTCAGATGAGTCTGTTTCGCCAATTGAAAAAAAGAGGAAGATCCGCTACCTCTATCATTACAGAACCGACCGCCTTTCTGTTCCAGCAGCCGAGTGCAGATATTTTCAAGTTCTTGGCTACCCAGACCATAGACCAATATCCCTATTATATTCAAACCGTTGCGAAAAAAGCTGAGCAAGCCGGTTCGCCATATATTCTACTGGCCGGACAGGGCGCGCTGCTGCCTCACCATGACTTCCTGATTACCTCTAATCAGGTTGCTTATCTGAAAGCTTTCGATCCAGACGCCATATTGCTAGTGGTCGAATATGAGGATGATCAGAAAATTCGGGACAGTCTCGATTTCTTGCGTATATATGGCTATGAAAAGCCGATTCAACTGCTTCTTCCTGATCGAATGGAAACCGGTTTATCTGAGATTGTCTTTAAGACCCCCGCAGAGATGGCGCAGCGAAAACAGCAATTGGAAAGCCAGTTTGACATTCCCGTCGTTTATATCAAGCAGCCGGATCAAATAGCAGACCGTCTGGAACAATTGCGGGAACAGAAAGAACATGCCGCTGTCATGCTCTAGGAGCGTACAAGTTGCGATCTTGCCATGTATCGATTCGCACATCTCATGAAGGGATAGGAGAAGGAAGAGGTGAAGATGAATGTCTTTTATGACCTTGTACAGGGATATTATTGAGCCTGACTTATGCACATCTTGCGGTTTATGTGAAGCAGTCTGTCCGAAAGACGTGGTAGGCTTTCATGCAACAGATTCCATTCCCCTTCCCTGGTTCAAGGGGGAGATGAATGAAGTGCTGGACGTCTGTCAGGACTGCACCCTTTGTTCAGACATTTGTCCAGGCTATGATACCGGTGTGCCGCAGACGGAAGAGCGGATGTTTGCGCGCACCCGATCGGAAGAGGAACGATGGACCGGCATCTATCGTTATGCCTGCCAACTTACAGCGTCTTCGCCGGACATTTTGCAAAAAGCTTCGGCAGGAGGGGCTGGCACAACCCTTGCCATCACAGCCCTGACGGAAGGCTTGGCTGATGCCGTTATTGTGGTGGGCAGAGATGAGGAAGAGCCCTGGAGACCCCGTGCCTTTCTAGCGGACTCTGTCGATCAGATCATAGAGAGTGCGCAGTCCAGCTATTGCATTACCCCAAATCTGCATCTGTTAAAAGAAACTCACTATGAGAAAATCGGCTTGATCGGGGTGCCCTGCCAAATTCAGGGAATTCAAAAGTTGCTGAACCATGGCGAGCAGGAAGCACTGAAAACACTCGCCGATCGCATTCAGTTTACGATTGAACTCGGCTGTGCTTCTAGTACCGCCATTGCAGGCACCGAGCATATCATTACCGATCTGCTGCATCTCTCCCTCGACGAGGTGCAAGAGATGAAGTATCGGGACGGGGGCTACCCGGGTGAATTCAAGGTCATAACGAAAGCCGGCGAAGAACACCGCCTGCCGTTCTTCAGGCTGGTCGAGGAGTTCAAGGCGCACAAGACGTTCCGCTGTCTCACGTGCCCAGACTGGTGGTCCGGTGTGGCTGACATCTCCATTTCGGACGGAGATCCCAACATATTCGAATCCAGTAAATTCGGTGGCAATCACGCTCCTTCCTCCACAGTGCTGGTGCGAACCGAGATGGGGGAACAACTCATGAACCTGGGCCTTGCAAAGGGGCATTTCACGTTAAAGGACTATACCTTTATCAACAATCTTGGCCTGGAGAGAAAGAGACAGCGTTACCGCCACTATGAAACAAATTCAGCACGGAAAATCCCCTTGCCACCTGTACATGAATCATTTAGCGGAGATATTTTATCTGACGATGAGGTGATCGCGGTTGGAATCCGTAATAAGACATAATACGGCATCTGTTTCCAGTTTGCCTGAACAATTTGATCTGGCTATCCGGCGAAAGCCGCTGATGAGCCAAACGGTATTTGAACAGATATCGACAGACAAATCCATCTCGCAAAGAGCAATCGTATGGAGCGCACTCACAGAAGGCACTTCGAGAATCTGCGGAGTATTGCAATCGGACGACATTTTCCACTGTATCGAGGCTTTGAAGCAGCTCGGTGTACATATCGAGTGGGATCAGGCTGATGTCATCGTGAAAGGGGTGGGGCTGACGGGATTGAAACAGCCCCGCTCTGACCTCTATATCGGAAATTCGGCGACTGCGACAAGGCTGATCATGAGCCTGATCGCAGGCAGTTCGCTGGATGTGGTCATCAGAGGAAATGCCTTGCTTTCCAGACGACCGATGGATTGGGTGGTAGAGCCGCTCCGTCAAATGGGCGCCGCGATTACGTATTTGGGCGAGGAAGGTTTTCTGCCTGTGCGAGTACAAGGGGCATTTCCGCTAAAGCCCATCCACTGGAACGCCACCGTTGCCAGTGCCCAGCAAAAATCGGCCGTATTGACAGCCGCCTTGTTTGCGAATGGGGTCACCGCTTTCCGGCAGCAATGTCAGAGCCGCAATCATACAGAACTCATGCTCCAAGACATGGGGGCTCACGTTAAGATGGTAAGCGAGCAGGTGACTGAGCTTCAAGGGTGTATGCCGCTGAAAGCGCAAGACAGGCATGTCCCGGGCGACATATCCTCTGCCGCATTTTTGATGGCTGCCTATTTGCTTCGCGGGGAGGAGATGCCGCCTCTCGTCCTGAAAAAAGTGGGGGTCAATCCGACCCGCACCGGGTTTGTGCAAGTGTTGCAGGCCATGGGAGCGGATATCAGCTATAGCGAGGAAACTTTATGGGGGAGTGAACCGGTAGCGGACCTTCATATTCAACCTGCTCGTCATCTGCAGCCTGTCCGGATCGAAGGGATGGCCTTTGTGCAAAGCTTGATTGATGAAATCCCCCTGCTTGCTGCCATCAGCACGGTAATCCATGGAGATACGACCATCATCGATTGCATGGAGTTGAAGGACAAGGATACGAATAGGATCGATACGACAGCGGATGTGCTGAGGCGATTCGGAGCGGAGCTGCGAACTTGTTCAAAGGGAATGATCATCATCGGGGGCAAGTCGTTGCAGGCGTGCCACACGCATAGCCATGGCGACCATCGCATTGCTATGACCGCCGCGATTCTGGCAAGCAGCCTGCCTGAGGCGTCGGTTATTGAGGATGCGGCATGTCTCAAAGTCTCTTATCCGACCTTTTTGGAGGATCTGGCTCATTTTGCGGATATTCGCATCATACCGAAATAAACTGTAAGAGGATGGTTCATCATTTGCATGTTCATCAAAGGGAGTGAGCGTTGTTGGAAGCCAACTTGTCTATGCAGCCTAATCGCCAGGTGCTGTCACATCCATCATTGTGGAAAAACAAGACATTCAAGTGGATTTTGCTCGGATATATTTTCTCTGTGCTCGGAGACCGGTTCCATAGCGTCGCCATCAGTTTTTGGGTGTTGAAGGAAACCGGAAGCGCCAGGCTGATGTCCATTGTGCTGCTCATTCATATATCAATGAGCCTTTTTTTCGGAGCGTTTGCGGGCACAATTGCAGACCGAACGGATCGCAGAAAACTGATGTACCGGATGGACTTTATTCGCGTTCTGTTTGTTGTCGGGATCGCTTGCATGCTGCTGTTTCCATTTCAAGAATTCCGGTTTGGTGTGATCATCCTCCTGATTAGCCTCACCGCTTTTGCAGGCTTGTTCCAGGCCCCCGCTTCACAGGCTTCTCTCATCAATATCGTGGGAAAAGACCAAATTCAAAAAGCGACCGGCGCACTCAGCTTTGCAGACAATATTGCCGGTATTACAGGCTTGTCTATGGCTGGCTTTGTCGTGGCTGCATTAGGCGGGGCTTCCGCGATCTTTATCGATGCGCTTACGTTTCTGATCTCGGGATTGTGCGTGCTGGCTGCCGGAAAATTCCCGAGTCCCATTCATCAAAACAAGGAACGCAAGTCTTTTCTGTCCGATTTAAAAGAAGGCATCCAGTACATTTTCAAAAATCGTTTTGTCAGATGTGTAGCTTTGATCAACCCGCTGCTGATCTTGTTTTATCTCACTTCTCTGCTGCTCATTCAGGTGCTGGCGGTCAAGGAATGGCGAGTCAGTTCCATTGAATTCGGTATGCTTGAAGCTTGTGTACCGCTCGGATACATGCTGGGGGCATTCATGATTATGCGTATCGATCAGAGGCTTAGAAAACGGGGCTGGTTGATTCTCGGCAGTATGGCCTTGCTCGGCCCTCTCTTTATCGCGATTTCTTTCGTTCAATCTGTTTGGGTGGGATTGTTTTTTGTCCTGTGCCACGGCTTTATTTTTTCCTATTGTACGTTGCTCGTTATGGTCATCATTCGCTTGAAGGTCGAAGAGAGCATCCAGGGCAGAGTGTTTGCCACTCTGGGATCGATCACCTCGGTTGTTCCGCCCCTCGGTCTGATCATTGCCCCTTTCTTCGCGGATGCCTACAGTGCATCTTCGGTATTGGGTGTGACCGGTATCTTGTTCTTCATCGTGGCGCTCTGCTTCCTGTTATGGCTGAAACCCGTCCGGCAATTTGAATGACGATCCCTGCTGCTTCATTCGGCTTCAACCCAGTTCCACCCGATTTCGCCCCTGCTCCTTGCTCGTATACAGCGCTTGGTCCGCCCGTTGCAGCAGAGTATTCGCATCATCGCCTTCCTTGTACTCGGCAATTCCGAAACTGGCCGTGACGGGACCGGAAGGAAGATCATGGGCCTCCAGCCTGCTGCGTATCTGTTCTGCCCACGCATTGGCCTGTTCCGCATGGAGTGGCATCACAATCAGAAATTCCTCTCCACCCCACCGGCCAAATGAAATGGGCTCCCGCAGCAGTTCCCGTAACAGCAGGGAGATTTCGATCAGGACCGCATCTCCCGCCTGATGTCCATAAGTATCATTGATTTGTTTGAAATGATCGATATCCATCATCATCACACTGAGATGGTTCCCGCTCTGCTGTGCCTCCGACAGTTGTTTGGTGAATTGCAGTTCGATGGCTCTGCGATTCGGAATGTTCAGTAAAAAGTCCGTACTCGCCATCTGTTCCATGTCTCCCGCGGACTTCTGCGCATCGAGATAATACCGTTTCAGTCTGGCATACAGCGCCATGAATACAATCAGAATCCCCTGTGCCACATACGTCTGAATGAATACACTCAGCAGTTCACTTTTCTCTGCCAGTTCCTGGTCATGCTGTATGATCACATAGATGCCACTTTGCAGGACCCATCCGGAAAACACGACCGAAGAGACCACCGTTGCCTTTCGGTGGCCGCCATAGATGAGGAATGGTAGTACGTACTGGATATACATCCAGGGCGAAAGCTGAACGAACTGACTGTACAACCGATCATCACTGACAAACAGGACATAGCCGAGCTTTACACTAATGCCAACGGTCATGAACCAGTACATGCCCTGTAATACCCTGCCAATCACATGAGGCTTTCGCCATAAAGTCACTGCCAGAAAAACCTCTACACAGATGGCAATGGGGCCTCCGTAGTACTCGATCACGTCACCAGTTCCATTGGAAACCGCCAATATCCAGCGAGCCGTCGTCGCCATCGCTCCCACGCACAAACTGAACCATACAAATCGATACACATATTTTTCCCACGTCATGCCGTTTCCCCTCTCGGTGTCCCCGTTCCTTCAAGGGCGTTCCGATCCCACACCAGCGCTATTCTCCAAATGGCAAGAATACGCTGATTGATGGTGTATATAAGTAGATTCCGCAATCTGTGATCAAATTCCTGCTTATCTGGATGTTCGATCTGTATGGAAACGAAAGGACAATCTTCACCGCACTTGTCATTTGTCTAAGTTTAAATGGCTGGCCATTCAATAGGAATACAAGCAGGCAGAGGATTTATTTCACTGTAGACAGAGTACATCACGTATATCCTTTTGAGCCATTGATTTGACAGATAGAGATTCACTCTGCTTCGAAGGAAGGCTGCATCGGTTTAACGAAGAGAAAAGAAGCGCGCTATTTACGCGCCGCTTTCTTCTCCCCAATGAGAGAGTCTAGCCGATCCAGGAGATCTCCACCGCCTGTCAGGGAGATGGAACCGATTTTCTCACATATTTTCTCGAGGAATTCCAGCTCCTTCAGACGGAACAACGTCGGATTGTCTTCCATGAGTTTGGCCGTGTTTAGTAGACTTCGGGTTGAAGCTGTTTCCTCCCGGCGGGTAATCAGGTTCGCTTGCGCCTTCTTCTCTGCCAGCAGGACCGTATTCAGAATATCCTTCATCTCTCCTGGGAGAATGACATCCTTCACGCCCGCACTGAGGAAGTGTATCCCGAACGCTTCCCCCTTCTCTTGGAGGCGGGACAGTACAAACGAAGCGATGTCCTCTTTTCGTTTCAACAGTTCGTCTAGTTTAAGCGTTCCAACATACTCCCGTAGAATGAGCTGAAGCTGGATGTGGATCTGCTCATCAAAGGATTTCATCTCCAGAGAGCGTATCGGATTCACAATCTTGTATTGGCAGACGAAATTCAAGCGCAGGGAGATCTTGTCTTCTGTCATGATTTCTTGCCCGCTCAGTTCCATTTGCTGCTGCCTTCCATCCACTGGCTTGACCATGACCGAGACAGGCCCCTTCCAGAAGTAGTACTTGCCAGGAGCAAGCTCCCGCTGCAGGACATGATCATAAAATACATAACCGGTCTCATAGCTGGCAATCTCCCAAGCCTGCACATGTACAGCAAGCCTCGGCAGGATTGAGCGGTCTATCTCCGCAGGCAGCTCCGGATTCCTGACGTCCGCATGCAAGAACGTATGGTTTTTCAGGATGTTCCAGTAAGCATATGTACCCGGCTTGAGCAGCTGTATAAATTGTCCGTCCTCGTAATGTAGGACATATTCGTGGTCTCGTACTTGTACGATTTCAAGTTCCCGTACAAGGTCTTCATCATGCAGAAACAATTGCAGCTCTCTTCCCTCTACGAGGAAAGGCTTCGCCATATCCATGACGACTACGGTCGTTTGCAAGCCGCTCCAATAACGATAGGTGCCCGGTTGCAGCTTTTTCATATAACTTCCTTTTCGAAACAGCAATCCGCGCTGGTCTGCCTGTATCGTCACTTGTTTAAACATGTTTGTTCCCCCTTCATATTTCGACCAGTCGATCAGAATCCTCCTGCAGCTTAGGCGGAATCACGTTTTAGACAAGCCGTTTACCAGTGTTTATGTTGGACTTGGATTCAAAGGATGACCTCGAATGTCCTCGGATATGCTCGCTACTTTCACCCTTTTGCTTCCTCTGTCCGATCACAACAACCGGATTTCCGCTTATCGGTATCCACGGATTTCATGGCCTTCCTGCAGTGTGCACGAACGAGCCACTGAGGATTCTGTTTCTGGTCTTTCATTTAGAAGTTGTCGCTCGATCCACAGTCGAGTTTCCAAAATCGCTCCCTAGGCGATTGGGGAATCGAACCCCAGTGGCGGATCTTACCGACGAGATCGTACAGGATACCATCATCCAATTGGCATGGCACTGCGGGATACTTCGACATCCCAGCCTCGTTACGACCGTCTGCATAAGAACCGATGTGTCTTACAGGTTCTATCATCACACTTTTCATTCGAATCGAACATGGCGAAAGTATTACAAGACCAAATAAAAAAACACCTCATCGGGTGTCCTTTTCGTTACAGAAACTCAGGATTCAACTTGTACTTTTCTCGAAACGAGTGACTCTACTCTCGCGCTCGGGGTCGATTGTTGCTATAAGGAATACACATGGGGAACCCGTAGACGGGGTCCTGGACGATCTTGCTCTCCAAATGAAACACGTCATGGACTAATCTTTCCGTAATCACCGCTTTCGGATCACCCTGCTCATATACCCCCTGATCTTTGATCGCAACAATATGGTCTGCATAGCGACAAGCCATATTGAGATCATGCAAAACCATCACAATCGTTCGTTGCTCTTTCTGATTCAACTGAGCGAGCAGGTCCAATATTTCGATTTGATGCGTCATATCCAGGAACGTCGTGGGTTCATCCAATAAGATCGTATCGGTATTTTGCGCCAACGTCATCGCGATCCAGGCCCGTTGCCGCTGCCCCCCGGACAATGAATCAACCGCTTGATCCGCATATTCCGTTAAATGAGTGCTCGCCAGAGCCATTTGCACCTGCTGCTCATCCTTTTTTGACCATTGCTGTAGCCAGCTCTGATGGGGATAGCGTCCTTGTTTGACAAGCTGAAACACTGTCATGCCTTCAGGTGTAATGGGACCTTGGGGGAGTATAGCCAGTTGTTTGGCCAGCTCCTTGGTAACCATGGAAGAAATCTTTTTTCCATCCAGCATGATTGCCCCATTGCTCGGCTTCATTAAACGGGCAAGAGATCGAAGCAAGGTGGATTTCCCACAACCATTACTCCCCACAAAAACGGTTATTTTTCCTTTGGGAAGCTCTATATCCAGGTTATGAATGATTTGTTTTTCTCCATAAGTTAACGTTAATTTTTTTGTTTCCAAAGCAATCATGCGGCTTCACTCCTTTATTAGGCATAACGATTACGATACAGTAAATATATAAAAAATGGAGCACCGATTCCGGATACAAAAACTCCAGCAGGCAAATCTAGCGGAAGAAATGCGGTTCTCGCCACCGTATCCGCCAGGACGACGATTAGACCCCCAAGCAATGCAGATACAGGGAGCAGACTCGCAAACGATCGTCCTACCAACTTTCTAGCGATATGTGGCGCGATCAATCCTACGAATCCAATGCCTCCTGCAAACGCTACCGCTGATCCTGCCAGTGCTACACTAATAAAAAGCAATACAAATCGATTCACTTGCACTTTAGAACCTAGACTGAGCGCCAAGTCATCTCCAAGTTCCTGCACATTTACTTTGCGAGATAACAGGAGGGATAGCGGGACGAATACAATGACCCATGGCAACATCGCATAGACATCGTTCCAATTGGCCCCATATACGCTTCCTGTTAACCATATATAGGCCTCACTCGTGGAGTAAGTGGGACTTAGCACAATCATCATAGTCACAAGCCCTCCAGCAGCGGATTGAACCCCAATTCCGATAAGGACAAGCCTGATTGGAGAAATACCATTTTTCCATGACAAGGAATAGATGATGACAAAGACGATCCCTGCTCCTGCTATCGCGGCCACGGGTATCCACTTTAAGCTTATATCTGAAAAAAACGTCATACAACTAACCGCAGCAACTGAAGCTCCTCCCGTGATCCCGATAATATCTGGAGAAGCCAGTGGATTGCGGACAACTCCTTGCAAGATTAATCCTGAAATAGCCAGTGATGTCCCAACAAGAAAGGCAAGCACAATTCTAGGCAGTCTGAGTGTATCGAGAATAAAGGTATATTCTCCATTTCCCAAACCAATCAAATGCTTGAGGACATCCAGGGGATTTATCCACGTACTTCCAGCGGATAGACTGATCATAATCAGGACACCCGTGCAACATAACAAGGCTAGGAACATTTTTATCGCGAAATGATCCAGCAAAATCGATACGGTATCCGTCCGATTACGCAGGATCGTATATTTTTTCATTTTTGATTAACCCCCCTGCGTGCGAGATAAATAAAAAAGGGTGCGCCGATCATAGCAGTCATAACCCCAATTGGCATTTCTTCAGGCATAATGATAAACCTTGCTCCTATATCAGCCAGTAGTAACAAGCTTGCACCACAAATTGCACTATAGGGGAGGATCCAGCGATAATCGGTTCCTACCATAGAACGAACGATGTGAGGGACAATAAGTCCCACAAAGCCAATCGAACCGCCCACAGCCACAGAGCCTCCAGCTAATATAACAATGGAAATCGACATCCCTATTTTTACTGAGATGACTTTTTGGCCAAGTCCTTTCGCGATGTCTTCACCAGAAGTCAGTATATTAATCGAACGCGCAAGAAAAAAAGACAGTACGCCGGCTCCCAGCATCAATGGCCAGATTGGCTGAAGCATCTCGATACTTCTGCCAGAGACTGAGCCTCCTATCCAAAATAGTACGCCCTCTAGGCTCTGCTCATTTAGCACTAATAAACCTTGTGTAAAAGAGCTGAATAATGCGGTCAATGCCGTCCCCGCTAATATGATTTTGATAGGAGACAATCTCTCTCTTCCCAACGATCCCAGCGTAAAGACCATAACCGCCGCGATTGCCGCTCCCAGAAAAGCAAACCACATTAATTGAATCAAGGAATGAAAGGAGAAAAAAACGGTCGCAAACACAACAAAAAATAACGCACCTGCGTTAATTCCAAAGATACTTGGCGATGCAATCGGATTCCTCGTTAATGCCTGCATCAGCGCCCCTGCCACTGCAAGGCTCGCACCAATCGTTACGGCTATAACAGCTCTGGAAAGACGGCTGGTCATCATGATGATATGTTCGGTGGAATTGTCATCATAATGGAAAATGGCCTCCAAGACGGTCGCAGGAGAGGTCGTCGTCTGACCAAAAGCCATGCTGCTCCAAAAAGCGAGGAACAAGAAGCCCATTCCTAACCAAATGCCGACAATTTTATGAGATGTTCGGATGAAGATAGGATTCATATGTATCACTCTTTTCCATCAACTTGCATGCTATGTAATCCCTAGATGCTAAAAATAGGGGGATGACTCCCCCTATGCACTTTCTACTCTTATTTTAATTCGTAATGTTCATAGATTTGATCGAGCATCTGATTTGCAGAGATATATCCTCCGCCCATATTCCATGCTACCTCATCTACGATCGTGACCTGATCATTCTGAACCGCATTCAAGTTCTTCCAAAGTGGATGATTGGTCCACTCTTTATAAGTTTGCTCAATCATGGCTGCATCCGGACTATGACCGTCCGCGTTGAAAATAAAGAATACATCTGCATCCATCGAAGGAATACTTTCTTTATCCGTTAATTTCAATACGACATTGCCATCATCCGCTGCCTTTTGTTGCACTTCAGAACGGACAAAGCCTAGTTCACTCAGGATATCTCCGGCAAAACCAGTTACATAAATCCGCGCATGATCCGTTCTGAAATTGAGGACGGATACTTCTAACGGCCAATTCTCACCAAGCTTGGTTGCGATTTTTGTTTTAAAATCTTCTGTCCGCTCATTCCAGTTAGACAGCAATTCATCTGCCTTTTCCTTCTGATTGGTTGCTTGTCCAATTAACTGTACCGTATCTTTGAATTTATATACCGTTTCATGCGTCACGGTAGGTGCGATCTGTGAGAGCTGTTCATACACTTTTTCATGACGCAGCTTGGAAGCAATAATCAAATCCGGATTCAGTTTGGATATCTCCTCCAGGTTTGGTTGTGTTTCCAAGCCAACGATAGGAACATCTTTTAGTTCATCACGCAAGTATTCATACATCGGCTGCTGTGTCCAGGACTCCACCACTCCCACTGGAATTACCCCTAAGGCTACGGCTACATCTGTCGCCCCCTGGTAAAGGGTTACTACTCTCACTAGTGTTCCTTCCACGGTTGTTTCACCCATGGCGTGCTGGATAACGCGCACATCCTTGTTATCACTCGTATTATTGGCAGCTGTATCATTGCTGGAACCTTCGTTATTCGTTTGATTAGTATGATTTGCAGCATGATTGGAATGGTTATTCTCCCCTGCTCCCCCACATCCTGCGATCATGACAAGCACCACCATCATCATACTCACGATCATTAACGTTTTCTTCATCTTCGTGGTTTTCCTCCCTATATATGTAATGTAATGTTATCTGTCTCTGTGAGACTTATCATTGTCGAAAATGATTATCATTACCTATGAAATGATAATCATTTTCAACTGAATTGTCAATCATATATTTGTTTTGTCACAATAAAGACACCCTTTCGGGTGTCTTTAGGTTATGGAACTGACCCTCGTCTGTATCATCGAGAGACCACCTGCCATAGTGCAGGCGCGAACAAAGATGCTACTCTAAAGTGGTTCCTTTCTTTCATGATGCGTACAGCACACAAGTAATCATCGCTAAACGCCCAGACATACCTTGCAATATCCGCTAGTATTCACGTTCTAGCGCACGTAGGACAAGTTCCAACCGTTGAGTATGGTGTTCATTTGTTTTTATACCTCTTATCTATTCGCAGCTGACCTGCTTAACGATTCACATCTTTTATAGTAACGTTAGGGCGGCTGGTATGTTTTAATTTAGCGTTAAGCAAATATATCGAAAATATTTTTTTAATCTGAAGATCAAATATCAAGCTATAGATGATCCTATTTCAATTTTTGTGATTCTAATGATCTATATACAACAATATTAAAAGGTGGTATTATTTTCATGTGATTGTAACTGGGATATATACCCTATTATAATTATTTATTAAAAAAATATAAAAGAAAGGATGCGTGCTTTTCTTCGTCCATAGAAATCAACTCTTAAAATACCCTTTTTAAAAGAGCATCTTTCTAAAAAATCATCTGTAAAAAGTCAGATAGTTGAAGCATTTTTGTTCTAAAAAAGTAGGTAGATTTATAACTTCTATAGGTGGTGAGTGAAGTGTTTTCAAGAAAGAACGTATTATTTACCGTTGTATTGATTCTGTTATGTAGTTCATCTTATTTAATTATTAATCAAACTAAATCACACGCAGCTACTACAGTAGGAATTACTTTATCGTATGCTTATGAATCAATTCCATCTTCTTCAGTTAATGGTTGGAATATTGTAGATTCTAATGCTCAAGTTTTATATAAAGTAACGGTCAAAGCAACAGTGTCTGGTGGCGGTTATGGTATCATCGGTAAATATCTAACATTCAGCAACCCTAATACATCTAGTATTAAAAAAATTGGCACTGAATCTTCTATCAATACTAGTTATGCTACATATGCTACTTACGAAGTTCGCGGAGTGCAGACTTTTTCTGTAACAGCTTCAATTAACGATGGGACATATATCGGTTCTGGAACAAACAACATTACCAATGTACTAACAGCAAATTATCAATCTACCTTTTATTGCACATGTTATAACACGCCAGATGAAAAAGATTTCTCAGGAAATCGAACTGCAACTGCAACTGGTATTACAGGAAAGTACAAACAATCCTTTTTAGATGCAGTAAAATTAAATGGATCTGGTTGGTCTCAGGACAGCACTTGGATTCGCTATAATGCCTCGACCAGCAATTACTCTTTTACAGCACCTACTACTGCTTCTGGAACAACACCAGTAAAAAATAAAACGATTGCGGTAGACAGATACTACATTCCAAGATGGGCACCAAGTGGAACATGGCAAAGAGGAACTGTTGATATAAGTGGCGTTGGAAAACGACTTGCAGAAGACGCAGGTGGTGCCATAAATCAATACGATATCGATATTTATATGGGTGTAGGGAATGCATGGAAAACAGATCCGATCTGTAATAATAGTAATCGTTCTGTCACCTATCTTGGCAACAACAAATGGTAATGGAGGTTTGTTGATATGGTAAATTTCAAATCAAAAACATTATTATATTGGATAATAATTTGCTTCATATTAGCTACTTGTTCTGCGGTTACCGTCAGTGCAATAAGTACTGATAATCTATCATTTTTCGAAATGAATTCAACAGAAGTTAATCAAAATTCTGGCACATCTAATCCATCTATCATTAATAATCAAATTCATTTTCAAAGTAAAAAATTAACCTCCTCCAAACAGGAGAAGCTTCTTCCCGTTACTTCACCAGATGGAAATATGGTGGCGTTTGCTTATAACTTATTTGCTAGTTCAAATCAAGATCCAAAAATCGGATTTGTAGATATTAAATCAGGAGAAACAATAGACATTCCAATTATTGATCATTTAGCAACGAGCTGGTTAAAAGTCGGATGGTTTGATAATAAAAGATTTGGTGTAGTTGGACAAATCAATCCTAGCCTTGAAGTTATAGAGATAGTAAACATTGAAAGCAAAAAAATTGAAAATACTTATTACGGTTTAGGGTTTACTTGGGATGACAAACATAACCGATTACTTTTCAATGTTCCACAACCTCACTTTGGTGAAGGAGAAAAAGGGAAAAATAAGATTGTAGATGACTTGGGTAACATTTATTATGAATCCCCAATAGATGTAGTCATTTATGGAGGTCCAAACATTGATAAAACAGGTCAAAACATCGCTTTTTTTGAAGGTAATATGACTACCAATGATATCTTTCTTGTAACAGCTACCAAATCGAATAATAAGGGATCAGTTAGCAATATAAAGAAATCAATATGGGAACATGACATAGGTAAAATTGAGTGGAAAGATCATAAATCAATTAAAATAAATGGTCGATATAGTATTCTTGAATATGACTTAAATCAACAAGCTCTACTAACAAGAACGGACACCCCTGAAAAAATAGAATTAGATTTAAAGTTCCAAGAAAAAAATAATTGAGCATTAAGTCATCAGAGAGATATGAATTGTTGATTTTCATTCATATCTCTCCTTCTATGGTTCTATGACTGATGACCTTTCGAAACCTAACTGTTTTCAAGTGAATAATATAATTCATATAGGTGGTGAATATTTATGTCAGGAAAGGTGTATTTGATAATAACGTTACTAATGATTATCCTTGTTGGTTGCGGTCAGGAAATGAATAACGATCCAGGTCAAGAGGAAAGGATACCTAATGACATTCAACAAGGAAATTTGTCTACTGTTGAAGAAATTAGTTCTCAGAAGGAATATTTAAATCTTTCTACATTACAGGTACAATGGTATGCAGACGAAGATCCTGAGCAGTTAGACATTAGCTATCGACTAAGTGATATACTTCAATTGAAAATAAAAACAACTAATGAAGAATGGGATTTGGATCTCCCTGAACTTGCTTACCCCGAGGATGTTCAAGTGATTCAATTGGAAGAAGGACAATCTGCTTTATCAATAAAACTAAATTACTATGAGCCAGAAGCAACTATTCAAAACCCCGTCGATGAACGATGGGCTTACTTGATTTTGAGATCGCAAAACAATCGTTTTATGACATTACTAAATACGATGACGGACCAATCTCATACTGAAAACAATTTTAAAATTAGTTTCACCTCACCAGATCATTTCAATATTTTAGATCACAGCACCAATTTCACTGTTGATTTTAAATCTGATCTCTATTCTGAAAATCCCAATCTATCTTTGTTCAAGCCTTCGAACTGGTTTACTCAAGTGAATCTTACAACTTCACAGACAGGAAATGCTGAAATTAGTTGTACAAAAATGATTCCTGGCCTTAATAAGGAAAGTCCACTAGGGTTCTTTAAATATAATTACATTTGGATAAATGATGCATTTGTGTTAACAAAAGAGTCATTTTTCACTTCGCCTGGTGTGTTTATGGAAAATCCGACAATCGTAAAAGAGACTTCTTACGAATAATCCTACGAATAGGGATGCCATCCTCACATTTTTACAAAGCAATGGCTCCGACCATATGGTTGAGGTGCATTTCTGGGGTCTGTCAAGTGACATTCATGGTGATGAGATAAAGCATCTATAGAAGAGCGTCATCTGTCGGTAAGATGCTCTTCCCTTGGTCACCTTCCGTAATTGGCGATGATAGCTTTCGATGATATTGGTGGTGTAGATCAGCTTTCGGATCTCGGATGGATACTTGAAGAAGGTGGCAAGCTCCTCACAGTTGTTGCACCAGGAGCGAATGATGAGGGAATGCTTGCTTCCCCAGGTTTCTTCAAACAGATCCAGTTCCATCAAAGCCATTTCCTCTGTCGCGGCTTTATAAATGGGCTTTAGATCTGCTTCACCTTTTTCAAATCCTTGTAGGAGACATAACGGGTGGAATTGCGAATCTGGTGAATGATGCACTTACGCCTCGGTTCTTCAAATCATTCAGTACGCTCAGCCACAACTTTGCAGATTCATTTTCGCCAATCCACATGCCCAGTACGTCCTTGATCCCATCGAGATCAATCCCGATGACCATGTAAGCTGCTTTGTTGATGATCGCGCCATCTTGCTTCACTTTAAAGTGAATGGCATCTAAATAGACCACCGCATAGATGCCCTGGAGTGGTCGGTTCTGCCATTCTTTCACTAGGGGCAGAATTTTGTTCTTGACGTTGGAAATGAAGGTGGGAGAGACTTCTACACCGTACAATTGCTGCAAATGATCCTGAATCTCGCGGTTGTTGACTCCTTCTTTGGCATATAGGGCAACGATTTGATCTTCGATTCCGGTATGTCTTTGTAAAAACTTACATCGATTACTATTAAAGATTCCACTCTTATACCCAGTATTTACTACTAAGCATTCGGCTCCAAATCAGATAAGTTGCGAAATGGCTCAGTGGTCTAATTGTAATAATGATATTGGAGATCTACCATCGCTCAATCCGCCCAGGTATTCTCTGAGACATCGCTTACTCTATACTTAACCCCGCGTCGTTCACCCCATAGTCGATGCAGTTTCTGTGACCATATTGCCAAATCCTTATACGGCATTGCTGTTACGCATATCTTATCGAACTTATGTCTAAAATGGTTCCCTGCCTTCATGATTCGTACAGCACCCAAGTAATCATCACTTAGAGCCCAGACGGATCTTGCTATATCCGCAAGTATTAGCGCACCTGCACACATCGGGCAAGGTTCAACTGTTGAGTACAATGTGCATTTGTTTTTGTACTTCTTGTCCATAAGTAATTGCCCAGCTTGTCTGATGACATCTATTTCAAAAATCCTTCTTCCACTAAATTGCCCAATAGCTTAGCAAGATTCACTTCATGTTACGGCCAGGTTGGTTGCTCGCCCCGTCTCTGACAGGTTCTTTCGTTGATACGCTTTACGCACAGACTTTGCCATACGCAAGTATCCAAGCTATACGGGGACTTGATTCCTCCGGCGATCGAACTTTCACCTGCTAGAAGATGCGTGCCTCTAGGCACGCATCCTATAAAAAGACGCCATACCATCAAGTCTAATGGGAAAGTTCCTTCCTCATCGACGTGAACGGTATGGCGTTTTTTTGTTTTGTGCTACTGAAGGTCTAGTACCCTTTTCGATAATCCAAGGCATTTTTCATTGCATGCTCTTCGCCGTTTAGATAACGCTCTAAATTCATCACAAACAAGTTTACAAGACGCTCCCTGTTTTTCATCGTGTTTCCGCCTGAATTATGAGGTGTGAGTATGACATTCGATAGTAACCATAAAGAATGTTCTGCAGGGAGCGGTTCCTCCTCAAAAACATCCAGGCCAGCGCCTGCTATCCGACCTTCTTTAAGAGCTTTGACCAAATCTTCCGTCTTCACAGTAGAGCCTCGTCCAACATTAATAAAATATGCGCTTTTCTTCATTTGACTAAATTTCTCGAAGTCAAACAGATAGTGCGTTTCTTCTGTCAATGGCAGAATATTAATGACGAAGTCACTTTCTTTAAGCGCATTATTTAGCGAACTCGTTGGATAAGTTAGATCTGCTTCTGGAATAGGTTCTCCGGAACGTCGAACTGCAATGACTTGCATTCCGAATGCACGACATAATCGAGCAGCCTCTTTCCCTATTTCACCTGTCCCAATGATTGATACTGTGCAGCCGTTCATTTCGGCCAATGTTACTGGACTCTCCCATTTTGCGCATTCCTGATTATGCAGTGCTGACACAATCCCTCTGGAAAAACCCAGCATCATCGCTAATATAGTTTCTGAAACGGATTTGGCATGGACTCCACTCGCATCGGTTACATGTATATTCCGTTCCTCAAGGAGCGAAAGAGGCAAGTATTCGATACCTGAAGACCAGCTTTGCAGCCATTTCAGCTTGGAGGGTTTGCAAAGCGTCTCGGTTTCTATTCGTGTATCCCAGCCGAAAATGATCTCTGCCTCCAAAAAAAGTCTATCCTCTATGCTTGAAGCAGTGCCGAAATGAATCTCAAGATTCGGCGCTTGTTTCCTTATCCGCTCTTTTTGTGAATCTGTCATATCTAAAAGACAAATCATCTTTCTCATATATATGTCCCTCTTTTCTGGTCATTTCATCATTCAATCCGTCTTGTAATCTGAGAGCTTGCATTCCTGACCTTCAAGCCACCTATCTATTGGTTCCTGTATGCCGATAATACTCTCCGATCAGCTACATACAAGTCCTGTTGTAAACGCTAACACTAGTTTACATGATACGCCACATTCAATCTTTATATCAACCTTACTATGTGGTACGTGCTTAAATATATTGTTTGAAAGCATTTTATTATGGCGATACATCAGATCCTGTGAGGATGCAATCTCAGTACATTCAGATCGTTTGACAATCCTGAAGTTTCAGCCTCCACAATGTATTTAACTGGTGAGAATGTCTATTTGCGTCAGCGCTAGCAGCATTCGCATTGCACCGTAATTTTGATTATATTCATGTTCACTGATAATTGCTTTTATGTTGACCAGAAGTCATTACTGTCTCTCCTGCATGGGTGAGGACCTTTGGCTACACCTTGACTAAAAAAAACGAGGGGCGTTTGGGGTATTCTGGGGTGAAATTTTATCTCAATATGTGCTTCCGTGTTTCAGGATGTACCACATGCGGGAACATGTGGTAGTTATTTTGGTCCTGTATTAGTTGGATAAAACCCTTGATGTATAAGGATTTTATCCAACGCATATTGTTCTATTTGTTTGAGTTTTATTGGTTGTTGATGATGTTCGTCAACAGAATCAAACAGTTGTTTTGAACCAAAGTAACAAATCAAATAATGAATACACCATTGCTTGTACAGTAAATGAGGTTGGCTGATATGCTGGATTAAGGTATGGATTATGAGCTCCGTTATCACTTGACACTTTATATACGCATTCAGAAAACACTTTAATTACTCCAGAATAATATTCAGTTTGGGTAGGTTGATGATTATTTCTCCGGTGTTTGTTTCCACCTAAATGTTTGTGAGCATCCCAAAATTTCACGTCATTATTTGGCTTGAAACAACTGTCAGGAACTATACTTTTATCTAATTTATTTATTGTCTGGAGAATTGATTCTTGAACTCTACGGATTGTTACTAAATTACTTTTTATTTGGGATAAATCATCACTATGCATATTTTTTATTAAGTTTACTAATTCATTCTCTATCGATATATCGACATGACCTCTCTCAAAAATCTGAAATACATTAAAATACTTATTTTTTATTTTAATATTCTCAAGTTCAAGACCCTTTTGAGTAATATAATTAAATAATGCTTCGATATCTCCCGGTATTTTTTTATATAGCTTCTCCTGAGGAAACCACGTTTTCACAGTCGAGAATCCTTCTGCATCGGCTGTTAAAATTGCTCGTGGAAGTTCTTTATATTTTTCATCAAGTAATGACAAAGCTATCGTTAGAAAATCTTCACCTTCTATCGGCTGATTTGGCTCTTTCAAACACTTTATATCAAGAACAATAAGCGTTAGCTTTGATGCAATGGATGGTAATATTACTTCCATATCTCTAAAATTGGTTTTGTGTACTATATCAATATTATGGGGGCGGGCGGATCTCTTTAGTTCTTCTGCAAATCCTATTTTATCATCTACTAATAACACATAATTTTTAGAGGACATCTACAAGTTCTCCTTTAGGGGTAAAATAAAGTGAAGTTCCATTCCACTGTCTCTTTGATTAATTTCAAGCCTGCCTGAATGTGCACCTATTACTTTGTTTATATATGCCCCACCCAAGCCCTGTCCGTTGCTTTCTCTACCTTTTTTCAAAGGTGATATATAATCGTTTTTTGACAAATCAAATGGTCTTCCATTATTTGTGTAGATAATATTTAAAAAATCCCCGTTCTCAGTGACTTTAATTCTGATTGTATTCTTATTTTTTTTATTATTTTTCATATCAAATGCATGCATCTCTGCATTTCTAAATAGCTGGTTAAATAGCTCACGAAAAGACACTTCATGCATGTTCAAATATATATTTTTCAAACAATCGACTGATATTTGATACTTGTCTTTTATCTCTCTTCTATGAATATCCACTAGTTCATTCAAAAAATCGCATAAATTCACTATTTTAAAATCACTCTTTTTTAAATCTAATTTAATAATTTTATTGGTACGATCAATATATTCCTCGAGAGTCTTTGTATATACCTCTAATCTATCAAATATACCTCTTATACTATCTCGAACAAGGCTACTCTCACTAGCAATTAATAATTCTATATCAATATCTTTAGTATTCTGTATAGGGTTTTCTACAAATTCATCTAACATACCTTTAGAATATAAAAATTTTCTTAAAATACTTATATTACTATGAATATAAAAAATATATGGTAATGCATTATGAGAAAGAGTACTAATTATTTCTTTTTGAGCGTCTTGTGCTGTTCTCTCTAGCTCGTTTTCTTTTTCAATACTGAAATCTCGTAGACTCTCTATCTCTATTAGGGATAACTTTTGCTCCTTTATGTATTCCTCTTGGGACTTTAGGTCTGGAACGTTAATCACAATGTTTAAAAAATCATTTTTTTTAATTCTAGGGATGGTACCTGCTCTTAGTTTTGCTATTTGATTTAAAACTCTCGGACTATAAAGTTGATAGTATAAATACTCAATATTAATCAACCTTACTCTGGGTACTAGTGCCAATAGGTTTTGACCTATAATTATCTCTTTTGTAGGAGAATGTTCAGTATCATAAATAGTCGGCTTTAATTTTTCTCCAAGTAATGATATAATTATTGCTTGTTTGGATAAGACTTCCTTATTTATCAACATCCTTCTTCTTTCAATTTCATTTGTATTAATATATTTTTCTTTTATCGATTCGTTTAAGTCTCTAATTCTTACATAAGGTAATCCATGCTCATCTTCTTCTGTTTGTCTTATAAAAACATCACTTACTATCTCAAAAACATCCCTTAATTTCTTCCCTATTCCTTTTTTTAAAAGAACCTCATTTTCAATAAAAATACTGTCATATCTATTTACATTGAGACTAAAATTGTTTTCCTGTATTTCAATTAACGAAACAACTCTTGAAGTTCCCTCTACTTCATCGTATTTCTTTAATATTTCTGCAACTGTATCCAAACTTACATTTGACATATGTCTCTTACCATCAAAATCGGAATACCATAGGCCATTTATAAATAACACTTTGCCCGTTTTATAAGATTCTTTATTTTTTTTCAACACTAATAATGAGAATGATTTTTTTGAAAAAGAACTTACTTTCATCGGTATTGATACTACAGCTTCTATTAAATCATTCTCGATAATACGCCGTCTTATTTCCCTCTCATTTCCTTCACTTGCAAGAAGCCTATCATCAACAACAACAATTGCCCTACCATTTTGTTTCAAGCTCGATATAATATGCTGTATGAATGCATAATCAGACGATTTCCGTGGTGCTAAACCATATTGAAATCTGCCATATCTGTCATGAACATACTCACTGTAGTAGTTATCACTGCGCACTGAAAATGGAATACGGGTAATTATTTTATCGAATTGAGTTATTTGATTATCATGGATATTCCCAGGATGTAATAGTGTATCACCAAAAAAAATGTTTACATCATATTCTCCATGCATAATAAAATTCATTATGCAGATACTATGATTTTTACTGTCCTTTTCCTGTCCAAATATTGATATTCTTTTTGATTCCACAGAGTATTCCCTTGCATTTGTAATAATTTCGGTTAAAAAACCCCCAGTACCACAAAACGGGTCATAAACTCTCTCATTTTGTTTTACATCTAGTAAATTCACAAGTAATTTTTTTATTTCATCTGGGTAAGGCCTAACTCCTAAGGAATAGAAACGTAGTCTTTGAATTAAATATTCAAAAGCAACCCCCATATCATGATCAGAAATTTCATCTGATGAAAGTGATAGACTATCAAGGTAAGCGATTATCGCATAAATACTAGTCATGAAATTACAGTTTTCAAACTTAATTCCATGAAATAAATTATTATACTTACCTAGATATTCATCCAATTCAGAAAAAGTTTTATCTAATTCTGAAGCTACAATACGAGACTCTCTTAGGTGGGTAGCATTATTTCTAATATGTTTCCATAATCTTTGAATATGTGGTGTATTGTCAGCAACACGTTTTAAGAAAACTAAACTCAAGACATACAAATCAAGATCATAATTTCTTACAGAGATATCACTTCTAACGATATCAAGAATACGAGAGAGCCTATGTTTGAAGATCTCTATTTTATCATAATCATACATTACTTAACCTCCAATCTTTTATATATTTAGTAATAGAGGCTAGTTTGTAACATTTCGAAACAAACTAGCCTATAATTTAGTTATGGTTAGATATTAATCCAGTCACATTATTTAAATTCTCGATTGATAAAAAAGGTACTTGCCCAAATATTAACCCACTTTCCCCTTGAAGCCTTGCAGCCAAATGTCCCTTTCCGAGTAGCTTCTCCGCACCTTTTTCCCCAAGGGAAATCTCAGAGGTTCCTACGCTCTCAACCCGCAGGATTAGTCGATTACCTAAGTTATCCCTCAATTGGACCGGTAAAACATTTGCATCTGGCCGTTGAGCTGCAAAGATCAAATGAATTCCTGCCGCACGTGCCTTTACCCCGAGCCGCTGTACGATGGAAGAAACAGCACTCTTGTATTCATCGACAAGCATCCATTCAGCGAATTCATCGTGTATTAAAAATATTAGGGGAAGCTTCTCAGCATCAGCCACCTTAGAATTATAATCCTTTAAGTTGTTTACTTTGAACTCTTTAAACTTAAGGTACCTATCGTTCATTTCACCGACAAGATCCTCTAGTATCTGGGTTGCTTTATTCTGGTCATCGATAATACCTTCAACAAGATGTGGTATATCCTCAAGATGCATATAATCGACACCATATTTAGGGTCAATTAAGTAAATATGCGCCAGATTCTTGCTATTCGTTACGCAGATATCAAGTATTAGATTTTGTAGTAAGACGGATTTTCCACTTCCGGTAGCACCCGCAATAAGTGTATGTGGAGCATGCTGAGCCCCGCCTTCGAACTCGCCACCTAAATTTAGATAGAGCAGTTCCCCATCGATTTCTTTGACACCGATAACAAAGCTCATGTTTAACCCAGATGCATTGTTTTGGACCTTCCTTACCTTCCATACATCTGCTAATGATATGCTCTGCCTATGCGGGCGTGCTAAGGAAACAATTATTTCTCCAGGCCGAGCCATGATGTTTATGACATCAAGAGCATGTGTCGTAAGAAGGATGGATCTCCTCTTATCGATATCATCAACTTTTAACTGGTCCGATCCCTTAAGCCTTATGACAACAGCATTAGGCGTCAATCGATGGCCAATTACTTTCGCCTGCAAGTTATAGCTAATCAAAGCCATTCTGAGTTTATTTACTATTTCACTAACCCACGATTGATCTTCACTGGTTTCTTCAGTACTTTGAGCATTCTGTAATATCCACGTTGCTAACTGAGCATTCGCCCAAGGAATTTCACCGCTCATTTTGACGATGGCTTCCATTCCCTCTGGGTCTACCGATTCTGTTGCTTTCCCCTTGTTCAAGGGATCAGCTCCCTCATTCTCTCCTTGAGTTTCATCTCTCACAAAGTTCAACTCAATTTGATCGTCATCGGAATTATTAGGGGTATTACTTTGTCCCGTAGCAAGTCCATTATTGCTCGCAGCAACAAAATTAATTCTTGGAGCGGGTAATGTAGCATCGCTTAATTCCCATGGCTTACTATCATCAAGCTTCTCTCTGATTTCGATGATGGATTTTCCCTGATGATAGGCTAAGACTAATTCTCTCACAAGATCCCTAGTAAAAACTTCCTGATGAGAATTCTTAGCATTTGTAATAGGATTTCTTTCACTGTCTAAAGATGTATCGGGAAACGTTGATATAAATACATGGGAATATCCCTTAATTTCAATTGGAATTTCCCCTGCCCGAATCCCCTCTCGCAACTCTTCAACAGTGAACGGAGAATTCGGGGCTAATTCAATACCATCATTTAACATATCACTAAATCTAGATAGCCATAGGTCACGGTCAAGTCTACCAGGATCGCCAAAAAGTGCATTATGCATTCTCGAGACGGTATCGCGCAGCTGCTTTGAAGAATTCTTTCTCGCCTCGGACACACCTTTGGCATCAACATACTTAGCTTCAGAAACAAATACTTGTAGACGCGGCTTGTTTTCAACCATTTTGGGTGCAAGCGCTAATATATCTGCGATCTGCTCTTCCTTTTGTCCAAGCCAACTTGCGTAATCATCAAGGAAAAACCACCCTACAGCCTGTTCTGTTTCCATCTCGGATTGAAGGATCATCTTACTTAGTACAACACCTATCAATTCACCAGCAAACACACCGCGTTTCGCAGCACGAAGAACGATGTCGCCTGATATTGCATTGGCATCCTCAATATACCGCTCCGTTAGCTGCACTAATTCCGATTCAGATAATCCCAGACCTAAAGCATTCAACCTTCTTTTGACGAGGACATGTAACAAATTTAATTGAGATTTAGACGAAACAACAACGTTTGAGCCATGGGACTTATTGTGTTGGTACTTTATCACCTTTACCCCAAGGTTCCTAAGTTGTCTACGTTCTAACAATTCATCATAGTTGACTACCCACTCGCCGAGCTTGTGTGCCTCATCAAAAATGGCCTTCACTTTGTCATTCTGGAACGAAATTTGTCTTGCTGGTAAATAAAAAGCACCTGGGTTAACGTCTTTCCCCTTAACAACTGAATAAACGGACGTTAAGTAAGCCCAACCCACAGAAGGTTGACTTGGGCATGTCAAGTACACAGTAGATTTAAGTTCGTCCTTCGCCGTCGATCTTCTTTTAGCCCACCGCGGAGGATAATGGTTAAGCAATTCTGGCATCTGCCTCACTTGAACCTCATCCCATTCAAGATTGGCTTGCCTCGAGATGACATCTTGTAAAAATACAATATCAGCTAGTTTTCCCTCTTTGGGGTCAGTTACAGTAGCCTCATGCGCCATCACTCCTACTCGAAGGCGTGCCATAAAATCACGGGTGACCTCACTCGCAACAAAGGAGTCGGCGTCGCTATCTGCACTCTCTATCATCTTCATATATAATTCATTCAACTTATTCGTATCACGATGCCTTAGAATCACCTGACAGCGAATTTCATCTTCAATTTCATGCATTGCTGCTAGCGAGTTTACAATTGTCTCCGGAAGTCTAGTGGAATCACAGTTGTACAAAACAAGGCTTAAGTTCGTTTTTTCATGAGGTTGAAGATCCAAATAACGTTCTACCAGACTGAGAAGTTTACTACTTGCTTCTTTCGGGTCTTCATTCGTCTGCACTTCTTCTTCAGTACGTACCGGACTTTCCATTAAGGTGTAATCATTCTTAGCATCTGTAATTGAAAGAAGCACCGGTTCAAGCCCCTTATACCCTATAGCAACTTCTGGATAGTATGGGCTTACTATTTCTTCTTTGAGATCCGTAAAGAACAAACGCTGATCGCCAAAATCAATTTGGTCCGATGTTAATAGATAGTTTATTAAACCAATGACTTGTCTCGCCTTAACTACCTTTGCCGCCATTCGCATGGGGTGCCAAGGAGTCACAATAGTCATGGGTTTATTCTTTTCTCCATCTACCCTGACATTCCCGATATCCATAACAGGCTGGGCAATCTGGACTCTATTCATATCGCCCAAGGCATGCTCTTGGAGAACTCGTAAAAACTTATCGTACAGCTCGCTTTGTTCAATCATTGAATCTGAACTGATTCCATCTATTAGCCAATCATTGATAGATTGTTTATATTTAGTTGAAAAATTAGCCCATGCTTCTTTTAGAGTTTCATAGTCGTTCTGAGTTAGTCTTGCATCCTCAAGCAACTTCTTCAGATTATTTAAGACTGTTTTCTGTAAATCAGTGGTTTTTGCATAGACACCGACTAGAGACCCTCTATCTTGTCCGAATACTGCTTGGATTGTACCGACATCGCTCAATGATAATCCCTGTAGCTTACCTTTCTTACTAACAGGATTTTGTGAAACACTGGAGTAAGAGAAAGGGTTATCAGCAAGTCTCCTTAAATCATCATGAAGTTCTAGTCCAATCTCATTAGGATTACCTTGCCATACCAGTTTCACTTCATTTTTTTGCTTTGACCCCTGTAAATCAAGGTAACTAAGCTCGATATAGAATGCGATTTGAATGGCCGCTTTGGCCGTTGATGTATTCTTTTTGAAGCCTTTCTTCTGTCTAGATTCTAATACTAACTGATCGTATTTAAACAAATGGTAAGTTTCCCAGTTTACTTGCCAATTGGTTAACTTCTCAAGCCCCCTGTAAGCATTACAGAAAGCTAGCCCCACATCTTCATTTATATCCAACCAAGCTTTTTTACTAGTGGTCTTCTGAGTGCGAATCCTAAGAGTCTTCTTTCCAATGAAACTATCACATTGGGCAAATAGACGCTCTGTTGCCTCTAATAAACCAACCAAAAAGTCTGTGCATTCAATTGCCTTACCATAAACAAAACGATCCCACTCTGCTTTAAGAGCCTTCTCTGTCTCTAGATTGTGACGGTGCTTGTCGTAAAATTCTTTATCTTCTTCCGTGGCTTCCTTTGCTTTCTTCTTTTTAAAGAGTTCATTTAAATTATCAAGATAGATAATTTCCTCATCCATTAGAGTATCTGGAAACTCGTCATCAAATAACTGCCTAGTTTTTTCTGCTAGGTTTATTTTCATTGGCTTCAATTCAAAAAATAGAAGGTTGACTTTATCTGTTTCCCATTCTAGTTCTGAAAGATTATCCGAAGCCGTGGACCAACTCACATTGGATTCAATGAACAATTCCATGATTGGCTGAACAGAAGGATCAATTTGACTTTTCACTTTATCGTAAGAATCCCGAATTTCATTGTTTTCAATGATTTGACGATTCGGATGCTGCTTATATAGATAACAAGCACGTTTATTATATGCATCTGTAAAAAACTTCTTCCATTTGCTTGCATGGCCCAAAGCATTCTCTGGGATTCCATCAAAAAAATAAGAATCACGTGGAATGCGAAGTGCTGGTAGCGCCCAGCCAAGTGCTCTAACAACCGGAATACCATTCTCTGCAATTGTTTCACGCACTTTAACAGTAAATTCACTGAACTCTTCAAGGCTGCATTCATTTGCCTCTTGCAAACCTTTTAACGCTTGCTGCCAATGTCTTTTTTGATCATCACTTAGAGGAAGATCACTACTAGCCACTTGAACCCATATATCAGGTTGACTTTTCAGATCCGCTGCACCAACCCTTGCGATATCTCTTAACGATTGTCCTTGATCATCATTCGTGTTCGCCAGTAAGATAGCGGGCTTATCACAAGAAGCATTCCTCCAATATGTTGTCTTTTCATCAGTAACCATATCAGAAGATAGCCCGCCTCCCTCAACTAATTTCCGAGGAACCTTAATGACCATTGTGGAAACTAACGTCGTATCTTGGCTTATCGTTTTACATATATAAGTGACCTGATCCCCAGTAAGACGATCCAATAAAAAACGGGCAATCCCCTCCTCAGACTGGCTATTCTGTAATTGCCGACGAAGATATTCAGTTGCTACCCTTCCTATTAACTCTAGTTGATTCATGATAAAGTTTCCTCCTGAATCCCAAAGGGATTTTCTACATATGCACATGCATCAGATAATCTACGTAGTAACCCCATACTTGCCAATCTTTGCTCAAGGCGCCTTGCATTATCTGAGAATGCTTCTAAATCTGCTCTTCCTGCCTCCGTCAATTCTAGAGCCTGTTTATCTCCTATAATAAAGCCGTATTTCTCATATAGTTTGTCTAAGAAGTCTTGGAATTCCATTCTTTCCGGAACAACGCACAATACTAAAGATTTCAAAAGCATGTCTTGAGGAGCATAGCGAAGTCTACGAGCGCCTCTTCTTGACGAAAGGCCAATTTCCTTTCCCCAAACACCGTGAAACTTATCTACGTGCTGCTTATGTCTATTCATTGCTGCATTAACAAACTTATTAATTAAATCATCCGGTGAATTTGCTGATTCTGCTTCACTCTCTTTGTTATCTCTTGGCCAAGCATATTCATGTTGTAGTAATGCTATTGCCTCATGTATGTCCGTAACTTGTTTCCATGCCTCAGTGTTAACAACCTGTCTAATATATGCCTCTACTGCTCTCCGAGACATATTGTTGTGCTCAATAAAAGATCCAGAAGAAAGATCCCTGATAATTGTCTTCTTTGGAGAAACAATTTCTAATATAAAGGTTAATTTATTCGTATCACCTAAAATGAACTTTGCTCGATTTAAACTGTACATGAGCAAATGAAGTCCGGTCATGTTCACTAGATGCGGGATGACATCGTAATTCGGAATATTACTTTTTAACAATCGCAACCAATCATCTGCAAGCAGTTTGTAGTCATTCAACTTTTGGTAAGGCAAATAAACACCTGTTCGAATAGGGGATGAGCTTAGAGCGTCTTTCGGTTCTAGTGCTGCAACTAAACGATTAAACTTATTCAATGGATTTAAAACACTCTTCTGAAGACTTGAGATTATCTGACTTCCTTTGCCGCTTCTAGTCAACATTAAATATAACAATTCACCTGTTCTACCAAAAAACCTTCGGTCATTAGTAAAGCCATTATCTTTCACTTTAAGGTCTTCATACAAACAGTCCGGACCGTATGGAAAAATAAATTGTGAACTCCAACGTTTATTATTCTCCCCCTCTATTGTCGTTTCTCGAAGAAACTGAACTACTGACGCAAAATCAACAAAATTCGCAAATCGCCCCTCTAAATAGTTGAAGTCTGCATTGATGATACCCGCTTGTCCCTTGCCCATAACTTCGTACCACTGCAGCCAAGCTTCTTTATCATCGTATCTATACTTACTTGATATAAGTGTTAATTGTGGGTTGTTAAATAAGATGTTTCTTAGATAAAGTCTTGACTTGGGTGAATAGGCCAGTTTATTAGGTTCCGTTTCACTAAATGCCCTGCCTTCTTCAAATTCAGACTGAAGAACATTTAAAAATTCCATAAAACAAAGCCATGGTGTTTGCTCATCATACAACCTGTGCCCCCAAATAGCCTCATCAACCCACATGTCTGCGTCAATCTTTGTCGGACGCGGAAGTCTTTCATTATTCATCGTAGTTAACCTCCACGATTCTGTCGTCAATTAGACCATCTTGATTAAGACGAATGATTCTAAAGGATAAATCACCTTCATCATCCGGATCTTCTTCATCTATTCTACGGCGTTTCTCTAGTTGTTTAAGGAGTTTGCTTTTAAAACCCAAGATATCTTCGTAACATTCCCTAGAAAAACTCCCCGGTAACGCACCCTCGGCTACCCGCGAAAGAAATTCATAGCGAACTAATTGTAGTGGCAATTCAACTGTAGTTACTGAAGTTGACAGTTTCACTTCAATTACAAGCTTGTCGTTTGCATTCATTCGTATTTGCATGCTTTCACCACGCTTTTTCGGTACAGAAATACTCTCCTCAAAAATTCTACTAACTTTAGCCTGAGAGTGACTTCCAGACGTAGCCAAGATTAATTCAGCGTTGTTCTTTGCTAGAAGTCCCGTAAAAATGCGGTTTAATCCTTGGGCAATACGCGAAGTAATTTGAGTGGCTACTTTACCATCTTTAGCAATTCTGTAAACGTTAGATAAAAATTCTCCAGCATATTGGAATGTTGTAAGATGCCAAAATTTAAGCTCATCCTCTTTTTCCCTAGGGATTACGAAAAACAGCCTTTGTCTTTGGGATCGAAGAGATTCTAAAAAGTTTTCACCACTATCCATTAAACCCTCTAAGTATTCTTTTTGATTTGCACGAAAATTCTGATCAGCACCGTAGTATGTATCACTTAGCACAAGCTCTTCGTACAAAGGACGAAGCTCAGGGTCATCCTCACCAAAAATTAGAACGTTATCGATCGTATTGCTTGTCTCGTAACCTATTCCAAATTTACCAAGTGCAGCGAATACATCAGTAGACTCACGTCGCCTTTCCGTGAGGTTCTCACCCAAAACATTTCGGTAAATACTTGCGAAGAATGTTTTATTCTCCTCAGCTAATTTGGTAGCATCAGAACAGGACATAAGTCGATCTTTAGCTTCTGGATGGCCAAGTAGCATATTTGATACTAATAGAAGTAATTGCCTTATTGGAAGGTGAAGACCATTTAATTCACACAACTCCAAAAGATCAGTGACTCTTGATCGAATCAGTTGTCCATCTTTATTCCCTTCAAGACGATTTCGGTTCTCCCATATAGGACATATCTTGCCCGTTTGATCATTTTCTCTCAGAGAGCATTGATTACAATCATTCCACCCTGGATGCTGCAATACAACATCCACAATCTGAGGAAATAGTCTAGCTGCACTTATTTGACTTAAATTATATAATCTAAGATTGAATCCGCTCTTTTCTTTAATCTCAGTAACCAACAAATCTTCAATGCACTGTTTAACTAAAACAGTCTGTGAGTCAGTACCAATGTTCTTCCATGCCTCAATCAGCTGCCCGTCGTTTGCTGCAATTAAAAATACATTGTTATCATTTGGAGTAAGGACCGAGTTAACGAACTTACTTAAAATGGCCCTCTCCTCATCCCTCAGCTCACTTAAATCTTTAATAACATATAGTTTCTTAGAATTGGGCAAATCCAATTCCTTTACCTTATCATCACTCTGCCATACCTGTAGCGAACCGTTTAATGCTAACCAAACTTCTCTACAGTTATATGTCTTACCGTCCCCAGCCGTTCCCGTCAGTATTACAGATTTAGGACTAGGAGATTTAAAATTTTCAAGTAGTTCCTCTAAATAAACCGAATCGACAATTATGGGTTGGATATTTTTCCGCTTTATGATTCTATGAATTGCTTCATCATACATGTTATCGTTACGAGGAATTGGTCCATACTGTCGTAGAAAACTAATCCATTGCGATTGAACTGTAGTCATTATGTACTACCACCTTTTCAGGAAATGGTCCCTCTGATTCATTCGACATCTTCCAACTATTTTCCTGTTTATTATCAATTTCAACATTTTATTGTTAATCAACATTAAGGAAACTATCACTATTATTCGACAAATTAAGAATTAAGTGTGTGTATTTACTCATTACTAATTCATTATAAGCTACAGTATAAATTCTTGGGTCCGGAATACTGCACTCTACAATATGGTAATGGATCCCGCGGCACGAAGTTCTTATTTTTATGTATACAGGAACTATTTCAATGTTCTTTGGGACACTACTTGCAATCCCTAATACAGGATACAGCAGCTTATGCTTAGCCAATGACTTATGACTAGTATCGCTTTTTGCTTCTAGAACAAATAACGTCTCCTTATTATTCCGTTTTTCTATAAACATAGCATCTATTTCGACTTGACCTCTGTTGTGAATAAACACATCACTTATCGAACTATGTGGCCTAAATTCAAAGGTGTATGTCGAGTTACAACTTGCTGGTGGGAATATCGGTTTTATATGATCTATACCAAGAGCATAACTTATTAAACCGGACGAGAATCCTAAATTAACATAAGACTTCTCAGTTAAAGATGGCAAAATAGAAAAGATCTTTAATTGCTCAACATTAACTGCAGGGACATACTCCGTTCCTACGGAATTAAAAATCATATCATCTATTAAGAAGAAATCATCGAGTTTATCCTGGACCTTTACTAATGCAAATTGAGTTCCCGAACCACCTTTCGTTTGCCCTAATCTCATTACCATTGCAGAATTACTTTTGATAGATTGATGTAATCGTTCATACGAATCAATAGATATTGCGGCGGCCGCACCCATCTTGGGATATCCGTTACTTTTTAAGTAATCTATGAATGAAATTGGTCCAAAGGTAGCAACTGGCTTGTCCTTTATTGTGCTAAGGGCTGCTTCAAACACCTCACTGATTCCTTCCTGCTTGTCATTTTTCCTCATGATTCCCCCTACTTTCTTACAAATATCTTAACAAAAACGCAAAATCGCCGGAATATCTCCGGCGAAAATGAAAGTTATTTTATGAAAATGAACACACACAAGGAATATCTGCATCTGCTTTGAATAAAAACTTTTCAAAACCCTCCGCTTCCATCACTTGGCGAAACTGTTTCATCGTATAGGACCCACCGTTCTTTTTCAGAATCGAAACATCCTTTTGAAGGCTAGTCCTGAATCTCTCTTCCATCTCTTCTTGTTCACGATAACGTTCTGGCCATATTGCATATAGTAGAGCATAATGCTGGTAACCTCCACGCACACACCTTCCCGCACAGTTTGCGTGGGAAAATCCTTTAATCCCATTCCTTAAAGCAATCTGGGCATTTTCATTTCCTTCATCCGCTAGCTGTTCAGCAATATTATACATTCGAGGCAATTCAATACCCCATTCATCACGTATGATTCCCTTGGCGTCCAGATCCTCCCTGAACAAATCGATCAGTGGAAACCGAGTCTCAATTGTTTCTAATGGAAAATGAGCATAAAAGTCCTTTAAGTTGTCAGCCCGATGCTTCTCATGAGGACCAATCCCAAAATACAAAATAGGCTCTAGGTTTCTCTCATTTCTTAATTCTTCTTCCAAAAAGATAATGGTTTGTCTCACTTTCAGCTCTTCCGAGCACTTGGCCAAACGTGCATTTCCCAGAAATCGCTCATCGTAAAACACTTCTTCAGGAGTTCTTCCATCAAGTCTTTCTGTAATTTCCAAACCAATATGATTTGAAACCTCCTCCATAAACCGGTAATTATCTTCATCTTCCCATAAAGTGTTTGTAAAAAACAAAATGCAGTTATCTTTCCCATACGTTTGCACCATATGGTAAGCAACATAAGCACTTCCAGCTCCACCGCTAAACATTGCTACATGTACAACCTTTTTATCTTGGGTGCTCATCTAATCACTCCGCTTTTATTACGTAATTTTCAAATAACTGATAGATAAGGTACTCGAGTTCTTGCCGAGGTACATTCTTACCTGCCGCATTGATCATTCTTTCTAAATTTGAATAGACCGTCGCCGACTTAACAGACAGATCGACCTTATTAATCAATTTCCTGCTATTGTTCAGTTGAACTGAAACCATATTCAAGTTGTTTTGTTCAATTTCCTGTTCAGTAAGCCTTAGCTCCTCTAGATCGTGATTTAGTTGCGAAAAGAATAAATCATAAGTGGTATCAGACCAATCCTCCACTCTGACCCCTACGTATTCTTTAGCAAATTGCTCTATCCATAAATCTCCTTTCTCACTAGATAGCGAATTTTTAATTCTTTCCGACAGCTTATTAACCGAATAAGACCCGTTGGCCCGCTGTTCTTCAACCCAATTGTTTAAGTTTTTGTAATTGCTGAGTTCCATAACCTGTAACAATTTCTCTGCTAGTTCGTTCTTTAGCAATACAGTGAAATTCTCTGCGTATTGCTTAATACCTATCAACTTATCTATATTATTTTGGTAGAGTCTTATTAGCTGTGCGACCGATTGTTGAGGATCTACCTCTGACCTTTTTATGAGATCCCTAAACTCGCCAAATTCCTTATCTACGTTAATAGAAGTTTGCGCAATCCTAGGAAGCGACCGCAGCCACTTCAATAAAGTGCCGCAAATAAATATTAGTCTAGATTGGTTGTTCAAACGCGTTTCAAGTGAATCAACAAAGCACTTCTCAATACTATTAAAAAATTCAACATAGCTATCACTAATGTGCTCATAAGCGTACTGATAGTAATCCGCTCCAGTCTCCACTATGATTTCGAAAAGCGTAGATCCATCTATGCCTGGAACAAACATACCATTGCGGTACAGCATAAACTCGTTCCAACGATCCCTAAGCAATGCAACAAATAGTATAGGGATCAACGGCTTCCTAATTCCAAACGGCGGAGCCGAGCACAGCTCTACTAAATCTTTGAAATTACCCTTCGGGTTACTCTCTAAAACCTCGATTAATCTTGCTCTAAGAGCAGCAAATGACTCGTTTAATATGTTTGAGTAGTCTAAATTATTGACATTCACATCAAGCCTGCCATTGTTTTTGAAGATAGTAGCAAACAATGCATAATCAGGACCATTTCCTTCAATGCCAAACTGCTGTGTGCTTGGCTCCTCAATCATTTTATCAATAAGCTTAATCGCCGCATTTCTTTGCACTCTCGAAACCGTATTCCTATTGAAGGAGTCATTCAAGATCACAGGTGTGCACTTAAACAGTTCATAGCATTTATCAGATAATTTTTCTGATACCTCAAGTTCGGAGTGCATCGTCATTTTATTGCCATCAATATACCAGGTCTTCTGATCTTCATATGAGATTATTTCGGATAGATACTGAGAGATTCTGTATCTAGTCTCATTGAATAAGACCTCTAGTTCTTCCTTAATTCCCTTATCTTCCGCAAGTAGAGCCTTGTTTCTTCTTAGTGAGTCCAAACCTAAATAATTATAAACATCTGGTATAATTTCCAGTAGAGGTTTGGAGTGTAAGAAAAATAGCTTTCTATCATATTCCTTACTCAAACTTCGTAAAATGAGATCAAGTGAATCGTATGACTCTAAATTTTCTGCTAAAACATAATAGACTGTTAGATCAGACTGTTTATTCTCCTGAATCATTTTCCGATCCATTATTTCTTTTCCATACACAATTCTCACTTCAGAGAATCTTGTCATTCCCTTGTCATCATTGTACCGTTCAGGAAAATAAAATTTCTTAACGAGATTATTGTGTAGAACTTCTATTTCCTTAGCTTGATCTGCTTTTATTACATGCTTTTCATGTTCTAGGCGTTCATGCATATCGACTGAACTGCCTGCAAATAACTCCCAGTAATCATTCACTCTATTAAACCTAATTACTTTATGTTTGCTGAGTACAGGTAAAATATCTGAGAGTTCATCTTCTGTAATTTGTGTTGCAAACCGTAAGAAATCTGAATTAAGCTTCTGTTCGTTTTGTACCGAGCACAAGTTCCAAAGAGTTATGAACTTCACTAGGTTCGTTGCCGACTGGTTATTTAGAAGTTCCTCAGGAAAACGGGCCATTGCTTTTTTATATAAAAGGATATGTTCGGATACATCATCATTCCCAAAATCATTCGAGTAGGAAAAGAAAAAATCAAACAGCTGGTAGCCTAAATAATATTCGTTACATTTGCTTATATGATTTAACAACCCACCCGTTTCTTGACTTTCTAGAAAAGTAAATAACGTTCTCTCATTTTGTCCAAACACTCGGGTTAGATGTGGCAGAAGGAAAATCGAAACCGGATGAAGCGGGTACATACCTCGAACTACCAACTCATCTCGTTCCGTCTGATTGATACTCGGAAAGAGCGGGTACTTTCTCAGCATTTTACGTGTTGTAGAGAAAGCTACCTCACTAATAATTGGCTTCTGGTCAATATTCTCTGTAAGAATTAACTCCGAGATTCTGAGAAAGGTCGCTTGATCACTTTTCACCAAGTATTGATTAAACCTCTTCTCAATACGTTGAAATTCCCTAGCTATCTCTTCATTCGAAGCATTAAAATAGGAACGCAAACTTCTATGGGTAATTAACAATAAGTGTATTGAACTCATTCTGTTTGCAAGTTCCGCAAGATCTTGCATATCTTGCATAGCCTCATTAAATTCATTCGCATTCAGGCCCTGCAAAAACCTAGCAAATTCATCATACACGATAAATATCCCCAAGTTGTTATCTTGTAGGATTGCTGCCAGATATTCCATCTGTGATAAAAAACTATAGTCATAATCAATATCAAACGATGCACCAGCGGTCATAAGGGGGTAGATTTCCGAAAAATACTTTATCTCGGTTTCATTCTGCTTTTTAATTTCTTCAACCCACCGCTTCAGCTCTTTTCCATCTTTATCTAATTGGACACAAAACTTGTCATACGTATCTTGGAAATCTTTCTCCCATAATTTTATGGAACTAATTATTTTTGCTGCCAATCCGGGTAATACAACATCAATGCCATTTTCTTTAAGTATCTTTACAACACTAGCTATAATTGAGTGTCTAAACCTGCCTGCGTTACCACTTAACAAAATTGGCAGGTAAGGTATCGGTAGTTCACTTGCATTTTTTATCATTCCTGGAATGTAATCATCGACTTGTTCAAACTTTTCAGCTAACGTATGAACTTCAGAAAGAGTACTCATTTTTGATACAATACTCCCAATTATATTGGCCAAAAACGATTTCCCAGTACCATATGGACCTATAATAATATGAGATCGGTTAGACCCTACAGCAAATCCATCCATTATTCCTTTCATAGCTTCAGCGTGAGAAGGCGTAGGAATATAGCTTTTAAACAACTCTGCATTTCCAATATCTAATTTGATGTTAACACTTGATTTGAATGCCATCTTTAGTAGGTCATCCTTTCAAAAAACTCGCCTTTTATATAATCAATAGATGAAACCATCGGCAATCTAATATAGTCTAAATTATTTGTTCTAATATACTCAATCGGGTACTTGTCATGGGTCGTTAGAATATTTAAGGCTTCGACAACCTTATTTCGAGTTAAATTAAATATTCTTCCCCATAGATTTTCTGCATTCACAATCTCATCGACACCAATAAGTCGATCCTCTGATATCTGGTCATAATCGAGTAGAACGTAATAAAGAGCCGGGATACCTATCGTAGAGATTTTAGAAGCCACTTTTCTGATTGTGTCATCCCGTTCTCCCGAATGTTCACTTTTCATTAATGATAATCTTGAAAAAGGACAGAATAAAACGTCTTCCGGATCATTCACATCAGGTACCTTCGTATAAAATTGAATCAAACAATCAATGTCTCTTTTGAGAGAATTCTTCGATACTGCTTTCGCTTCATTTTGGCTTACCCAAGTGATAAATGAATTGAATAAATCGCGTTTACCAACTATCGTTTCTCTATATTTATTAAAGTACCAATCGAAAACAGTCGAAAGATCATTCCCATTTCTTACCAAATGGTAGTGAAGTATGGACAGTGATTCATTCCTTTGAAGGAGTCGATCACTCTCGAACAAAATATCTCCTATTTCAGATAACGCATGTACACGCTGACCATCTTCTGTTCTTTCTTCAAGTACGTTGAAAGCAAGTAACCAATATTTTAAGGACTCAAGCATGTTTTTGCCCAAGCCAACTGTTTCAAAAGCATATTCATCAAAAAAGAATCTTTTATCTTGCTTTACTGCCCTTAACCCCTTACTAAACCATTTATCTCTTATATAAAAGCTTTGATGTCTAGCATAGGCCATATATAGATCTTCCTCTCTTGAAATGAAAAATTACTCCTGGAGAGATACCTCCAGCAGTAATTATACATCAGTGCGCCAAAAAAAAACACCCTATTATCGGAACGCACGTTCCTATTATTTTAGTTCATTTCCTCTTAAGATGCATTAGGATAAGATCGAATCTTTATTTAACTTGCCTGCGAAAGCTATCCTTGATGACTACCTTAGTGGTGGATTATGATGCCGTGCTCCTTCGCTCCGCTTCGTCCGCGCGGGACTGAACCCCTACCGTCCGTTTTTCGGACTCCCTATTGATTCCACTCCATTCAACTTCTGTAGCAATAAAAAAGACACCCTTACGGGCGCCTTTTTTATTCCTATGGAGACGAGGGGAGTATCACAATCTTTATTTAATCTGCCTGCGGAAGTCTATCCTCGATGACTACTTTAGCGGTAGATTATGATGCCGTGCTCCTTCGCTCCGCTTCGTCCGCGCGGGACTGAACCCCAGGGTTCGCCTCCCTTCTTCACACCTTTACAAGACAAGAGCCCCGACCTATTAGGCCGGAGCTCTTGTCTTGTATGGAGGCGAGGGGAGTATCACAATCTTTATTTAATCTGCCTACGGAAGTCTATCCTCGATGACTACCTTAGCGGTGGATTATGATGCCGTGCTCCTTCGCTCCGCTTCGTCCGCGCGGGACTGAACCCCTACCATCCGATTTTCGGACTCCCGATTGATTCCACTCCATTCAACTTCTGTAGCAATAAAAAAGACACCCTTACGGGCGCCTTTTTTATTCCTATGGAGGCGAGGGGAGTCGAACCCCTGTCCGAAGATATCGCCACACCAGCTTCTACGGGTGTAGTGACTTGTGGGTGTTTCGCCTAAGCTGCTGCCAAGTCACCCACCACAGCCTAGACTAGTCTGATTGTCTTCTTCCGTTAGCCCCAGACGGAGACTAAACGGCGTATCCCACTAAATGTGAGCCCCTGTCTCGGCACATGGGCGATGCAGAGGAGGAGCACGCTAGCAGGTTATTAAGCTGCTAAAGCGTAGTTAGTTTGTTGTTTGCCAGTTATTATTGGCTTTAGCGTTTTAGAGTGGACGCGTCCCCACTACCCGCTACTCATGCTCGAACTATCCCCGTCGAATCCATAAACGCCCCCGTGTTTGGAAGAGCCGCGAACGACTCTTCTCTATCATCAGCGCTCCCTGATTAAAGGGAGGGTTGACTCGACAAATCTTAAAAAACGAGCTACCTGTTTACCAACTAAAGACTCTCTCATCGTTCAGCAGCTTGAGGAGAAGCCATCTGAACTATGCATTCAGTATAACATAGCTTTAGCGCCATGCCTCTAGGAGTCTGATGTAAGAAGAGAAATATACTGGAAAATCATCCTCTCACCTCATATAGCCCTATCCTCACCTTGCGATCTTTTGCTTTTCACGCAATGCGCGCTGGATATCACGCTGAGCATCCTTTTTGGCTGCACTGGCCCGTTTGTCATACTGCTTCTTCCCTTTACCCAGTCCAATCAGCAGCTTGGCATAGCCATTGCGCGTGTAGACTTTCAAGGGAACGAGCGTATAGCCCTGTTGCTTGGTCGCCCCGATCAGCTTGGCAATCTCCTTCTTCTTGAGCAGCAGCTTTCTTGCTCTCGTCGGATCAGTCGGATTGAACCGATTGCCATTTTCGAACGGGCTGACATGCATATTGTGGATGAATGCCTCGCCATTGCGAATAGTCGCAAAGCTGTCATTCAGATTACCCTTGCCTGCCCGCAATGATTTGATCTCGGTTCCGGTTAATACCATCCCTGCTTCATAGGTTTCCTCGATGAAATAATCATGGGAAGCCTTGCGATTTTGGGCAAGCGGTTTTTGTTCCTGATTTTTCCCCATGACTGCTCCTCTCCCTCCTATGAATCAAGTGAATCCAAGACTGCCATAAAGGCGTCAGGAATTTATTGTATCAACTTCATTCATGGAAATCAAGCAGATGAACCGGATGCCCATCCGAGATCAGCCCTTTTTCTTCCAATACTTCTTCTTGCGCGGCTTCTTGCGTTTGGAAGAACTCCACTCTCCCTCACCTGATGACGAAGCCGTGGAAGAACGTTCACCCCGAGGTTTGCCGCCTTTCTGATCCCGCTTGTCGGTTCCGGTTCCGCCGCTTCCCTTCGGCTTGCTGCTGCGGCGGGAACCGCCATCCTGCTGCTTCCGCTTTGCTTTGAAACCGGAGCCTGGAACCACACTCATTTTCTTTTCCCGCGGCTTCATATCGACCATCTCAAAATCGATCGTGTAATCATCCATGTTTACTCTTGCAACCCGCACCTTCACCTCATCACCGATACGGAAGACGCGGGAAGTGCGTTCCCCGATCAGGGCAAGATGACGTTCGTCGTAATGATAATAATCTTCGCTGAGATCGCTTAACCGGATCAGCCCTTCTACCGTGTTGCCCAGCTCAATGAACATACCGAAATTGGTGACACCGCTGATAATGCCTTCGAACTCCTCGCCCACCTTGTCCAGCATGAACTCGGCCTTCTTCAGCTTGTCTGTATCGCGTTCGGCATCGACCGCCACCCGTTCCCGTTCCGAAGACTGTCTGGCGATATCCTCCATTCGTCCGCTCAGATATCCGTGTCGCTTATCACTGAGTGTGCCTCCACCCAAGGATACCTCGCGAATAATGCGGTGGATAACCAGATCCGGGTAACGACGTATAGGGGACGTAAAATGGGAATAATACTCTGCGGCCAATCCGAAATGGCCCAGACTTTCCTCATCATATTTGGCCTGCTTCATGGAGCGAAGCATCATCGTACTGATGACGGTTTCTTCCTTGGTCCCCTCGATTTCTTCCAGCAGCGTCTGCAGCGCACGCGGATGAACCGTGTTGCCTTTGCCCCTTACGACATAACCGAAGTTGGTAATGAACTCCATGAACGTGAACAACTTCTCCTGATCGGGGTCCTCATGTATACGGTACAAGAAAGGTACCTTCAGCCAGTAGAAATGCTCCGCTACCGTTTCATTGGCCGCCAGCATGAATTCCTCGATAATTCGCTCGGCAATGCTGCGATCACGCTTCACAATATCTACCGGCTTGCCTTCCTCATCCACGATGACCTTGGATTCCTGGAAATCGAAATCGACTGCTCCCCGGCGCATCCGCTTCTTGCGAAGCATGACGGCCAAACGTTCCATCCGCTTGAACAAATCGATCAGATGAGCGTACCGCTCACTAACCTCAGGATCTTCCTCCTGCAGAATCTTCCGAACATTAGTATAGGTCATTCGCTCCGTCGTTCGAATGACACTCGGGAAGATGTCATGCTTGATGACCTTCCCTGCCTCATCAAACTCCATCTCGCACGACAGCGTCAGGCGATCCACCTTGGGGTTCAGACTGCAAATGCCGTTGGACAGGCGATGGGGCAGCATCGGAATCACCCGATCCACCAAATACACGCTGCACCCTCGGCGATACGCTTCCTGATCGAGCTCAGAGCCTTCCTTCACATAATACCCGACGTCTGCGATATGAACGCCCAACTTGAAATGCCCGTTATCCAGCAGCTCCACGTTGACGGCATCGTCCAGATCCTTCGCATCTTCCCCGTCAATCGTTACTATCGTCAGATCCCTCAGATCTCTTCTGCCTGCGAGATCTGCTTCCGTAATCTCTTCCGCAATTCCTTCCGCTTCCTCCATCACTTCATCGGGAAACACCTCAGGCAGATCATGCTTGCGGATAATCGACAAAATGTCCACACCCGGGTCATTTTTATGACCGAGAATCTCCTTCACACGGCCTTCAGCCGCTGCTCGTCCCTCCGGATAATGCACGATATCCACGACAACCTTGTGTCCATCTGCTGCCCCGTTGAAGTTTTCCTTCGGAATAAAGATATCCCGGCTGATTCGCTTGTCATCCGGCAAAACGAAGGCGTAGCTCTCCAAATCCTGAAACGTTCCGACTACCTGGGTGATGGCCCGCTGTACAATCCGCACAACTTCTCCTTCCAGCCGGCCGCCAGACTGATCCTTGGACGTAACACGAACGAGGACAATATCACCGTTCATGGCCCCTTTCAGGTCGTTGGCATGGATATATACGTCGTCACGGTCGTCATTTTCAGGCAGCAGGAACGCAAACCCTTTCGGATGCGCCTGCAACTTTCCTTTCACCAGATTCATCCGGTCCGGTATCCCGTAACGATCGGCACGGGTACGCAAAATGCTTCCCTCATGCTCCAGCTCATTGAGAAGCTTCAGAAAGTCGCGAAAGGCGTCCGCCCCTTCAATCTCAAAATGCTGTTCCAGTTCCTGATATGTCATCGGCTTGTAAGCCGTCTCTTGCATAAATTCCAGTAATTCTTCTCTTGTTATCATGTCATCACCTCTATTAAGCCTGATATCGGGTCAGGCTGCTCCTGTACTTCTTTCTCTGCTACAATGTGCTGCACAAACTGATCCACACGCCGATACACGTCTTCCCGCTCCTTGTCCAACAAAATGGAATGGGAACTCTCGGACATGTAATGCAGGCGCTTCTGGCTGGACGAGCATCGCTTGTAGATGTATGCTGCGCTATGCGGCTTGACCGTTCGATCCTTCATACCCTGCAAAATCAGCATCGGAGCTGCCACGAGCGGAAGCTTGCGCTTCACGATTCGCACCAGCTTTTGCAAACAAACGACGCATTTTACCGGGGTTCGGTCATAGGCGCACGCTTCATCCAGCGTCTGTGCGAGACGACGCGGCTTTTTCGTCACATAAGGGACAAAGGGATGCACCACCCTTGCAAAGGCCGCCTTGTACGTCGTCACATAAATCGGCGTACCTAATGAAATTACCCCGCTCACCGGACGTTTAATCGCCAACAGCAACGACAACAGTCCCCCCATCGAGTGCCCGACCAAAAAAATAGATGCATAACCCGCTTGCTGCAAACGATCATAGCTGAGTATCACATGTCTCATCCAGTCTTTCCAGGTCGTTTTTCTCATTTCTTCGGGAGAGGTGCCATGCCCGGGAAGCTGTATGGCATGGACACTGTAGCCGAGATCCTGCCAGTAATAGGCACCGCGGCGGAACTCGGATGGAGAGCCTGTAAAGCCATGCACGAGCAGCAGGGCTGTTGAGGCCCGTTCCCCTGTACCGGCCAGGTGAAATGGCTCAGGTGAGTTGAATATGCGATTCGAATGCATCTCACTTCCCCCTCTCGGCTACAATGGACGTCCATCCACTATGTAAATTGCGTATAAAAAAACAGCAGGTTTAATATCCCCCTGCTGCATCATTTTATGTGTGATTAGTCATGTAGGACGTAGGAAACGATCAAGGACAACACAAAAAATCCGATGGCTAGAACCAAGGTCAGGCGAGACAGGAACAGATCCATTCCTCTTGCCTTCTGCTTGCCGAACAAGTGCTCAGCTCCACCCGTAATCGCGCCAGACAATCCTGCACTTTTTCCTTTTTGCAGCAATACCGTCAAAATTAAACCCAAGCTGAAAATGACCAATACAATTTTAAAGAACAATTCCATGGTTGTTGACCTCCCGAAATCTTCACGTGGAAAACTCGTCTTCCGAAGCTTCCCCCTGTTTGCTTGTTTCCTTATTTCTTTGTTTAACAGTCTGATGTCTTACAGCAGTCCTTCATGCAGATGTCGTATAGGCATGCGACTGGTTTCTTCCATTGTGTATCTGTGTATCCATAAAAACAGTATTTCGATTGTAACATGTTTTTCAGAAACTTTCAACTGCAAGTCTGTATGAATCGCTATGAGTCTCTCCTGTCTATATCCTGCTTTTGCCAGCTTTTTGGCATGCTTCTATTTGTTTCATCACGTTAGCCAGGGGGTAATAAAAAGAAAGAGAACGTTGTGTTTTTGAAAGGATGTGATCGACATTCTCAGCTTAATTGCAAGTATCATACTCGCGATCGTCATCGGAGTGATTGGCGATGCTCTTGTCAAATACAAAATGCCCGGTGGACCGGTCGGTTCCATGATTGCTGGTTTTGCAGGAGCCTGGATGGGTACATGGCTGCTTGGAACCTGGGGACCGATTATCGGTCAGTTCGCCATCATTCCAGCGATTATCGGGGCTGCGTTATTTGTCCTTATGCTAGGCATTATGAGTCGAATGTTGCATTCCATTACGTAATCCATAATGGGATGCCATTCACTCCTGTCTGAAGTACGATAATCTTTTTTTGCCCCAAGGAGGCGCATAACATGACGACATCTGAACGAGAAAACAAACAAAAGCTAAAGGAATCTGACAATAGCTCGATGGCTCAAAACGAGAAGGAAATGAAGAAGTTAGGAAGAGAAATGGAAGAAATGAAGACCAATCAGGAGTTAAAAGAGGAAGGAAAAATACCGGACCCGATTCAATCAGATCAATCGGACTCAGCTGCAAATTCTGAAACATCGGAGACGGAAGAGAAACAGAATCAGAAGCAGAAACAAAATTAATTCCCATGCTTTATTTTTTTGTCCAATTATTTGTTCCCCTGTCTCATCAGGCAAAGACAAGCAAAGAAAGGCTGTCTTAGATGGTGTCATCCTGCAACCCATCCAGGCGGCCTTCTTCTTATTGCATCGATTTGATTATATGCTTGTATTTACATCATGATACCTGAGTCATGTCATTTGAATAAGAGCATTTGAACGAGAGCACCTACATCACTGAATCCTCATCCGGCTGATCCAGTAGCTTCTTCAGCTTGCCGATCGCCCTTCGCTGTATTCGAGATACACTCATTTGCGAGATACCCAGTTCCTGTGCAGCTGCTCGCTGAGACATCTCCTGAATAAATACGAGGGAAATGACTTTACGCTCCTCTTCCTTCAGCTCCATAATGGCCTGCTTCAAGTCCATACGGTGCTCCAGCTTGCCGTAATCATCATCGGGCGCGCCAAGCAAATCTCCGAGTGTCGTGGACGCATCCTCTTCCTTCACCGGGTGATCAAGCGAAACATAGCTGTAGGCGTCTTTGGCCGCCAGCAATTCAATCGCCTCTTCCACCGAGATCTCCATCTCTTCGGCGATCTCATATACATCAGGAGAACGCTCCAGGCGAACCGTCAGTGTTTCCACGGCCTTCTGAACCTGTTTCCCTTTCTCCTTCATGCGACGGGGTACTTGAATGTACCAGGACTTGTCCCGCAAATAGTTTTTCATATAGCCCACGATGCTTTTCATCGCATAGGCTTCGAATTGAACGCCCATGGTCGGATCATAGCTCTCAAATAGCCGGAGCAACACCATACGACCTACTTGCAGCAGATCTTCCACCATGTTGGGCTGATTGCGGGAGAGCTTTCTGCCCGCCATCTGGACGAGCGGTTCATACTGCCGGAGCAGTTCAGAAGCCAGCTCTTCCGTCGGTTCCTTCTGATAGGCAATCAACTGCTCGTGGGCTGGGGAGGACTGGGGCTGTTCTTCTTCTTTTCTCATGACGTGGATTCACTCCTGTCTAACGCAGGAAAACGTTTAAACAAAGTGACTTCAGTCCCATTCTCCTGACTGACACGTACTTCATCCATCAGTGCCTGCATCATAAAGATCCCCAACCCTCCTGCACTGATTTCATCGATACTTTGATCGTGCAGGCTTTTGCGATCCTTCGCAAATACGTCTGATTCTACATTCATGCCCTCATCTTTAATTCGAATTTGCAGACCATTCTCCAGTTTCTGAAAACGAATCCGCACCGTGCCGACTTGATCCCGATAGCCGTGAAGCACTGCATTGTTGCAGGCCTCGGAGACCGCTACCTTCATATCTTCAATCTCTTCATAAGGAAAGCCCATCTGGGTAGCCAGACCGTATAAAGTCAACCGAACCAGATCAATATACTCCGCTTCACTCGGAAACGTCAGTGTGACTTCTCTTTCTTCGTATCCACTCGTCATTTTGGTTCATCCTTTCTCATCTGAAGCCTATTGCACAACCAGAAACTTCATGATACCCGTCATCTCAAACAAACGCTTAATCTTTGGCGGGATCTCTTCCACGACAAAAGGGGCTTGCAGCTGATGTCTGCGCTTTAGCAGCGTAACCAAAATGCCGATCCCTGTACTGTCTATGTAGCTTAACTCGCTCAAATTCAGTTTAAACGTTATGTCTGCTTGCTCCACAACCGGTTCTGCCGACTGCTTGAAAGTGCTCGCCGTAGCCAGATCAAGCTTTCCTTGCAAAAACAGAGTGGTCGTATCTGCTGTTGTTCGCTCTTGGATGGTCAAATGCTGGGCAAGTTCATCGTTATGCATATTCATCACACTTCATCTCCTACATCGTGAAATTAAATCCTTATTCAATCGATAATAATGTATACCCTGTTTGCATCATCTTGAAACATCATAGCTGAAACATATTTCAATCCTCTGTATCCCGATTCAAAGGCACCAGATGTGGTTAACGAAAGACAACACTCTCCTACAACCAAGTATTCACAGGGATTCACAGGTACGCACAGGTACACATTCAACATTCAGCAAGTACACACAGGTTCGCACCAGCAGTCGCAGCCAAATCGCAGGCTTCCCCAGATACGCAAGGATACGCCTGTGATCACGCACCCACTTCATCTAAATGAAACAAATAAACCCGATAAAGGAGGAAGGAATATGGACCGTCAGGAACACGTAGATGTCGAGCGCAGAAATGTAGAGAAGAAATCGGATTCGAGTTTGGTAGCTTCAACTTTTATTAAGTATGCCGCTTATCTGATCATTTTCTTCGGTTTTCTGTATTTTCTCGTTCAATACATTATTCCGTTCTTTCGCTAAGTTTACGATGGCTATATACGCTTTCAAGCCATCCTGTCCCTGAGCCTTTCATTAAGCCATTTCACACAATCTACCAGGCAATGGGACCTGCGTGAAGCATTCACAAGTAAAAAGATCAGCCTCCTGATTTCGATAGGCGGTTGATCTTTTTACGCGTGAGGGCTGCCAGACACGTTCCCCCTATTCTTGCATGTCATAGGGTTTGACCGGTATCGTAAATTGAAAGCAGGCCCCTTGCTGTACGTCTTCCATGACACTGATATCCCCACCCATCAGTTCAATCAGCTTTCTGCAAATGGCCAGGCCCAGGCCTGTCCCCTCGAACTGACGCGTCATGGGGTTATCCAGCTGTGTAAAAGGCTGGAACAAATGCGGGACCTGTTCCGGAGTTATTCCGACACCCGTATCGGAAACGATAAATTGCAGCCATACATATTCTTCTTGTACAGACTCCTTCTCTTCTCGCACTTCCTCTTGTTCCGCAAGGGCTGATGACGGCCTAACTTCAATATGTACATGCCCTTCCTTCGTAAACTTCACACTGTTGCCGACAAGATTGATCAGAACCTGACTCAGTCTGGTACGGTCACCAAGAAATACAGACGGAACCGCCTCATCTACTTCATACGTCAAGTCCAGCGAGGTCTCCCGAGTCCGTGTTCGGAACAGGTCATACGTCTCCTCAATCGTATTCTGGATATCCACCATCTCTTCCTGAATCGTCATTTTGCCTGACTCCAGCTTGGAGAAGTCCAGTACATCGTTAATAACTCTGAGCAGAGCGCCGCTGCTGTTGCGGATAATTCCGACGTATTCCTGCTGTTCCTCGCTCAGCTCTGTATCCAGCAGCAGATCACTCATGCCAATAATGCCGTTCATCGGGGTACGGATTTCGTGGCTCATCATGGCCAAAAAGCCGGACTTTGCATTGGAGGCCTCCTCCGCCTTTTCCTTGGCCATCCGCAGGTCCTCTTGCACGCGCGTCTTCTCTTCGATCAGTTCTTCCAGTTCGGTTGTTTTCTCATGGAGCACCTTCGCATGTTGCTCCAGCCTTTTCTTGCTAATGTACAGCTCTACAAAGCCCTGGATTTTGGATTTCAGAATTTGCGGTACAAACGGCTTCAGAATATAATCAATCGCTCCGACCGAATAGCCCGTGAAGAAATGGGCGGCCTCCTTGCTGGTCGCAGAAATAAAGATGATCGGGATGTGCTTGGTCTTCTCCCGGGACTTGATCCATCTGGCTGTCTCAAATCCATCCATACCCGGCATATGCACATCCATCACAATCACAGCAAAATCATCTTTCAACAGCTCTTTCAGTGCTTCCTCTCCCGAAGCACACATTACTAACCGGTAATTCAATTCACCCAGTACCGCGTCGAGTGTGATTAAATTTTCCTGGTGGTCATCCACCAACAAAATGTTGATTGGAATCGGCTCTCGAAAAGGCATCGAATCCCCCTCAGTCAATTGGTGTTCACTTTTGGTGTTTCCTTGCGGTAGATCTTGTGTGTTTGGCTATAAGCCTCATAGTGATCGGAATAAGGTGAAAAATGCAGCGTTTCCTTGCTGCCCAGAACCAGAAAGCCACGATCGCTCAAGCTTTGGTGAAACAGCGACTGAACCCGATTCTGCAAATTTCGATTAAAGTAAATCATGACATTTCGGCAGAAAATGACATCAAACTCGTGAAAGGACGTATCCGTCACTAGATTATGCTGGGCGAATACAATGTTTTTCTTCAGGAAGCTTGGAAAGATAATCGAATGATACCGAGCCGTATAATAATCAGAAAAGGAAGCCTTTCCACCACTCTTCACATAGTTTTGCGTATACATTTTCATCTTGTCCAGCGGATAGACGCCTTCCTTGGCCTTGTTCAGCACCGCTTCGTTCAGGTCCGTCGCATAGATGCGGGTCCGGTCGTACAGCCCTTCCTCATGAAGCAAAATCGCCATGGAATAGGCTTCTTCTCCTGTCGAACAGCCGGCATGCCAGATGCGTAGAAAAGGCAGATCACGCAAAACCGGCACGACCTCTTCACGGAACTGGCGAAACACTTCCGGATCCCGAAACATTTCCGTTACATGAATGACCAGATCGGAAATCAGCCGGTCCATGCATCCTTCACTCCGAAACACTTTATCCTGAAGTGCGGAGACCGTTACGAGATCTTCCGCATGAACACGATGCCACACTCTGCGTCTCAAGGAAGCGTAGACATAATTCCGAAAATCGAGACCCCTTACCCGATACACGCCTTCGAGCAAGAGCTCGATCTCGATCCTTTCCAGCTCATCTGGTTCCATGGCATTATACTTATGGATACAACCACACCCTCATTAGTGATAACAGCTGATCATTTTGCAGCGGCTTGGAAATATAGTCGGACGCCCCCGCTTCGATGCATTTGTTCCGATCGCCTTTCATCGCTTTTGCAGTGAGGGCAATGATTGGAACATCGGCATATCCTGCGGTGCTGCGAATATGCCGCATCGCCTCGTAACCATCCATTTCCGGCATCATAATATCCATTAAAATCAGGTCAAACGGCGCCTCTTCCCGGACTTTATCCAGCGCCTCCTGACCGTTCTCCACACTGGTCAGATCCATCTCGAATTCTTCCAGCACACTCGTCAGCGCATATACATTGCGAATATCGTCATCGGCAATCAGGATACGGCGCCCGTGCAGAATTTCCTCGGTGCTGTGCAGCTTATCCAGCAATCTGCGCTTTTCCTCCGGAAGATTGGCTTCAACGCGATGGAGGAACAGGGCCGTTTCATCCAGCAGCCGCTCCGGTGTCTTCACATCGCGAATGATCATGCTCTCCGCATATTGGCGAATGCGCTCTTCGTCTTGTGCTGCCAAGCTCTTGCCTGTATAAATGAGAAACGGAAGATCCCGTGTCCAGCCCTGCTTCTGGAGCTCATCAAGCAGATCAAACAGCTCCATATCATCGAACTGGATATTGATCACTACGCAATCATACATCTCTTCCTTGAGCTGCTCGAGCAATTTCATGCCGCCGCCGACAAATGTCATGCTGACGTCATCAAATCCGATATAGTCCTTCCAGCGCTCACGCTGATCCCCATCCCTCTCCAGGAACAGCAGCCGTTTCACATCCCGGCTCAGATAGGCATCCATATTCGTAAACAGTTCTTCCATCTGCTCGCTGGTGAGCGGCTTCTTGCGGAAAGCCAATGCACCCATGTTCAGACCTCGCTCTGCATCATCCACAGATACAATGTGAACCGGAATGTGCCGGGTCTCCGGCTGATGCTTCAAGTGATTGAGCACAGACCATCCGTCCATGCCAGGCAGCTTCATATCGAGCAGAATCGCGTCTGGCTGGAATTCGTGAACCAACTCAAGTCCAGTATCCCCTTCCATCGCCACGATTCCTTTGAAGCCTTTGCTGCGAGCCATATCGAGCAACACGCCTGCAAACTTCTCATCGTCTTCGATGATCAGCACCTTCCGGTCTCCCACCTCAATGACCTGACGATCGTCCGCCATATACCTTCTGTCCGACATAGCCGTCTGCTGAATCGGCTCCATTTGCTCCGATACTCCGACATCCATGCTCGTCACCTCTGGCAACTCATTCTGATGAGGCTGCGGCGTGGCTTCAGAGGTCAGAAGGGGTTTTACAGGTTCTTTTCTTTCTTGCTCGGTGGAGAGCGCTGATGCGGCCTTGCGTTTCTTTTTGCTTACCTGCCCGGCAGCCGCTTCCTGGGCTCCCTTGAGCAGTTCCTTGAATTCCTCCTGGTTGACTGACTCCGGCTGCTCCTCTACGGAAGGAATATAAAATTCCGGCACATACAGCGTGAAGGTACTGCCCTGTCCTTCCTCGCTTTCCAGATAAAGCGTCCCGCCCAGCAGTTCAGCCAGCTCCTTGCTGATGGACAGTCCCAGACCGGTTCCACCATACTGTCTGCTGATCGTCCCGTCTGCCTGCTGGAAGGCCTCGAAGATGACTTCCTGTTTGTCCTTCGATATGCCTACCCCGGTATCCCGCACGGAAATGGCGATCATGCTGTCCTCTTCCTCTTCCACGTAGGGCAGCATGTCATTGGAGATCTTCTGGATCTGTACATTCACTGCCCCGGTATGCGTAAATTTCAGTGCATTGGAGAGCAGATTTTTCAAAATTTGCTTCAGGCGGTGACCGTCACTGACGATGTTTTTCGGCAGGCCTGGCAGCAGAGAAACATCGAAGCTCAGCCCTTTCTTCAAGGCCATCGGCTCAAATTGACGTCTCATATACTGCTGCAACTCAGTCAGGGAAATATGCTCAGCCACCACTTCCATTTTACCGGAGTCGATTTTCGACAGATCGAGAATCTCATCGATCAGCTTAAGCAAATCCTGGCCTGATGCATGGATCGTAGAAGCATATTCAACCTGTTTATCCGTCAGATTCTTGTCCTTGTTCTCGCTCAGCATCTGTGACAGGATGAGCAAGCTGTTAAGCGGCGTTCTCAGTTCATGCGACATGTTCGTCAAGAACTCCGTCTTATACTGAGCGGCAATCGCCAGCTGCTCTGCCTGCTTCTCCATCGCATCCCTGGCCTGCTCCACCTGCCTGTTTTTACGTTCGGTTCGTTGAACCTGCTTTTTCAACAGTTCGGTTTTGCGACTGAGTTCTTCATTGCTCTGCTCCAGTTCTTCCTGTTGCTGCTGTAGCAGTTCTTCGGAACGCTTCAGGGCATCGGTCTGCTCCTCCAGTCGCAAGTTGGAACGCTTCAGCTCATCCTGCTGCGACATCAGCTCTTCAGACTGGGCCTGGAGCTCTTCTGTCAGAGCCTGCGACTCTCTGAGCAGCTCCTCGGTCTGCATCCGTCCAAACATGCGGTTCAGCATCACCCCGATTAGGAAGGAGGTCTGTTGCAGCAATTCCAGCTGCAACGGTGTAAATTCATTAATGGAGGCAAACTCCATGACCCCTACCGTCTCTGTTTCCACGACAATCGGATACAGCAGAATGTGATGCGCTGCGCCCTCCATCGTACCGGACTGCACCTGCAAATAGGCATCCGGCACATTCGAAAGCTGCATCATCTCTTGATCGATCGCACATTGCCCGACAAGCCCTTCCCCTTCCCGAATCTCCTGTCGATAGGCAGGGGAACCTTGTTTTGCATAGGCGCCGGTCAGCGTAAACGAGGCCTCATCCTTCATTTTGTCCCGCACATACATGCCACCGTACTGGGCGTTGATCACCGGAGTGAGCAACCGAATCAACTTCTGACTCGCCCTCGTCATATCCTCGGCTCCCTGCATGACGGTAAACAGCTTCAGCACATTCGTCTTCAGCCAGGTCTGTTCTTCATTTTTGAGGTTATTCTCCTCTACAATCCGATTCTTGTCTTCAATGTCTGTGGCCATGTTGTTGAAGGCATGAATAACTTGCCCGAACTCATCCTTCGATACGAGGTTCAGTCGGGTTGAACGCTCCAGGGTACCGTCCGAGAAACCGCGGATCATTTGCGTAAAGGTATTGAGGCCTTTCGTAATACTGGCTACGTTCCACAACATAATGAACAAGCCGATAAACAATCCGGCGAGGGTAACGACGCTCATTGTATTCAACGTGAACTGGTTTTCCTCATCGATGGTGTTGATCGCTTCCTCCATCGCCTGCTCATTGAAATCTACCCAGCTGTCTACACTTGCCAGCAGTGATTCTTGCAGCTCCAGCCCTTCTGTTTGGCGGTACTGACTGGCTGCTACATCCTCACCGTTTTCCAGCAATTCAATGATCTGATCCTTGTAGTCGGCGAACTGCTGCAATTGATTTTTCAGTTCCTGCACAAGCTGTTTCTCCGTATCAGACATCCGGTTCTCTTCCATTACTTCGAGCATCTGTCTGGCTTCTGTCAGCTTCTCATCCACACTCGCCTTGCCTTCTTCAAATATCCCTTTCGCTTCGTCATACAAAATCAGGTTCGCTACAATTTTCGCCGTTTCATTCACGCCACTGCGCATGTGATACGCGTTAATCACCCGCTCCAGATAGCTTCCCTTTACTTCATCCACCTGCGAGCTGAGCTCGGATACATTCTTGATCCCTACGCCTGACAGCAACATAATGATAATCATCAGCAACCCGGTTCCTACGATTACCTTTGTCTTGATTCGCACCGCTTTTCCTCCCGTCCCCTCATATCCCCGTTGTCTCCTTATCCTTGCCTGTTCCAACCGTGCTCGTAGCTTCCTCTACTATCTCTATTGATTTTCCTTCTCCGCCTTCTCTACTTCCAATACTTTCTCTGCATGATGATTTCATTACAATACATGGATTCCATTACGTTCTTTGCGTTCTTTGGGTTCTTTAACTCGAATCGGGCTATTTGATATGCACCCCGACCAGACATACGTCATCATGCTGCTCCGTGCCGAACTGTGTGGATACAAAGTGGTGGAAGAGCTCTTCCATGTCCGCTTTTCTCTCCCGTTTGAACAACTGACTCAATTGCTTGATCTGTTGATCGGGGTCCTCTTCCATCGCGTGCTGCTCCATTAGCCCGTCTGTATATAAATAAAGCTTCGAATCCGCTGTAAAGGATATGCGCTCCTTCCTCATCTCCAGTTCCTCAAACATGCCAATGGCACAACTGCTCGTTTCCAGGCGGCGCACTTTTCCCGTTGCCTCGACCAGGAGGCCCGGTGGATGTCCGGCGTTCACATATTCCAGCTCCTGATGAACCGGGTCGATCACACAATAGATTCCCGTAAAGTAGTAGCTGATCGGAATCGATTCCGTTTGCAGCTCCATCATGCGTGCATTCAATTGTTGCATCATTTCGACGGGATCTACGTTCCGCTGCAGCAGTTCCCTGATCTGCGAGGAGATGAACATGCAGACCAGCGCTGACGAAATACCGTGACCCATCACATCGATAATCATGACCCCATACTTGCCGTTGTCCAGCTGCTGCCAGGCATACATATCTCCGGCTAATTGAGAGGAAGGTCGATACAGTGCATCGATATGCAGCGCCTCATTGTGAAGCGTATCGCTCATGACACCGCGCTGTACCTGTCTGGCCAAATCCAGCTCCTGACGGATGATCTTATCCTGATTTTTATGCCAGTCCTTCTCGTATTTCAAGCGCAGCGCGACACGGATACGGGCCAGCAGCTCGATCTTGTTGATCGGCTTCGTGACAAAATCGATCGCTCCCGCATCGAGTGCTTCAGCCAGCTTGGATGAATCCCCTACCGCTGTGACCATGATAATCGGAATGTCCTTCAGATGAGGATACTTCTGGATTAACCGACAGACCTCGATCCCGTCCATGCCCGGCATCATCATGTCCAGCAGAATGAGGTCGGCATCGGCATGCTCAAACAGGCTTTCCTGTGGTTGCTCCTCATTCATATGTAAGTAATCGATCAACTCGAAGGCCGATGACAGCTTTGTATTCTGTTGATAGCCTGCCTTTTGCAGCACTTTTTCGATGACGATCTGGTTGGTCGGATTATCATCTACAATGAGTATACGCATATGAAATAAAACTCCTTTTAATCTCGCTCCATCGCGTTATTTCTCTGCAATACTACTATCATAATTCAGATATGCAGTAAATACAAAGCTATTTGGCCACTTGCATCAAGTTTAACTTATGGGATTAGAGACAGGGAAAGACAAGCCCAGCTAGGGCTTGCCATTCCTGTGATATATTAGGGGGACGAAAGATTCAAATTAGGAGGCGGTTGCAATCACGAGCACTTTGCCCTGATCAAGCACTTCTTCATAATGATTGGCTTCTTCTTCTGTCAGCCCGACAGACTCGAGCTTGGAACGAAGCTCATCACCACGAGAGCGAAAGATATTCGCCAGGGAGCGGAACATGCCTTCTTCTGCAATATCGATTTCCTGTGCGTCGGTAGCATCAGCAATATGCGCCGTCCGCTTCTCTTCGTGCGCCAGCACATAAATGCGTGCGCCTTCAATGCCTTGTCCATGCATTCTTTTGACTGTGTCCAGTGCTTGCACACCATTATCTACGATTTCTACAGTTGGTTTCATTGTTCTTACTCCTCCTCTTCAAACATGTTTATGTGGAATATTGATATATATATATCAACGCTGCCCTACAGGATGGAAAGGCAGCGATGACCGCATTCGTTGTGACAGATGATCCTGTTTCGTTATCGCATCGGGTTGTTTACAGGAAAATTTCTTCCTGTTCCGGTTTCATGTCCATATCTGGTACGGCCTGATACGTATGATCGATGAAGTAGTCAATTTGTTCAATTTCTTTTGCTGCACCAGCTTGACCTTCGGCCACGTCCGTCCAGTATACTTTCATGCAATACGGTCCTTCACAAAATGCGACGCCATCACTCGCGATGGAATCAGGTTCGCCAAAGCGCTTGTAAATTTCCTGCTTGTCTATATCAATCTCTCTGCCGTCTACTTCAATAAAATCGGCAGAACGAGGGACCGTCACATAATCGATAGAGCCTTGTGTCATACCAATGATCATCGTGTCATATTGCAGCTGAATGGTTTCGGGGAAATAAGGGTCCTGATGAATTTGATCCGGCTTCCCCAGTTTCCGTAAAATATCTTCCTTTTGATCACTTAACGAAATGCCGTTTACTTGCTCGAAACGCCATCCCTGATTGGCATGCTGAATATCTGAACCAGAACGTTCGGCAGAAGATTCATTCTGAATATCTGCTTGCATATCTGAAGGGGCTTGAACACGACTCGGATGGTTGGCCATTTCTTGCGATACACTTCCCAGAAGACCAGACATTGCAATTGCCAGTCCGATGGACAAAGTCCACTTGAACATGATCGTTCCCTCACTTTCGTGCGTACTCATTGCGTACTAATGATGTGGTGCGTTGTTGATTAGGTTTTACCCGTGATGGCAACCCATGAATCAGTCCAAGCCAAATAAAAAAGACTGACCAGGGCGGTAAAATATCCCAGGTCAGTCTTGGATTTGTCATCGTCTTGCAGGAAGACAGATGGATTACAGATGAATCATGGATCGATTAAGAATCGATTTTATTTAAAGTCTTTCATGTTGTAGAATGCAGATTTTCCTGCATACTTCGCAACAGGACCCAACTCATCTTCGATGCGAAGAAGCTGATTGTATTTCGCAACGCGGTCTGTTCTGGAAGGCGCACCTGTCTTGATTTGACCCGCATTTGTCGCTGCAGCGATATCTGCGATTGTGCTGTCTTCACTTTCACCGGAACGGTGGGAAATGACAGCGGTATAACCTGCGCGCTTCGCCATTTCGATCGCGTCAAACGTTTCAGTCAGGGTACCGATTTGGTTTACTTTTACCAGAATCGAGTTTCCAACGCCTTTTTCGATTCCGTCAGACAAGCGAACGGTATTGGTTACGAACAGATCGTCACCGACCAATTGAACCTTGTCACCGATTTTTTCTGTGAGCAATTTCCAGCCATCCCAGTCGTCTTCAGCCAGACCATCTTCAATGGAGATGATTGGGTATTTGCTTACGAGATCACTTAGGAAGTCAACGAATTCAGCAGATGTGAAGGATTTGCCTTCACCGGAAAGCTCGTATTTGCCATTGCGGTAGAATTCAGTAGAAGCGACGTCCATACCGAGGAATACATCTTCACCCGCTTTGTAGCCTGCACGCTCAATCGCCGTTACGATGGTAGCCAGTGCTTCTTCGTTGGAAGCAAGGTTTGGTGCGAATCCACCCTCGTCACCTACTGCTGTATTCAGACCTTTTTCCTTCAGTACTGCTTTCAGGCTATGGAAGATTTCAGCTCCCGTACGAAGTGCTTCCTTGAACGTTTCTGCCGCTACAGGCAATACCATGAATTCCTGAATGTCGACGTTATTGTCCGCATGCTCTCCGCCATTCAGAATATTCATCATTGGAACCGGAAGCGTCTTCGCATTGAATCCGCCCAAGTATACGTACAAAGGAACGCCCAGTGCTTCAGCAGCTGCACGAGCCGTTGCCATGGATACCGCAAGGATCGCATTGGCACCCAGGGTCGCCTTGTTCGGCGTACCGTCCAGCTCGATCATCTTCTGGTCAATACCTACTTGATCCAGCGCGTCCCAGCCAATCAGCTCAGGCGCGATTTTTTCGTTTACATTCTCAACCGCTTTCAGCACACCTTTTCCAAGGTAACGGCTTTTGTCTCCGTCACGAAGCTCAACCGCCTCGTAAGCACCTGTGGAAGCACCTGAAGGTACAATCGCGCGGCCTACCGCACCGGATTCCAGATATACTTCAACTTCTACAGTAGGGTTGCCGCGGGAATCCATAACCTCGCGAGCATAAACGTCAGCAATGATCGTCATTTTCGTCATCTCTCCTTATTTTTGAATGAGGGTTTTGCCAGTCATTTCGACCGGTTGTGGAACGTGAAGCAGTTCAAGCATGGTCGGAGCGATGTCCGCCAGAATGCCGCCTTCGCGAAGCTTTGCATCTTCGGTCGTCACAATAAGCGGAACCGGGTTGGTCGTATGCGCCGTATGTGGTCTGCCGTTCTCGTCCATCAAAACATCGGCATTTCCGTGATCGGCTGTAATGATGGCCACGCCGCCTTTTGCCAGGATCGCTTCCACGACCTGACCCAGACATTCGTCAGTGGCTTCGACCGCTTTAATCGTTGGCTCCAGCATACCGGAGTGCCCCACCATATCCGGATTGGCAAAGTTCAGGATGATGCAGTCATGATTCTCTGCCTCAATTTCCTTCACCGCTGCAGCAGCGACTTCATAGGCGCTCATTTCCGGTTGCAGATCATAGGTGGCCACCTTCGGTGAGTTGATCAGAATCCGCGTTTCACCAGGCAATTCGACATCCCGTCCACCGCTGAAGAAGAAGGTCACATGCGGATACTTCTCCGTCTCGGCAATACGAAGCTGCTTCTTGTTGTGCTGTACAAGCACTTCACCCAGCGTATTGTCCAGATTCTTCGGTTTATACGCTACATAGCCGCCTACCGTTTCACTGAACAGGGTCATGCAAACATAATACAGGTTGGTTGGATGGTTGTCTCCACGATCAAAACCATGAAAATCTTCATTGGTGAAGACGGAGGACAACTGAATGGCACGATCCGGGCGGAAGTTGAAGAATATGACCGCATCCTCGCTCTCCACCAGGCCAATTGGCTGCTCCTGCTCATTCACCATGACAGTTGGAAGCACAAATTCATCATACACGGATTGTTCGTAAGATTCCACGATGGCTTGAACCGGATCATGATGCTGCGGCCCCTCGCCATATACCATGGAACGGTATGATTTCTCTACCCGGTCCCAACGCTTGTCACGGTCCATCGCATAATAGCGGCCTTGAACAGTCGCAATCTGTCCGATGCCGACTTCCTTCATATAGGCGACCAGACGCTCCATATAATGCTTGGCGCTGTCCGGTGCTACATCCCGTCCGTCTAGGAAAGCATGGATGTACACGTCTTCCAGACCTTCATTTTTGGCCAGATCAAGAAGAGCGAACAGGTGGTCAATATGGCTGTGTACGCCACCGTCAGACAAAAGCCCGTACAAATGCAGCTTTTTGCCGTTCTCCTTCGCATGCTGAACGGCTTTGAGAAGGGTATCGTTCTTCTTAAATTCCCCTTCACGAATCGACTTGGAAATACGCGTCAGGTCTTGATATACCGTACGTCCTGCACCGATATTCAAGTGACCGACTTCAGAATTTCCCATTTGCCCTTGAGGCAGCCCAACAGCTTCGCCGCAAGCAGTCAATGTCGTATGCGGGTACGTGTTCCAATAACGATCATAATTGGGTTTATTGGCTTGTGCGACAGCATTGCCAACCACTTCGTCGCGCAGTCCGAATCCATCCAGAATAATCAGTGCTACGGGTCTTGGTGCTGTCATACTACTTAGCCCCCTCAACCAGCTGGATGTAGGAATCTGCCTGCAAGCTGGCTCCTCCTACCAATGCGCCGTCGATATCGCTTTGTCCCATATATTCTTTTACGTTGTTCGGCTTTACACTGCCGCCATACTGAATACGGATGCTTTGTGCAGTTTGCGCATCAAAAGCTTCTGCCACAAGCTCGCGAATGTAGGCGATCACTTCATTCGCATCTTCAGCTGTGGAGGATTTGCCAGTACCGATCGCCCAGATCGGTTCATAGGCGATGACGACCTGAGCCGCCTGTTCCACAGACAAGCCCTTAAGCGCAGCCACGGTTTGCTCTTTGCAAACTTCCTTCGTTTGTCCTGCTTCTCTTTCCTCCAGCTTCTCCCCAACGCAAACAATCGGCGTCAAATCATACTGGAAGGCAGCCAGGGTCTTTTTGTTGACCGTCTCATCCGTCTCTGCAAAATAAGCTCTGCGCTCGGAATGCCCGATAATGACATATTTCACGCCAAGCTCCTGCAGCATCGCTCCGCTGATCTCACCCGTAAATGCGCCGTTTTCTTCCCAGTGGAAGTTCTGAGCGCCAACTTGAATGGATGTCCCCTGCAAGGCTTCTGTCAGAGCGGGCAGCGCGGTGAAAGGAGCACAAATAACGCTTTCTACTCCTTCTACTTCTGCTTTTCCACTTACTTCTTTGGCAAAGCTTGCTGCTTCAGCAGCAGTTTTGAACATCTTCCAGTTTCCTGCTATGATCGGTTTTCTCAACATCATCACCACTCTCCATCAGGATTCAATCCACTGCCATCTCTTATAGCTTTTAGCTTATAGCTTTTATCTTGCGCAGCAGGTCTGGCTTGCCGCCTGACCCACCAGTCCTGCTGTTGCCTTATGACTTTCTAGTCTTACCCATCTTACTCATCTTACTTTTCTGAATGGTCTGGCTTGTCTTACTTATCGTTCAGTGCGACAACCCCTGGAAGTGCCTTGCCTTCCATGAATTCCAGTGAAGCGCCGCCACCCGTTGAAATGTGATTCATTTGATCCGCGAGACCGAATTTCTCAGCTGCTGCTGCAGAGTCTCCGCCACCCAAGATGGTATAGCCTTCGGTGTCCGCACAAGCTTGACATACCGCTTTGGTTCCATGGGAAAACGGCTCGATTTCGAATACGCCCATCGGCCCGTTCCAAACAACTAGCTTGGAGTTCTGGATAACCTCTGCATACGTTTTGCGAGTTTCCGGTCCGATGTCGATGCCTTCCCATTCTGCCGGAATGCCGTCGATGTTTACGATCTGTACATTTGCGTCTGCGCTGAAGTCATCGGAAACGACGATGTCGGTAGGCAGGTAGAAGTTAACATTCTTCTCTTTCGCCTTTTGAATAAATTCAAGGGCGAGATCCAGCTTCTCATTGTCTACAAGCGACTTCCCGATTTCATGTCCTTGCGCCTTCAGGAAGGTGTATGACAATCCGCCGCCAATCAGAATGTTGTCCGCGATGTTCAGCAGATTTTCAATGACTCCGATCTTGTCCTTTACCTTCGCTCCGCCAATAATCGCGGTGAACGGACGCTCCGGAGTGGACAGTGCCTTGCCGAGTGTATCCAATTCCTTCTCCATCAGCAATCCGGAAACGGCAGGAAGATGCTCCGCAATACCGGCTGTAGAAGAGTGAGCGCGGTGAGCAGCACCAAACGCATCATTCACATAGACGTCTGCAAGCTCTGCAAAGGATTTGGCAAGCTCTGCATCATTTTTCTCCTCGCCAGCATGGAAACGCACGTTTTCAAGCACCAGTACGTCACCGTTTTCCATTCCGTCGATGATGGCTTTTACGCTGTCTCCGATGGATTCATCTGCTTTTTTCACGTCTTTACCGATCAATTCAGACAGACGATTGGCTGCCGGTGTCAAGCGCAGCTCTTCGACCACTTGACCTTTAGGGCGTCCCATGTGACTCGCCAGAATCACTTTCGCTCCCTGTTCTACTAAATATTGAATGGTTGGCAGGGTTTCACGAATACGGGTATCATCCGTAATCTTGCCTTCATGTAAAGGGACATTAAAATCAACACGAACAAATACCTTTTTGCCGCTTACCTCGATATTGCGTACACTTTGCTTGTTCATGACTTGCTCTCCTCCTTAAATGGGCCATCATGCTGAAACTAGGGAAAGAGGAGAATCGCTTCTCCTCTTATTGGTTCTCATTCTCTATCTAAATGTGAATTACAGTCCTTTTTTCGCAACGTAGGCAGCCAGATCGAGGACGCGGTTGGAGTAGCCCCACTCGTTGTCATACCAGGAAACGACTTTCACCATGTTGTCTCCCACTACCATTGTGGACAATCCATCGATGGTGGAGGAAGCAGGATCACCATTATAGTCGCTGGATACAAGCGGCTCATCGCTGAAGTTCATGATGCCTTTGAGCGGACCGTTTGCAGCTTCTTGCAGTGCGTTGTTTACATCTTCAACCGTTACGGTTTTGCTGGTTTCAACAACCAGGTCAGTGACGGATACGTTCGGAGTCGGTACACGCATAGCCATTCCGTTCAGCTTTCCTTTCAGCTCAGGCAATACGAGGGAAACCGCTTTGGCCGCACCAGTTGTGGATGGAATGATGTTTTCTGCTGCTGCACGCGCACGACGAAGGTCTTTGTGTGGCAGGTCAAGCGTATTTTGGTCATTCGTGTAGGAGTGAACCGTTGTCATCATGCCTTTTACGATGCCGAACTTGTCATTCAGCACTTTCGCAAATGGAGCCAGACAGTTTGTTGTACAAGAAGCGTTGGAGATAATGGTGTGTTGTGCTGGATCATACTGCTCTTCGTTTACACCCATTACCACTGTGATATCTTCGTTGGAAGCCGGTGCAGAGATAATAACTTTCTTTGCTCCGCCTTTCAAGTGAAGCTCTGCCTTGTCTTTCGCTGTGAAAATACCTGTAGATTCAACTACGATTTCTGCGCCAACTTCAGCCCAAGGGAGTGCACCCGGATCTCTCTCAGCAAATACTTTAACGGATTTGCCGTTTACGATAATTTCTCCTTCACCCGCTTCAACAGTCGCATTGAAACGACCATGTGTGGTGTCATATTTCAGCAAATGAACCAGCGTGTTTACATCTGTCAAATCGTTAATCGCTACGATCTCAACTTCAGTGTTGTTCAATGCAGCGCGGAATACGTTACGACCAATACGTCCAAAACCGTTAATACCTACTTTTACCACAGTAATTCCTCCTATGAATTCAAATAGTATATTTTCAAAATGAGACAGATGCCCCATTATGAATGACGAATGATTTCCATCGCGGCCGCTTCATCGGTAACCAGTACATCCTCGTGACCGAATTTCAATACGGCGGCAATGGCTTCCCCCTTGCTCCGGCCTCCAGCAACCCCAATCACGACCTCTGTCTTCATGATGTCCTCCAGACGAAGTCCAACGGTCGGGATGTTGTGGACAACCTGACCATCGCGGTCAAAGTAATAGCCAAAGGCTTCTGCCAGCGAACCGGCCTTAGCCAGCTGACGCATGGCGTTCTCATCGGTTTTTCTCCGTCTGGCCATGGTCATAGCATCTCCGATACCATGCAGGACAATGCGGCTTTTCCGAATGAACTGAATGATTTCCTGAATGTTGGAATCTTGCATCAGGGTGTGATAGGCTTCCTCGCCCAAATGGTCCGGTACATGCAGCAATCGATAGCTGCTACCCGTTTTCTTAGCCATGATCGAAGCGACGGTATTGGCCTGCAGCTCGACTCGCTCACCCAGACCGCCTCTGGCAGGGACGAATACATTTCCCTTCCATTGGGACGATACGTTGAGACCCTCGGCCACCTCGGCCATCGTGGTGCCTCCGGCTACCGCAATGACATCCTCTGCTCCCACATATTTGCGAAGCGAAGCGGCTCCGGCTCGCCCGAGTTCCTTCAGGGTAGATTCTGATTGCTCGGAATCTCCCGGTACGATCACAACCTGCTTCAGACTATATAGCTGGCGAATGTGTGCCTCCATGTCTGTCAGTCCGAAGATGTCTTTCAGATAAGGCTGCATGTCTTCCAGCAGCTGTGCGCCGGCCTCAGTCACCCGCATGCCGATGCTCTCTGTCTCCAGCAGACCCTGCTCTTTCAGAAAATCCAGCTCGCTCCGAAGCGTGCGCTCCGTCATATGAAGCGAGATAGCCAGATTCCGGCGTCCAATGACACCGCTGAGCATCACATGGTGCAAAATGTTGTAACGCTTTTTCAAGGTATCAATGAAATCAGGCAAAAGATGTTTTTGAATTTCTATGAATTTTCTCATTCTCTCCACTCCAAATTCATCCCTTGCCTTAAAAAGCTGTCTGCGGTGCGTGGACATTATTAGTCCCGCTCTATCGTTTTGTGTCCCGCCTACAACTTCATTGTATTGAAAACAGACTGAAAATGCAAGATAAACTTTCCTGTATGGACGTCTTGATTTTTATTAGAAACTGCGATAGAATAATTCTTGCTGTCCCTGATATCCCTGATCGCGCAGCCATCATCGTTTATACGATGGCGAGTCGGGGTTCAGACTGACATATACGTGCGCTCGTGGTCCAATGGATATGACGCAGGCCTCCGGAGCCTGAGATCGAGGTTCGATCCCTCGCGAGCGCGCCATCTAAAGATTTACCCTAATTTGACGATTTTCATACCCGTCAAAATTTTTTTGATCTATGTTTGACCTTTCTTGACCTTAATGTTTATTTCCGATATAGTATTACTTAGCTACTTCCTAACCGTTCCCCGGATGTCTTGAATCGATGGATTTAGGCTATTCTAGGAGTAAGAATGGATAGGTTCATTTTTTGAAGGAGGGTTTACCAATGAGCTATGTACCTATGGTTGTCGAACAAACCAATCGCGGAGAGCGTGCCTATGATATTTATTCGCGCTTGCTGAAGGATCGCATCATTTTCCTGGGCACCCCGGTCAATGACGTGGTGGCCAACTCGATTATTGCGCAGATGCTGTTTCTGGCTGCAGATGATCCGGAAAAAGACATTTCTCTATATATCAACAGCCCGGGTGGTTCGATCACCGCAGGAATGGCGATCTTTGATACGATGCAGTTTATCAAGCCTGATGTCTCTACGATCTGTGTAGGAATGGCAGCTTCGATGGGCGCTTTCCTGCTGAATGCGGGAGCGAAAGGAAAACGTTATTGTCTGCCAAACAGTGAAGTGATGATTCATCAGCCGCTAGGTGGAGCTGAAGGTCAAGCCAGCGATATCGAAATTCGTGCAAAGCGAATTCTGAAAATGAGAGATAAGCTCAATCAGATTCTGGCAGAACGTACCGGCCAGCCGCTTGAACGAATCGAGAAAGATACAGACCGCGATTACTTTATGAGTGCAGAAGAAGCAAAAGAATATGGTATCGTCGATCGCGTCATTGAAAAGGTATAATCTAATTATGACAAACGAAAAGGTATCTGGCCGAAATGCATGCATTTCGGGCTCAGATACCTTTTTTTAATGGCTGTTATTTTATTTTTGCTCATCGAGCGGGAAAAACAGCAGATTCACAGGCAGGGAAGAACCGGCTGCCGGAATGAGCTCCAATTTCAACTCTTTCTCGGTGCCCTTCGTTCTGGCGATCAATTGAGCGCCATCGTTGACATTGAGGATGCCTGATTTGGGTACCATTTGCGGCACGCCGTTAATGGCCACTGGACCCTTGTAATTTCCACCGCGCGGAACGAGCAGCACCGCCATTTTTTCAGGGCGTTCAATGACCAGTTCATAGGTGACACCATAGTTTCCGGTCAGCGAAGTGGCGATGCCACGCATGGGATCAAAGCCCGGTGTGAACGGATCCAATTTCCCGTCTCCGATTGACAATTTTGCCGGCTCGGTCAATCCCGCTCCATCATAACGAAGTTGCTTGGAAGAGGCGACAAACGTGCCCCGGATATGATTGACATAAGGCAGAGGTGGATACGTATCCAGGTTAGACGCGGAATCTCCCCACTCCATGGCCGCGAAGTATACCTCGGCCGAACCGTCTGTCTCAATATCATACATCATATTGGTTCCTTGAGCCGGGTACACCTTCGGCATTTTGACGAGGATGCCCTTCTCTCCGGGTTCAAGGCTCATTTCAGTCTCACGATGCTTGTTCAGCATGAAATCCAGAGCTGCATGCTGACCAAACAATTGGGCGTAGACAGAGGGATAGGCCTCCCCTTTATTCGTCACCTTTACCTTTACCGATTTGTCCGATGTGTTTTCCACAATGATCATCAGTTGCAGCACCTGATCCATGCCATTCACATGATTGGCATACAGTCTGGCTTTGCCGGACACTCCATCATGATACAAGATCCCGTAGTCGGTAATGGTCTCCGGACTGTCACTGAACAAGATCGGTCGATCAGTCACCAGGTTGGAGCTGTAGTTCATTTCCTTCACATTTTTGTATGCAGTGCGCTGCTGGCTTGTAAGCTTGAGAACCGAACCCACAGGCTGATGGTACAGCGGAAATTCTTCTTTGCTCAGATGAACGTCACTGGTTACGGTGATGGTTTGCTCATATGGCTCGCTATAATTGCCCTTGCTGTCCTTGGCGATCAGACTCACCTTGTAGCTCCCAGCTTCAAAGAAAGCCTGCTGCTTGTCCTTCCAGTCCAGATAGGTGATCGGATCTCCATCCGGATCATAACTCAAATCGATATATTGAATCGGTTCCCCGATCTGATACACCTTTTTGTCAGTCGCGAACTTGGCGACGGGCAGGCTGTTTTTCGTCAACTGGTCATACAGTTCCTTTGGCACGCCTACATAGATAAGCTCGATTCGTTTCGATTCCGGCTTGTAGTTGTATTTGGCACCAACGAGATCAGCCAGCCAGGTCATTTTCACCATCAGGCGATTGTTGCGAATGACGGCGATACTGTTAAAAGGAAGATAAATGCCATCCATCATGACCGTGTTGTTGGCTTGATCCAGACTGATAAAATGATGCTCATTATTGATATTGATTTTTTTGGTGGCGGCATCATAACTCAGCTGCAGGCCAAGGGAATCCGCCAGAAATTTGACTGGCAAATACGTGGAGCCGTTAATGGCCGTGGCTGGTGAATCCAGTTCAATTTCTTCATTGTTGATGTAAGCCTGATTGTTTCCCAGGTAAAACAATACATGCGAGGTGGTAGCCGAGATCGAGGAAGAGCCCGCAGCTGCAACGTTCGCAGGGGATTGTACAGGCATGAGCGCGATGCCAAGGGTTGCTGCAAGGGCCGCACTCAGCCAGCGCTTGCGCAAGGGCCTCAGAGGCTTGATCAAATAGTGAAGCATGTGAATGTCATTTCTCCTTCTATTCCGAATAATGATGCTCACTGTATAGACGCAAGATGTTCCACCGGAGTTGCACGCTATATCACAAATTTAAGCGGATGACGCTGAAATCTTGTCCATTTTGTTAAATAACGGAAGCCGTTTGGCAGAAACTTGCTTCGACATCAATGACGAGAAAGACGATGAACACGAAGAAGTGAATGAAAAAGGGATGGAAAAAAGGAGCTCCCTCAACCTCTGAGGGAAACTCCTTGTCTCGAACAACCAATCTATAAACGTATTAATGATACATCGCTCATGAAGCCACGCTGTTGCAGCTCGTCTGCCTCATGATAGCTCTCGCATTATTGATTTTCAATCTCTTCCTTGCTTACCAGTTCTGTTAAAGCGGTTACAGCCTGTTCAGCATCGGAGCCTTCCCCACTGATGTGGATTTCTGTGCCTGAGCTGATGGCGAGACTCATGATCCCCATAATGCTTTTTGCATTTACTTTTTTATCGTCTTTCTCCACAAATATCTCAGACGAGAATTTATTCGCCTCTTGAACAAATAAAGCAGCTGGCCTTGCATGCAAGCCAGTTTTCAGCTTCACCACCACTGGGCGTCTTGTCATGACTTTCTACCCCCTCGACAGAATTGCAATGAATCATTACAGTCGTATGATGTTATTATAACAAAAATAAATAGAAATACGCCATATGATTAGACGAAATCAAAGGATTTTTTCCCCATTGCGAATTTTTTCTGCGATTTCATCGATTTTTCTCAGTCGATGATTCACGCCTGATTTGCTTACCCTTGTGCCTAACAGCTCTCCCACTTCTGTCAAATTCATATCGGGATGCTGCATTCGGATGACCGCTACTTCCCTGAGCTTATCCGGGAGCTGATCCAGTCCAACCTCTGATTCAATCAGTCGAATGTTCTCAATCTGCCTCATAGCTGCTCCGATGGTTTTGTTCAAGTTCGCCGTCTCGCAGTTGACCAGACGGTTGACGGAGTTGCGCATGTCTCGCATAATCCGTACATCTTCAAATTTCAACAGCGCCTGATGCGCACCGATGATATTGAGGAATTCGATAATCTTCTCGCCTTCCTTGAGGTAAAAGATGTACCCCTTCTTCCGCTCGATGCAGCGGGCATTCAGATCAAATTCATTGGCAAGATCACATAAGGCAAGACTATGCTCCTCATACATGGACGCAATCTCCAGATGATACGAAGAGCCTTCCGGATTGTTGACCGATCCCCCCGCCAGGAAAGCCCCCCGCAAATAAGACCGCTTACAGCATTTCTTACGCACAATTTCTTTATCAATGCCGGAATTGAAAACAAACCCTTCCGAGACGATGCACAGCTCCTTCAGAATGGTTTCCACCTGACTGGGTACCCGCACCATATACACATTGTTCTTTTTGAGACGCATTTTTTTTCGCACGAGCAATTCCGTATGGGCATGAAACAGTTGTTTGATAAACGAATAGATCCGTCTGGCAATCGCCGCATTTTCCGTGCTGATATCCAGGGTTACGCGCTGATTGCTCAACTGAACAGAGCCATTCATGCGAATCAGTGCGGAGAGCTCTGCCTTGCTGCAGCATGCTTTCGTTTCGATCATGGTCAGTTCTTTTTTAGTTGTTGCTGCAAAAGACACAGCCTTCACCCCCTGAGAATGGAATCAATTCAAATCACTCAGGACCCTTGTGCCTCCCGAATGATCCGATGGATATGATCGCTGAGCTTCATCGCATCATGACGCAGATAGGTCTTGTAATAGACAAGCTCATCGGCAATCACATTGCATCGCTCCTGCTTCAATCGCTCATAATCAATGGGCACAATCTCGGCCCCTTGCTCCTTGTATTTCACTTTGACGTCATCCGGTATGCCGCCTTCATTCACAATGACATGGTCAAATATGGGACGGCCCACATGTTCCCTCATGACGGCCAAATGATCATACACTGTAAATTGATCGGTCTCCCCGGGCTGGGTCATTACATTGCAAATGTATATTTTTTGAGCCTGGGACTGAATGACTTCCTGCGCAATTTGCGGTACCAGCAAATTCGGCAAGATGCTCGTGTACAGGCTGCCAGGACCGACGATGATCGCGTCTGCTTCCCTGATGGCCTCAATGACTTCCGGCAACGGCTGAACATCCTGCGGATCAATGAAAACGCGTTTGATGCGCTTGCCGCTCTTCGGAATGATGGATTCTCCCTCTACGACAGAATCATCCTCCATCTCAGCCTTCAGGACGATCGGTTCATTGGCTGCTGGCAGTACGCGTCCACGTACCGCAAGCACCTGACTGAGTTCCTGGATGCCCTTGAAGAAATCTCCCGTAATGTCGGTTACGGCAGCCAGAATCAGGTTGCCCAAACTGTGCCCTTTCAAACCGTTCCCGCTCTGGAACCGATACTGCAGTACGTTGGACATCACAGGTTCCACATCTGCCAAAGCGATGAGCACACTGCGAATATCCCCTGGTGGAGGCATTTTCAGTTCCGATCGCAAAATACCCGAGCTCCCCCCGTCATCTGCAACGGTTACAATGGCCGTAATATCAAACGGCTTCAGCTTCAGTCCGCGGAGAATGACAGACAGCCCCGTCCCTCCTCCCATTACGACAACTCTGGGTTTTCTGGGACCTGTGGGCATGGCTGTGGTGTGTGGAGTTTCAGGCTGCATCGTTCGGGTGACCTGTGCCTGATCCTGATCCTCATTTACGTGGTGTACACCAGACGCGGGTTGCTGCTCATCCGCATCTGGCTGTCGCGCCTTCCCCATCCTCTCACCTCTCACTCTCACTCTCAATTCTCATTTTTCTCACTTTTCGTAACTCGCCTCGCATTTGACCCGGTTCACAACGTGCTGCTTACTTGTCAGGCCTGCACTTCTATCATCATTGACAGGTAGAGCCGCTATGCTTTATCCCGATCTGCGTCCCGATGGCTCACTCGAACGGATTCATTCTCACTGGTGCCCAGCATTTTCCCCAAATACTCCGCAACGGATACCGAACGGTGCTTCCCTCCTGTACAGCCAATGCCGACAACAACCTGACTCTTTCCTTCCTTCACAAATTGCGGGATCATAAATTGCATCAAATCCAGCAGTTTGATAAGAAACGTCTGGGTTTCCGGCCATTTCATCACATAATCATAGACCTCTTGATTGAGTCCCGTCTTCGGTCTCAGATCGTCCACGTAGTGAGGATTTGGAAGGAAACGGACATCGAAGATAAGGTCAGCATCAATCGGCATGCCATACTTAAATCCAAAGGACATCACGTTAATAGAAAGGCGCTGCTCGGAGGTGCCGGAAAATCTGGCGATAATCCGCTCCTTCAATTGCAGCGGCTTGAGCCTGCTCGTATCGATCACCTGTGTCGCCACACCCTTGAGCTCTTCGAGCATCGTGCGCTCACTCTGGATGCCCTCCAGCGGAAGACCTTCAGGAGCGAGTGGATGCTTTCTCCGGCTTTCCTTGTAACGCTGCACCAGCACTTGATCGGTCGCATCCAGAAACAGGATCTCGTGCATCAGTGACTCATGATGCTGGATATATTGCAGCGACTCGGTCAAGGCAGTGAAAAATTCACGGCCTCTCAAATCAATGACCAGGGCCACTTTGCGAATTTTGCCATGTGACTGATCTACCAGCTCTGCAAATTTGGGGATCAGCACAGGCGGCAGATTGTCTACACAAAAATAGCCCAAATCCTCCAGACTCTGCACGGCGATCGTTTTCCCAGCGCCCGACATCCCTGTAATAATGACGATTTGTCCCTGTTTTTTCTGTTCGTTAAACTGCTCCCGCTTGATTTCTTCCATTTGCTCCTGTTTCTCAACCAATGGATTCTCCCCCATCCATATATTTGTGTGAAGACAGGCAACCAGCCATTATGATCTTAGATTCAGTCCTGCAGCCCCAATCATGCCCGCATCATTGCCCAGCACGGCAGGTACGATCTCCATATCGCCAAATGTTGGAGGTGCCATCGTTTTATAATGCTCGCGCAAGGCTTGAAACAGGAAGTCTCCGGCTTTGCTGACTCCACCGCCGATAATATAGCGCTGCGGATTTAATATAACAGAGGTCAGGACCATCGCCTTCCCCAAGTAGAAGCTGGCCCGCTGCACGATGCGAATGGCTGCATCATCGCCTTGCTTGGCCGCATCAAACACATCCTTGGCGGTGATAAACTCCAGCGAGGACAGGGAAGTACGGTCTCCGCGTTTCACTGCATCGACAGCCATCCGAATAATGCCAGTCGCCGAGGACACTGTTTCCAGACAGCCTCTCTGTCCGCAGTTGCATTGAATCGCTTCCAAATCCGGAATGATCGCCATGTGACCGAGCTCTCCAGCCATGCCACTGCCCTCATAGATTTTGCCATCGATAATAATACCGCCACCTACGCCAGTACCAAGCGTAAAGCAGACGACATTTTTCAGCCCTTTGCCTGCTCCGGCCCATGCTTCACCCAGTGCCGCCACGTTGGCATCATTGTTAATGGTCACTTGTTTGCCCAGTCGATCCTCCAGCATTTGCTTGACTGGTGTATCTCTAAAGCCGAGATTTGGTGAAAGCTTGACCACACCGGATTCCATATCCATAAATCCGGGAATGCCAGCGCCAATGCCCTCGACTTGCTCCCAGCTGTAAGCAGACTCCGCCACAAGCTCTTTAACGTATTTGACGATATTGTCGATAATCGCTTCGGTGCCATGCTCAACCCCGGTTGGCCCTTCAAATTTGTGCATCAAATCCCCAGCTGGATTGCAAATGCCTACTTTAACCGTTGTTCCACCCAGGTCCACTCCGATATAAATCTTCTCCATCATGATCTTCCACCTCTTCATCATATCTTCCATCTATAATCATTTGCACCAGCGACATACAAATCACCGTATGCATGAGAAAACGTGGAAACCAGCATTTCCACGTTTACTTTCCATCGCATTATGACAGACTCTGACTCCAGTCGTGAACGGCATCGCCTTCCAGGTAACGCTCACAATCCAGGGCAGCCATACACCCTGAACCTGCTGCTGTAATCGCCTGGCGATAGTGCATATCCTGCACATCCCCGCAAGCGAAGACACCTGGAATATTCGTACGGCTCGTCCCGGGTTCAACCAGGATATAGCCGGTTTCGTCTGTGCGGATTTTGCCGCCGAGGAATTCGGTATTCGGCTTGTGTCCAATCGCAATGAAGATTCCATCTGTTTCGAGGACTTCTTCCTCGCCTGTCTCGTTGTGCTTGACCTTCAGTCCGGTCACACCCTTGTCTCCTGCCATGACTTCAACCGGAGTCACATTCAGGCTCCAGGAGATCTTCTCGTTTTCCTTCGCCCGATCCTGCATGATCTTGGAGGCTCTAAGCTCATCGCGGCGATGTACAACCCGTACATTCGTTGCGAATTTCGTCAGGAAGCTCGCTTCTTCCATCGCGGAATCCCCGCCACCAACGACGATGATTTTCTTGCCGCGGAAGAAGAATCCGTCGCACGTCGCACAGGTGCTGACGCCGCGTCCGATATTTTCCTTTTCACCCGGCAGTCCGAGCAGCTTGGCTGTTGCTCCGGTGGAAATGATCACGCTCTCTGCGATGATATCGTCCCCGCCTTCGATTTTCAGCGTAAACGGACGCTTGTCAAAGTCAATGCTGTTGACCCAGCTTGTACGGAATTCTGCGCCGAAACGCTCCGCCTGCTTGCGCATGTTGGCCATCAGCTCCGGCCCCATAATCCCGTCCGGAAATCCCGGGAAATTCTCCACATCGGTCGTCGTTGTCAGTTGACCGCCTGGCTCCGGCCCTTCAATAACGAGCGGGCTCAAATTCGCCCGCGCAAGGTAGATCGCAGCGGTCAAACCCGCTGGACCTGTTCCAATCACAACACTTTTGTACATGTCTTGACCTCCTAGGGTTTCACATTATCTTATATGTGTGAATCTCTGCCTTATTGTTCCTGAAAAGGCGAGAAAACATTGCTCATTTTTTCTTTCAGTCCACAGATCTCGTCGATTTTGCCTACATGTCTGCGGATGGTGGGAGCCGTTACGCCATAGCGTCTGGACAATTCGGTATAGGTAATGGTAGAGCTATGCATCTGTGCGGTCAGATACTCCAGTGCCGCCGCCCAGCCTTCCGGCTTCTGAATCGTCGGGACATTTGGATGCACACGTCCAAGAAATTCCTTCCAAAGTGTCTGCATATCATGCTTCTGGCACTGGTCATACCGATCTCGCATTGCATCAGTTGCCAGATCAATCACCGCTTGCCACTGCGTCTTCCATTCTGGAAGTTCCGATGAGGAAGTGGCGTAGACATATACCTCTTTGCCGTCCATGCGGGTCAAATACGGCTCTTTGGCTCCGATCGACTGTAGCATGTAAACAGCTGCCTGACGCACACGATCTGTTTCGTCCTCTCGCTTCAGGCAATCCCGCAGCATCCCTTCTGCTTCTGCTCCACCCAGCATGCCGATGATTTGAATCATTTGCAGCTTGGTGGACTCATCTCCGTGTTGGAGCGCCCAGGTTAAAGAGGAGTGCAAGATGGCATCCTCGATCAAATCGGCAGGGAGATGGCTGTCCTTCTGCCCCCACTCACGCAACCGCTCTTCAAAGGGCAGATAGTATTGATAGCTGACAGGCGCATTAGCCTTGCGCTTTCCCTCTTCACACAGCATATCAAAATGTGACAAATAGAAAGAAGGCACAGCAGAGTTCGTGTCTAGCTGCCGGGCTTTCTCCCAGTATCGCTTCGCCTGATCATACTGATTCATATGAAAGGAGGCCACTGCAAAATAATGATGCAGACACGGGTCCTCTGCAAATTCACCGGAATGCATCAGACGTCTGAAATGCAAGTATGCCGTACGATGCTCATCCAGCAATCCGAGCGTCATGGCCAGCTTAAATACATGCTCCTGATGAAACGGAATGGTTCGGCGCAACAACTGCAGCAACTGTTGCAGCTTCTCCTGCTCTCCTTGCTGCTTGTAAACGATAGCGAGGTTGCATAACGCATGCACATTGCCCTCTTCTACCGCCAGCACCTGCTCGATCGCCCCCATGCACAGATCCATCTGGTCCAGATAGAAATAGGCAAGTGCGAGGTTGTTGTACGCCGCCAGAAACTGCGGGTGCTTCTCTGTAATCTCTTTCAGAAGCTGAACCGCTTCAGCAAACTTGCCTTCTTCCATGAACCCTCTGGCCTTGTCATGCTCGAAGAACACTTCCCGGCTCTTGATATGCGGAATTTCGATTGGTCGCTCCAGCTCATAGCTAAGCATCTCAATCATTTCCTCGCACTCTTCCAGAAAGGCGCCTCGCGGATCTTTCTCCAGATAACGCAGGAGCGCCTGTTCCGCCTCTTCAAAAGCTTCCATATTGGCGTAATTGTTCGCCATATAAAAATGACATTCCGTCATCGCGGGGTCAATGTCATCTATAATCTGAAACAGAATTTCATTCGATCGCTCGTAATTGCCGATCTCAGAATAAATGCCTGCCATATTACAATGATTTATCGGATTTCGAGGTTCATACTCCACCGCACGTTGGAAATATTTCAGCGCCTTATCATATCGATACCGATCCAGGGATTGCATCGCCTTCTCAAAAAAGAAGTTGGCATCCATCTTCAAGGGTATGATCTTCGGTCGTTTGGAACGGTAGGATGTTTTTTTGCTTTCCATGATGTCAAGGCACCTCCTTCTCTGAATCAATCACAGTATATCACAGGTCATTTCCCTTTTTCTATTGATAAGTTACAATTTCTTACACTTCACGCGGCCCGGACAGGGAGATTAGACCCCCCTGGATTTAAACAGCGTACTGAGCGATCCGCCCTGCATGATAATCTCGATCGCATCTGCCAGCAGCTGACCAACAGAGAGAATCTTGAAGCGCTCAGGCTTTTCCTCAGGCAGGATGATCGAATCCATAACGACAATTTCACGAATGTTCGGATGGTCCAGCCGCTCGATGGCAGGACCCGAGAAGACAGGATGGGTGGCACAGACAAACGCGTCGAGCGCTCCCTTTTCCTTCAACCCTTCCACCACATTGACAATCGTGGAGCCGGTATCGATCAAATCCTCAATGATAATCGGCGTCTGCCCCTCTACGTCACCTATAATATGAGTGATGACCGACTCATTATGTTTCGGACGCTTTTTAATCATGATGGCAAATGGCGCGTCCAAATAGTTGGCCAGCTTCTCCGCTGTAGAGGCCCGTCCAGCATCCGGGGAGACGACAATCGGATTGACGATCTGCCCTTCTGCAATTTTCTCCTTGAGGTAGTTGGTGATCAGATCCAGCGCGGTGAGATGATCGACCGGTATGTTGAAAAAGCCCTGGATCGCAGATGCATGCAGATCAATCGTGATGATCCGGCTTGCGCCCGCGGTCGTTAAAACATCGGCTACCATTTTGGCGGAAATCGGCTCACGCGGAGCAGCCTTCCGTTCCTGTCTGGAATAGCCATAGTATGGAATGACGAGATTGATCGTTCTGGCTGATGCCCGCTTCGCTGCGTCAATCATGACCAGCAATTCGACGAAGTTCTCGTTGATCGGATGAGAGAAGGACTGCACGATGAAGACATCGCAGTTCCGAATGGTTTCCTCATAATGGACATAGATCTCGCCGCTTTTAAAGCGAGAGATGGAGACGCTGCCCAGCTCCTGTCCCAATTTTTCACCTATGATTTTCGCCAGCTTCGGATTCGAGCTCCCTGAGAAAATCTTTATTTTTTCACTATACATAAAATCCTCCTGCAGGTTAATTACTCATCTCCTTCATTATACAACGGAAGCGAGACATTTAAAAATAAACCAGTTCTCTTTTTCGACGGGAAAAGGTCGCCAGCTGGGTGTATCCTATCTCTTTCAAGCAAGCTCGCGCTTCGTCCAGATATTGGGACAAGCGCTCTGGCTGATGGGCGTCCGATCCAATCGTCAGCGGTATGCCCAGCTCCAGCGCATAGGCCAGCATGCTGCGCTTGGGGAACATCTCTGCGACCGGCATGCGCAGCCCCGATGCGTTCAGCTCAATCGCCATATCACAATCGCGAATGACTTCCAGCGTCTGACGCTCCAGGTGTTCCACACTTTCCACAGGCGCATAGCCGAAACGCTTGATCACATCGACATGTCCGATATAATCATACAGACCCGTACGCGCTGCCTTCTGAACCGCATCGTAGTAGGCTTCATAGACCGCCAGGCGATCTCTGCCTTCCCACTGACCCGTCTGCCGATAGTCGGTCACATCCCATTCACCGAGAAAGTGAACCGAACCAATGACATAATCCCACGGATACTTGTCGATGATCGCGGCAATCTGGTCTTCATAACCTTCTATATAGTCTCCCTCAAGCCCGATACGCAGATCAATCTGGTTCTTGTACGTTTCCTTCAATTGCAGGCATTCCTCCACGTACCTGGGCAGCTCCTCCATCGACATCGCCATTTCCGGGTAATAGGTATCCGGATTCACATGGAGAAGAGGCATATGATCGGACAGACCCAATTGGTCTAGTCCGATCTCTATGCCCCGTTTGACGTAATCTTCCAGATCACCCTGTGCATGTCCGCAGCGGGCATGGTGGGTATGGTAATCAATCTTCATGACTCTCTCCGCCTTTGCCAGCCGAATGTCTGCGTCTCAGCTCCATCATGACGTCATCCAGCGGCAGCTTCTGTTCACGCAGCAACACCATCAGATGGAACAGCAGGTCGGCCGATTCATAACGAAGCTCCTCGGCATCCCGATTTTTGGCGCCGATGATGACCTCCGCTGCTTCTTCCCCGACTTTTTTCAGAATCTTGTCCACACCCTTGTCGAACAGGTACGTGGTGTAGGCTCCCTCCGGACGCTCTGCCTCACGCCGTGCAATGAGGGCTTCCAGCTCTGCCAGAATTGCGAAGCGGTCCTTCTCAGCCGGCGCAGCCTTCGTCGTTCCTTGCAGCTCCTCTGTAAAGCAGCTGTATGTACCGTTATGGCAGGCAGGCCCTTCCGGCTGAACCTGAACGAGCAAGGTATCCGCATCACAATCGAACTGGATACGGACTACCTTCTGAATGTGCCCCGAGGTCGCACCCTTGTGCCAAAGTTCCTGTCTGGATCGGCTCCAGAACCAGGTTTCCCCGCTTTCCAGTGTCTTCTTCAGAGAAACTTCGTTCATATAGGCCATCATCAGCACTTCTTTGCTGGCTGCGTCCTGAACAATGGCAGGAATCAGACCCTGTTCATTGAATTTCAACTGGTTGATCTCGACGTTCATCTGACCTCAACTCCTTTTTCCCGCAGGTCCTGTTTGACCTCGCTGATGGCAATTTCTTTATAGTGAAAGATAGTAGCGGCCAGCGCCGCATCCGCTTGTCCTTTGGTGAAAGCTTCATGAAAATGGGCCACCTGCCCTGCCCCGCCGGAAGCGATGACCGGTATGGACACACTGCCTGAGACGGCACTTGTCAGCGGTACATCAAATCCGTCCTTGGTTCCGTCCGCATCCATGCTCGTCAACAAAATTTCTCCAGCACCCAGCTGTTCAACACGCTTGACCCATTCCAGGGTCTTGATGCCGGTCGCCTTTCTGCCGCCGTGTGTATACACTTCCCATTCCTGCCACTCTGCATTATAACGCGCATCTACCGCCACGACGATACATTGCGAGCCAAACCGGCGTGCACCGTCAGAGATGAGCTGGGGATTGTTCACAGCTGCGGTATTGATGCCTACCTTGTCTGCTCCGGCACGTAATATGCGTGTCATATCCTCGACCGCGGAAATACCGCCGCCAACGGTGAAAGGGATGGAAATCTCGCCAGCCGTTTGACGTACCACTTCCACCATCGTCGCTCTGCCTTCTACGGAAGCCGAGATATCCAGAAACACCAGTTCATCTGCATGCTCCCGATCATACAGTGCAGCAAGTTCCACCGGATCGCCGGCATCTCTCAGATTCACAAAGTTAACGCCTTTCACCACGCGTCCATCCTTGACGTCGAGGCATGGAATAATTCGCTTGGTCAACATCAGCAATCCTCCATTCTGACAACGGACGTTTTTTTCAAAAACTGCCGCAGCAGCTCCATGCCGAGGGAACCGCTCTTCTCCGGATGGAACTGCATGCCGTACAGGTTGCCATCGGCCACGATCGCCGTCACGTCCTGGTGGTAATCCGTGGTGGCGAGCAGGTGCTCTGAACGCTCTACCCGGGCGTGAAAAGAGTGAACGAAATAGACATGTCCCTCTTCCAGACCCTCCAGCAAGGTATCGCTTTGTTTGAATGCCAGTCGATTCCATCCCATGTGCGGAATCTTGTAATCCCCCTGGAATTTGACGATATGTCCGGGAATGAGATTCAAGCCCTCATGCTGACCGTATTCCTCACTGGTCGTAAACAACAGCTGCATGCCCAGGCAAATACCGAGCAGCGGCTTGCCCTGCTGTACATATTCCTTGACCACCTGATCCAGTCCGCTCTCTCTCAGATGGAGCATCGCATCGCCGAAAGCACCGACACCAGGGAGGATCGCACCGTCTGCCGCCAGAATGTCCGCAGCGTTGCCCGTCACGTTCACCTCATACCCCAACCGTTCTACAGCCTTACTTACACTATGCAGATTTCCCATGCCGTAATCTATGACTGCAATCACGTTTCTAGAGCACTCCTTTCGTGGAAGGCACACCCTGAATGCGCGGATCAATCTGTGTCGCTTCATCCAGTGCTCTTCCCAGTGCCTTGAATACCGCTTCAACCATATGGTGGGTATTGCGTCCATAGTGTACAATGACATGCAGGGTCATGCGCCCTTCCAGTGCAAGTTTCCATAAAAACTCATGCACCAGTTCCACGTCGAAACTGCCAACGCGGCTGGCAGGAAACTCCCCCTTCAGCTCAAAGTGAGGCCGATTGCTCAGGTCCACGACCACTTGTGCCAGCGCCTCATCCATGGGCACGAACACGCTCGCATAGCGTTTCATCCCTTTTTTGTCCCCGAGTGCTTTCACCAGCGCCTGACCGAGACATATGCCGATATCCTCTACTGTATGGTGATCATCGATCTCGATGTCTCCTTTGGCTTGTACATCCAGATTGAACTGTCCGTGCTTCGTAAACAGATCCAGCATATGATTCAGAAAAGGCACATCGGTATCGAGCTTGGTCGTACCTGTACCATCTACATGAAAGGAAAGCTGGATATCTGTTTCATTCGTTTTGCGTGAAATGCTGGCTTGCCGATTCGTCGTTTCTGTCATGCTATTCCCCTTCTTTCTCCAATCTGACTTGAATGGCCTTCGCATGCCCATCCAGCCCTTCACTCAAGGCCAGGCGAACGATATGCTCCCCATTTTGAAGCAATGCCTCCCTGGAATAATAAATGACGCTTGATTTCTTCAGGAAGTCATCTACATTTAGCGGAGATGAGAATCTCGCGGTTCCGTTGGTCGGCAAAATGTGATTCGGTCCGGCAAAGTAATCGCCGACTGGTTCCGAGCTATACCGGCCCAGGAAGACCGCACCTGCGTTCTCCACTTTCCCCAGCCAGTTCAGCGGATCGGAGACCATGAGTTCCAGATGCTCCGGTGCAATGCGGTTGACCGTCGCCATGCCTTCCTCCAGGTTTGCAGCCAGCAAGATAGCGCCATGACGCTCCAGCGAAGCAAGCGCAATGTCTTTGCGCTGCAAATGTGCCAGTTGCTCTGCCAGTTCGCGCTGTACCTCATCAGCCAGTCTCTCACTGTCCGTTACCAGGATGGCGGAGGCCATTTCGTCATGCTCGGCCTGAGACAGCATGTCCGCCGCGACATAAGCAGGCTCAGCCTGCTCATCGGCGAATACGACAATGTCGGTCGGTCCGGCGATACTATCGATGTCCACGACGCCGTATACATTGCGCTTCGCCAGCGCGACATAAATGTTGCCGGGACCACAGATTTTATCGACGGGACGGATGGTTTCGGTGCCATAGGCAAGTGCCGCTACGGCCTGAGCCCCGCCTACCCGATATATTTCCGTTATACCGAGTTCATGAGCCGCTACGAGAATCGCCGGATTGATACCGAGCACCCCATTGGTGCCTGGCGGCGTCACCATCACGATCTCCTTGACGCCTGCAACCTGGGCAGGAATCACATTCATCAGCACCGACGAGGGATAAGCCGCCTTGCCTCCCGGTACATAGACGCCCACCCGCTCCAACGGACGCAGGATCTGTCCAAGCAAGCTGCCATCTGTCTGAAGGTCCATCCAGGACTGGCGTTTTTGCTTCTCATGGAAACGGCGAATGTTGTCTATGGCGAGTCTGAGCGAAGTCAAAAATGGCTCATCCACGTGCGCATACGCATCCAGCATTTCAGCTTCGGATACACGAAGCGTGTCAATCTCGACCTTGTCCAGTTTCCTCGAAAGCGCGAAGAGGGCCTGATCTTTTTCCTTTAATACGTGCTGAATGATTGCCTGTACCGATTCGTTCTGCTCCGGTGAGCCGTATTCAAATGTCCGCTCAAGCGCAAATTCACTCGCGCTCATCACCTTGCATGGATTCATTTCGTTCCCTCCTGTCCAATGACCGATTGAAGCTGATCACAAAGACGCTGAATCCGTTCATTTTTCAATCGATAGCTCACACGATTGGCAATTAATCGACTAGTGATCGAGAACATTTCCTCCAACTCCTCCAGCCCGTTTTCACGAATGGTCTGACCGGTTTCCACCATATCTACAATCCGGTCCGCCAGTCCGATCAGCGGCGCGAGCTCAATCGAGCCATTGAGCTTAATCACTTCGACCTGCTGTCCCTGCTGCCGGAAATATTGAGAGGCCACGTTCGGATATTTGGTGGCGACCTTCGGATTGAATACCGGTTCCCAATCCTTGGTGCCGATGATGGACATGCGGCACTTGGCAATGCCCAGATCGAGCAGCTCATAGACGTCACGATCTTCCTCCATGAGCACATCCTTGCCGACGAGACCAATGTCTGCTGCGCCATACTCCACATAGGTGGGCACATCGACTGGCTTCGCCATGATGAATTCCATTTCCAGCTCAGGCACCGGAATGATGAGCTTGCGGGAATCGCCGTAATCTTCAGGGGTTGGAAGACCTGCTTCCTTGAACAATTTGGTTGCCTGTTTATAGATTCTGCCCTTCGGCATTGCTACCTTTAACCAATCCTTCATTGCTACTGCTCCTTTTCGAACCTGCACGTTCAACATTGATGTTCTGGATCTGTCGTGAGTCGGACATGCGGATACCGTATAGTCGATTATAACTGAATCGGGATAATCTCGTCGTACGGACGACCTTCATAGGTCAGGCCATGCTCATCCTCTTCCCACGAAGCGTCCTTCACTGTTTGAACCAGTTGGGTCTCTACAGACCAGCCCTGCTGCTCACGCAGCTCTCTCGCATAGGAAAAGGCTTGTTTTCGCTGCGAACTCTCATATACAACCAGTACCCGCTTCGGTTGTTTCTCTTCTGTATCTGCCACTTCAAGGATACGGTTGGTCTTGAGGGCGAAGCCGGTCGCTGGCGCTGATCTGCCAAACTGGGTAAGCAGGTTGTCATAACGTCCGCCGCTGCACACCGGAAAGCCCAGATCGGAAGCATAGCCTTCGAAGGTCATACCGGAATAATAGGAGAAATCGCCGATCATGGTCAGATCAATCAGGACATAGGAATCGACGCCGTAGTCTTCCAGCACGCTCCACAGAGCGCACAGGTGATCGATAGACTGCTGGGCCTGCGGATCATTCGTCAGTTCCCGTGCCTGCTCGCAGATTTCCTCTCCGCCTCTGAGGCGCAGTACACCTTCGAGCTCACGTTTGGCTTCTGTGGGCAGACCTAATTGATGCAGCGTCTCCCGATAGCCGACGTGATCCCGTGAAAGCAGACAAGCTTTGAGCTGCTGCTGGGCTTCTCCTTCATCCGCCAATGTTTCTCTGAATAATCCCTGCAAGAATCCAACATGACCGAGCGCGATCTTGAAGGAATCTACGCCCGCTGCTTTCAAGCTGGCTACAGCGAGAGCGATCATCTCACCATCTGCTTCTGCGCTGCCATCGCCTATCAGCTCCACGCCCGTTTGGAAAAATTCAGCTTGTCTGCCCGCCTCTTCTTCAATGGAGCGGAAGACATTCTCATGATAAGAAAGCCGGATCGGCATGACTTCCTCTTTCAATAAAGAAGAGACCACACGCGCAATTGGAGCGGTCAGGTCAGAGCGAAGAACCATCGTCGTTCCCCGCTTGTCAAGCAGCTTGAACAGCTTCGGATCGGACGTTGTACTGGCTACACCGACCGTGTCGTAATATTCCAGGGCCGGGGTCTTGATCTGACGATATCCCCAGCTCTGCATACAGCTCAGCACACGCTCTTCAATGGCTTTCAGCTTGGCTGCTGCTTCCGGAAGATAATCCTTCACGCCCGTCGGTTTTTCAAACATTTTTGGCTTTGTCATCTCACGTTCACATCCTCATATCCTCAACGATTTTGTCCGTTTCACATTGCATTTCTGTTTCATTTCCTATTCGAGTTTCTCACGAATAAAGCGAGTCACCTTGGTGAGCTATACGTTGAAACTGCCGTGTAAGGTTAAGCGAATCACTTTAGCGGGCTGTCTTTACATACTGCCGTGTAAGAGCGAAACGCTTTAGCGTGCTACCATGCTACCAAATTAAAGAATAATCGCTATTTTAGCATGAAAGCCTGACACCGTCAATCGCACTGCCTCTACAAAAATAAATACGACCTCTATATAAACAGAGCTCGTATCAGGTAGACGTCGTTTGATCAGGAAGGATCGGACTCTGCCGATTCCGGCTGGCGAATGACACGCATGGGGTTGCCGGCAACAAAGCTGCCTGCCGCAACATCCTTGGTCACTACCGTGCCTGCTCCAACTACGGCGTGATCGCCAATCGTAACGCCTGGAAGAATGGTGGAATTGGCTCCGATCATGACATGCGAGCCGATATGCACGTCTCCCAGACGGTATTCCTTGATCAAATATTCATGCGTCAAAATGGTGGTATTGTAGCCAATAATCGAATTGGTTCCGATATGAATTTTTTCAGGGAAAAAGACGTCCACCATCACCATTAGTGCAAAGGCGGTATGGGGTCCGACTTCCATCTTCAATATACGGCGATAGATTGCATTTTTCCAGGACAGGATCGGACAGTACCTGGCAATCTGAATCCATATGAAGTTCCATATCCCTTTCAGTGGATGGACGGTACGGTAAATCTGCCATAATGCATTGGGCCCGTCCACCGGATAGCGAGTGGTCTTCCTCACTGCGACTGATTCTCCTTGTTTACAAGATGAAGCAGCTCGTTCATGTCTTCAATGATGGTGTAGGGCTGAAAGGTTTGCAGTAGCTCCTTGTCCTTGAGAGACCAGGAGACCGCAACGCTTCTTACACCAGCCCGATTGGCTGCCTCGATGTCGTACGGGCTGTCTCCGACCATGAGCGTTTGTCCAGGCTCGGCATTCATCTCCTGAAGCGCACGCAGAACCGGCTCGGGATGAGGCTTGGGATGCTGTACATCTTCCACCGTAACGATGGTATCCATGTAGTCCATCAGCTTGCACAAGCGGAGGCCTTTCTCACTGGTCAGGCGTACCTTGGATGTGACGACACCCATGCGCACGCCTTGCTGCTTCAAGGCTTCGCACACTTCCAGCGTATGCGGAAAGGCTCGCACCAGGTCATCATGCCGCTCCAGATTGTACGTGCGGTAGAGTTTCACCAAATCCTCAACATCTTCTTCCTCTGCCCGATTCGTAAAATAACGAAGCTGTGTGTTGAGCGGCTTGCCCATGTGCTGAATGAGCCAATCTCGCGTAAGCGGCTTGAAGGATCGTCCTTCCATGACATGCATGAAGCTTTCTATAATCAGTTCATTTGTATCCAGAATGGTGCCATCCAGATCAAACAAGACGGTGTTTATCATATCTCTGTCTATACTCCTTTTTGTTGCCTTCAGGCTTGGGCTATGATTGCTGGGAGGGTCTCGTTACATATCCTTCACGCTGGATCGGGTCCTGATATCGTTGATCAGCCCAACCCTTGCGTCTTCTCACGACGACGAGAATAGCCGCAACCACGATAATAACCAGACTGATGAATTGCGCCATCCGAATGTTCTCATCGGTTGCGATCGCTCCTTGCTCACCAAACAGCCAGGACATCGGAGTCCATAATCCGTTCATGAAGGACGCCAGCCATTCCGGCCCCTGAAAGGCAAGGCTATCCGTGCGCAGGCCTTCCACAAAATATCTGCCAATGGAATACCAGACGATGTAGGTCATGAAGACTTCGCCTGCCCGCATAAAGGAGCCTCTGCGAATCAGGATCAGAAGAATCAGACCTGCCAGATTCCACAGCGATTCGTACAGAAAGGTAGGATGATAGAACTCTCCATTGATATACATATGATTGACGATAAAATCAGGCAAGTGAAGGGTGTCTCGCAGGAAACTTTCTTCTACGGGTCCTCCGTGCGCCTCCTGATTCATGAAGTTCCCCCATCGACCGATCATTTGACCGGCAATCAGGGAAGGGGCACAAATATCCGCGATGCGCCAAAAGCTGTATCCCTTCATCCGGGTATAGATGACGGCCGCAATGATGGCCCCAATCAGCGCACCATGTATGGCAATACCGCCCTGCCATATGGCAAAAATCTCAAGCGGAGCATCTTGATAATTCTCCCACTCAAACAGTACATAATACAGTCTCGCCACAATGATGGCACTTGGCGCGCCGATCAACAGCAAGTCCATGAAAAATTCGGAAGGAATCTTGAATCGCTTCCCTTCCTGAATGGCCAGCAGCAAGCCTGCCAGCGCAGCGGTACCCAATATGATGCCATACCAGTGAACATTGATCGGTCCCAGTGAAAACGCAATGGGATCAATGGCGAAATACGTCATGTTATCCTCCAATCCCTATCCTTAATCCATGTCATCCATGTCTTCGGATATGGTCTCCGTCAGCTTGTTGGTAAATTGCAAGGCCGCATTGTAGCCCATTCGTTTCAATCTGAAGTTCATGGCCGCAACCTCGAGAATGACGGCCAAATTTCGTCCAGGACGAACCGGAATGGTCATAAGCGGTACATCGGTTTCCAGTATCTTCGTTGTCTCTTCATCCAGACCGAGACGGTCGTACTGCTTATCCGGTTCCCAGTTCTCCAACCGGATGACCAGGGTAATGCGTTTTACGTTGCGAACGGCACCCGCTCCGAACAGGGTCATGACGTTAATAATGCCGACACCACGAATCTCCAGCAGATGCTTGATCAGGTCGGGGGCGTTGCCATACAGCACATTGTCTGCGGTCTGTCTGATCTCTACTGCATCATCTGCGACCAGACGGTGGCCTCTCTTCACCAGCTCCAGAGCCGTCTCACTTTTCCCGATGCCGCTGCCACCCGTAATGAGCAAGCCAACGCCATACACATCCACCAGCACGCCATGAATGGTCGTCGAAGGTGCGAGGCAGTTTTCCAAAAATCCGGTAATCCGACTGGCCAGGATGGTCGTCGGAACCGGGCTGCGCAAAATGGGGAAGTCCAGTTGCGAGGCAACCTCCACGATTTCCGGTGGAATCTCCAGCTCTCTTGTAATGATAATGCACGGCGTTTTCTCATGGCACAATCGGCCAATCCGCTCATGCTTCTCCTCCTGGGTCAATTGCTCGAAAAACGAAATTTCCGTTTTGCCCAGAAGCTGAACACGGTCTTTTGCGTGGTATGTAAAATATCCCGCCATCTCCAGTCCCGGTCGATTCAAATCAGGTACGGTTATTTTACGGCTCAACTGACTCTCGCCGCATAAGACTTCCAGTTGAAATTCCTGAACAAGCTCTTGCACTCTTAGTTTTTTCGCCATATGCCCTTCTCCTTTGTTTCGGACATTTTTCTATCCACTTCATCGTAATGGAATTATCCACCGATTTCAAGAAAAACGTCTTTCTCCTATCCGCTTCGTTCTGTCGTGAATTCGTTGACAACTGAAAATCAATGCCAAAAAAAGAGACAGTCCATGACAGACTGCCTCTTTGGCTGGTTCAATCGAACCGGATTTATTCGATTTCGAAGATGTTCAATTCGTTCTCTTTGTCGAACATGTGCGTCTTGTTCATATCGAAAGCAAGCTTTACGTTCATGCCTTCTTTCAGTCCTGCACGACCATCGACACGAGCGATGATCGTATCGCTGCCGATTCCGTTCAGGTACAAGAACATTTCATGACCCAAGTTTTCCGCTACTTCGATATGAGCATTGACGATGCTGTTCGGAGAAGCTTCGAGGAAAACAGGCTCTTGGTGGATGTCTTCTGGACGAACACCCAGAACAACTTCCTTGCCAATGTATCCTTTATCGCGAAGGACTTTCGCTTTGCCTTCCGGTACAACGACATCCACGTTATTCGCCTTGAAGCGAACGCTGCCGCCTTCTTCGGAAAGGGAACCTGCGATGAAGTTCATGGACGGGGAACCAATGAATCCGCCAACGAACATGTTAACTGGCTTGTTGTACACCATTTCAGGAGAAGCAGCTTGCTGGATGATGCCGTCTTTCATGATAACGATACGGCTACCCATGGTCATCGCTTCTGTCTGGTCATGCGTTACGTATACAACAGTCGTTTCAAGACGCTTGTGCAATTTGCTGATTTCCGCGCGCATCTGAACGCGAAGTTTGGCATCCAAGTTGGAAAGCGGCTCATCCATCAGGAAGACCTGCGGCTCACGGACGATCGCACGACCGAGTGCGACACGCTGACGCTGACCACCGGAGAGAGCTTTCGGCTTACGCTCAAGCAAATGCTCGATATCCAAAATTTTTGCTGCTTCACGCACGCGTTTTTCGATTTCTGCCTTTTTGAATTTACGAAGTTTCAGACCAAACGCCATGTTCTGGTACACGTTCATATGCGGGTACAAGGCATAGGATTGGAAAACCATCGCAATGTCGCGATCTTTTGGCGCAACGTCATTCACAAGACGGTCACCGATAAACAATTTTCCTTCGGAGATTTCTTCAAGACCTGCGATCATACGAAGTGTAGTGGATTTACCACAACCGGATGGTCCAACAAGTACAACGAATTCTTTATCTGCAATCTCTAAATCAAAATCTTTAACGGACGGCTCTGCAGCACCTGGATACTTTTTGAAAATATGCTCTAAACGTAAACCTGCCATTTTGGATATCCCCCTATCGGTTCATTAAGTCTACGTATATGATATAACAGCAGACCTGCTTTGACTATGCACAAAGCCTACAAAAAATTCAGGGTCTTTTCGTCACTTTGTACAACAGCATGGCTATTTTCACCAACACGGCATCATGAAACTTCCGGACATCGAGGCCCGTTTCCTGTTTGAATTTATCCAGTCGGTAAATGAGGGTATTGCGATGGATATACAGCTTCTTCGCAGTTTCACTCACGTTGCAGTCAAGCTGGAAAAACTGCTCCAGTGTCAGCGCAGTCTCCGCATCCATTTGAACATGCATGTGCGTGAATACTTGATCCATATAGTGCTGCTTCGCTGGTTCGGGTATGGACTCAAGCAGCCGTTCAAGATGAAGCTGCCAGGGAACATAGATGAACTGCTCCGGTTGAAAATGCCTGCCGAGAGCGAGCGTTTCCTTGACATGATGGAGTGCTTTTACGAGCATCCTGTGGGGGGGTATCGGCAGATCCACGCTGACCACTACTTCACTGATCCATTCCGTAGCCAGCATCTCATGCAGTCCCAGACACAGATTGGTCAGCACTTCCTCCCTTGGCTCCGGCTCCCCTTCCTCGTCATCCTCCGTATACAAGACCGTCTCCGGTGCGAGCAGCAGCCATTCTCGATGAGGCAGCGCAATCACCAGCAGATTTTCCTCAAAGAAGGATTCGAGCAGCTTTCTCAGTTCGTCCTCCCTCTCGGGTGGAACATCGACCGCGGCTTGCAACAGCATGGGGATTCTGGGCTCGTTTAACTGATACTTCTTCACCCATTCCTCCGGCATCTCTGCATCCATATGCCCCATATTCCATTGCTGCAGCAGCCAATCCCGCATCTGTTCCTCCTGACTGTCATTGGCTCCATGGCCCGGATCAACTGGACCGGAAGCCTGTGCAAGATCAATCAGCATGTGAACCAGCGAGAATTCATGGTGAGACAACGTGTGGTCATGTATGAGAAGGACACTGACATGCTCGGCCTGTTCCGCCAGAAGAAAGGCCTGGTTAGGGGAATCGGCAGGGTGGTTCTCCCAATCCGTTCGTGGCCAAAGCACGACTTCAACAGCATGTCCGAACACGTTCTCCAGCTGGTGTGCAAGTTGTTTCCATCCTTGATGTAATGTCGTTGCCATATGGACGTCTCCCTTGTTCGAAGAATACGACTTGTCCTTCGGTTATCGTTGTGTTTATTGTATCTGTGATGCTAGCGGGAGTAAAGACGGAATCCAATTGTGGCGATCTGCACATGCTACATGGCATGAAGAGGGTGAAAGGAACGTCGGACATGTCAATCATGAAGCTGCCGTATGGAAATCAGTCTGTTCAGCTCTCCTTGCCATCCGGCATGAAATCGACTCCCATTGTATATGAAGGAGCCGCTTTCTACGATGGAACCGATCCGGCAGCCATTTATGCCGCGGAGCAGGAGATTCTACTGGCCGCTATGCATAAGCCCGTCGGCACTCCCCCGCTCCATGACATGTACAGGGCAGGCCAACAGGTTGTCATCTTGGTCAGTGACGGCACTCGTCTTGCACCATCCTGTCGGTTCCTGCCGCTTCTAATTGCCAGTCTGGAAACACGCGGAATGCATGCATCCGATCTGACAATTGTGGTGGCACTGGGCAGTCATCGCAGACATACACAAGGAGAGCTTCAAGCACTGGTGGGTAGAGCGGTATATGAGAAGTATGAGGTGGTGAACCATTCCTCGCGGTGGGAGGACTGCAAGCTGTTAGGCTGGACGAGTCGAGGAACGCCTGTCGCCTTGAACAGCCGAGTCGTGGAAGCTGATCTGGTGATTGCTACGGGAGGGATTGAGCCCCATCGGATGGCGGGCATGTCGGGAGGGATCAAGGCCCTGTTCCCCGGGTGTGCTGCAGCTGCCAGCATCACCCACAACCATCATCTGGGTATGGAGGCAACAGAAAAACCGGGCGATATACGCAACCCGGTTCACGCGGACATGCTGGAAGTATTGCGATTCCAGCCTGTTCATTTTCTGTTGAATGTCATCGTCGATCATGAGCGCCGTATTCTTGCAGCGGTCGCCGGCGACTGTATGCAGGCGCATGCATACGGCTGCCAACTGGTCAAAAAGCTGTTCTTCACCAAGGTAGAAACCCAGCATGACCTGGTCCTGGTTTCTGCGGGAGGCTCTCCGAAGGACGTGCATCTGTATCAGGCGCTAAAAGCCTTTCAGAATGCAGCCGACTTCACCAGGCCAGGCGGGAGCATTGTGTGTGTAGCAGAATGCCCGGAGCATTATGGAAACGGCCATTTTCAGCAACTCATTCAAAGCTCAGCCACAGTGGCAGACATGGATCAACGGGTTCGAACCATGTATCAGCTCGGGGCGCACAAAGCGATCACGCTTCACAAGCTTGTTCAGAGATTCGCACTCTATCTCTATTCCGCGATGCCACCTTCTCTCGTGGAAGCTTGTGAGATCATCCCGATTGTCCAGTTAGCAGACCTGGAAGCGCTCATCCATGATATGTGGGCTTCGCGTTATTTGGACCCTACATTTTCTTCTGCCTGGATGCCATTTGGCTCCATCACATACTCCAGCGGCTTAACCTGATCCACTTCTAAGGTTGCGGTTTGCAGGAAATACAGATATTCCTCCACTTGTTGAATGCCGCCTTCAAGAAGGGTGATCATTTTATCGATGTGCTTTTTCTGATAAAGCGCATTCAAAGGTCTCACTTTTCCTTTCTGAATCGGCAAGACCGCATCGAGATGCTGATTCTTCTGCATCTCCAGCAAGCGCTGCACGGCCTGTGGATGCAGCGGTTCTTCTTCATAGCCGACCACCCACAACAGAGGTTGCTTGGCCAGAGAGAACCCAGCATGCATCGCAGTCAAGGGGCCCTTGTGTGAATAAAAATCCGTAATGATTCTTACACTGCTTCCAAAACATCTGAGTAAATGCTGTGGATAATCGGTGACCACAATGACCTCGCTGCACACCTCTTTCATGGCATACAGATGTGATTCAATGCATTGCTTCATTTTCGAAGCCTTGAATGATTCGGTGGATACGTGCTCGGAGTTCTCCACCCTTCCTCCAGCTAAAATCATACCGGTTAACATGGTCAGCTTCCCCTTTCTCAATCCAAATCATCTATACCTGATCCTTCTTCGCCGTCTGAGACCCATGCTTCTGCTACATATTAGAGCGTGTATAGCTTCATTATGAACAGGGATTTCCGGCCAAACAGTAATTAATCTCACAATCTGTTCAAGAAAATCTGTTCATTTCATACTTATTTGTGAGCTTTATCACAAAATGTTCAGTGCAGCTTCGCTATGCTTATAACAACAAACCAATTCAGGAGGCGGAGCTCATGGCGATGCACATGAAATCAACGACAAATATTCACAATACACGATTTTTTACTGAGGCCAATCTGGAGCGCATGAAGGATATTATGTACGATCATCATATTGATCAGGGAACGTATTTGTACCGTGAGGGAGATGCAGCAAAGAAACTGTATTTCATTCAGGAAGGCCGGGTCAAGCTGACGAAGACGACACCGGAAGGCAAGGAATTCATTTTGCATATGTTCCATAGCGGGGATCTGCTCGGTCAAATGGACCCCAATGAAAGCTCTACGCATCAGTTTAACGCGGTGGCGGTTGAGAGCTGCAAGGTGGGGATGATTCAGCTGCGGGATCTGGAAGTGCTGTTATGGCAATTCGGGGATCTGGCCGTGGAGTTTATGAAGTGGATGGGGACCACACAGCGGATTACGGAAACCAAGTTCAGAGACCTCATCCTGTTCGGAAAGCCTGGCGCACTCTGTTCGACGTTGATTCGGCTCGTGCATACGTATGGAGAGGATACACCGGAAGGCAAGCGCATTACCCGCAAGCTGACGCATACGGATCTGGCTGAGATGATCGGTGCGACACGCGAGAGTGTCAATCGCATGATCAATGACTTGAAACAAAAGGATGTACTGCATATGGAGAGCGGGTGCATCGTGGTGAAGGATATGGACTACCTGAAAGACATTTGCCACTGTGAGAACTGTCCGCTGGACATTTGCCGCATCTAGCCGGATGAAGCTATTCCCGATCTGGAACCATTCCGGCTGGTCAAGCAAAAGTAAACGCCTGAAAAATAAGTTTCGTCTGGCATCGTTAAGCTCCCCTCGCATCAGACAGTTGACTGTTCCAGCTGTTTGCTGCAAGGTGGAGCTTTTTTGTATCCCTTCATGTCGGATGTTTTTCAATATATGTTGCCCACGGTATCACTCATCTAGGATCGGCTGATCTTCTTCGTTCCACTGTAAAGGCCGCTTGCAGCCAGCCCCATGGTCAGTCCGGTCAACCCACCCTGCAAGGCGTTCCCCGGGGAAACATACAGGGTACCAAACATCACTCCGACGATGATTGCAACGACCGGCGACCATTTTACCGGAAGGCCCAATTGCTTGCACACCGATACGAGGGCGACAATGACGGGAATGAGGGCAATATCATATACTTCCATGTTCATCCTTGTTCCTCCTTTACGATATATCCTTGAAACCCGAGCCGTTCGAGAGCCTGTTTCATCTGCTCGGCATGTTTCGGGTTTGTGTAAGCTCCTACCTGTACCTTGTACAAGGAAAGGGGAGCCGTTTCCTCTACCTGATCAGGTTGAGGCCTTTTTTCGTTTGCAGACGGATGGGCGATGCTCCCCTCTCGGCTTTTCAGTTGGGGGTGATCATTTGCATCGGTCTGCGCTTTATTTTGCAGCTGATAATAGTCCGTGACGGCTTTGGCGATGGCGCTCGCACACGTTCTGCGATAGGCATCGCTTTTTAATCGTTCACAGCTCTGGCGATGTGTCATAAACTCACATTCGATCAGCACGGCCGTCATGGCTGTTTCACGCAAAACGTGGAAATCGGCGGTCTTTACCCCGCGATTTTTGCGTCCGGTTGCCTGCACAAGTTCGTGTTGAATGCGCTCAGAGAGTTGCCAAGCTTCCTTGGGCTTGCTCTTGTAAACGAAAGTTTCAATGCCGTTCACTTCATTCCACTGGCCAGCGCCATACGCATTCGCATGGATCGAAATATATACATCCGCTCCCCAGTCATTGGCGCGATCGGTTCGGGAGCGCAGCGGCGTATCAGTGTTCGGTTGGTAAGGGTACAGAATCTCCACTCCCTCATATTGGAGGAGGGCCTCGCCCAGATAGGTGGCGGTGGCATGATTAAAGAAAAATTCCCGCAGGCTGCCATCCGGACATCGTTTGCCTGCTGTATGGGGACCATGTCCGGCATCAATCGCTATTTTCATCAGATGATTTCACCTCCAGAAGCTTCCATGCTGACAAGGTCGTCAGGTGGTCAGGTGGTCCTGAATATTACAAGATGGAAGGTTGATTGTCTTTTTCATTTTTTGTAGTTGGAGACGGGATGATGATGCCATATCCGATGCATTTATACACGGGGCTGGTTGTCCATTTTCGCCTCCAGCGCATTCAGTTTGTCGATGACAAGATCATATTTCTCCGCAAATTTGGACAGCACTTCATAGTGCCGGTTTGCCCGCTCCTCCGACTCCTTGCGCAATTCACGAATTTCCTTGCGAAGCAGCACCTCCCGCTGTTCGGAGGATCGCAAGTGCCAGTAAAAAAGGAAAACAAAAAGGACCGCGAACGGTCCATAAAGGGTGAAATAATCCAACAGGCTCAATTCATCCTGCACGGCCTTCACCTCCTTTGTATTGATTCATATTGAAATGATTCAAGCGACAATATTGCAAAGAGCAGATTTACAGCCATCCTTTGCTGACTAATTCTCGCATCAGATCTGAATACGACTGCTCCAATGCAGACATACGTTCATAAGCTGCTGATAATTATTGAGCAAGATCTTCCTTTTCTTCAAGTAGCATTTCTATGTCCGTGACCCGCGGTTGCTGATTTCTTAGCTCATGAATTCGATTGGCATCCATTCCCTCATTCCAGTGTCCATCTTGAAAAGTCGGTTGGAACAATCCATCTGGAGGACGGATATCCGTATGATACGCTGGCAAAAGTTGATGATTTTCCAACACCACGGTATCTATGAAATGTCCATTCTCATCAAAATGATAGGCTTGTTTCATCGTTACCTCCTTAAGTCATGAATGAAAAGTGAAAAGCGAAAGTACCTGGTGCACCAATATGAATCCTTGCTTCTCCATTTGGCTGAATACTCATTTGTGAAAAGCTACTGTCATTGTTGCGTACAATAGGTACTCTGATTTCTTGTACTGGCCTGTAGCCCGCAGGTAACACAAAACAAACAGAAGGCTGTAAAGCCCCATCCTTAAATTGGCCTGTTACATGAACGACTCCAAACTCATCTTTTTTAAATTTTGGTTTGTTTGTAGAGTCTGAAACAACCCATCCATTAAGCAGTACAGGTTCTAACCATTGGCCACTGCCTTTTTTAGCATAGTCACGCTTAATCTGCGAGACTTGCATACTCTGATCGGTGGAATGCTGTACAAGCTGATCAAGCACTGATTTATGACTGGCTGAATATTCGACATCTGCCTTTTGTGCATGGGTTGTGAGTGCGTATTTGTCTAGAGCAGTATATACCACGGTATACGTTGCGGTTGCGTCGAAATTAGTATGATAAATATTTACTCGTTCATTACCATAAGGGCTTCCATCTGATAAGAAGCTCCATTCAGCTGTTGCATTTTTTGAATCCTTTAGAATTCTAATTATTTTACCTGCTCTATATTTCAGCAGTCCTTGTTTAGTAGTCACATCGTGATCATTATTTATATGATAGTAGTTCCCACTTTGTACAGGAGTCGCTCTCTCCATATATAGTCCTTCTCCAAGTTCAATTTGATTGTCTCCGTCAAAAAATGAAAGATCGCCAATCATCGGAACTTCTTCCTCATATGGAATTGCAAGTTGATATTGGAGTTGATAAGGTGTATAGCCCTCATCGTTCATTGAAGTAGGCAAGCTTAATGTTCCATTACTTCCTATTCCGTCTGTACCTATTTTAGTCCATGCTTTTGTACCTGTGCCATTGTAAGGTTGCCCGCCAGACGCAGATTTCGTCATCTTCCAACCGTAGAAATATGCCTTGATTTCTGCTGCTGATGGAGTATATGTTTCCCCCCATCCGCTGTCCGTGTCGGAGATGGATAATTGAAAATACCCAGATATATTGGAATTAAATGAAGTGCTGTCTGCTTCTGTCGAATAGTTTCCAACAGTTAAAATCTGTCCATTACTTTTCGATACTAATGGCTTGTGATCAACTGTGGGTACAAGATCGTTGACATAAACGCGTTTAAAACCTGTATAGTCCGCACCAAATTTCCAATCCATCGACCCATCTAATACCTTAGATTCATACTTCCTTGTCACATGCGCCTTACCGTCCCGAATTGATAATGTATCTTTGACAGTATGGTCAGGGTTGGATCTGAGGGTAGTTTCAAAGAGTAACATGTCTTCATTTTGCGGTTCAAACGGAAGGGCGATTGAACCTGAATTAAGCATGATATCATGTGCGTAGACAGGTGAAGTAGAAGAGGTAGCTCCATTTCTTAAAAACCTGATGAGAACCGGACTTTGTGTAGGGGTAAACGAGAAAGTGCCATACCCTGAAGAAAAGTTCATGTAGCCGATCTCATTGGTAGATGAAGAATATCCCGCCATAATACGTAGGGATGTATCATCATTTGCTTTCTCCGCATGTAGAGACAACGTATAAGCTTGATTAGGAATGACATCGGACCAAATCCCTCTTCCATATACATCGGTAGAGCCATTTCTAATGGCGAGTTTTCCGTTCTCCCAAATGTTGTTGTGACTGTTGGTTCCCGTGCCCTCGTTATAGTCATATGGTTCTTGCGGAAGCAGATTTTTTGCTTTCCGAATCAGATAGGGATGAGTAAGCGATTGAATACTATCCACATACGGCAATATATCATTCAGGCTGGGGTTTGAACTCGTTGTATACGTGGTCCCTATTGCGTTATAGAGATCTGAGGACACTTCATATAGACGAATGGCATCAAAAAATGCAGTAGCAGTCGAAGTTCCACTTAGCGCAATAGAAAGTCGAAACCCATTTCCCACAAGTGTATTTGACTGCGGAATCTTCACATGCACAAGTTGCCAAGAACCTATCTTCGATCCTGATGCCAATGCAGAATATCTGAGCTCAAAAGTTCCTACATCGCCCAGCCCCACATAAATGGAACCCGAATTGTAGGATTCTACATAGACCCAAAAGGCAAGAACATATTGTTTGGAAGTATTCAGTGCATATTGATAATCCTTAAAGCAGGTCGAACCTGTTCCATTTGAAGTTAGTTTGATCGATGTTGTACCGTTCCAATACTTCGTTGAGGACAATTCGGCTGTTCCGCTAATCTGAAATGGTGTGAGTGATTCGCAGGAACCATCCTTTCCAAGAATATTAACAAGCGTATGTCCTTCTATTTTTTTTACATTCACCCCGCTTGCCATATCTGTGGAAACCAAATTGGTTCCTCTTTGAAGAGTTGCAGACTGGATATCCCGTTGATTGAGCGTAGATTCTACCGTATCCAATCGATTATTGGATGATTGAATTTCGGTGTCCAGGGTTTCAAAGTTTTCATTAAATTCTTCACGCAGCACATAATCTGAATCTTGCCACTTATGAAGTTGCAGGTTTGTCGTCTTCTCACTGCTCAATCCAATTACCTCCTTTATTTCATTCATCTACTACTGCTCGACATTAATCCAGGAGCGATTATACAAACATTTCTTCTGCTTCCTGCCACGTTTTCACTCTAAGCTGCTGCCAGGTCATTTGACTGGCTTCCAGTTCACGCCATGGCAAATACGTGTATTTGAAAAGGGTTTGCAAGTGAGCCGGGATGATATCGACAATAGCTTGTTTAATGTCATCTAAATTAGTGGGTATGCCCCTTTTCCCAATGAACGTAACTTCGATCTGATAATCAGTCGGCTTTTCCTGAACACTGACTTCACCATTCAAATAAGCTTCGGCAACATTTTTGATGAGCTCAACCGTTACCGTTCCAATTCCCCTGAGCTTCGATTTGAGAACGGCTCTTCTCTGTTCCAAAGACTTGCTTTCATCCGTTACAATCCCGCAAAGCTGCTCCCATCGATGAAGCCCCCACGTCGCAGTATCCATAAAGAACTGACGCAACACATCCTGAATCTCTTCATAAATGCCTTCCAACTCGGTGCCTTCAGATGCAATCAGATTCATGACGATGCGTGAATCTCGATAATAAGGAGGAAGCATTTCGCTCATAGAAGATTGGAAATCTTTAATTGGAGCAAATCTGACTGTCATCCATCCACCACCGTCCCCAAAACCGCCACCTCTCCATCTGAAATGAATACATTTCCAACTCCCCCGTTTACCGTTAAATCTGTATAATCGATCACGGCCTCTGCATTCAAGATAGCATTCGCAATCTGTGTATACCTAACAACGGGATCAAAGAAAGCCAATGTCTTCAAATATGCAGTAATGTGTTCAGATATTTGTTGAATTGCCTCTGACTGAAGGACTCCCTGCATGATAGTGAGTCGCACCTGAATATGAACAGGTACCTCTATCGCTCCCTCTACCATTACATTTGCTCCAATCGGACGCACCTCTTCGATATACGTGCTTACCGAATCCACGATTTCTTGTGGAGGAGCCGTTTTTTCTTCATCCAGCAATACAATTTTCACTGTACCAGGCTGATTATTCCAAAGTGGATATACTTTTGCATCCGAAACACCGGCTACTTCTTTAGCCCAGTGAATATATTGGTTTTTGTTCCCGCTCGTTGCAGGCTTGCGCACACGATCATAATATCGATTTAATAATGATTGATCATTTTCTTCATTCGCTCCTCCATCGAAAGGAGCACGATTCACAACGGATACGATACCAGCCAGATGACCAGATACGAGGATAATCTGATTGGCATCAACATTCCCATCAGCCCCGCCCTTTTGCGCTTCAGCTGAAACTTGCACTTCTCCGCCTACAATCACACCTTCTTCAGTCGTCATAAAAGACTGGGAATCATTTTGGGTTCCCGCTTCTGTCAGTAGCAGGGTTCCTGCTGGGATGATCGTCCCCTCAGGACCAGATATCGTGACTTCCCCTACTGCTCTCACCGCAGGCTTGCGATACACACCCAGTTCTTGACATCGCAAATCTAAAAATGGTCCATAGGTTGTATCTGCAAACCCAAATTGCAATACTTGATCAAGCTGGGTGTACATTTCAGCCATTTCAATCGCTGCTGGCGACAACAAGTCATACGTAATCGAGCCCTGTCTCTTATCCAAATCTGTTGGAGAAGCATCCAGAAGTCGGTTTAATATCGCTTGTTTGGTTTGATTTTCATAAGACATTTACAACCTCACCTCCTCATTTATCACACCTGCATTCGTTTCTACTGTAAAAGAGACAAGCCATCCTTCCGGCTGTTCCGTCAGTTGAAAATCTCTTACTTCGATTATTCTCTCATCATAGATCAAAGCTTCTTTGATCAATCGGGGGATCTCCATCCGAATTAAAGAGGAAGAACTGTTGCTTTCCAACAATTCTTCCAATTCACTACCATATTGATCATCATAGATCAGAAATCTGTTGCGAGCCGTTAGCAACGCTTTATTAATCCATTGCCGAATCGCGTTCATACCTTGAATACGACCCGTGAATGTTCCACGATCAAAATCAAAACCATACGTCTGACTCGGTGATAGATCAGAAACAGTCGGTTTCACATTTGTGTTTGTTTCCGAGAATGGGGTAAGAGCCATTAGACTTTCACCACCTTGTCTAGAATGATATATTGTTGATCATTTGAATGGGAGGCAACCAGCACGCGGTCTCCCGGTGACAGAACGGTACGTACCGTTGCAAATTGCGATTGTGTACTGCCTTCATACAGCAATTCCAGTCTATGCTCCAATAAATGCTCCGCAACAATCAAGTCTTCCTGATCCAAAATGAAACGGAGATGATCAATTTGAATGGAAAGTTGTGGTGGGGGGCTTTTGACAGTTGCCAGTTCCAGTCGAACATCGATATTTTTCCCCAGACTTCGTATGAGTTGCACTAACTGGGATGCACCGCTTTTACTTGTTTCGATCAACTTCCTCACCCCCATTTAAGTTGTGGTTTCCGAGGTATATTCTAAGGTAGGCAATGAATCTGATATAGACAGGCCCAGAGACATCTGATGGACGCCATTACTGAAGGAGTGAGAATCGGAGACGACATAATAGATGGCATCAACTTGATTCATGGTTTCCTTCACTCGAACGGATGATCCGGATGTCACTCGAATGTCCCCTATTGCCTCCACACTGATTTCTTTTTTCACCTGGTTTAATTCACGCAGTAACTGCCTGGCTCTCTGATCGAGCTGAGATTTATTGGTACCAGCATCCATCGATTCTTCATGTTGCATTAACCCATACCGCTCAATGGATGGCGGGTCGTTGATCAAACTCAAATCGGTATAATCAATTTCATCTCCGACTTTCAATCTGATTTGATTACGCAAATCCTCTATACTTCGTGAACAGGAAAGATCCAACAAACTAAAACCACTTTGCAATAAAAAAGGAGAGGCTGTTTTTACTTTTCTCAATTCCAGTTTGCCCTTTGCAGAATAAATAAAAAAACGCTCTCCCGTTTGATTGAATGTTTCGGTAAGAGCGGTAATCATCATATCCCAAAGCGTCTTGTTGCGCATAATCAAACTTGGATGAACATACTCAGTGTCCTCCAGTACACCAAAAGGAATGTCATAGTCCTGACAAAGCTGGTGAATGATTTGCGTGGCGGTATGATGTCTGAACCTTCTGGAATCTGTGGTTTTTGTTAAGTAAATGTTTGCATCATAAGCCACGATTGACATACCACCGTTCATATCCATCGTCGATGAAAAAATAAATCCCCTGAATATTTCCTCATCTTGATAAAGCATTAGTATTTCTTTCCCTTCTTCAATCTGAAGTACAGGGGTTAGACCATTCTTGGTATTGTTCAAATCAAGTTCTAATTTACGAAAGCCTTGTTCACGTTCGCCAGACCAGGTCATCGACTTTACAATCGAATCCATATAGATTTTATTCTCATATACAATTCGGATTTGTCTACTCATGATGGCATCACCAACACTTGTTGCGGTTTGATCAAATTAGGATTAGGACCAATCACCGCTTTATTTAGCTCATAAATTTTTCTCCATTTGCTCCCGTCACCCAGATTTTTCTGAGAAATCTTCCATAATGAATCCCCGGGTTTCACCGTATATCTGGAAGGGTTTACGACTGTATTTGCTCTTCGTTGCGAAGGATCTATTACTTTCTCTTCCTCATCCAATGCATAAACAGGGAAAGTAAAAAACTGATATTCTTTCAATTTCAGGCTGAAATGAATATCTCCAGGTTCCCCTGCCTTTTCTTCAATGTCCAGTGACCTTATCGTCGCAGCCATGTTAATCGAAGTTCCGGTAATTTTTAAGCGAATCGGTTCCCCAGACTCCTGCCAACGTTTCAATCTGTTCACTGCTTCCCAAGGCTGCGGTATATTCTCATATTCACAGAAAGTCGCATTATAATGTTTAGGAAAAAAAGAGGAGAGGCTAATCTCTGCCAGTTGTCGAAAACCAGGGACGGTACGTTCGCCGTAATGATTGACCTCAAAATCCTGATAATCGTGTGAACTAGAAAGTTCATAATTGACCGGATTTACTGGCAACTGAAGCTGCTCTTCATAATTACGAAAGGAAAGCCAAAACTCCAAATTTGCATTCATTGCATCACCTGCTTTCTATACGCCTGTTTATGCATAGGAAAAGCCTGCTTCCCTGATCTTGGCTGCAAGTGAGCGAGCGATTCGATCAATATCTGCCTCTTCCCTCACAATGATCTGGTCGGCCAGCTTCGCAACAGTAACCGCATTCGCTTGCTGATTATATTGTCGATTCTGTTCAGCAGTCAGAACCCGTTCTCCCTTGTGCAGCTTCGCAGCATATCCATTAAATGGAACGTAGGATAAGCCAGCGGAATGTGAACCATTAAAATCAACCGGATCTATGGTCGGAATCGGGGGAATATCTAGCTTAAACTGATACCCTCCTAAAAAATCAGGGAGTGTGAATTTAAGATTATCTGTAATACCTTTGATCAATTTATTAAATGATTCAATGATGATATTTACAAATGAAATCATACCGTTCACGATTACTTCAAACACCGATAACATCTTTTCTTTCACGATATCCCAGTTTTCTACCAACAATACAATAGCGCCAATGAGTGTGCCAACCGCAGCAACAATCCCCAGTGTGCCAACCATAGCTAGTGAATTCAATATTGCTTGTATGATAGACCATGCAGTCAAAGCTGCTACGATACCATAAATAATTGGGGCTAGAACTGACCAGTTGTTGAGGATGAACTCCCCTACTGACTTCACTACACCAATGATCCCATCCAATACAGGCTGAAGCATCGCTAAATGTTCCTGGAAACTAAGAATAATCGTGTTGATGAGTGGTTGATTTTCTGTCAACCATGCAACAAATTCATTAAACTTTCCTGCAACTGCTGACACTGCTTCGATCAACAAATTTTTAAAGGAAGTCATCGCAGGACTAGACAGCAGCGCAACCACCTGCTCCATAGCTGGTTTCATCTTATCCAATGCGGCTTGTCCAACTTCCGTAAAAGATTGTTTCACTTTATTGGTTGCTCGCTGGAACATCCCCATACCTGATTGATTCTGCTTATGCCAGAGTTCACTCGTCAAGCCAAGCTCGTTAAACTTTCCATCCAACACATCCAGTTGATCGGTCAAGTCCATTGATCTGAGATTCTCCAGGAAATCCCCATCCATATTCATGGACACGGCCATTGGTACACTTGACATATTCCCCGAGAAAATTTGCTTCAACTGATTAACGGCTCCATCCATTCCCTGTGCCGGATCATATGCATATAGTCTTTCCACTAACGGCATGAGTTTCTGTAGCTGACTGGTATCTGTTGTGATGGACATCAGCGTTTGAGAGGCATCCAGATAACCGCCCATATCGGCCATCGAATCTTTGGCACGGTCATCGAGAAATTGAAAATATTGCTCTGCTTTCTGCTTGTCACCTACAGCTGCTTCAATCGAATTCTTTTTCACTTCCTGATTGGCTGCTGATCCGATCGTAACTTGAAAGGCAGCTTGCTTAATATCATTCAGTTTCTTGAAAACGTTCGTGGCATTTAAATAGGCAGGCAAGGTTAAGCTCCCATTTCGCTGGAGCGATTTTATTTTGTTAAATAATTTAGATGCTGATTGAGTTGCCAACCTGAATGCCGCCCCCGCCGTACGCCCGATTTGGTGAAAGACTGGAATGGCTGCACGACTTATACGGTGAAAAGATTTAATGAGAAAGGAGGAGACTTTCTTCCCTGTCTGTATAAGCTGGCTCATTTTATTTGATATCGTTGCGAGACTTTTTCTCAAAATCTGTACCGCTTTTGAATTTTCAAGAAATCCGATCACCATCCGCTTCACTTTCTGCATGATGTTTGTCATCTTCTGTGAAATGGTATCGAAAATATTTTTCATTGCTCGTATGACTTTGTTTGTTTGAATGAATCGCACCAAATTTTGCATGACAAATTGACTGAATCTTGCCATGTTGTATTTCATATACGTTAACATGTAGTAGGATTGCTGGTACACCAAGTAGTTTTCCTTGAATACAGCCAATGAGGACTTGGCTTCATTCTTCATTTCTTTTGCAGTTTGTACAAAAGCCGCTGCTGAAGAACGGAGAGACGTAAATTCTGCTTTTAATTGACTGAGTGCGGTTACACCTGTGTCTGCTGCATTTAATCCTTGAAATTGCTTCTCCACTTGCTTCATGCTCTTCTGCGCAGCGTTCTCTATTTTATTTAAGTAATGACTAAACGTACGATACGTATGCTTCAAGCTCTTTTCCGTCGTTGTATTAATTTTCTTAAACGACTCATGGAAATTTTTATGGATGGCTTTGAAGACCGCTTGTGATTGCTTCTCCATCTCCTGTAGTGCTTTCTGAAAAGATTTCATAGTTGAATCCATGTTGTCCACTTCATTTCCTCCTTTCCAATCCTATTGCTTCAGCTTTTTCCTTTCTCTTTCCTCTTCCTCCAGCGCAAGTATTGTGGAAGCAAACATATATTGTTGTACACCGACAGGCTTTGCATAGACTTCGTCAGGAGAGATGCCCTGTCGCTGAAAAATGACATGCAGCAAAAAGGCGACCCCCCCTGACTGTATTAGTTTTTTACTTCATCCAATGCCTCTTCGTCATTGGAAAAACCAGAAAGCTCCAAAATCTCTGTGGTCAATTTGGCAATTTCACCTGCCAATAGACGCTTTTGAATAACATCTGCGGGTGTTGGTCCAAACTTTTCAACCAATTGTACTTCCGACCAATTCGGTACCAGGCATGCCTTTTCGATCACAAGTGCTCCAAACTTTTCTTCGTCTAACTGTTTTCCTTTTTTCGTTGGAAAGGAAGCCTGCTCACGGATACGGTTAATTGTCTTCCCATCTAATGCTTGGATATGAAACTCCACACCAAATCGGCTCATCTGAACCATTTTTTGAGGTCTTACTTCCACATCTAAGAGCGCTCTTAATACATCATTTGCTTTCGTTTCTTCCATACGATCGAAGCCTCCTGTATTTTCTTGATTGTTGTCCGTTATTCCATGATGGTGATTTCTTACTTACGGTCTGCTGCTAATGATGAGAACAAAAAGTAGAGCAGCGATGATCCACTCTACTTTGTTCTCTATATGACTGGTTATGCTTGCAAAGCTTCTAAAACTTCGTAGCCGGTAAACGTAAATGGCAGTTCTTCTTCAACTAGAGAACCGAGCTCATATTTCATCAACGGGATATTGTCGAACTGGACACCCTTCAGACGAACACGGTAAGCTCCGAAAGCTTCTGGATCCTTGATGGCCAGGATCAGTTCGGTAATAAAAGCGCCCTGCTTGTCATCGGAGATTTGTCCAATCTTCTCCATCATCTCGCTCGTTACTTTATATCCCGAAATCGTGCCGCTGCCTTTCAAACTGGTTACTTTGTGTCCAATCCAGCGCGTTCCTGCCCGTTGGATCTCTTCCTTGCTAATTTCTACCGTTGCTTCAGCACTCTTGATATTGGTCAGCCATTCGCCATCATGCCATACTTCTCCAAAGGTTCCATTGATGACTTTTGTCGCGTCTAATGCCATATTTCATTCATTCCTTTCAGTTTGGTTTATACGTTGACGGTGAGCAGGATGCGTTCCATCGTATCAATTTCCTGATAGGAAATCGCCAGAAACACCTGATCACCCGTGGAAGACTGATTCGGGTCAAGTTGCACGTCAATGTCCTGCAGGACATTGGATGCTTCCAGTCTTTCCAGGTATGCTTTGATCGCAGCCATTAGAGCGGCTTGACCGTCTGCATGATTGTCAATTTTGCCAATGTAGGCGTCTGAGGCTGTTTTCGTAACATCAGTAGCCACAGCCTGACGAGCGCGTACTGCGCGAATCTTTTTCTTCGAGGAGGCAATTCCCTGCTCAACTCTCACCTTTTCACCGTCAAATACAAGCACCAGAGAACCGGCTTGGATAGCCGTTTTGACTTCTGCATTTGTCAGTCGCTTATTGACGTCCAATCCATTTACCTTGGTATACGTGATGGAACGATTGATGGCGGTTCCTGCGATGAGCCCTGCCATATACGGGGCAAATTCAGCTGAGGTCAGTACTTCATCATCCAGCTTTACTCCGTTGATGAGATTCACCACATAGTCGTCATTCAACGAGGTAGAGCGGCTATTTCCGACAGTTGGGTCTGAATCAGCAGCAGCGTCTCCACCAAACACAACCATGAAGTGCTTGCCTTCTGTCCGGTTTTGAGCCACCCAGCTTTGAACTGCGGTCTGCTCCGTTGCCTGAAATTCCCCATCAAAAACAAAAACGTTGAACAGGTGCGTGTCCAACGTTCCTCTCATTTCTGTATAATCTGCAGCAAGTGGTGCTGCCGGCATCGTATACACAAGTACTTCTTTTGCTCCTCCTTGCATCGCCAGCTTAATGGAGCGAATATGCTCGGCTCCGAACAACTCTACCGCTTGCTGTTCTTTTTCAATCGTATACACTTGTTTTTCCTGAGCGGTTCCACTATAGGTCAGAAGCGGAATTGCGACCGTACCTCTTGCTCCCCCCTGAATCTGTGCTGCTGCTGCTTCTACAAAATTAACATAAAGACCTGGTCTCACAGGGATCGCTGTCGGATCCCAAGTTCCTCCTGCCATGTTCATTCCTCCTATTGAGTTATTGAATATTGGTATGAATATCCGCCATTTTTGGTACGGTTGCCGCCGATCTCATTACTCTTGTTTTGATCAACAGCTCTGCTCTCATCTGAACCAGATTGTTGGCGGTTCGTTCAGGAGCAAAAAGGTGGTAAGATAGAAATTCATGGACCGCCCCATTTGTGCTTATTGGTATACGGCGTTCCTGATAAAGCTTGTCCTGCAAATCTTCCATCACCTGCATCACTTGTTCGATCGTATCATGCACATAAACAATTTCATATTTGCGGTTTGCTTCCCAAGCGGCTGCGGCCACCATAGTGGGTTTATCTTCAAGCAGTCTGACAACAGCTGAGTTGGACTGTGCCGGATCTGCTGGAAAGGAGAGAGTTTGTACTTGTACAATTTCACTCTCCAGCCATAAAAGAATCTGTTGATACTCATTGAGAAGGGTCACATTTAACCTCCTTGTCTATTTTTCCCGGGAAAGAATGGAGTCAAGGTCGCTCGAGCTTGTTTGATCCTTCATTATACGTAAGCAACAAACCCGATCTTTTATACCCTGCATTCGATTTTTTTATTGGTAGAAAGCTTTCAGTTCTGCACGATTCCCATTTTCATATCTTTGCAGTTTCCGTGTCTTTGCAGTTCCAACGTCAACTCTTCTTTCAGTGTCCGTCTGCGCCTCACTGGCCTGTCCTGACGATTGCCGTCACAATCCATCGAAGAAGCCAATACCAGTGAATATTCTCTTTGCTGTCGATAGTGCAACTGCCATCCACTTAAAATCGGGTATTCGGTTTGTTTCAACTTGTGCGGATTCCGAGACTTGAGCTCATCTGCCAATAGCAGATTGCTCACTCTTTGCAGTAGCTTGGAGCTGTGCTTGCGACGTGGATATCCTCCTTTCACCCTGTGGCTGGATGACGCTTCATTTTGCGTTTCTTCTCTCATGCCTCTGGCATCCGGTTCTCGTTCACCTCTTGCCTTTTGCTGATCCCATTGATGTAAGACGGTCTTGATTAAATTTAAGCGTTCCTGGTTATTTTGAAGCTGGTACACATGTCCCTCATATTCAACCGGGGTTCCCGTCGTATACTTCTCGGACAATTCATGAATGAATTGAATATGGATTGCTTCCGGATTCTGCAACATAATCTGCCTCCTCTTCCCATGCAAGTTCCACGATAATCTGACCATACTCCCATTCCTTAAAGACGGCTGTAATCGCTCTTATCGCTCCTGTCAGGTACGTGCTGACCTGCTTTTGCGATACCTGCATGACTTGTCCAGCCTCTTGCTGGGTGAGTTGCCAGTATCCGTACACAAGCGCTACTGCCTCTGCCTGTTTATCCGAAAGACTCGCCATATCAATAGCGCGACTGAGGTCAATTAGAATGTCACTGGCATCTGTATCTCCCTTGTACCTTCTCTCTGCGATGAGATACCGATCACTTAAGAGTTTTCGTACCCCTTTCGTATGATCTAGCTGATATTGAACTGCGTACGTTCTCGCACCGTAAAATGGATCTTTGTTCATCATGCTTCTATCATCCCCTTTGCCTATACACCTGCTCATGTTCTTGTTCAGGTGCTTTGTTTGTATTTATATTCGTATTACACGAACATTTGTTCCTATATCATAATTTGAAAATATTGCTTCGTCAACCATAAATATTGGAGGTGTGCGTTAAATTCTTTCTATGTTTATCCGCTATCTCCCTTATCCGTGGATGATTTGAGGGATTCATAAAATTTCCAAGTCCCTTAAGCTCATTCTATCTGTCTTTTTCTCGACATATGAGTTTCGGTAATCGAATTAAAAAAGAACACAAAAAAGACCACATGATTAAAATCACATGGTCTTTCTGACGTATATGGATGAGCCATGAAGGACTCGAACCTTCGACACCCTGATTAAAAGTCAGGTGCTCTACCAACTGAGCTAATGGCTCATATTGAGATAAACTGGTGGGGGATGATGGATTCGAACCACCGAACTCGTAGAGAACAGATTTACAGTCTGCCGCGTTTGGCCACTTCGCTAATCCCCCATAAAAATAAAATGGTGGCTCGGGACGGAATCGAACCGCCGACACGAGGATTTTCAGTCCTCTGCTCTACCGACTGAGCTACCGAGCCATAGTATCACCATTTATTTCGATTGCTATGCTGTTAGAGGCAAAAAAAAATAAAATGGCGGAGCTGACGGGATTCGAACCCGCGATCTCCTGCGTGACAGGCAGGCATGTTAGGCCTCTACACCACAGCTCCATGTATATAATGGTGGACGCTGACGGGATCGAACCGCCGACCCTCTGCTTGTAAGGCAGATGCTCTCCCAGCTGAGCTAAGCGTCCTCAATAACAAAATCATTGCAACATCACTTCAATAAATAGGTTTGGTAGCGGCGGAGGGGATCGAACCCCCGACCTCACGGGTATGAACCGTACGCTCTAGCCAGCTGAGCTACGCCGCCCCAATCAATATAAAAGAAGCAATATGGCGGAGAGAGAGGGATTCGAACCCTCGCGGCTGTTACACCCTAACGCTTTAGCAAAGCGCCCCCTTCGGCCTCTTGGGTACCTCTCCAAAGAAAGAGTTTTGCTCCTTCAAAACTGAATGCGAAAGGTTTAGGTTTGAATCAGGTATTACTTCCTCCTGCTAGTTGCAGGAGTTGTGTTGGGATAAGCCCTCGACCGATTAGTATTCGTCAGCTCCATGCATTGCTGCACGTCCACCTCGAACCTATCAACCTTGTCGTCTACAAGGGGTCTTACCAAAGGGGAAATCTC